>NZ_JAUHID010000002.1:0-639125 GCF_032377735.1 Bradyrhizobium sp. SZCCHNRI3043
ACACCCCGCCGCGGACACCACGCGAAGAGAAACTCTGCGCTCTGTTTGCCGAGACCCTCGGGCTCGAGCGCGTCGGGGTCCATGACAACTTCTTCGATCTCGGCGGCCATTCGCTGCTCGCCATCCGTCTTGGCCGCCGCATCCGCGACGAGATCCAGCCGGACTTCCCGATCACGGCGGTCTATGCGACGCCCATCGTCCGGGACCTCGCAGCGCAGCTCGATCTCGACGGACCTTCGGAGGGGCCGCTGGACTTGTCCCGCGACATTCTCCTGCCGACGCACATCAGGCTGATCGGCGGGCGCGCGCCGCAGAAGCCCAAACGCATTTTCCTGACGGGCGCCACCGGCTTCGTCGGCAGTCATCTTCTCTCCACGCTGATCCAGGAGACGGACGCGCAAATCGCCTGCCACGTTCGCGCCCCAGATCGGCAATCGGCCGAAGCCCGTTTGCGGCAGGCGCTCGATAAGCGAAAGCTTTCGGCGTGTTGGGACGAGGATCGTATCGAGGTTCTGACCGGAAATCTCGGACATCCGGCTCTCGGACTCGATGAGAGGGGTGTCCGCATTGTGCGAGACGAGTGCGAAGCGATCTATCATTGCGGCGCGAGCGTCGAATTCCTCCATCACTATGCTGCGATAAAACCCGCCAATGTGGACAGCGTCCTCACGCTGCTCGATTGGACCGTGAGTGGACGACCAAAGCGGCTGCACTACGTTTCCACCCTTGCGGTGATCGACAAATATCAGTCTGGGCCGGTGTCGGAGCAGACTGATCTGACCTCGTGGCAGGGTCTCGCGAGCGGCTATAGCCAAAGCAAGTGGGTCGGCGACACGCTCGTCCGGCAGGCGCAGCTTCGCGGCCTGCCGCTGTCGATCTATCGCCTCAGCAGCGTCACTGGTGATCGCGCGAACGGAATCTGCAACGAAACGGATCTGATCTGGCGCCTTGTCCGGCTCTATGCGGAACTTGGCGCGATTCCCGACCTGGACCTGATGTTGAACATGACGCCGGCCGATGACGTCGCGCGAGCGATCGTCCGGCTCGCGGGCAGGGAAGCGTCCTGGGGAAGCGTCTATCATCTCATGAACCGTGAGCCAATTGATGTGCGGGAGGTCCCACGGATCTTTCGCCGGCTCGGCCTTCGGCTCGACCTCGTGCCGCTCGATCAATGGATCGACATTGGACGACGGCGGCTTGCCGAAACACAGGACGATGATCTCGCAGCCGTCCTGTCGATCGTGTCAAAGGAGGACACGTCGCGATCGCACCCGGAAATTACCTCGGACTTCACGCAGGAACACTTGGCTGCGGTGGGCGCGGCGATCGCTCCGGTCAGCGCGGCCCTTCTCGAACGCTATTTTGTCAATCTGCGGCTCGCAGGAACTGTGTCCGATGCGGTTGCCAGAAACGGCGAAATGAACAGCGATCGGTTGGTGGGTTAGGATAGGAGAGCACAACATGGCGCGGTTTCTCATCGCGGTCACCGCGCTACCCGGTCACGTATTTCCCTTGTTGGCCGTTGCCCAACTCCTCGTTGGTCGCGGCCACGAGGTCGTCGTATATAGCGGGAGCCTGTTCAGAGAGCGAGTGGAGGCGACCGGCGCGCGCTTCGTCGCGTTTCGCCCGGAAATCGACGTCGATTATCGGAAGCTCGACGAGCGCTTTCCCGAACGCCGCAAGATTGCACCTGGCCCCGCTCAGCTCTGCTTCGGATTGAAGCACATCTTTGCGGATGCAATGCCGCATCAGGCCGCCGGGATACGCGACTTGCGCCGCGACTTTCCTTTCGATGCGATCATCACCGATACGATGTTCTGCGGGACCTTTCCGCTCGTGCTCGGGCCGCCGGAAAAAAGAGCCCCGATCGTCGCGCTCGGGATCACCGCTCTCGCCTTGTCGAGCGCGGACACCGCATTCTTCGGCACCGCGCTCCCGCCATCCATCACGCCAGCCGATCGCGCGCGCAATGCTGCAATGAACAGCCACCTGCAACAAGCGATCTTCGGCTCGGTGCAGCAATACTTCAACGATGTCCTGGTGAAGAACGGGGCGCGCCCTCTGCCGGCATTTCTGTTCGATAGCATGATCACGCTGCCGGATCTGTATTTGCAGCTTACGGCCAAGGAGTTCGAATATTCGCGTGGCAAGATGCCAGACAGCATCCGCTTCGTCGGACCGCTGCTGCCACCGCCATCGATCGGCTTCCACCCGCCGCCTTGGTGGGACGACGTCGACAAAGCGGGTCCGATCGTACTCGTCACGCAAGGCACTCTCGCAAACGGCGATCTTGGGCAGCTTGTCGGACCAACTCTGACGGCCCTGGCGAACGAGGAACTGACGGTGATCGCATGCACCGGCGGCCCACCAGTCGAATCGATCCCGGTGGTGTTGCAGCCCAATGCGAAGGCGGTGACATTCCTGCCGTTCGACCGCCTGCTCCCGAAGGTGAGCGTCATGGTGACCAATGGCGGTTATGGCGCCGTCAATCACGCGCTCAGTCTCGGTGTGCCGTTGGTGGTTGCCGGGGATAGTGAGGAAAAACCGGAAATCGCTGCGCGGGTCGCGTGGGCAGGCGCCGGCATCAATCTTGGAACCGGCCGGCCATCCGCCTCGCAGATTCGCGAGGCGGTCCGCGCCGTGCTCACCAAGCCGCAATACCGACGCGGTGCGCAAGCGTTACGCACCGCGTTCGTCCGCCACAACGCTCGTGACGAGATTGCGGAACTGGTCGAACGGCTTGCGGCGGGCGGATCGTCGGCCAGCTCTCAGGGAAATCCGCGTCACAGGTTCGACCCTGTCGGTACTCCTGCGGAGGCCGCCAGCCGCCGGACGATCGACGTCGACGCTGGTTTGATACGCGGGACGTTGGGAACGGTTTGATCCGTCCTGATCCTCGAACGGCATACGCCATACTCATTCGAAAAGCGGTCGATCGCGGATGCTGACGCCGGCCGTCGGATTCACATCATGCCGGCTTCGCGGTCGGATCCAAAGGAAGGTAGTCGGGTGAAAAGGCCGGTGTTAAGGTTCGCTTGGATCGCCCTCCTAGTGCTCGTCGTCACGGTCTGCGTCTACATCTTCGCTGTGATCGGCGCGGGGCGCCAGCAGGCCGAAGCGGTCGCAACGCAAATCTCCGATCCGCGACGGGACGCAGCCGAGCGCCCGGGGGCCGCACCGATCGCCACGACGCTCGCCCGAGCCGTACGGCATTCGATCACCGAGACACTCGCGGTGACCGGATCCCTCGTGGCCCGAGAGGAGGATGTTGTCGGTGCGGAAGTCGACGGGTTACGTATCGTCGAGATGCTGGCCGACGTCGGCGATCGCGTCGAAGAAGGGCAGGTGCTCGCTCGCCTCGACAGCACGATGCTCCGGACACAGCTCGCGCAAAACACCGCGATGATCGCGATAACCCAAGCGTCGGTCGCGCAGATGAACGCGTCGTTGACGGAGATGCAAGCCAACGAAGCGGAAGCGGCGGAGACGTTGAAACGCACGCAAACCTTGAACGCGACCGGCGCGATATCTCCAGCGCACCTCCTGACGCGTGAGACCCAGGCCAAGGTCGCCGCGGCAAAGTCCGCTGCCGCTGCGGAGAATTTGCGCATGGCCGAAGCCCAGGAAGCGTTTGCGGAGGCGCAGCGTGGCGAGATCGAGCTGAAAATCGCGCGAACCGAACTGAAGGCGCCGTCTGCGGGGATTATCTCGCACCGCGCCGCCCGCCTGGGCGCGGTGGCCGGCACGGGGGGCGAACCTCTATTCCGGCTCGTCCGCAACGGTCAAATCGAATTCGATGCCGAGGTTCCGGAAACGGTGCTTCCACAGATCGAGCCAAGCCAAGACGTCGAGGTTTGGCTGCCCGGCGTCAGCGAGGCCGTCATCGGCCATGTGCGGCTGGTCGATCCCACTGTAGACAAATCGAGCCGTCTCGGCCGCGTCGCGGTCGCGCTCCCGCCGCATACGGCCATGAGGGCCGGTGTTTTTGCCCGCGGCAGCATTACAATCGGCAAGCGACAAGCCATCACTGTGCCGTTGTCCGCCGTGAGCTTCAGCAAGAATGGCACCTATGTTCAGCTTGCGACCAACGATGTCGTCGAAATCCGCAATGTCCAGACCGGCCTCAAACGCGGCACCCGTGTCGAAATTGTCGACGGGCTGATCGAAGGTCAGGAGGTCGTCGTTCGAGCCGCCGCTTTTGTCAGGCCAGGCGAACGGATCTTGCCGGTCCGCAGCGATGCCGGACCAGGGCGGGCAGATTGATATGGCCCTCAACATCTCCGCCTGGTCGATTCGTAAGCCTATTCCGTCATTGGTGTTGTTTGGCGTCCTGATCGTGCTCGGCGCGGTCAGCCTGAAGACCCTGCCGATAACGCAGATGCCCAACATCGACATCCCCATCGTGACCGTCACGATCGCCCAGACCGGCGCTGCGCCGAGTGAGCTGGAAACGCAGGTCACGAAGAACGTAGAGAATGCGGCGACCGGGGTCGTCGGGGTCAAGCACGTCACGTCGAGCATCTCTGACGGGGTCTCCGTGACGACCGTCGAGTTTCAACTGGGGACGCCGGCGGACCGTGCGGTCAACGACGTCCGCAATGCGATGGCTAACATCCGGTCGGAGTTGCCGCAGAGCATCGAGGAACCCTCGATACAGCGGGTGGAGGTCGAAGGGATGGCAATCGTTACCTATGCCGTGTCGATTCCCTCTTGGACGACCGAGCAGGTGTCCTGGTTCGTCGATGACGTCATCACGGGGGCGCTTCAGGGCGTTCGGGGCGTCGCGCAGGTCAAGCGTGCGGGCGGCGCCGATCGTGAAATCCGGGTGTCGCTGCTGCCCGACCGGCTGATCGCACTTGGCATCACCGCGGCGGACGTGAACTCGCAACTGCGAGCGACCAATGTCGATCTCACCGGCGGGCGCGGTGAAGTGGGGTCGGGAGAGCAAACCATACGGATGCTCGCGGGGGCCGCGACGATCGACGGACTGACCAATAGCGCGATCGTGCTGCCGGGCGGTCGAAGGGCTGCGTTGAAGGAGATTGCCACGGTCACCGATGGCGCAGCCGAAGCACGCAGCTTTGCTCGCCTCAATGGGAGTCCGGTGGTCGCCTTCGGTGTCTTTCGTGCAAAGGGCTTCTCCGACGTGGCCGTCGCGGAGGCGGTCGCGAAGAAGTTGCAGGCGCTCACCAACGAGCATCCCGACCTGTCTGTGTCCGAGATCGACAGCACGGTGCGCTATACCAAGTCCGATTATAGAGCCACCATGCAGACGTTGGCCGAAGGCGCAATCCTCGCGGTCATCGTCGTATTGATTTTTCTGCGCGACCTTCGAGCGACGGCGATTTCCGTGCTCGCGATACCACTGTCAATACTTCCGACCTTCTGGGCGATGGACCTCATCGGGTTTTCGCTGAACGCCGTTAGTCTGCTTGCGATCACGCTGGTCACCGGCATCCTGGTCGATGATGCGATCGTCGAGATCGAGAACATCGTCCGGCACATCCGGATGGGCAAATCACCCTATCGCGCCGCGCTCCAGGCGGCCGACGAGATCGGGCTCGCGGTCGTCGCGACGACCATGACCATCGTCGCCATGTTCGTGCCGGTCAGCTTCATGGGCGGCATCGCCGGTCAATACTTCAAGCAGTTCGGCCTCACGGTCGCAATTGCAGTGGCGTTTTCTCTGCTGGTCGCAAGGCTGATAACGCCGCTACTGGCGGCATATTTCCTTCGCGACCGTCAGCACCATGCCGAAGGGCACGGAGTGATCATGCGGCACTATCTTCGCATGCTCGAATGGTCGCTTCGCCACCGCTTCGTCACGCTCGCGCTTGCGGCGCTGGTCTTCCTGGGCTCGCTAATGGTCGCAGGATCCTTACCGCTTGGCTTTCTGCCGACCAATGACCTGTCGCGTTCGGTTCTCCAGATCGAGCTGCCACCGGGCTCGACGATCGCGGATACCGCGGCCGCCGCGGACCGCATCACGGCCCTGCTCGCGAAACGGCCAGAAGTCAGGAGCGTCTATGTCACCGGCGGCGCCGCCGGCGCCAACGGGCTGAGCGTCACCGCCGGTGACGTCCGCAAGGCCACCATCATCGTCGAGCTCGTTGCGCGCAGGAACCGGTCGCACGACCAGAAGGCATTCGAGCACGACATGCGCGCGACGCTCAGCGCGATCGCGGACATACGTTACAGCTTCGGCAATGGCGGCGGCGGACGCGAGTTCACGCTGATCCTTTCCGGACCCGATGGCGCCGCAGTTGAGCAGGCGGCGCTCGCGGTGGAGCGGGACGTCCGGCAGAACGTCTCCGTTCTCGCGAATGTCGTCTCGACTGTGGCTCTTGCCCGGCCGGAGATTCGCATCTTGCCAAGGCTGGAGGAGGCTGCCGATCTCGGAATCTCCGGGACGCAGATCGCCGAAGTTGCACGGATTGCGATGATCGGAGATACATCCGCAAATCTGGCGAAGTTCTCGGCCATCGACCGGCAAGTACCGATCCGCGTGCAACTCGACGAGCGGGCGCGGGGCGATCTATCGACCCTCGATATGCTGCGAATCAGGGCCAAGAACGGCACCGTATCGTTGGCCACGGTCGCCGACGTCGGCTTCGGCGAGGGGCCGACGACCATCGAACGCTATGACAGCAGGCGTCGCGTCGCGATCCAGGCCGATCTCGTCGGAAACACCCCGCTCGGCGAGGCGATCGAGCAGGTTATGGCGCTGCCCTCGGCGCGAAACTTGCCAGCCGGTGTGACGATCGCAAGGTTCGGCGATTCAGAGATCATGGAAGAAGTTTTTTCGAGTTTTTCGCTCGCGATCGCTGCAGGCGTACTCATGGTGCTCTCCGTCCTCGTTCTTCTCTTCGCCGACGCGATGCATCCGATCACCATTATCTTCTCCATGCCGCTTTCGATCGGCGGAGCGTTCCTTGCGCTGCTTCTGACCGGCAATGCCATCAACCTCTCGGCCATTATCGGCTTCCTCATGCTGATGGGAATCGTAACGAAGAACGCGATCCTGCTGGTGGACCTCGCAATCACCGAGGTGGCGAGCGGTGTGGAGCGCACGAAGGCGTTGATCGAAGCCGGCCGCAAGCGCGCTCAGCCCGTGATCATGACCACAGCGGCTATGACCGCAGGCATGGTCCCTTCTGCATTGGGAGTCGGCGAAGGCGGCGCATTCCGTTCCCCCATGGCGGTCGCATTGATTGGCGGGCTGCTCGCCTCGACCTTTCTCAGCCTCGTATTCGTGCCGGCCGCCTTTACGATCATGGACGACGTCGGCCGGATTTTAAGCAGAAAGCTTTCGCGCTTTGTCGGGCCGAAGGATGAAATGAAGCTCGACGAGGGTGACCCGGCCTCACCACGCAGATCGTCTGCACGGCATTGATCGGCTTGAACTCGTTGCCGCCGTTGTGCAGATCGCCGGCAATGGCACCGGTGACACACGATGGAAAGTGCCGGGCGTGCTGGACTGGTCGAGCATGAGCCATAATCCCTTCGTGGACGTGACCAAGGATACGACCACGCTCTATGCCAGTGATCGCGACGTGTTCCTGTTTCTGGTCGACGACACCAATCCAATCGAGGCGGGACGGCTGCCGGACGGCTCGCCCGATGTCTATTTCCGGGGCTTCTACTGTTGGAACAGTGAGGTCGGGAGCAAGACGCTTGGCATAGCGAGCTTCTATCTGCGCGCCGTCTGCATGAACCGCAATCTCTGGGGCGTGGAGAACTTTGATCACCATCCGGCATTCGAAGTTCGCCGCGCAGCGGTTTGCGCATGAAGCTGCACCGGCATTGACGAGTTTTGCCAATTCCTCGCCCGCGCCGTTTGTCGCTGGTATTGCAGCCGCACGGCAGCGGATCGTTGCTCGCACGGATGAGGACCGGGAGAGCTTTCTGCGCAAGAATGGCTTTTCCAAAGCCGAGACATCGAAGGTCATTGAAGCCGTTCTTGGCGAGGAGAACCGCAAGCCGGAGAGCATCTTCGACTTCGTGCAGGGCATCACCGCCGTGGCCCGAAGCAAGGCGCATCAGGACGGAAGACTCGAGCTCGAAAGCAAGGCCAGGCGCCTGATGGAGCGTGCCGCCTGAGCACAAGCCGCGCAACCGGTTGACACCGGTTGCGCGGCCGTCTGCACGCACGGTCTTCAGCGCTGCCGCTCCCGCAAGCCGAACCGGCGGCGCGGCCGCGTGCACACGGCCGGGGGCTCGCCGGTCCTTCAGCCCGGCTCGCGAGAGCATAAATCGAACAGTCGATCACAGATACGACTTCCAGGCGGACGAACGATTCGTCCGACGTTTCTGGATCGCGCTGGTTTGCCAATTTCGCGAGATCATGGGCTTAGTGCGCATCCTGCACGGAACAATATCGCCAACGACGTCGGCATGCAGTGGCGAGCTTGGTGCTGACGTCTGGCCGAAAATCGACTGACAACCGACATCTGATTTGCCGTGGGTGGGCAGAAAGTCAGGCGGCGTGCGTCAGTTGCCACGCGTTGGAAGCGGCTTCATCCTTGGCCCCGCGGCGCCGAATCGTCTTGGTCCAATTTATCAGGCTGACGATTCCCAGGATCGATCGGCCGCTGCGAGCCGCGATCGGTCTGCAGCGGGACTGCCGAGATAGTCTCATTGCTATACGGGGGTAGGAATATGCTCGCCCGATCGTAATGCAAAGAGCCTCCACGAACGTCGCACTCGGAAGGCAGTTTGTTGGCAGCGCAACTGTAGCCATATCGACTTGCCGACCGCAGGACTTAAGCGATTTGTCCGCTGAGATCTGGCTGATCCACAAGCCCCGGAAGAGGACGAGAAGCCAAGCCAAGGATCAAGGAAGGAAGGGAAGGGAGATTTCACACCCTATGCACCCCTGGTGCAGGTCTGAAGCGAGATGATAGTCGCAATTGAACGATATCACCCGCCAACCGATGATGGTGCGCTCTCGCCACGGAAATCGATCTGCCTGCTAACTCTTTGCGGCTCGACCGTAAGCCTCTTAGCAATGATCTGACAGAAATCTTTGCCGAAAGATCAGGTGAGAAGAGGGCAGGGTCTGATGGCAAGATAAAAGCGGCTCGCCTGTTGATCAGCAAGCCATTGACATGGCTAGCGTTCAACCGTGCTCGTTCGGTCGAGCTGAGTGCCGCAATCGAGCTTTTTGTCAGCAAAGTGAAAGGCGATTTCGGCACTGATCGTAGTCTAGCGAACTCCGGCGAAAAACTCGGTGGAGCTACGCAACGAGTGCAGGATCTGCGACTCGGAGTGCGGGTTGACCGATCAATCGTGTTGCGCCGTCGTATCTCGGAGCCTTGGCCGATGCGTTCCGCCGCCGCGGCCGGAATGAAATCTTGGTCGTTTCCTTCGGGGGATCACTCGGGTCAGACGGTGCTACTGCTGCCGACCTCGGCCTCCTGTGCGGGCCTATCGGTCTCAGCTCCTTATCGCTCCAGCCAAAAGCCAGGGGCATGATACCAGACCCGTCCGGAATCTTGCGGACGATGGGTTCCCGCGGTGGAGTGCCCGGATCGGGACATTCACCGTGTTCGCGCTCTCGAGTGCGCTCTTCAGCCGGCGGCTGGCGTCCTCATCGCGGCCATTTTTGCAGGGGTAGATGCTGACCCCACCGGTGGACGAGGCGTCGAAAGAAGTGCCGCGGCGGACCACGCGCAGCAGGAGGCCGGACCAATCCTCGGTGGTCAGCGGGAGGAGCAGCCGGCCGTTCTCGGCGAGGCCATCGAGCCATCGCGCCGTGGTATGCGTGCAGCCCGCGAACACGATCACGAAGCGCGTGCGACGTCTGCGCAACTGGCCCCGTGGAATCCCCGGGCGGCGACATCGGCGACGACATGGTCGACGAGCGTGTCGGCGCGTCCCCGCGTCTGCAGGGCGAGGTCGGCGCGGCTAACGAGCATTCGCGGGGGTGTGCCGGCTGCCGGGGAGGGCGGCGAGGATCCCTTTCGCTTTGCGCAGGGACCAATGCGCTGAGCAGCGGCTCGGAAGAGGTCACCGGGAGCTCGAGCCGGACTACATGTTCGGCAGGATGGGCGTTGACGCCAAGGTCGGTGGTGCCAGCAATCCCAGGCTGGACCGTTACGGCTCTGGTGTTCATTCCATTCGCGGCTGGTTATTTCCTGTCGTACCTGTTCCGGACGATCAATGGCGTGGTCTCCCAGCGCCTCGCCTCCGAGCTTGGACCGATGCTGATGATCGCTCTTGGCGCTCGCCGAGGCGAAGCAAGCCACGCGTCTGGAGGTCGTATCAATAGAGCCGAGCCGGACAAATGCAGCGCTGCGGTTGGAGGCTTCGGCACGTCGCGATGAACTGATGTGCCGGCCGAACCGGCTCCATGGGGGAGCGGCGGAGGTTCATTTCGCACCCGACAGGAAGCTCTTGATGAAATCGACGGCTCCCGCCGATTTTGCCGGATCGGGCGGCGGCGCTTCGGCGGCCGACGGTTGCGCCGCCTGACGCGCGGTGTGCGCGTGAAGATGCCGCGTCCGCCGGTGGGCGTGAGTGGCGCTCCGCCCGTGCCTCTGCGAAGCACTGCTCACGGTGATCGTGATCTTCTTCGATACCAGCGGCGGATCGAAGTTGAAGTGCATGCCGTCGCCCAGGACGAGCTGCAGGGTATGCTTGCCGGGGGGCAGCTCGATCAGAGCCTCGGTCTCGCCCGCGCCGTAGTGCAGGTGCTTTCTGTCCTGCGGAATCGGCTCGCCTGGGCTGATCGGCTCATCGGCGTCGATCAGGAGGTGATGATGGCCGGTATTGGCAAAGGCGTCACCGGCATGGGTCACGCCCATGTTGCGAAGTCCGAAGCGGCACCAGAACGCGCTCTTCACGGTGTCGCCGTCGGTTGGCGTGATGAAATACAGGTAGGCGTCCTTCGGCGTCGTTTTCGCCTGCGCCCATGCGAAAGGCGGCAACAGCACCAGCGTGCAGGCCAACACGGTGGACCCGAGCGTCGCGACTGTGGCGAGACGACGTCGTCGCCAGGGCGTCAGATCCAATAGCGGCGCGCGACGCGTAGATTTCTCACTCCACATAAATCCCCAACTCATAAACAACGACGATCATCGATCGCAAATATCGAACGGTGTAGCCGGTCTATGAATGGGGCGTAGCGCGGCAAATTTGAGGTTTCGATCGGTCTCGTCCTACGATTCCCGATAAGAATTTGAATAAAGAGGCTCGGCAGAACAGGCGTCCTGCGGATCTGCGACGCTGGTGTTCGCTGTGGTGCGAGACATTTGCGGGCGCAGGCCCGGCATCGGTGTCGACGGCACCCTGACCTGGCTCAGCATACAGCGGCCGCATCAGAGCGAAAGAGCGAGGCGGAAGCCATGGGTCGGATACCTGACGCGCCCATCATAGCGATCGCGGCTCCCGCTGCGGGCATAGCTCGCATCCTTCTTCCATGAACCCGAGCGAATGACATGGACGAAGCTCTGCTCGTCGATCCATGCCGAGCCATCGGACGGCGCGCCCTGATAGCTCTTGTGCCAGCTGTCGGCCACCCATTGGTCGACGCTTCCGCCCATGTCGAACAGGCCAAACGGATTGACCGCAAAGCTTCCGACCTTCATGAGCTGCGCGGGCGCGCCGGGCTCGTTGCATCCGTTGCAATTGGCCATGCCGGAGCGCATCTGGTCGCCCCACCAGAACGCCGTCGTTGCGCCGCCGCGCGCTGCATATTCCCATTCGGCCTCGGTCGGGAGCCGGAACGGCTTGCCGACGGCCCGCGAGAGCCAAGCCAGATAGCCCCTGGCGTCGTCGTAGCCGACATTTGTCACGGGGTTGTCGTCCGGGCCGCTCATCACGTCGGCGCATGCCCTGTCAGCCACGCACGCCTTCCACTCGCCAATCGTGACGGGGTATTTGCCGAGCGCGAACGGCTTGATCGTGACGCGGTGGACCGGAAGCTCGGAGCGCTCGACGCCGCCCATCGCGAATTCCCCTCCTGGAATCATCACCATGTCAGGCAGGCGAATCGCCGCTGCCTCCGCCGGCCCTGGGGTCGCAGTCGACTCTGCTGCCGGCGCAGTCTCGGGAGCGGTCGCAGCGCTTGCCGACGCGAGCAGGGCGGGCGCCTCGAGCGGCGCGGTTTCCGCGGAACGCGAGAGCGTTGCAGTGTCCGAGGGCGCGTCCGGCATCGGCGCCGGGGCGGGGGCGGTCGCGGCCGACATGGCCTCTGCCGTGACGACGCGCCCCGAACTCTCGATGCTTGCGCGGCTCGACGCGGCCACAGAGGCCTCGGCGGCTTGCGGCTGTGTTGGTGGGGGAGCGGCCGGCTCCCGCGCCAGCATGAACCAGCTAGCGGCGGCAGCGAGCAACAATGCGCCGAGGCCGGCCGCCGCAGCGCGGGTCCAGACCAGCGGCCTGCGCTCCGCCCTCGCCGCGGCCGCACGAAGCGTCGTGGCCAGCTTGTCGTAGCCGTGCGCCTGCCAGATCTCCGCGCGGCTGCGCGCCTCGTTCGGGGCGTATTGAGCGATCGAGACGCCGGGAATGCTGCAGACGACCCGTCCCGCCTGTCCGCCACCGGGAGCGGTGGCCTCGACCTCGGCCGCATCGCATCGTGCGGCGAGCGATTGCTTCAAGGGGCCGCACATCATCAACAACAGTCCGCCGTCGCCCCTGCTGCGGCGCTCCTGGATCTCGGGGCAGGCGACCTGCTCGTCGACACTGTGGAAACTGAGCGGGCGCAGCGTGTTCATCGCCACCCGCACGATCCGGCCGCACTGCTCGCAAGGCACCGGATAGGTCACGGCGGTCAGCGGTCGCTCGTCTCGATCGGTGGCCGGCGCCTGCGCTGGCGCGACGACGTCGATGCCGATCATCGGACACCTTTCGTGCGCCGGCCTTGCCGCCGAGTCATTGGCCCCAGGCGGCAAACGCATCCTTGAATGCACGCTCACCGTCCGCTCCCTTCTCGATCGCCAGCACCGCCCGGCTGCCGCCATTGTAGACGATCGGGATGTCGATCCAGTCCTTGCCCTTGAGCAGCAACACGTTCCGCTTCATGTCGACATCACCCGCCGACAGCGCGATCATGAAGAACTCTGGCGTCACTTTGGCGGTCATGGTGGTCAACGGGGTCCCGCGGCCCGCTTCCTTGGGCTTCATGCTGACGCCCTTCAAAGTCTCCACCCCGACGTGAGACGGATCGTCCGGCCAGTTGAACTTGATCTCCATGATGTGGCTCGCTGGCATTTCGGTTTCCTTATTTGGACGCAGCGACAACGTCGCCTTCATCCTCTTGTCGATCTCCACATCGCCTTTGATCGATGCCGGCACCGCTCCTGCCTCAGGCTCGACATGCCAGGTTACCTTCCCGAGATAGCGCTTGCCGTTCGGATCCTGCGGATCCTCCTGATACAGCACGGCGTGGGATACCATCGTCGCGGTCGCGTTCCCCGTGGTGATCGCATCGCCGCCTGCACCGCCCCTGACGTCGGGCGTGATCCGATCCGCGGTGACCTTGCGGGGCTCGGTGCCGGCCGGTAGCGCGGCGGCCGGCGAGGCCGCATTCCAGGAGACCGGGAGTCGGTTCAAGACCGTCTGCCAGGACGTCGTGATCCGGCTCGCCGCCGGCTGCCAGTAGATCGATGCGCCAACCACCGCGACCGCCAAGCCGGCGGCAGCGGCCATCATGTGCCGGCGGAGCGAGCGGTGTGGACGCCTCGCTCCATGATCAGGCCGCGGACGCCGACCCGGCGACAGCGCGCGATGATCGATACGGACAGCGGCAGGCTCCGACTCGGCTTGACCGAGTGTCATCGTCTCGGACGTTTCCACCTCGTGGGCGAGCACGGCCACTCGTGCGACGGCGACATCGTCCGCCGGCGGCCTTGCAGCCTGCGCAAAACGATCGGCCACGGGCGGCTCATTCTCCGCGATTTCGACCGGCGCTGCGGGCGCGACGGACGTTGGCGGCGCAGAGGCGGGCGTATCAGACGACGAGGCGGCAGGCGTTTCGTCGGTCGCGACCTCACGCGCCCCGCGCCGCGATGGGCGTGCATCGATGCCGGCGCCTGTCCTGTTGCTCAGCCAATCCGGCACCGGACTCTCGATCGAGATGGCCGGCTCGTCGCGTTGCTCCGACAGCCGGGCCATCGACAGGCTTTCGGCCACCGTGGCGATCTCGTCTTCCAGCGAATAGGCGCGGCGCGTCAGGGATTGCGCAGATGCAGGGTGATCCGCCGCCGTGCCAGCAGCGGGTCCCGTGGCAGCCGGATGCATACCGGTTGCCGGCTGTGCCGATGGCTGCGGTGAGCCGACGGCTGCAAGCGCGACCGGATCGACCCGGCGAGCGTGCTCCCGAAGTCTGATCATCCGGTCGGGAAACAGCATCTTGACGAAATCGCAGAGCGCTGCGCCCGGCAGCAGGAACTGGCGCATGGCAGCCGGACCGCTGCGCAGGATGCTGCGTGCGATGGTTTCGATGTCGTGCTCACCTTGCGCGACGCGCTCGCCGGTCTGCCGATCGTCCTCGATGACGACGACCTTGCGGGCCCGGAGCATCGCAGTGAGTTCGCGCAGATCGGATTGCGAGGCATCGTCGATGACGACGAGATCAAATGCGCCGAGCCGGGCCGGTAGCTGCTCGGCCACGCGCCATGCCGGCACGAGCTGGCATGGGATGCCTTCGTAGCAGCTCTCGAGTGCCTCGCGTGTAACCTGACGCAACCGGCATGCGGTGGGGCCGGAACAGGTCGCTGCCATTTTTCGCAGCGTGGTCATGAACACGGTGAGGGCCTGCCTCATGGCGCTGCCGGTGTTCTGTACCAGGCCGAGATGCATCCGTGCCACGACCACCTGGCCGAACAGCTCGCGCAGTCGCATCTCCATCGCCGCGCGCTGGTCGGACAGATCTCGCAAGCGCTGATGCTGACCGATGCCTTCGTTCTGCCGCATCAGCACCGCCCAGTTCCAGGCCATCATCCAATCTGCAACGAGCACCGGATCGCCGGTCTGCGGATGTGCCGGCTCGGTCCTGAGCCGACGGGCGAAGGCATCTGCTCCGGCCTCGGTCATCGCTCGGCAGACCTCGTCGAGCAGCTCGAGATCCTGGCGCCGGTCGTGCAGCGACTTCAGCCGGGTGCGAAGGGTGGTCCAACGCGTCTCGATGTCGCGCGGCTCGACACCATCGCAGCCGATCTGCGACAGCACGTCGGCATGAGCCAGCGTTGTGAGCTTACCGCTGCCGCGAAACAGCCCGTTCAGCCGGGTGAGCTCCAGCCGCTGCTTGGTGATGCGGAGAGCCATGCTCCTCACCGCAGCTGCCAGCGCAGAAAGTCGTCGGCCGTCGCCGAGCAATCCGGCGATCGCGTCGTCCGACATCGACAGCTTCGGTGCGGCGGTGAGAACATTGCGCTTCGCCAGCGCCGCCAGCACGATCGCGGCCTCGACGCTTTTGACGACGCGCTCGTGACCGTGGAACGTGTGAGAGGAGTCCGGCTCGGGCGCAGGCGCACCGATTTCGGCCGCCAGCGATCGCCATCTGGCGTCGAGCGAATGCAGGTGACGACGCCAGGTCAGATAGTCGCGAACATGGCCCCAGTCGGCCGCGCCTTTCGGCGCGAAGCCCGCCACCCTGATCGCCTCCACGGTCTGCTTCAACGCACGGCCGGACAGGGAGAATGTCGCGAACGGCCTTGCTCCGGCCGACAGCCGTTCGACAATCGTGAGCAGTTCCTGGCTGGCGAAGGCGTCCGCCGGCGTTTCCACCGGCCGAACCAGGAAGCCGGCACGTTGCGACAGCAGGGACGACGCATCGCGGGCAAAATCGACGAGGATGCCACCGTCAACCGACATTGCATCGGCCTTGCGGCCGACCGGCGACAGCGCTGCGAGCCAGGGCTCGTCGGCAATGACCCGGTGGGCCGCCGCGAGCGCGTCGAGGTCGCCGGCGAGCAAGTCCGCTCCGTCCGGCCCGAGCTCCGCGATGATCTGGCAGGCAAGCCGGCCGTCACGGCTTTCGCCGTCGATCCGCACCGGCTGCAGGTCCTGGTGCAGACGTCTCACGGTCGCGGCGTCCGGCAGGGCCGCGATTTCCGGGAGCGCGTCGTCGACATATGCGAGATCGGCACCCAGCCGAACACGCGCCTCACGGGCCTGCTCGACCGCCGCAACCAGAAGGTCGTTCTCACTCACGAATCGTGACGGCTGATCGGTGAACCAGGCATAGGCGTCGCGGTCGGCGATCAGCGTCGTCAACGCGTCGAACGGCAGGTCGGGGACACCGGGTGACCGCAGCATGCTGCGGCTGGCGATATCTGCGAACGCGTCATCGAGACGCGATATCTCGACGCTGGTCGCGATGATGTCGCGCTCCAGCCGATTGACCTGTTCCGCCTGCGCGCGCGGGTTCGTCGTCTTGAGGATCGACAGCAGCCGGCTGACGACTGTCTCCGCATGCTTCAAGACGTCCTTGTCGGAGCCGGTCAGATCGACCGTCAGATCACGGACGGCGCGCGGCAGCTTCTCGGACAACAGTCCAAGTGCAGCCTCGTTGCGCGAGACGACGAGAACGCGCAGGCCCATTGCGAGGTGATGGCAAACCAGATTGACGAGGGTGGACGTGCGCTCGGACCCGCGCGCGCCTTGCACGACAAGTCCGTCCGATCGCCGGAGCTGTCGCACGATCTCCATCTGGTCGGAGTTCGTCGGCAGCGGAAAGAACAGGTCGCCGTGATCCGCCGCGATCTGCGCATCCGGCCCGATGTCGATCGGGTCACCGATCACGCCGGATAGACGACGGCGCGCGCCGTCATGCGCTTCGTGGTCCGGCGCGCCAAGTAGGAGGCGAGACAGTGCGGCCAGGCAGCACGCGTCGCCCGGCGCGTATTCGATCGCTCGCTTTAGCCGCTCGATGTCGCGCAACAGCAGTGCGTCGGAGCGCGGCCGCGCAAAGACCACCCAGCGATCGGAGACGACCAGTTGCTCGTCCTCCTCGGGAAGCAGCAACGCGGAGTCGGGCATGGTGGGACAGTAGATCCCATGCGGGTCGAGCTGTGAGCCGATGGCGCTGAGAACCGGCTCGAAGCTGGCGGGCTGGAATGGCGAAAGCTCGTTGCCGCGCTCGATCGTCTCGAGCAACTGCTCGGCCGTTTGCCCCGCCAAGCCGGCCGCTGATGTCGGCGGTTCGAACGCCTTGAGATTGGCCGTCGCGCCGACCATGCGGGGCCGGATTCTGATTTCGGTGTCGGAGCCATCGAGGACCTCGATCTCGACCAGGCGTTCGAGCAGCGGCAGATCCAGCTCGCGGCCTTGTCGCCGCCAGCGTGACACGCCAACGCCCCACACGATTTCGCAGCTGCCATCGTTGCCTCCGGCTCCCGCCACGCGAGCCATCTCGCGCAATCGCTGGTGAACCGCGATGGTCTTGCGGCGTGGCCGCTCGGCCGCGGCCCAATTGGCCCACGAGCCGGCGAGATAGCGGTCCAGACGCTCGACGATGTCCGGGCGCTGCTCAAGATGCAATCGCACGCTCCAGAGCCCGGCGGCCACCCCCGGGCCGTTCGCCGGCGAGCAGTGCTCGGCGCGTGCGTGACCGGCCGCGATCAGCAGGTCTTTTTCCGCCGCGTGCACCGTGATCGTCACGCGCTGCCGAACCAGAGGGCGACGGTCCGGATCGGCGGACACGTCGATCCACATCGCCAGGTCGTACTCGACGGCGGGAGGATCGGTGGCGACCAGGCGTTCGATGGAGAGCCACACGGGGCCATCAGCATCGAACGTGTTGTAGGTAATGCCGGGCAGCTTCTCCAGCTCATGCTGATGAAACACGAAGCATTGTCCGCCCGCAAGCCGATGGTCAGACAGGCGCGCGACCGCACGTGCATCGCGCAGGATCATCTCGGTGAGATATCCAAGAACATTCTGCAACGGTCCGGCCGCCGGCTCCAACCGATGGACAGCGTTCATAGTGCCTCTCCGATGATAGCGGCGACCAAGCGAAGCAATCGGTTCACCCTCAACTCCCGTCCTGACGTTCGTCCCGCTTTGCAGAAAATTCCGTCACGCGCGTCGAAGAAGATGGACGTATCTGACTATTCACGATCCCGATGTGGCCAGGCGACGTCTTTCGTCGACGGCATTCGAGGGAATACTGAAGCCAACGTCAGATAGACCGCACTAACTGGCGAATAGTAGCGTCACGCAATGCGGCGTAATGATGGGAGCTAGTCCGGGCGTGTCGTCGGTCCTGAAAATTGCGCCAACTGATTTGTTATCATTTCGAGAACCGCCGCTGTCGGTTCGCGTAACCGGTTTAGAATCCCTTTAAAGAAGCCGAGCGTCTTTCCGGTTTGACTGCCTTGATCGGAAACGGCTGGTATTCGCGTGCGTAGATGCGGCATCTCCATGAGAGAAGCATGCGGCGTCTTGCCGCAATCTCAGTCGCGATCACTTGCGGTTTTTCGTCGGATTCCATCGCTTCGTCCGAGCTGCGCCATCGCGCCAACGCAATTTCTTTCGGAGTAGGGCCGTCGCTGACGAAGTGTGACATCGCTTATTACTTCGCGATGCAAAGGCATGAATGCAGCTCTACGCTGCGCTACTCAGCGCTTCGCACGCCGGACATGAACCCAGCAGCAATTATCAATGACTGAAAACACTTAGCCAGATCTCGGCAGGGTCCGAGCGATTGGTAGGCCCAGCCGCGCCTCTGCCGCGCAACGAGCGCCGCCCAAGTGCTGACACGCGAGCATCCCCGACGAGCCCAAGTATCGACATCGCGGGCTTCTAGCGCGAATGGCTCGCAGTCGCGCACGAATTCTGTGCTCACGGCGGCGCGGGCGAAGGGGATGCACGTCCGCGCATCATCATGGGGAGGTTTGACTGATGGTCTTGATTAGCTGCAGCGGAAGGCGCGCAGATTGCTCCGCGTCTTCACACGACGGCGCTTTGAGTATTGGCAAAGGCGGCGGCCCGCTTCGCGGCCGCGACCGACTCCTGCCATCTCTGCTTGCCGCGGTATCGACATTGGCGTTGAGCGCGGCAGCAGCCCAGGCGGCCGAAGCCGGTTCGGCGCGGTCCACGGACGGGGCAGCCGTCAAAGCGCTGATGGCGAAGCTCGAGTCCATGGAGCAGCGCATCAACAGCCTTCAAGTCGAGCTCAAGGACGCCAAGGCAAAGAAGACGACCAGCGTCGGGCAGTCCGCATCACTTGCATCCCGCCGCCCGTCCGATCCGATGCCTCTGATCGGCGCCAAGGACGCGCGTGCCGGCGGCGCGAAGGCATCCGACAACGCACAGGCTGCATCCAGGCTGCCGGTCGGCAATGCCATGGCGCTCGCCGACCCGAAGGACGTCAAGGCCAGTGGATCGAAGGCGGCTGATGCCGCACCATCGTCGTCCCCGGCATCACGGCTCGCGGCAGCGTTCGCCGATTCGGATTCCAAGCCGCGATTTCTCCCAGCAGCCGATCTGAAAGCGCCTGCGCCGCAGCCCAGCAGAGACCTGTTCGGTGCCGCGCCGTCGCCGGTCCCCGGCATGAAGATCGGCATGTACGGCGAGATCAAGTTCGGCTCGGTGCAAAATCCCGCAGCTAACGGTCAGTGGCAGAACGGCTTCGACATGGCCCGCCTGGTCTTGCTGCCGACCTATCAGGTCAATGACTCCATCACCTTCAACGCGGAGCTGGAATGGGAGCATGGCGGCATCGCGTTCGACAATGACGACAAGCTCCACGGTGCGGTCGAGGTCGAGCAGGCCTTCTTCGACATCAAGTTCAACGACCACTTCACCCTGCGCTCTCCGGGTATCGACCTGATCCCGATCTCCTTCACCAACCTGTATCACGAGCCGACGCTATTCTACAGCGTGCATCGGCCGGAGCTCGCCAACGGCCTGATCCCGACGACGTGGTATGCGCCATCGGCAGGATTTCATGGCAAGATCATCGATGGCTTGAACTACCAGTTCCAGGTCAGCCAGAGCGCGGAGGACTTCGGTGACGGATTCGATCATCGCGGCGACAATGGCCACATCAATCCGGGCGGCTATGAAGGCGGCATCAGCGGCTCGGAAGCGCTCGCACTGTCGCGAGCGCCGATCGGCGACTATCGGCAGCTGAGCAACGAGCTCGCCTATACGCTCCGGCTGAGCTACACGCCATCGTTCCTCCCCGGCTTTGCCGGAAGCTCGGCGATCTATTATTCGCCGAACGTCACGCCGCGGGGCGCCTATGCGACGCTGCCGGACGGCAGCGAGGTGCCGCTCGGCAAGAACGCGATGACGATCTTCAATACCGAGGCTCGCTATCGCGTTCCGAACACCGGGCTGGAGCTGCGGGCTGAATATGCCCACGTAAACTTCTCCAATCCGGAGAACCTCCGCGCCAACAATGATCTCGTCGACGACAACAACGTCGGCAAGAACATGTGGGGCTATTCCGGCGAGATCGCCTACCACTTCAGGGCGCCGAACGACTACGACATCGTGCCGTTCTACCGCTATACCCGACAGAATTTCCAGACGTCGGGCATGCTCGGCTCCGATCTCACCAACGGCCTGAACAACATCACGGGCAGCGGTGACATGACGTTCCACGATGTCGGCATTGCCGTGTTTCCCAATCCGAGCCTTGTCTACAAGCTGAACTACACCAAGGTGATCGATCACAGCGCGGCGGGGGCGATGTCCGATCGGGTTCTCGCGGGCGTCGGCTGGCTCTGGTAGCCGACCGACGCGCGCAGGGGCCGCGGCCTGACGGCAGCGGCGTCTCCTCGCGAGACACAGGTTGGAGGACCCGGGCGGAAAGCAGCCGCTCTCCGCCCGGGCGTGCCTCGAAACGAAGAACGGACTCGGCAGATCGGGTGGGCGGGCGAGTGGTTGAGATTGCTGATTTGAGCGCAGGTTGGCTGCGATGCCGCACGCTCGCAACGCTGGTCATGACGTCGATCGCGTTGGCGGGCTGCAACCCGGCGACGCTCGGCAGCGATAGCCGCGGTGATGACGTGCTTGACAAGGTGGGCCGGATCGACCTTTCGCCGCGCTATCCCAGGCAGGCGATGCCGGAGCAGTCGCCGGCGGCGCGGCGCGCCCGTGCCGAAATCTATGGTGGCAACGACGATGCACGAGATGCCAGGGATGCGCGAGCGGAAGCGCCGGCCGCGGGCTCGCTTCCGATCCAGCAGGTGGCGGCGCATTCGCAGCCGGTTGGCAACGGGTTCGAGCTGAACTTCGAGAATACGCCGATCGCGACGGTGGCCAAGGTCGTGCTCGGCGACGTCCTCGGCGTCGGCTACACCATCGATCCAAGGATCCAGGGAACGGTCAGCCTGTCCTCGGTGCGCCCGGTCCCGAAATCGGACGTTGCCTACGTGCTCGAGAACGCGCTCCGGCTCTCGGGGACGGCGCTGGTTCGCGACAACTCCGGATACCGGCTGATTCCGCTCGGCGACGCGGTCGGCGCCGGCAACGTCGATCCCGCCGGAGGCTCGGCAGAGCCCGGCTACGGCATCTCCGTGCTGCCGCTGCAATATGTCTCCGCCCCGACACTGCTGAAGCTGCTCGACAGCTTTGCGCTCAAGCCGGGCACGGTGCGGGCCGATCCGGGCCGCAACCTGCTGCTGATTCAGGGGACCGGCGCCGAGCGCCGCACCGCGATCGATGCCGCGCTGAGCTTCGATGCGGACTGGATGCGGGGACAGTCGGTCGGGATCTTTCCGATCGTCAATGGCAATCCCGAGCCGATCGTCGCCGAGCTCGAGAAGATCATGGACACCGGCGATAGCGGGCTCGGCCAGAACATGGTCAAGTTCCAGACGGTCAGCCGGATGAACGCCGTCATGGTCATCAGCCGCAAGCCGGCGCTGCTGCACACGGCGGAGACCTGGATCAAGCGGCTGGATGCCGGAAACACGCTGCGCAACAGCGTGCATGTCTACCGTGTCAAGTATGGCGAGGCGCGCCAGATGGCGCGGGTGCTGAATGACATGTTCACCGGAAACGCGGGCAGCGCGGCCGAAGCGTCGTCCTCGGACCTCGCTCCTGGGTCTGGAGCATCGTCGAGCTCGAGCAGCGAGCGGCTCTCGGCCGCCGGCACGACGGCACAGTCGGGCGGCTTCGCGAGCCAGCAGCAGGGCAACGCCGGCCTTGTCGCCAACCGCGGCTTCGGCGGGACGCCGCCACCGACCCAGGCTGGCCTCGATGCGGGATCGGAATCGCGCGCAACGGGCGCGGGCGGCAAGCCGCTCATGGAGGGCGTGCGGATCACGCCCGACGTCGTCAACAACACGCTTCTCATCTACGCGGACAGGGAAAACTACCGGCTGATCGAAGCCACCCTGCGTCAGTGCGATCGTCCGCAGCTGCAGGTCGCAATCGACGCGACGATCGCCGAAGTCACGCTCAACGATTCGCTGAACTACGGCGTGCAGGCCTATCTCACCAGCAAGAATCTCGGCCTGAAGCCCGACCAGGGGTCAGTGCTCAACACCACCTCGACATCGGCGCCGGCAACGGTTGCCTCGGCCGCGGGAACGATCACCAACGCCTTTCTTAGCCGCGCTTTCCCCGGGTTCAATTTCCTGGTCGGTTCGGAATCCCAGCCGAGCGCGATCCTGAGCGCGTTGCATACGGTCACCGACGTCAAGGTGCTGTCCAACCCATCGCTGGTGGTGATCGACAACCAGGCGGCGACTTTGCAGGTCGGCGATCAGGTGCCGGTGTCGACCGGCAGCGCGACGGTGCTCACGACAAACAACACGGTCGTCAACACGATCGATTACCGCAACACCGGAATCATCCTGCGGGTCGCTCCGCGGGTCAACGAGAACGGCAACGTCCGGCTGGAGATCGAGCAGGAGATCAGCAACGTCTCGCCGCAGACCGCCAACAGCCTCACGCCGACGGTTGCGCAGCGCAAGGTGAAGAGTTCGGTCGCAGTCGCCAGCGGCCAGACCGTCCTGCTGGCCGGTCTCATCAGCGAGACCCATCAGGGCACCCGCAGTGGCATTCCGGGGATCGACCAGATCCCGGGCCTCGGCGACCTGTTCAGCAACAACGACCGCAGCCGCGGACGGACCGAGCTGATCATCTTCATTCGCCCCCAGATCATCCGCGACGGCACTGACGCGCACTACGTCGCCGAGGAGCTGCGCTCCAAGCTGCGCGGCACGATCAGGCCGGTGTCGACGAGTGCGCTCCAGGCGCCGCGGAGCAATCGATGACGAGGCAAGCGACGGCCGCCTTCGCCATTCTGGCGCTTGCCTTGAGCACCGCTCCGTCCGGCGCGCGGCCGAAGGGAGACGGATGGGCCGCGCTCGCGCATGGCGACTATGTCAGGGCGGCGGCGTTGCTGGCGCCGATGGCGCAGCGCGGACATCCGCGGGCCATGACCGCGCTGGGCTACATGTACGACAACGGGTTCGGTGTTCCGCAGTCCTACGAGGCCGCGGTCGAGTTCTATGCCGGAGCCGCCGAACGCGGCGATCCCACGGCGCAGCACCATTTGGGCCTGAGCTACGACAAGGGGCGTGGCGTGTGCCGGGACCATGTGCTGGCCTACAAATGGCTGAGCCTGGCAGCGGCTGCCGCGCCCGTTCCCCTGCGCGAACCTTATCTGCGAATTCGCGATGCGGTCGCACTCAGGATGTCACCTGATCAGATCGTCGACGGTCAGCGCCTCGCGCTCGAATGGCGGCAGACACAGACGACCAGGGTTGGTGCGGCCGCATCGGATTCAGGTTTGTAGTTCTTCTAATCAGGTCACCGCAGAAGTGTCATCTTTGGCATCGACAACGAACCGTTCAACGATCCGGCCCTCGGCAATGAGGTGATCGACAACGATCCATCACGGGACGCGCCATGAGCTCGACTCCTCTTCTCCGATTTGCTGACGATCTGCAGGGTGGCGGAGGGGCGGACGGTCTCGCCGCTCGACCGGTCGGCGCGGCGCGCGAAAGCGCGGGGATGAGATCAACGGCGGCGACCGATGCCGCAATTCCCGAATCCGCCGACGACATCGCGCGACAGCTCGGATTGCCTCGGATCGCGCTGTCCGAACTGCTAGCGTCCAACCCGCTGGCCGAGCATTTTTCACGGCGCTTCCTGCGCGAGACGATGGTCTTTCCGTTCCAATCCGCCGCGCATGGACGCTGCCTTGCGGTGGCCGATCCCTGCGACACCGCGGCTGCACGCGCCGCGGAGCTGGTGTTCGGTGGCGCGGTCGAGCTGGTGGTGGCCTCCACCGAGGACATTGCCACCGCGCTGAACCGGCTCGCCGGTGATGACGAGGTGCCTGCGCGCAACGAGGTGGCCGCGCCGCAGCTGCGCGACGACGACATCGAGAGCTTGCGCGACCTCGCCACCGGAGCGCCGGTGGTGCGCGCCGTCAACGATCTGTTCGAGCAGGCGGTCGAGCTGCGCGCCAGCGACATTCACGTTGAAGCGATGCGGAGCGGGTTGTCGGTCCGGATGCGCGTGGACGGCCTGCTGAAGCCGGTCCCTGAGCCGTCGGGCGTGCTGCCCCAAGCCGTCATCTCGCGCATCAAGATCGTCGCCGGGCTGAATATCGCCGAACGGCGCCTGCCGCAGGATGGCGCTGCGCGGCTCCGCGCCGGCCGCTTCGAGCTCGACGTGCGCGTTGCCGTGATGCCGACGCAGCATGGCGAGTCGGCGGTGATCCGGCTGCTGCCGAAGGACCGGGGCCTGCTCGCCATCGAGAGGCTCGGCTTTGCCCCGCACGACGATCGATCGCTCCGCCGGCTGCTGGCGCTGCCGCATGGCATGATCGTGATCTGCGGGCCGACCGGCAGCGGCAAGACCACGACGCTCGCGACCGCGCTGTCGATCCTCAACGAGCCGACGCGGAAGATCCTCACGATCGAGGATCCGGTCGAGTACGAGATTCCCGGCATCAACCAGTCGCAGGTCAAGCCATCGATCGGGTTGACCTTCGCCTCTGCCTTGCGGTCCTTCGTGAGGCAGGACCCGGATGTCATCATGGTCGGCGAGGTGCGCGACGACGAGACCGCCCATGTCGCGGTCCATGCGGCGCTGACCGGCCATCTCGTGCTGACCACGCTGCACACCGAAAACGCTGCGGCGGCGGTGCCGCGGTTGCTCGATCTCGGCGTCGAAGATTTTCTGTTGCGATCGACGCTCCGCGCGGTGATCGCGCAGCGGCTGGTGCGCCGGCTGTGCGAGCGCTGCAGGTCGAAAAGGATGCTGAGCGCCGCCGATCTCTGCGCGGACCCGCGCTACGCCGCGGTAGGCTTCGACGTCGGCGAGACGGTCTATGAGCCGGCGGGCTGTGAGAGCTGCGGCGGTACCGGCTATCGCGGCCGGCTCGGCATCTTCGAGGTCCTGGAGCTAAATCCGGAGATCCGATCGCTGATCCAGGGCACGGCCGATGCGGCCGTGATCGACCGCAGCGCCATTCTGAACGGCATGACCACGATGCTCGACGATGGCCTCGAAAAGTGCCGGGCCGGCGCCACGTCGGTCGCGGAAATCCTGCGCGTTACAACGTTGCGGTGAGCCGGTGAGCAAGTTCCGCTATCGCGCACTGACCGAGAACGGCGACGTGGTGCGCGGCACGATCTCGGCTGCGACGGCCAAGGAGGTGATTGACCGGATCGAGTATCTGCGGCTGTTGCCGATCGAGACGATCGAGGAAAGGACCGCGAGCTTCGTCGCGCGCGACATGCTTGCGCTGCTCGGCGGTCCGACCCACGGCGATGTCACGACCTTCACGCGCGATCTGGCGCTGTTGTTGAAAGCCGGGGCACGGCTCGAGGAGTCGCTCGAACTGCTGGCCGGCGACGCCGATATCGGGCGCCTGCGTCCGATCATCAGCCGGTTGCGATCCAGCGTGCTGGCGGGAGAAAGTTTCGCCGAAGCGCTGTCGCATCATGCTGTGCAGTTTCCTGCGATGTATGTCGCGCTGGTGCGGGTCGGCGAGGTCTCGGGCACCCTCGATCACGTGCTCGACGTGCTCGGCGCCGAGCGGGCGCGCGCGGAAGCCATGCGTCGCAAGCTCAGTGACGCGATGCAGTATCCGTGTTTCGTCCTGATCGCCGCGTGTCTGGTGATGCTGTTCTTCTTCATCGTCGTGCTGCCGCAGTTTTCGGCCGTGCTGCGCGACTTCGGCGCCAGGACCGATGCCACTATCAACACATTTCTGGACATCTCTGATTTTGTGCGCGGCAACGGCACGGCGATGGCGCTATCGGCAAGCGCGCTGATCGCTGCAGGTCTTCTCGCTTTCAGCCGCGCCGGCGTACGGGCTGCGGTGGTTGCGCGGGTCTGCCGACTTCCGGGTCTTGCGACCGTGTTCCGGTCGTATCGCACGAGCGTGTTCTGCCGCAATCTGGCGATCCTGCTTGGCAGCGGGCTGACATTGACGGCGACGCTGCGCATCCTGGTCGACATCATGTCGGTCACCGGCAGCGGTGCGGCGTGGAACGCCGCCGCCGACCGCGTTCGTCACGGCGGCAAGTTGTCGGAGGCGCTGGCAGCGACCAACATCCTGCCGGCGATGGCGACGCGGATGATCCGGATCGGTGAGGAGACCGGACAACTGCCGGTCCTCGCCGGCCGCATCGCCGAGTTCTACGAGGCGAAGCTGCAACGCGGCCTCGATCGGATCGTCGGCATCGTCGGTCCGGCCGCGATCATTCTCATCAGCACCGTCGTTGGCGGCCTCATCGTCTCGGTGATGACCGCACTCCTGTCGGTGACGCAACTCGTCGGGTAGCACAAGATGGACCATCGCATGAAACAGGCAGGGATCAGCGGCACCGCGCGGCGGACCAACATTGCGCGCGACGACCCTCAGAGCGGCTTCACGCTCGTCGAGATGCTGGTCGTCATTGCCATCATCGGAATGATCATGGGTCTGATCGGACCGCGTGTGCTGTCCTCCCTGAACGAATCCCGGGTCAAGACGGCCCGGATTCAGATTCAGAGTTTTTCCAGCGCGCTCGATCTGTTCTATCTCGACACCGGCCGCTATCCGACCTCGTCGGAGGGCCTGACCGCGCTGGTCCGGCCCGCCTCGACCATCCCAGGCTGGGCGGGACCGTATCTCAAGGGAGGAAACGTCCCGAGCGATCCCTGGAGCCACGCTTACGTCTACCGCTCGCCCGGGCAGCATGTGCCCTACGAGATCGTGTCGTACGGATCGGACGGGCAGGAGGGTGGCGTGGATCTCGCCGCTGACATCTCCTCGTCGATGACGATCGGTGCCAAATAGCAATGGGGGGCCGCGACGGCTGCGAGGCCGGCTTCACTCTGATCGAGGTGGTGTGCGTGCTCGCGATCGTCGCGCTGCTGGCGTCCGTCGTGGTCCCCGCCGTATCGCGACAGACCTCGCGGCCGCAACTCGAAGCCTATGCGGTCGAGGCTGCTGCGCTGTTGAAGGCCGATCGCAATGCCGCGATCAGGCGGGGCCTCGAGGTCACGACTCGCATCGATGCGCAGGCGCGGTCGCTCCGCTCGGGCGCGAACGGGCAGGTCGTCCGCTTACCTGCGGACGTGCGGTTCGAGACGGTGCTGCCGCGCAGTTGCGACGAGCGGCCCGCCTTCGAGACCATCAGCTTCTTCGGATGGGGCAGGTCGTGCGGCGGCGTCATCACGCTCACCCATCTCGACGCCGGCTACCAAATTCGCGTCACTTGGCTGACAGGAAGGATCGAAGTTGTCTCAAACGCTGGTCTGTCGAAGCGATAGGGCGACAGCAGGATTCACGCTGATAGAGACGCTCGTCACGCTTGCGATCGTGGCGGTGTCGCTCGTCGCCATCGGTGCGCTCATGGGGTCCTCGGCGCGCGGCAGCAGGAAGCTGGAGCAGCACGTCGCGCTGGTGCAGGCCGCCTACGACGCGCTGTGGCTGGCCTTTCCGTCGCGCCTGCCGCCGGCATCTCCGACGCAGTCGGGGGAGGCGACGGCACATCTCTGGCGCGCGCAGGCGGAGCCCTTCCCCGTCGATATCGGCGCGCCGGGCGGCGCATCCGCCTGGATCCCGCAGAAGATCATGCTCCAGGTGCGATCGCCATCGGGCGCGACCATGGAGCTGGAAACCGTCCGGCTGTTCCGGAGGCGGGCCGAGTGATGACGACACGGGTCAACGATCGTCGAGCAGGCTTCACGCTGGTCGAAGCCCTCGTCGCAATGGTGGTGATGGGGCTGCTGGTCTCCGCGCTGTTCGCGATCACGGCGCAATGGCTGCCGAACTGGAATCGCGGTCTGCATCGCATCCAGCGCAGCGAATCGGTGAGCGTGGCGCTCGACCGCATTGCCGCCGATATCGCGGCCGCCGAGTTCATGAGGCCCGATGGACAGGCCAAGTCCGTTCTGTTCGACGGATCGGAGACGTCGATCACGCTCGTCCGAACGGCGCTCGGACCGCAGCGGGGCCGGGGTCTCGATGTGATCCGCATCGCCGAAAGCGGCGGTGGCGACGACGTGGCGTTGACGCGGACTCGCGCGGCCTTCGCACCTGGCAGTGTGTCCGCCTGGGAGTTCGCCGATCCGGTCGTGCTGCTGCAGGCGCCGTACCGGGTGTCGTTCGCCTATGCGGGGTCCGACCGGATCTGGAGTCCGTCGTGGCGCAATGCAGAGAAGCTGCCGGCAGCCGTGCGGGTGACGGTGCATGACGGAAGCCGCGGGAGCGCGCCATCGCTGTCGCGGATCGCGGTCATTCGTGTCTCGGCGTCGGCCGACAGCGTCTGCCGGCCCGCGGACACCAATTGCGACAGGCAGGCGCTTTCCGCCGATGCGACGGTCGGGCGTGCCTCCGCGGCATCGAAGCAATGATCATGTGCCGAGACAGCCATCCGCGAGAGTCTGATCCCGATGATCGGGAAGGTGGCTTCGTCCTCGTGGCGGTGCTCTGGCTCCTTGTCTCGCTCGCAGGACTCGCGGGAGCCCTGTCCGTCTATCTCGTCAGCACCGCCCAGCGGCTGTCGCTCGACGATGCGCGCCTGCGATCCGCCGCGCTGGTCCCCGCCGGCCTGGAGCTTGCGGCCTACAAATTGTTGGCGTTGCCGAAGCCGCAGCGCCCCGCTGCCGGGGCCTTTTCGTTCCGGCTCGATCATGCGCAGGTCTCGGTCGCGTTTCGGTCGGAAGCAGCTCGCATCGATCTCAATCATGCCTCCAAGCAGATGCTGGCCGCCTTGTTAGAGGGTCTCGGCGCGCGCGCTGACAGGGCCGGCGAATATGCCGAGCGGATCGTCGGCTGGCGAACGCCGCCGGCCGAGACCGGCGCGGACACAGAGCGCGATCTCTACCGCACAGCCGGTGCGGACTACATGCCGCGCACCGCGCCGTTCGCCAATGTCGAGGAGCTTCGGCTGGTGCTCAACCTGCCGCCGGCGCTGGTCGACAAGGCGATGCCCTTCGTGACCGTCTTCAGCGGCCGCAGGGAGGTCGACCCGCTGGAGGCCGCCCCCGAAGTGGTGGCCGCGCTTCCCGGAATGACGCCGGATCAGCTGAAGAGCTTCCTCGAGCAGCGAGCCGGCCTGCGTCGAGACGTCAGGTCGCTCAACGCGGCGCTCGGTCCCGCACGCGCCGCAGCGACGCTGGAGGTCGCCGATGCCGTCCGCGTGTGGATCACGATCGGCTTTGACGGCGGTCGCCGGGCCGCAACGGAGGCGGTCATCCTGCTGGGCGATGGTGACGATCCTTACCGGGTGCTGTCGTGGCGCGATGACGTCGATGCTCCGGGGATGCTCAAACAAGCGGGGAGGGCGCCGAGATGACGATGTCGACGAGAGTGCGCCACGAACTGGCGGCCTGGATCGGCTCCGTCGCCGAAACCATCGTCGCCGCGATCGGCCGGCTCAATATCAGGCCGGGGATTCGGCTGATCGAGACCGAACGGAACGTCTTCATCATGCGGATGGTCGCGCGGCCTCGGCGACCGGTCCCGCCGGATTGTCGCGTTCGTCTGCCGGACGGCCACGAGGCCTTTCCCGCACTTCCCGAGAGCTGGAAGACAGTCCTGCGCGGCAGCCGGATCGAAGTGGCGCTGAGATCGGACCGCTTCCTGTGGCGGCCGCTCGATCTGCCCAAGCGGGCCGTCGAGTTTCTCGATGCCATGATACGCTCGCAGCTCGATCGGCTGACGCCGTGGTCGGCCGAAGAGGCCGTGTTCGGCAGGACTGCGCCAGTAGAGATATCGGGTGAGCGCATCCGGACCATGGTGATCGCAGCACCAAGAGCGAAGCTGGATCCGCTCATTCGCCTTGCCGAGTCCTGGCGTGCCGGATCGATCGTCCTGTTTGCTGCGCCCGAGACGGCGCCGACGCCGCGTGACGACCGGCTCATTGCGTTCAGCGAAACGAGGCTGACCGAGCAGCGCTTGGAGGGAGCGTTCGACGTCGGCCGTATCAGTCGCGTCCTCACCGCGCTCCTGATGGTCGCCGCCCTCGCGGCGGCGCTGTCGTTCGCGACAACGAGCCTGCTGGGAGGACATCTGGACGAGCAGCAACGCCAGCTCGCGCAGAAGATCTCGGATCGGCGCGCAGCGCTGCGCCTCGATCTGCAAGGGGCCGACAGTGCCGCGCTGCGTAGCCTGATGCGACGCAAGCAGGAGACTCCCGCAGCGGTCGTGCTGCTGGAGGCGCTGTCCCGGATCCTACCGGACAACACCTACGTGACCGAGTTGCGGATCGAGAAGGACAGGATGCAGATCGTCGGAATGACCCAGGATGCGCCGGCGCTGGTCAAATTGATCGAGCAGTCGGCGCACTTCACGCGTGCGACCTTCTTCGCGCCGACCACGCGTTCGGCTGAGGATCCCGGAGAACGGTTCCATATCGAAGCTGGCATCAAGCCCCATTTTGGACTTGGCACATGAGCGTCGCAAAGCTCGTCACGGATAATTCCGCATCGCCCTCGATCGCCGCGGTCGCCTATGCGGGACTGCTGATCGTGCTGATCTCGGTCACGGTGCTGTCGATCAAGAGCATGATCGATCAGCGCAGCGAAGTGACCTCGCTCGCCGATACACTCCACCTGCTGGACGCCCACAGCATGGCGGCCGCGCGTCAGGACAGCAACGGCGATGCCGGCATGACGGGATCGGCCTTTCTCGAAGGACCGACCGTGACCGTAGCAGGAGCAGCGCTGCTGCAGCGCCTCGGCGACGTGGTGACGCGTCATGGCGGCAGCGTGTCGTCGTCGCAGCTCGATGTGCAGGGCCCCCGTGCCAAGGACGGTCATATCAGCGGGAGCGCGAACTTCGAGGCCGGTCAGTCCGACCTGCAGCCGATCCTCTACGATCTGGAGGCCGGCATGCCCTGTCTGTTCGTCGACGAGCTGGTCGTCGAGGGGCACGCCCCTGCGGCGGCATCCAGCGGAAAACTGCGCGTGCTGATCACGGTCTCTGGACAGTGGCAGGGCCCGCAATGAGCAGTCTCGCCAAGCTTTGCATGATCGGCTGTTGCAGCGTTCTGGCGGTGGGGTCGGCGTTCGGCATCGCTCATTCGACCGGCCTGGACGTCTCGGAAGCGGTCTCCGCCGAACAGCCGAGCGGATCGGCGCAAGCCTCGTCCATCGCGCAGCGACCGCCGTCGCGCACCGGCAACCCATTGTGGGGCATTCCGCTCGAGCAGCTGTCGGCAACGCGCGAACGCCCGCTGTTCTCGCCGTCTCGCCGTCCTCCGCCGACCGATGTCCCGCCGCCGGCCGTCGTGGCCGCTCCGGTGGTGCAGGAGCCGTCCGTTCCGGAACGGCCGCAGCTCGCGCTCGTCGGCACCGTCGTGAACGGGGACCGCGGCCTTGCCGTGTTCGTCGATACGAGCAGCAAGACGCCGTTGCGGATCAGAACCGGCGCAGACTATCGGGGTTGGACGCTGCGTCTCGTCGAGGCGAGATCGGTCACGCTGCAACGGGGCGAAGACGTCACCGTTCTCACGCTGCTGCCGACGCCGGCGCCGGCCCAGCCGACAAATTCAGCTAACGAAAGTTTTGCGCAGATGCCGTCAACCCCCACGGCGCCTCCGCTGGCTCAAGCAGGGCCGCCCTTTCTGTCGCCTGAGTCCAGGCTACTTCGGATGCATCAACGCCAACGTTCGGGACGCCGCCAATTGTGAGGATGGATCCGATCTGGATCGAGGCGCGACGGTGGACGCCGGACGGCCGCACCGGCATGCCCCGATCGAAGCCGATGCGGCTGTCGGTCGGTGGCGCTCAGCGCTTGCACAATCCGCTCGTCAGAACCCATCCCTTGTCCGTGAGAGCGGCGGAAACGATGTCGAAATACAGGCGCTTGTCGGGGTCGTCCTCCGACACGAACGAGACCTGACACAGGAAGCGCCCGCCCTCGTCGCCCTTGTCGCATGTCGCCTCGACAATCCTCAGTCCCCTGTCGTGGCGCACGCCGGATGACGGCGCTTCCTGCTCGTAGGCCTTCTGGATGATCTCGGTAGTCGGCGCTCCGCAGGCAATGCCGGTCACATTGCAGGCCCATGCAAGAACAACAGCAAGCAGCATCCTTCGGTCTCCTTGGAGCAGGGCACTCACAAATCCGTCCGACAGCGTCCGCGTCCGGCACGATCTAATGAGATCCATCGCGAGCTACGAGAGCGGGTTGTCGTTTTTGTGTCGGCGCTTGTCCGCCACGCGCACAACGCAAGCGGCCGGCCATGTTGTTAGATCGATTCTTAAACGCCGGTCGGCAATTCTCACAAAACGAAGAAAATCGTCACAAAGGAGCCACCCGACATCCATAGCGACGAAGCTGAGGGGACGATGGCGGTCGATCTGCTGATGAGTTCGGACGACTCATTCGATTGTCACGCGCCGGAGACCGTCATCGTTTTTACCGGGTGTATCTCGAGCCAGATGGGGATCAGGCATGTTAGTCGGGCGTGTGCACAAACCAACTCTGCGAACACTGACATCAGCGGCGGCGGTGTTGGCCGGCTTGACCGTTGCGGGTCCTGCGGCGCAGGCCCATGATCTGGCCGAGCCGACGGTGTTCAGGAGCTGGCACGGCGTGCTCGATCTGCTGATGATCGCACGCCCCAAGCCGATCTCGACGATCACCTATGCGCCCCCTGGGGGCTCGCCGATGAACCCGACCGGCTGGGTCTACGAGATCTGTCGGCGGCCCGCCTCAGGCGACAAATGTCCGGCCGGCGCCGCGGTGGCGGACTACGGTGGCGTGCGACTTGCCCTGCAGAAGGGGGATACGCTGAAGATCAGGCTGGTGAACCAGCTGCCGCAGCTCGATCCGGCCAAGGTGAACCACAACACCGATCCCGGTCAGGCCAATCTGTTTCGCAACCCGACCAACCTGCATACCCATGGGCTGATCGTCGAGCCGCGCGCGCCGACGCTGACCGACCAGACCTTCGGGGACTACGTCTTCGTTCAGGTCTTCAACTCGGCCAACGGCATGCCGGTGCCGCAGACCACCCACCAGCACGGCTCCAACAAGATGGACTCCGCGGATTTCCGCATCGAGATTCCGCGCAACCACCCGTCGGGCCAGTTCTGGTTTCACCCGCACATCCATGGCATTTCGCTCAACCAGGTCTCGCAGGGGCTGGCCGGCATCATCTCGGTCGGCGAGGTCTCGGACTACGCGCATGGCGATGCCAGGCATTCGCCGTTTCCGGACGCGAGCGTGCGCCATCTGATCCTGAAGGATCTTCAGGTCGCGCCCGGCGGCCCGGTGCAGTTCGACAGCGGTCCGGTGGACGTCCAGCCGGGCGAGGTGATCAACCAGCAGGATCCGGGCTTCTGCGCCCAGTTTCCGGCAGGCAGCTCCGAAGTGCGTGAAGGGTCGTGCCCGGGCGTCGATCTGTCGGCCGATGGCGGCTCCAACTTCTCCGGCGGCAAATGGTTCTTCACGGTCAACGGCCAGACGTTCCCGAAGATCAAGGTCACCGATCCCGATGGCGAGATCTGGCGGCTCACCAATGCGTCCGGCAGCCTGTCCTACAATCTTCAGCTGACCGATGACGAGACGCAGAAGCCGATGGTCATGCAGCTGATCTCGGTCGACGGCGTGAGCGTGAACCTGCCGCAGGATACGACGATGGACACCATGGTTCGTCTCGGCGGCGCCCGCTTCAGGGTCGTTCCCTGTCCGCCGTCGCCGACGTCGGGCTTCCATTCGAAGCCGGTCTGCGTCACCCAGATGGTCATGATGCCGAGCTCGCGCACCGAAGTGTTCGTCACCTATCGCGATCCCGCGACGGGTGCGATCGCCAGCCTCGGGCGGTCTGCCTCCGCGACCTTCAAGATGGCCGGACTGACGATGGGCAGCGGCGATCAGTGGCCGGCGGTCGATCTCGCCAAGGTGCACTTCCACCAGCGCGGTTGGCGCAACCACATCGCCTACGCCATGGACATCAGGGGCGACGCCTTGGCGACCATGCAGCCATCAGGCATCCTCGATGCCAAGGTGCCGTATGCGAACGCTGCGCCGCTGCGTGCCGGCTGCCGTCCGCTGCCGGCGGGACATCGCCGCCGGATCTTCTTCGGCATCGCCGACCTGACCGACGACGGCACCTTCGGTCTCGGCTATGAGGAGGTCGATCAGAACGGCAACCCGGTGCCCGGCACCCAGCTTCCGGTGAGCCAGTTCGACCCGTCGCAGAACATCGTCTGCCTACCGCTCGCGCCGGGACAGCGCCCCGTCCACGAGACCTGGGAGCTGGTGCAGCTGTCGACGGAAAATCACAACTTCCACATTCACCAGACGCGCTTCCGGACCGTCAACAGCAAGGCGGGGGAGAACACGCCACTATCAGTATCGCTGAACAGGAGCATCGGCGGGGGCATGCTGCAGGACAACGTCCCGCTCGGCGTCGCGACTCCGAACGTCCCGGAAGTAATGGAATCCCAGAGCGGGGTCTGCAGCATCGAGCAGTGGCGGAACGGGCAGTGCACGTCGAAGCCCGTGGTGGTTGATATCCCGTTCTCACAGGTCGGCGAGTTCGTCTATCACTGCCATATTCTCGAACATGAGGACGGAGGCATGATGGCGAAGATCAAGGTCGTGCCCTCGCCCTATGGCGGCAATCCATGGGAGGCAATGAACCAGATGCCGTGGTAGTTGCGGCAGCGGTCTTCTGCCATGTCGTTCACGAGGTCGGCGCCACATCTGTGGCGCCGACCTTCGTTTGTGCGCAGCGATGCTCTTGCGCGGCCGCCTTACCGCCGCGAAGGACGATCGCCTGCCAAACGCGACGCGCTTTCCAGGTCTGGTTCGAAGAAGGAATTGCGCATTTTGAATCGGTCTAAACGGCTGCAAACGTCTTTGCATGACTTTGAAATGTCAGGCTCGCGTGCCGCAAGCTGCACGAGCGCGGTCCCCGCGACGTGGCGATCTGCAGCAACATTGTTATTCCTCAGCCGCTCCGGCAAATCGCCAACATCGACGTGGCAATTCGCCGCAATCGAAACACTACTCTCTCGACTGACATTCGGAGCCATTTGCAGCGCGCTTGGTTGCGAACGTCGCAAGGACGGAGGCAGACCCGCGAACGGGTAGGGCTGTTGCCGAGGCAAAGTGTGATCGATCGCTCGGGTTCATTGTCGCACTGAACTGGATGGTTCGGAGCGTCGCTGCTGCCGTTTAGACGGCTTCGCAGGAGAGGTTGACAGCGATTGATGCCCTGAGAAGACGAAAATGCGTTCGGCGAGGGAGGGCGTACCATGGAAACAAAGTTGAGGTGGACGAGATGAGCGATTGGTTGAAATGGACGGCGCCCGCAGTGGCCGTCATGTCGATCGCCGCACCGGCCCATGCCATTCAGTACATGAGCGTCGAAGAGGCGCAGAAGGCCGCTTTTCCGGGAGCCAGCTTTTCCGAAGTCCAGCCGGGCAGGGTATGGAAGGCGAGCAATGGCGGCTACTTCTATTACGATCACGTCGTCGGCAAGCACCTCCTGATTGACTACACGGTTGCCGTCGGACCCGACGGGCGGGTGCGTCGCGTCGACATTCTGAACTATCGCGAATCCTATGGCGGCGAGGTGCACGATGCCAGCTGGCTCGGTCAGTTCGTCGGCAAGAGCAGTCAGAACGAGCTTCGCATCAACTCCGACATTCGCAACATCTCGGGCGCCACGCTGTCCTCGACCCACTTGACCGAGGGCGTTAAGAAGGTGCTGTCGTATCATGCCAGCCACTTCCGCTAACCTTCGACGAGCACGGGCTCTGCTCGGGACATTCGTCGAGATCGACGTCACGGATGCACACCGCTGCGATGCGGAGAATGCCGTTGAAGCTGCGTTTTCCGCGGTGACCGACGTGCATCGGCTGATGAGTTTCCACGATCCCGACAGCGACGTGTCGCGGCTGAACCGCGCGGCATCGAGCGGCGTCGTGAATGTGCATTCTTGGACCTACGCCGTGCTGAAGATGGCGCTCGATGTGACCCATCACTCCGACGGCGCCTTCGACGTTGCCGTCGCCGGCGCGGGAAGGCCGTCTGTGGGCTCGACGGCGCAAGCGGATGTCCCACAGTCGACTGCGATCGAGTTGCTCGCCGACGACCGCGTCCGTTTCCGCGATTCCGCCGTCAAGATCGATCTCGGCGGCATCGCCAAGGGGTTCGCCGTGGACCGCGCGATCGCGGCGTTGCAGAGCCGCGGCGTGCGCTCCGCAATGGTCAATGCAGGTGGGGACCTCGCCGCCTTCGGGCCCGATGCTCGCATCGTCCACATTCGCGACCCGCGTTTCCCAGACAGGCTTTTGTGCCAGGTCGAAGTAAGCAATGGGGCGCTCGCGTCGTCGGCGCGCCGCTTCGACCCGTTTCGATCGATGGAAACAATGGATACAGCGGTCGTCACGCCTTCGACCCGGCTGCCCACAGGGGTGGCCCACGGCGCCACCGTGAGCGCGCCAACCTGCATGGTTGCCGACGCCCTCACCAAGGTCGTGATGGTGGCTGGCCAACAGGCTGCGGCGCCACTGGCGCGCTTCCAGGCGAGCGCGATGTTGATTGCGGCGAACGGCGCCATTCATACGACACCGGACTGGCAAGGAGTTCACCAGCATGCGGCTTAAAGGCTTGTTTCGGTTCGCCCTCTACGGAATTCTCGGACTCTTGTTCGCCAGCGGGGCGCTGTGGATCTATGCCGATCAGATGAAGACCCGCACGGAGCTGGACAGCGAGATGTGGCAGCAGGCCGCCGCATTCCTGCTGAGCATGCATGGCGGAACTGCAATGGTGACGCTGATGCTGCTTGGGGCGCTCGGTCCCATGCACGTCCAGCGCGCGTGGCGTGCCGGGAAGAATCGAGCGACCGGTATCGTCAGCCTCGCGATGTATGGTCTGCTCATCGCGACGGCGTTCGGGCTCTACTACGTCGGATCCGAAGCGCTTCGGCCCTGGATCAGCACGGTCCACATTGCGTTCGGGCTCGGCGTTCCGGCTGTCATCACCGCCCACATCATCGTCGGCCGCTCGAGCGTTGTCGCCACGGCTCAGTCCGTGCGGCCACAACGTGCGACCTCTCCGACCCTGGCTCCTGCCGACGCGCCTGCCGATGCCGATCTGGTCAACGTCATGAGCAAGGTAGGTTGACCGCATCCGGCGTTGGGCCGAGCAGGTCTCCATCCCGGCAACGACTTCCTTGCTCGCAGTTGGCCAGTCGCCGCATGGAGGAATTCTCCGAGCCGGCGGCCGCTGCACCATATCGCCCGTTTCTTGCTGATCGGGTTGTACACTGGTACGCGCGCTGGGGCCATCGCGTCGGCTTCGCCTGAGCGCGACGGAGGCCGGTCATTCGTCGATCTCGATCGGGGGATCTTCTATCGCCTCGCGGAGGGCAAGCGAGCGACTAACAAGCGGCAGCCTCCAGTACCGATACCAGGACGGCTTTTGGCGCACATGCGGCGCTGGACGCGGCGCGGCGCAGTGCGTTCGCACTTCGTCGAATGGAACGGCCAGCCGGTCAAATCCGTCAAAACTGGATTTGCGACCGCGGTGCGGCTGTCAGGGCCGTCGCTGAGGGAGGGGAATATCTCGCCGCACACGCTGCGCCACACGGCAGCGACGTGGCTCATGCAGAGGCGCGCCGACCCCTGGCAGGCCTCAGGTTTTCTCGGAATGTCGGTCAAGGTACTGCTCGACACATATGGCCATCATCATCCGGATTACATGCGCGAGGCCGCGGCCGCGATTGCGTCAAAGGACCGCAAGCAGAACGTATCGGTGGTCGAACCAGTGGTTGACCTGGAGAGGCACTTGGCCCGCAAGCCGTAAACTATTGACTGTGCGAGTGGGCCCGGCAGGACTCGAACCTGCAACCAGACCGTTATGAGCGGTCGGCTCTAACCATTGAGCTACAGGCCCCGCGGCGCGGAGGTCTTGCTGGCGGCGGGCAGGAGCGGGCCTGTCCGGCGCGGTGTGGAACCCCAACGACGGTTCGGGCTCCGTTTACAGCCTGGCCAGCCATCCGGCAATGCCGCTACCGGATCGTTTTGGCGCGCCGCCGTCGCCGCCGGCCCGGTCTCGGCCCGCCGCGACGCTAGTCCACCGAAACCCCGGCGAATTCCACCACCTTGCGCCACTTCTCGGTCTCGTCGACGACCAGCTTGCCGAACTCCGCCGGCGTCATCGCGCGCGGGATGCCGCCGGTCTCGGTGAGCCGTGCCACCAGCTTGGGGTCCTTCAGCGCCTCGCCGACCGCCTTGTTGAGAATCTCGACGATCTCAGGCGGCGTGCCCTTGGGCGCCGAGATGCCGTAGAAGCCGACCGATTCGTAGCCCGGCACGGTCTCGGCGATCGCCGGGACGTCCGGCACCGTCGGCCAGCGCTGCGGCGAGGTGACGCCGAGCGCGCGCACGCTGCCGCCGCGCGCCTGCTCCAGCGCCGTCGGCAGATTGTCGAAGATCAACTGCACCTTGTTGGAGATGATGTCCGGGAACGCCAGCGCCGAGCCGCGATAGGGCACGTGCAGCATGTCGCATTTGGTCATCGCCTTGAACAGCTCGGCCGCCATGTGCACCGAGGTGCCATTGCCCGAGGAGGCGAAGGCGATCTTGCCGGGGTTGGCCTTGCAATAGTCAATGAACTCCTTGACGGTCTTGGCCGGCACGTCGTTGCTGACCACCAGCATGTTGGTGAGCTGCATGATGCTGGCGACCGGCACGGTGTCGCGGATGAAGTCGTAAGGCAGCTTCTTGTAGAGCGAGGTGCTGATCGCGTTGTTGGGCGCGACGAACAGCAGCGTGTAGCCATCCGGCGGCGCGTTGATCGCGGCGGCGGCCGCGATGTTGCCGCCCGAGCCGGTGCGGTTCTCGACCACGACCTGCTGGCCCAGTCGGTCGGACAGCCACTGCGCCATGATACGGGCGACGATGTCGACCGGCCCGCCGGGGGCGAAGCCGATCAGCCAGCGGATGGGACGGTCCGGATAGGCGGCGAGCGCCGGCCCCGGTTTGGCGGCGAGTCCCGCCGCCACGATCAGCCCGAACAGCAGCGCGCGCGCCAGCTTCATGCTCGTCTTCCCCCATCGATTGTTGTCATTCAGCTCGCGTGCGGCGGCCCGGTCGCCCGCGGCCGCCGATCGTTCAGTGCGCCATCACTTCTTGATCAGCGGACACGCCGGATCTGGCGGGCCGAACGCGTCATCGCCTTTGATGGTCGCGAGGATCTTGTAGTAGTCCCAGGGATATTTGCTCTCCTCCGGCGATTTCACCTGCGCCAGCAGGAGATCGTGCACCATGAGATTGTCGGCGCGCAGCTTGCCGTTGCGGGCGAAGAAGTCCTCGACCGGCGTGTCCCGCATCTTCGCGGCGACCGCGAGCGGATCGTCGCTGCCCGCCGCCTTGATGGCGTTGAGATAGTGCATGACTGCGGAATAGACGCCGGCCTGCCACATCGTCGGCATCCGGTTCATCTTGGCGAAATATCGCTTCGACCATTCCCGCGTCTTGTCGTCCATGTCCCAGTAGAACGAGGTGGTGAGCAGGAGCCCCTGCGCCGCCGGCAGGCCGAGCGAATGGATGTCGGTGACCAGCGCGAGCAAAGCCGCCATCTGCTGTCCGCCCTTGAGCAGGCCGAACTCGGATGCGGTCTTGATCTCGTTCATGTTGTTGGGCGGGCCGGCGGCGATGCCGATGATCTTGGCCTTGGAGGCCTGCGCCTGCAGGATGAAGGACGACAGATCCGGCGTCGCGAATGGCGGCCGCACCGCGCCCACGACCTTGCCGCCATTGGCGGTGACGACGCTCGACGCGTCGCGCTCCAGCGAATGGCCGAAAGCGTAGTCGTCGGTGATGAAGAACCAGCTGTCGCCGCCGCGCTTGACGACCTCCTTCGCCGTGCCGGTGGCGAGTGCGCGGGTGTCGAACACCCATTGCATCGCGTAGGGCGAGCAGAACTTGCCGTGGAAATCGGCGGAACCGGTCGACTGGGTGATGAACAGCTTCTTCTTCTCGGTGGCGATGGTCTGCACGGCGAGGCCCACCGCGGAGACCGGCACGTCGACGATGAGATCGACCTGCTCGGTGTCGTACCAGCGGCGCGCGATCGCCGCGCCGATGTCGGGCTTGAGCTGATGATCGCCGACGATGACGCTGATCGGCTTGTCCAGAACCTTGCCGCCGAAATCATCGACCGCCATCTGCGCCGCGGTGACGGACCCTTGTCCGGTCGGCGTCGAGGCCGGGCCGTTCATGTCGCTGAGCACGCCGATCTTGACGACGTTGTCGGAGATCTCGGCCTGCGCGGCGGTCGTGACCAGCAGCGCGGCTGCGGCCCACGCCGCCCGCTTCAAGCAGCTGAGTTGCAATCAGTCCTCCACCGATACCGGCATGATGCCGTTGTTTGTTCCGGCTCTGCCGGCCGGTCCGCCTATCTGCAATCAATCCAGGGCGGCCGTCAATCGTGCCGGACGGCGGAGCGGCGGAGCGACCCTGTGCGCTGCAACGCCGCAAGCAGCGAGGTCGTCGCGCACGCGCGCAGGCTCCTCGGCCGTTCAGGCCTTGGCGGTCATTTGCTCCTCGTGCGCAGCCTCCCACACCTCGCGTGCGGCGTCGGCGTTCATCAGTGCGATGCCGACGCCCACGATCAGGTCGGGCCAGATCGAGGGCCACACAAAGGCGGTCACGAGACCGACCGCGATGATCGCGATGTTGGCGAAGGCGTCGTTGCGTGCGGACAGGAAGGCGGCGCGGGTCAGGCTGCCCCGGTGGTCCCTGACCCGCGCCAGGATCAGCGCGCAGCCGAGATTGACGATCAGCGCGCCGAGGCCGGTCACGGTGAGCGGCAGCGGCGCGGGCACGATCGGCGTGAAGAACTTCTCCCCGGCGGTCCACAGTCCGGCGATCGCCGGCGCCAGCAGGATCAGCGCCAGCACCTTGCCGAGCAGCGCCCGCCGCGGCGGGCTCCAGCGCAGCGCCAGCGCAATCAGGATGTTGACCGAGGCATCTTCCAGAAAGTCGACGCTGTCGGCGAACAGCGCCACCGAGCCGATCGCCAGCGCCACGGCGAACTCGATGCCGAAATATCCGAGATTGAGCACGGCAACGGCGAGCACGGCGCGGCGGACCATGGTTGTCGCGTCCATCAGGCGTCCTCAATCCTCGAGAGCTGCGAGCCGCTCCGCCTCGGCGAGGTCGAGCGCGGTATTGGCATTGAAGAACGGATCCAGCGGAACCGACGGCCAGCTCACGGTCGCGACCTTGTAGCGCGCCGTGAAGCGGGTGACCTTCCGGATGTCCTCCGCGACCAGGGCGTGGCGGAGGTCCTCGCGCAGCCCGACCGGCCACAGCCCGATCACTGGGTGGATCTGTCCGCCGGACGCCGCCAACGCCAGTTCGGCCTGCTCCGCCGCCCGCGCTGTCGCCAGCCGTGCGACCAGATCACGCGGCAGGAATGGACAGTCGCCGGCGGCGCTCAGCATCCACCGTGCCTCCGGCATGTGCGCCGCAACCCAGTCGAGGCCGGCGAGAATGCCGGCGAGCGGGCCCGGAAAGCCGACGACACCATCCGGCACGACTGTCAGGCCGTTGCCTGCGAAGCGCGCGGGGTCGCCATTGGCATTGAGGATCAGCTGGCTGCACTGCGGCGCCAGCCGGGCGATCACGCGCTCCAGGATGGTGCGGCCGTCGACCATGCGCAACGGCTTGTCGCCGCCGCCCATCCGCTGCGCGCGACCGCCGGCGAGCAGCACGCCGGGGATCGAAGTCGAGGTCATCGCTGTCATCGCGGGTTCGTTACCACGACTGCTGCCAGGGCGTCAGCGTTGGGCGCGCACGATCCACCATTTGCGCCTGCGGGGCGGCCGCACCGGCATGCCCCTCGCTTACGGGCCTTGCCTGGTCCGCGGGGCTGCTGGCATGACAGCGCGAAGCGTGGATATGGCGTTCCACCCGGCCTTCGGGCCATCGATCGATCCCGCGCTCCTGGCTGTGCGAAAGCGCCGGGGCTTTTCTGGAGACCGCGATGAAAGTCATCGGCCTCGCCGGCTGGAGCGGCGCCGGCAAGACCACGCTGCTGACGCGGCTGATTCCTCATCTCAAGGGGCAGGGACTGCGCGTCTCGGTGATCAAGCATGCCCATCACAAGTTCGACGTCGACGTTCCCGGCAAGGATTCGTGGCGGCATCGCGAGGCCGGCGCCGAGGAGGTCCTCGTCGCGTCGGGCACGCGCTGGGCGCTGATGCACGAGCTGCGCGGCGCAAGGGAGCCGGCACTCGCGGAGCTTCTGGCGAAGTTGTCTCCCGTCGATCTGGTCGTCATCGAAGGCTACAAGGCCGGGCCGCATCGCCGCATCGAGGTGCATCGCACAGCCAACGGCAAGCCGCTGCTGTTTCCCGATGATCCAGGCATCGTCGGGCTCGCCAGCGACGGCGATGTCGAGACCGCGCTGCCGCGCGTTCATCTCGACGATATCCCGGCGATCGCGGCGCTCGTCCACCATCTGGCGATGCCGCTGGCGGACGTTCTGGCGTTGTGCGACAAACTTGGTGTTCCGTGATGGAACTCGCGCGAGTTCGCAACGCCAGTGTTCCTCTGGCATCCCAGGAACCCAGTTCAGGGTTCCCGTGATGGTGCGGCCCGGTTGACGTGCCGGAACCGCTTGGCCATGGTCGCGCACATGATGATGACGAGGCTGGATCTGACGGGCCTGAAGTGCCCACTGCCGGTGCTGAAGACCCGGAAGGCGTTACGGACGCTCAAGGCGGGAGAGCGGCTCGAAGTGTGCTGTACCGACCCGCTTGCGGTGATCGACATCCCGAATCTGGTACGGGAGACCGGAGATCGGGTGGAGAGCGTCGATCGCACCGAGCGCGGGATTCTGTTTCGGATCGAGAAGGCGGCGGGACCGGCCGGATGACCCGTGCGGCGGTGAACATCCTCTGCTGCAGGTTGCTCGAACTACGTAGTTCGCGGGTGCGATCTCGACGCATCGATGTGTCAAGGGATCGTGCTGCTTCCTATCGTCGCAGCGGCGTCAACCCGAGCTCACAACAATGCCGCGTTCTCAGTCCAGGCTTGCGACGCTGTTGCCAGGCAAGGACAAGTTGCTTCGTCTTCACGTTTCCGCGAGCGCCGCGCATGCGGCGTTAAGCCGTGTCCCGTCGCTGATCGCCCGGACATCTCATTAGTTGATTCCATCAGGAATGGTCGTGACGCGTCCGGAAAGTAATCGAGAGCAATGCGGCTACAGCCGTGAGTGGCGGTCGCGTTGGTTGCACGTGAATTTGTGTGTTTGTTAGCAACACATTCCCGCTGCATTGCGATCAATCCACGAAGATCGACCGATTATTACCATTTTACTATCGACAATTTGCCTCAGTTCTGCACCAATTGAGACGCTTCCGCGGAGGTTGCGGGAGACGAGTCATGCCCGCTGGGGAGCGGGCCAGGCAGAACAGCGGCACAAAGATGGTGAGGGCATAACGTCTCGGGTGGGGTGTTATGCGCATCGAGCCAATGATGAACGTTTGTGCGTTGCGGGACTGCTCTGGTACGCGATAGCGGGCGGGGTGAGTGGGCGTATTGATTCTGATCAAGGGGACAGAACATGACGTTGTTGCGTTGGACGGGAGTCCGTAGGGGAGGAATGCATGGCTACCATTGAAAGCGCGGGCACGCTCCCGGGCTCGCAAGCGGGGATCTTCGACCGTGAGCACACGGTCGCCAAGGCGGGGTTCAACCGCTGGCTGGTTCCTCCGGCTGCGCTGTGCATCCATCTGTGCATCGGCATGGCGTATGGCTTCTCGGTGTTCTGGCTGCCGCTGTCGCGCGCGATCGGCGTGACCAAGACCCAGGCCTGCCCGGACATGACCCTGGTGCAGGAGCTGTTCACGACGACCTGCGACTGGAAGGTCGCAAGCCTTGGCTGGATGTACACCCTGTTCTTCGTACTGCTGGGTGGCTCCGCGGCGGTCTGGGGTGGCTGGCTCGAGCGGGCCGGACCGCGCAAGGCGGGTGCCGTCGCGGCCTGCTGCTGGGGTGGCGGCCTGCTGATCGCAGCGCTTGGCATCTATGTGCACCAGCTCTGGATGATGTGGGTCGGCGCCGGCGTCATCGGCGGCATCGGCCTCGGCCTCGGCTACATCTCGCCGGTGTCGACCCTGGTGAAATGGTTCCCGGACCGGCGCGGCATGGCGACCGGCATGGCCATCATGGGCTTCGGCGGCGGCGCGATGATCGGTGCTCCGCTCGCCAACCTGCTGATGAACTACTTCAAGACCCCGACCTCGGTGGGTGTCTGGGAGACTTTCGTCACGATGGGCGTGATCTACTTCGTCTTCATGATGATCGGTGCCTTTGCCTATCGCGTCGCTCCGGTCGGTTGGCAGCCCGAAGGCTGGACGCCGCCTGCGGTCAAGAAGGCAATGATCTCGGAGCACCATGTGCATCTCGACAACGCGCACAAGACTCCGCAGTTCTGGCTGGTCTGGTGGGTGCTCTGCTTGAACGTGTCGGCAGGCATCGGCGTGATCGGCATGGCCTCGCCGATGCTGCAGGAGATCTTCGCCGGCAAGCTGATCGGTCTGCCCGACGTCAGCTTCAACCAGCTCGACGCCGGCCAGAAGGCCGCGATCGCGGGCATCGCGGCAGGCTTTGCCGGCCTGTTGTCGTTGTTCAACATCGGCGGCCGCTTCTTCTGGGCGTCGCTCTCGGATCACATCGGCCGCAAGAACACCTATTACTGCTTCTTCCTGATCGGCATCGTGCTCTATGCGCTGGCGCCGACCTTCGCAGCGATGGGGTCCAAGCTGCTCTTCGTGGGGGCCTTCGCCATCATCCTGTCGATGTATGGCGGCGGCTTCTCGACCGTACCTGCCTATCTGGCCGACCTGTTCGGAACCCAGTTCGTCGGTGCCATCCACGGCCGGCTGCTGACCGCCTGGGCGACAGCCGGCATCATCGGCCCGGTGGTCGTCAACTACATCCGCGAGTTCCAGCTCGCCGCCGGCGTGCCGCGCGACCAGCTGTACAACACGACGATGTATATTCTCTGCGCCATGCTGCTCGCCGGCCTGATCTGCAACTTCCTGATCAAGCCCGTCGATGACAAGTGGAACATGAGCGCGGACGAAGTCGCGAAGTACCAGGCGGAGCTCGCCAAGAACGAGTCGGCGATCCAGCACGGGTCGTTCGGCATCGGCAAGGGCGGCCTCGACGTCAAGGCCGCCCTGTTCTGGGCCTTCGTCGGCGTGCCGCTGGCCTGGGGCGTCTGGAAGACGTTGGAAAGCGCGGTCAAGATCTTCTGACCGATCGACGATGATACAAACGGGGCGGCCGGATCGGCCGCCCCTTTTTTTGCGCGGTGCTGCGCGGCCGCTAGGTGGAAGCTCGCTTACCGCGAAAGCGCCGAACCTCCTTGCACTTATTGATTTCCTATACGAGACGAATTCGGCCTCTCTCGCATTCCTACGCTGCTGGGCTCCATCTTCCGCCTTGCCGGCCGGATCTGGCGCCGGCCCGACGGAGAATGGACATGAGCGCGGTTGACCTGTTTCGCGAAGCCCGCGGCGCTATCGGCCTGAGAGCCATCCGGCGGCCGCATCCAATCAAGACGCTGCGCGGCATCTTCAGGACCATTCATGCCGCGATCGCCGCGGCCAAGCTGCGGCGCTTGCGCAACGAGCTGCTCTGTCGGCGCAGTTCCGTGGCGTCTCCGTCGCTGCCGGGTGATGCGAGAGTCCGGCCGCGGTCGCCGCAGATTGTTGACGACAAAGGGAGCTTCTGAACGATCGGTCCTCGCGGCACCGCGCGGTGGGCCCTCTCAACACCGGACCTCTTGCCTCCGTGACGCGGCTGCGGTGTGAGCGCTGAGCAGCGTCATGGCCTGCATGACGGCTGCCATCGTGGGAGAGTCCAAAGCTGTCAATGGCAGACGAACGCCGACAGCGATGAGCCCCTGGAGACTGAGCGCGTATTTGACTGCGGCCGGCGTATCGCGGCTGAACGCCTCGATCAGCGGCAGCAACTGATGATGCAGCCGTCGCGCAGCGCTCCAGCGGGCGCGCTGACAATAGGCGAAAAGCGCGCCGCAGAGCTGCGGTGCGACGTTGGCCACCAGCGAGATGTTGCCGTCGCCTCCGGCGGCTGCGAACGGCACCGCCGTCGCATCGTCGCCTGACAACAGGCGGAAGCCGACCGGAAGCCGCGATCGCAGATGTACGGTCCGTGCGATATCGCCGGTGCCGTCACGCAGGCCGACGAATTGCGCCCACCGCGCAAGGCGCACCAGTGTATCGTCGGGCAGTGCGCGTCCCGTGCGCGACGGGCAATCGTGCAGAATGACCGGCAGCGCCGTCGCGTCGCCGACGGCGCGGAAATGCGCGTAGATTCCCTCTGCCGTAGGTCGGTTGTAGTAAGGGACCACCGACATGATCGCATCCGCGCCGGCGGCTGCCGCCTGGCGGGTGTTCTGCACGGCCTGGAGCGTCGCGTTGGATCCTGCTCCGGCGATGACGTGGACCCGATTGGCGGCCGCCGTCACTGCCGTGCGAATGACCTGTTCGCGCTCTGCCGCGGTGAGCGTAGATGCTTCGCCTGCGGTCTCGCAGACCAGGATCGCGCTGGCGCCCGCTTCGATCTGCCGCTCGCACAGTCTGGCGAGCGCCGGGCGGTCGAGCGCACCATTGGCATCGAACGGGGTTGGAATGTCCGCGATGGTGCCGGCGAGCCAGCGTGCGGCCGATCCAGGCTGCATCCTGAGCGCATCGCTCATGCGACCGGTCGCCTTCCGCTCGCGAACAGCAGACCGATCGGAGCAAGCCGGCCATCGGCATCGAGCTCGATCGTGCGCGCGAGCTCGACGATGGTTTCCGGATGGTGGCCGTTCTCGAACAGCGCATATTTCATCGCCTCGGCGCGGCTCACGAACAGCCCGCCATAGAGCCCATTCTGCTCCTGGGCGACCCACTGGCCATGTCCGTTCTTGCCGATGAAGACGAGCGCGGGGGCCGGCATGTTGTACGATGGGGGTTCGAGACTTTTCACGGGACTGTTCCTTGTTGTGGTGTGAGCAGGCCGGTCGGAACGATCGGCGCTCATGGACGGCAATATCGAAGGCGAGGGGTAGGAATTCGAGATGGCGCCGCGTGCGATCGCATAAGAGCGGTGTAAGGGCGCTTAGTTTCCGGACGGCTGGATCAGCGCCATCACCGCGCAATAGAGCGCGGTGTAGCCGATCATCTCGTCCCAATGGTTCAGGCTCGCGGCGAACACGCGCTCCCGGCGCAGCGTCGCGAGCACGGCACACAGGATCGTCGTCATCCAGAGCAGGGCAGCGAGGCTGCGACCGAAGCCGATGCTGCCGAACGCGGCGAACAGGATGAGGACCAACATTCGTAGCAGAAATCGAAGCAGCACCCTGGCGGCCGGAAGCTCCGTGGCCTTGTCAGCGGAAAGCAACATCGCGGCAATGACGGCGGCTCAGAAATTGTCGCAGCAGAGCAGGTCGGCGACCGCCGGCTCCGTCGTGATGCCGCGCCTTGCGTCAGGCTGCGAGACGCTTGGCTCGAGACGGCGGGCTTCGGCCGCGGCGTGGAGAATGGCGAGGGCGAGATCGCTATGGCGGGCTTCAGCGCAACGATCGAGCCAGTCCGGCAATTCGCGCTGTTGCGACAATGCGCAGTGCCATTCGCCGTCGTCATAGGCAATGCGGCGAAGCTGCCATCGCGGCAGCTGCAACGCGACCAGTTCGAGCGCGGCATCGACGCGCGCCTCGGTCTCCAGCAATTTTGCGATCCGCAGCCGGCGCCGCCCGCGCGCCGACAAGGGTGAGACTCCCTCGTCGTCGTCAAGCAAAGCCGTCAGCATCGCCGTGGTGGTCTGCGCGAGCTGTGCCGGCTCCAGGACATCCGGTCGTGTTGTCAAGGCAGCCATGCTGGCCTCCCGTCGTCAGTGAGCGTTGGCCCGATGGGCCCTGATCGGCAATGTGGCCGACGGCGCCGTAGGAATGCGAGAGGGGCGGGGGCTGAGAGAAATAAGCGGCGCATAAAGATGCCTCGGTGCTGTGGCTGCCTCCATATGCGATCGCCGCGGCGACCAGGCGAAAGCCACTGCGGGAATGCCGTGGTCTTTATGAAATTCCTATAACTTTCCCGGCAGCGCTGTCTCGAAAACCTATGGTTCCGGATGCCATCTGTCGCGATGGAGCGGATCGTGGGGCACGGCGACGGGATGCTTGATCTATCACAAGTCGCGCGCCTCCGGCTGTCCTTACGCTTTGCGCGTCTCTCGCGCGCATGAGGAGCACACCATGCTTGACATCCTGATGCTGGCGCTGGCCGCCGGCTTCTTCGCCTTGGCGATCGGCTACACCTATGCCTGCGAGCGACTCTAGGAGACGGGCCATGATCTTCGACTATTCGCTCGCCGGCGCCGTGTCGCTCGGCCTTCTGTTCTATCTCACCTATGCGCTGCTGCGGCCCGAGCGGTTCTGACCGCCGGCTGTCGCGCCTTCAAGGACATATCCCATGACTGTGATCGGCTGGATCCAGATCCTGCTCTTTTGCGCCGTCATCGTCGCGCTCGCCAAGCCGCTCGGCTGGTACATGACGCGCGTCTTCAATGGCGAGCGCACCTTCCTCTCGCCGGTGCTGCGGCCGGTCGAATCCGCGATCTATTGGATCGGCGGCGTCGATGAGCGGCGCGAGCAGCATTGGCTGACCTACACGGTCGCGATGCTGCTGTTCCACGTCGGCGGCTTCCTGATCATCTACGGCGTGATGCGCTTGCAGGCCGTGCTGCCGTTCAATCCGGCCGGGCAGTCGGCGGTAGCCGAAGATCTGTCGTTCAACACCGCGATCAGCTTCCTCACCAATACCAATTGGCAGAACTACGGCGGTGAGAGCACGGTCTCCTATCTCGTGCAGATGCTCGGCCTGACGCACCAGAACTTCCTGTCGGCCGCCACCGGCATCGTGCTCGCGATGGCGCTGATCCGCGGATTTTCACGCGCCTCGGCGCGGACCGTCGGCAATTTCTGGGTCGATGTCGTCAGATGCACGCTCTATGTGCTGCTGCCGCTCTGCATCGTCTACACGCTGTTCCTGGTCTGGCAGGGCATCCCGCAGACGCTCGGGCCCTATATCGAGGCGACCACGCTGGAAGGGGCGAAGCAGACCATCGCGGTCGGCCCGGTGGCCTCGCAGGTCGCGATCAAGATGCTCGGCACCAATGGCGGCGGCTTCTTCAATGCCAACGCCGCGCATCCGTTCGAGAACCCGACTGCGCTGTCGAACTTCATCCAGATGCTCTCGATCTTCGCGCTCGGCGCCGCGCTCACCAACGTGTTCGGCCGCATGGTCGGCAACCAGCGCCAGGGCTGGGCGATCCTCGCCGTGATGGGCGTGCTGTTCATCGCCGGCGTCGCCGTCACCTACTGGGCCGAGGCCAGCGGCAGCAATGTGCTCAACGCGCTCGGCCTGACCGGCGGCAACATGGAGGGCAAGGAGGTCCGCTTCGGCATCGTCGCCTCGTCGCTGTTCGCCGTGATCACCACGGCGGCGTCCTGCGGCGCCGTCAACGCCATGCATGACAGCTTCACCGCGCTCGGCGGCATGATCCCGCTCATCAACATGCAGCTCGGCGAGATCATCGTCGGTGGCGTCGGCGCCGGCCTCTACGGCATGCTGCTGTTCGTCGTGCTCGCGATCTTCGTCGCCGGCCTGATGGTCGGGCGCACGCCGGAATATGTCGGCAAGAAGATCGAGGCCCGCGAGGTCAAGATGGCGATGCTGGCAATCTTGGTGCTGCCGCTGATGTATCTCGGCTGGACCGCGGTCGCCGTGGTGCTGCCCTCGGCCGTCGCCTCGATGGCCAATGCCGGTCCGCACGGCTTCACCGAGGTGCTCTATGCCTACACCTCCGCGACCGCCAATAACGGCTCGGCCTTCGGCGGTCTCACCGGCAACACCTTCTTCTACAATCTGACGCTCGCGTCTTCGATGTTCGTCGGCCGCTTCTTCATGATCGTCCCGGCGATGGCGATCGCGGGCTCGCTCGCCGCGAAGAAGTCGATCCCGCCCTCGGCGGGCACGTTGCCGACCACCGGCGGGCTGTTCGTCGGTCTCGTCGTCGGCGTCATCCTGATCATCGGCGGCCTCACCTTCTTCCCCGCTCTCGCCCTCGGTCCGATCGTCGAGCATCTCGCGATGACCGCCGGCACCGTGTTCTGATCCGGAGCAATCTCCATGGAAACCATGAAACTGCAGAAGCGCTCGTCGATGTCGACGATGCTCGACCCGAAGATCGTGCTGCCGGCCATCAAGGCGGCGCTCGTCAAGCTCGACCCGCGGTTGATGATCAGGAACCCCGTGATGTTCGTGGTCGAGGTCGTCGCCGCGCTCACCACGGTGATCTTCCTGCGCGACGTCGTCATCGGCGGAGCGAACCTCGGCTTCACCTTCCAGATCATTCTTTGGCTGTGGTTCACCGTGCTGTTCGCCAATTTCGCCGAAGCGGTCGCCGAAGGCCGCGGCAAGGCGCAGGCGGATTCGCTGCGCAAGACTCGCACCGAGAGCCAGGCCAAGCTGCTGACGGGCACGAACCCGGCCGATCACAGCTACAAGCTCGTGCCCGGCACCAGCCTGAAGGTCGGCGACATCGTGCTGGTCGAGGCCGGCGACACCATCCCCTCCGACGGCGAGGTGATCGAAGGCGTCGCCTCGGTCAACGAGGCCGCCATCACCGGCGAGTCCGCTCCCGTCATCCGCGAATCCGGCGGCGACCGCTCGGCGGTGACCGGCGGCACCCAGGTCCTGTCGGACTGGATCCGCGTCAAGATCACGGCGGCGCAAGGCTCGACCTTCATCGACCGCATGATCAAGCTGGTCGAAGGTGCGGAGCGGCAGAAGACGCCGAACGAGATCGCGCTCAACATCCTGCTCGCCGGCCTCACCATCATCTTCGTGTTCGCGACCGTGACCATCCCGAGCTACGCGGCCTATGCCGGCGGCTCGATCTCGGTGGTGGTGCTGGTGGCGCTGTTCGTGACCCTGATCCCGACCACGATCGGCGCGCTGCTGTCGGCGATCGGCATCGCCGGCATGGACCGCCTGGTGCGCTTCAACGTGCTGGCGATGTCGGGCCGCGCGGTCGAGGCCGCCGGCGACGTCGATACGCTGCTGCTCGACAAGACCGGCACCATCACGCTCGGCAATCGCCAGGCGACTGCATTCCGTCCCGTCAGGGGCGTGAGCGAGCAGGAGCTCGCCGACGCGGCGCAGCTCGCATCGCTCGCCGACGAGACACCGGAGGGCCGCTCGATCGTGGTGCTCGCGAAGGACAAATACGGCATCCGCGGCCGCGACATGGCCGAGCTCGGCGCGACCTTCGTGCCGTTCACGGCGCAGACCCGCATGAGCGGCGTCGATGCCGGCGGCTCCTCGGTGCGCAAGGGGGCGGTCGACGCCATCCTCAACTCCATCGGCGGTGGCCCGACCCAGCCCGTCTCCGGCAACACGGTGCGTGCGGTCCAGCCGGTCGAGAGCGAGCTTGTCCGCGAGATCCGTGCAATCTCCGACGACATCGCCAAATCCGGCGGCACGCCGCTCGCGGTCGCCAGGGACGGGCGCCTGCTCGGCGTCGTCCAGCTCAAGGACATCGTCAAGGGCGGCATCCGCGAACGCTTCGCCGAGCTGCGCCGGATGGGCATCCGCACCATCATGATCACCGGCGACAACCCGATGACCGCGGCGGCGATCGCCGCCGAAGCCGGCGTCGATGATTTCCTGGCGCAGGCGACGCCTGAGGACAAGCTCAGGCTGATCCGCGACGAGCAGGCCAAGGGCAAGCTGGTGGCGATGTGCGGCGACGGCACCAATGACGCGCCGGCGCTGGCGCAGGCCGATGTCGGCGTCGCCATGAACACTGGCACGCAGGCCGCGCGCGAGGCCGGCAATATGGTCGACCTCGACTCCAACCCGACCAAGCTGATCGAGGTGGTGGAGATCGGCAAGCAGCTATTGATGACGCGCGGCGCGCTGACGACATTCTCGATCGCCAACGACGTCGCCAAGTATTTCGCGATCATCCCGGCAATGTTTCTGGCGTTCTACCCGCAGCTCAACGTGCTGAACGTCATGAACTTGGCGAGCCCGCAGAGCGCGATCCTGTCGGCGATCATCTTCAACGCGCTCGTCATCATCGCACTGATCCCGCTGGCGCTGAAGGGCGTCGCCTACCGCGCCATCGGCGCCGGCGCGTTGCTCGGCCGTAACCTGATGATCTACGGCTTAGGCGGCATCATCATCCCCTTCATCGGCATCAAGGCGATCGACCTGATCGTGACCGCCTTGCATTTGGCTTGACCACTTACCGGCGTCATTGCGAGCGAAGCGAAGCAATCCAGAGTCCCGCGCGCAGCCCTGGATTGCTTCGTCGCTTCGCTCCTCGCAATGACGGAGAAAAATAGGAGACACCGATGCTCAAAGAAATCCGTCCCGCCATCTTTGTCCTGCTCGCCCTCACGCTCATCACGGGCTTGATCTACCCGCTCGCCATGACCGTCGTCGCCGGCACCATCTTTCCGGCGCAGGCCGAAGGCAGCCTGATCACGCGCAACGGCCAGGTGATCGGCTCGGCGCTGATCGGCCAGGAGTTCAAGGACGACAAATATTTCCACGGCCGTCCGTCGGCGACCTCGGCAGCCGATCCGAACGATGCGACCAAGACCGTGCCGGCACCCTACAACGCCGCCAACTCGTCCGGCTCCAATCTGGGCCCGACCAGCAAGGCGCTGGCCGACCGCGTCAAGGAGGACGTCGACAAGCTGAAGGCGGAGAATCCCGCGCAGGCCGTGCCGGTCGATCTGGTGACGACCTCGGCGAGCGGGCTCGATCCGGACATCTCGCCGGAGGCGGCGCTGTTCCAGGTGCCGCGGGTGGCCAAGGCGCGCGGCTTGCCGGAGGCAAGCGTCCAGGCCGTGATCGCCCGGCAGACCCAGGGCCGTCTGCTCGGACTGCTCGGCGAACCCCGCGTTAACGTGCTTGCGCTCAATCTGGCACTCGACGCTGCCAAACCGCAGTGACGCCCTGAAGGTCTTGGCCTTGAAGGTCTTGGCCTTGAAGGTCTTGGCCTTGGCGCCGAGGTCCCTCCGTCTATAATGCCGCATGGCCAGTCAACGCCGCGATCCTGACCAACGTCCCTCGCCGGAAGCCCTGCTCGAAGCGGCCCGGCGGGAGGACAGTCCTGCCGGCAAGCTCAAGATCTTCGTCGGCGCCGCCCCCGGCGTCGGCAAGACCTATGAGATGCTGTCGAGCGCGCATGCCAAGCTGAGGGCCGGCGTCGACGTCGTGATCGGCTTCGTCGAGACCCATGGCCGCGCCGAGACCGAGGCGCTGGTGCGCGGCCTGGAGGTCGTCCCGCGCAAACATATTTCCTACAAGGACCAGATCGTCGAGGAGATGGATCTGGATGCCGTGATCGCGCGCCGCCCCAAGCTCGCGATCGTCGACGAGCTTGCGCACACCAATGCCGCCGGCAGCCGCCACCCCAAGCGCTATCTCGACGTCGAGGAGCTGCTGTCGCACGGCATCGATGTCTACACCGCGGTCAACGTCCAGCACATCGAGAGCCTCAACGACGTCGTCGCCCAGATCACTCATGTGCGCGTACGCGAAACCGTCCCGGACTCGATCCTCGACCGCGCCGACGCCATCGAGCTGATCGACCTCACGCCCGACGATCTGATCCAGCGGCTGAAGGAGGGCAAGGTCTATGTCCCCAAACAGGCCGAGCGCGCGCTGGAGCATTATTTCTCGCCTGGCAATCTGACCGCGCTGCGCGAGCTCGCGCTGCGCCGGACGGCCGAGCGCGTCGACGAGCAACTGCTCACCCACATGCAGGCCAATGCCATCGCCGGGCCCTGGGCGGCCGGCGAGCGGATCCTCGTCTGCGTGTCGGAGGATCCGCGGGCGACAGGGCTGGTGCGCTACACCAAGCGGCTCGCCGACCGTGTCCACGCGCCGTGGACCGCCGTTACCATCGAGACCCGGCGCAACCTGCAGCTCACCGACAAGCAGCGCGACCGGCTCGCAGATACGCTGCGGCTGGCCGAGACCCTCGGCGGCGAGGCGCTGACGATTCCGGGCGTCGGCCGGCGCATCGCGGATGACCTCATCAGCTTCGCGCAGGCCAACAACGTCACCCAGATCATCATCGGCAAGTCGAGCCGCTCGCGCCTGTTCGAGATCATCAGGGGCTCGGTGGTGCATGACCTCGTCAGGCGCGCCGGCAACATCAGCATCCACGTGATCGCCGGCGAGGAGGCGCCGGACACGCCGAGCCCGTCGGTGCAGACGCGCCCGCGCAGCGAGCCGCTGCAGCCAAAGCCCTATCTGATGGCGCTGCTGATCACGGCTGTCGGCCTCGGCCTCGCCGAGCTCATCCAGCCCTTCTTCGGTATCGAGAACGTCGATCTGGTGTTCCTGACCGCCGTGGTCGGCGTCGCCGCGCGTTACGGTCTTGGGCCGTCGCTGCTGGCGAGCCTCGCCGCCTCGCTCTGCTACAACTTCTTCTTCCTGCCGCCGCTGTATACGTTCACGATCACCGATCCGACCAACATCGGCGCGTTCTTCTTCTTCATGCTGATCGCCATCCTGGTGTCCAACGTCGCCGCGCGCGTGCGCGTTCAGGCGGATTCGGCCACCCAGCGCATCCGGACCACCGAGCAGCTCTACGCCTTCAGCCGCAAGCTCGCGGGCACCGCGACCCTCGACGACGTGCTGTGGGCGACGGCCTATCAGGCGGCGTTGATGCTGAAGGTGCGGGTGGTGCTGCTGCTGCCGCAGGACGGCAAGCTCACGGTCATGACCGGCTACCCGCCGGAGGATCAGCTCGACGACGCCGACCTCGCCGCTGCGAGCTGGGCCTGGAGCAACGACCGCGCAGCGGGCCGCGGCTCCGACACGCTGCCCGGCGCCAAGCGCCTGTTCCTGCCGATGCGCACCGGGCGCGGCTCGATCGGTGTCATCGGCATCGACGACGATCGCACCGGGCCGCTGCTGACGCCGGACCAGCGCCGCCTGCTCGATGCCCTGGTCGATCAGGGCGCGCTCGCGATCGAGCGCGTGCTGCTGGTCGAGGACATGGACAAGGTCAAGCGCACCATGGAGCAGGACCGGCTGCGTTCGGCGCTGCTCACCTCGATCTCGCACGATCTGAAGACGCCGCTCGCCTCCGTGCTCGGCGCGGCTTCGACGATGCGCGATCTGGCCGCCAGGCTGTCCGACAAGGAGAAGCTCGACCTGCTCGCCACCGTCATCGACGAATCCGAGCGGCTCAACCGCTTCATCGCCAATCTCCTGGACATGACCAAGCTGGAATCGGGCGCGATCGTGCCGAACGCCGCGCTCCACGACGTCGGCGAGATCGTCGGCAGCGCGCTGCGGCGCGCGGGCAAGATCCTCGCCGGTCATCATGTCTCGCTGGAGCTGGCGCCCGATCTGCCGATGGTCGAGGTCGACGCGGTGCTGTTCGAGCAGGTGCTGTTCAATCTGCTGGACAACGCCGCCAAATATGCGCCTCCCGAGACCTCGATCGCGATCCGTGCGGCCCGCGACAACAACTGGGTCGTGCTCGAGATCCGTGACGAAGGCGACGGCATTCCCGCCGCGGAGGTCGAGCACGTGTTCGACAAGTTCTATCGCGTGCAGAAGGGCGACCAGGTGCGGCCCGGCACGGGGCTGGGGCTCGCGATCTCGCGCGGCTTCATCGAGGCGATGCATGGCCGCATCTTCGCCGGCAACCGCACCGATCGGCGCGGCGCGGTCCTCACCATCCGCCTGCCGGTGCCGGCGCAGGCCAGACCGCTGGATACGGCCGCATGACCGGCGCTCCGATCAAGGTGCTCGTGATCGACGACGAGCCGCCGATCCGCAAGCTGCTGCGGATGGGCCTGACCACGCAGGGCTACGAGATTCTCGAAGCCTCGAACGGCAGGATTGCGCTGGATCTGTTGGGCCAGGAGCCGGCGCTGATCATTCTCGACCTTGGCCTGCCCGACATCGACGGGCTCGAGCTGCTGCGTACCATCCGTGGCCGCAACGAGGCTGTGCCGGTCGTGGTGCTGTCCAGCCGCGGCGACGAGGCGGGCAAGGTCCAGGCGCTCGATCTCGGCGCCGACGACTACATCACCAAGCCGTTCGGCATGGATGAGTTGCTGGCGCGGCTGCGCGCGGCGTTGCGGCATCAGTTGCAGGTGCAGGGCGAGCGTCCGGTGTTCCGCTCCGGCGATCTCTCCGTCGATCTCGTCCGCCGCATCGTCAAGGTCGGCGAGCGCGAGATCAAGCTGTCGCCCAAGGAGTACGATCTGCTCCGCGTCCTGGTGCAGCACGCCGGCAAGGTGCTGACGCACCGCTTCCTGCTCAAGGAGCTGTGGGACGAATTGACCGACGCGCAATATCTGCGCGTCTATGTGCGTCAGCTCAGGCAGAAGATCGAGGCCGATCCCGAGCGCCCGCAATTCGTATTGACCGAGACCGGCATCGGCTATCGGCTGCGCGCGCCGGACTGAGCTTGGCCGTATCGGCCGACTGGTCCTATGTGTCAGGGGCGTTGACATCGCCATTCGATGGGCGAGCTTGCGTGTCCCGCGGGCGGCATCAGCTCGTTTCGTTAAATTTACGAGCAATTTTGACCAACCGGTCATGTCGCGCTGCGGCACAGTACGTCCGCAGGCGCCCGTTCTCTGGATCAACGGATGATCGAGACTGCGGTCGTGCCACCTGATCGGCGCAGCTGATCGTGCGTTTGCATGCACGATGGTGTAAACACGGGACGTGCCATGTCTCGGCTTGTCAGAACGCGATCTGAATTTTGGGGGGCGAGGCTGCCGACTGCGGCGCAGAGATTGTCATCGGCGATACCGGGAAGAGCATCATGCCCGAAATTCATCTCAATCAAGGTCAGCCCGACGCGTTGTTCTTGGCTCCCATCAGTGAGGTCGGTCATGGAAGAATACATTCATCTGCAGAACCTCATCCTGTTCAGGAAACGTCTCGCTGAATTCAACGATGAGTCCAAGCGGACGGTGCTCCTGAAATTGCTGACTGAGGAAGAGGCCAGGGACGCATCATTCGGAACGTCGCCTTGTCCAGTTGCGCCTCATGCGGCGGATCAGAACGTCTGATTGGCTTCTCGGTCTATCCGTCATCGAAGCGACGAGCGCGAAGCTGCATTGGAATCTCGATGTATCGACGGGCTTCGATTCCCGCGATCGTGAAAGCATGTGTGGAGGTACGCGGCATCAGCTTGCGCTTTGGAACTTTCGTCTCGCCGACGCGGTTTACGTGTCGCAATCGGGAGGATGTTCATGGCACGACAATACTCGCGCAAGGCATCGGCCAAGGTCGGCCGGGCGATGAAGAAGCGCAAGGCCGGCACGCTGCGCAGCGGCGGTTCCGGTCGCAAGGTCAAGAGCCGCAAGCAGGCCATCGCGATCGGCCTGTCGGAGGCGCGCCGCGAGGGCAAGAAGGTGCCGCCGAAGAAGAGCGCGCGGACATCGGCGAAGAAGTCATCGAAAAAGACAACCAAGAAGGCATCGAGCAAGAAGACCACGAAGAAGACCAGCCGGAAGACAGCAAAGAAATCATCGAAGAAAAGCTGAGGCTCGGGATTGTGCCGCCTTGCGCTCATCCGGGCTACGGCGTACTCAGCCCGCCTTCCTCTGCCGCGCCGCCGACCGATGCGCCTTCTTCGCCGGGCGTCGATGCGTGCTCGTCCGCCTTGGCGCCGCACGCGCCGTCTTTTTTCCGCTCTTGCCGTTCAGGCTCTGCTTCAGCGCATCCATCAGGCTGACGACGTTGTCGGGCCGTTCCTCCGGCTCCGGTAGCTTGATCGGCTTGCCCGACGCCTTGCGTTTTACCAGCGCCTTCAGCGCGGTCTCGTATTGGTCCTTGAACTCCGAGGGATCGAAATGCGCCGCCTTGGTCTGCAGGATGTGGCCGGCGAGCTCGACCATGTCCTTGGCGATCTTCGGCGCCTTGATGTCGTCGAAGAACTCAGCTTCGTCGCGCAGCTCATAGGGAAAGCGCAGGGTGGTGCCGAGCATGCCCTTGCCCATCGGCTCGATGGCGATGATATGCTCACGGTTGGTCAGCACGATGCGCGCCAGCGCGACGCGGTCCTGATCCTTCATCGCATCGCGGATCACCGCGAAGGCGTCGATTGCCGCCTTGCCGTCGGGGGCGATGTAATAGGGATCGTTGAGATAGCGCTGGTCGATCTCGTCGCGCGGCACGAAGCTGTCGATGTCGATCGTATGGTTGCTCTTGATCTGGACCGCCTCCAGCTCCTCGGGCTCGATCTCGACGTACTGTCCCTTGGACAGCTCGTAGCCGCGGCCCTTCTGGTCGCCTTCGACGATGTCGCCGGTCTCGGAGTCGACCATCTGCTGCTTGAGCCGGTTGCCGGTCTCGCGGTTGATCAGATGGAAGCGCGTCTTCTCCACCGAGGTCGACGCCGGATAGAGGACGACGGGGCAACTGACGAGCGAGAGTTTGAGCGAGCCTTTCCAATAGGCGCGGGGGGCCATCGTGGTCTCCTTGGACAATCCGGACGAGGCTGCAACGGGCAAGCGTCGGTGTGGGTTCCATGGGCCCGGCGAAGGTCGCTTCGGGAAAAAATAATTCGCTTGACGACTTCGTAAAATCAGCATTATGGTCCGACCCGTTCCGTTGCGTCGGAAGGGGACGTATCGCGGTCGTCACGGACGTCGGCAGCGGAATGCGATGGGTGTGTCGGATTGCAGCGTGATTCAGTCGCGCCGACGAACAATCCGGCATGCACGGTCAAGTCGCGCGGTCCTGATACCCCGATGCTGGTATCCAGCGCGATGCGCGCAAGCGCATTGTCGCGACACGGTGGCCAACAAGCCCGGCGCGCCGAGGAGAACGCGAAGCAGCCGTTAAAGCCGTCGCGCAGGGAGGGCCGGGATGTCTCGGCTGCACCTGTGGTACCTGCCGCCTGCATTTTTTTCGCAGGCGGGCCATGGGGGCGGCGAGCTCCCGGCCTTCCCTGCGCCCTCTCGATTGGCAGAGGGCGGACGCCAGCGCAGCCTGGGCTCCCTGAGCCGCGGGAACGCGGAACTTTGCCCGATGTTATCATCATGGTGATGCGGCCGGTTCCACGAGTTCACCGGCTTTGCTACGCTACCACTCAACGCGAGGGATCACCGTGGCGCTCAGGAAGCTCTCCACCTATCGCAAGAAGCGCGATTTTGACAAGACGGCGGAGCCGTCCGGCGACGCCAAGGTTGCGCGTGCGCCGCGGCCGCGTTTCGTCATCCAGAAGCACGACGCGACGGGGCTGCACTACGATCTCAGGCTCGAATTTGGCGGCGTCTTCAAGTCGTGGGCGGTGACCAAGGGCCCGTCGCTCGATCCGCATGACAAGCGGCTCGCGGTCGAGGTCGAGGACCACCCGCTCGACTACGGCGATTTCGAGGGCACGATCCCGGAAGGCGAGTATGGCGGCGGCACCGTCATGCTGTGGGACCGTGGCTATTGGGAGAGCGAGGATCCCGAGAGCGGCTTCAAGAAGGGCGATCTGAAGTTCACGCTGGATGGCGAGAAGCTGCATGGCAGTTGGGTGCTGGTGCGCATGCGCCACGATCGCACCGGCGGCAAGCGCACCAATTGGCTCCTGATCAAGCATCGCGACGAATTTGCCAAGGAGGGCGAGGCCAACGACATTCTCGACGCCGACAAATCAGTGGCGTCGGGGCGCACGATGGAGCAGATCGCGGCCGGCAAAGGCAAAGCGCCGAAGCCGTTCATGCTCGCCAAGACACAGCGCATGAATGCCGATGCGGTGTGGCATTCGAACCGCAGCGACGGCAAGGCCACTTCGACGAAGACGGCGCCGTCGGCAAAGACGACGAAAGCGAGCCTGAAGTCGAAGACAGTGGCGCCGCGCATGGTGTCATCGTTGCCGGACTTCGTCGCCCCAGAGCTGTGTACCTCGGTCGCGAAGCCGCCGAGCGGTGAGGGGTGGGGGCATGAGATCAAGTTCGACGGCTACCGCGTGCAGATCAGGGTCGAAGGCGGCAAGGCAACCCTGATGACGCGAAAGGGCCTGGACTGGACGGCCAAGTTCAGTGCGATCGCGCAGGAGGCCGCGAAGCTGCCGGATGCGATCATCGACGGCGAGATCGTCGCGCTCGACAAGGACGGCAATCCGAATTTCTCTGCGCTGCAGGCGGCGATCTCAGCGGGCGAAACCGACGAGCTGATCTTCTTTGCCTTCGACCTGATGTTCGCCGAAGAGTTCGACCTGCGCCGCCAGCCTTTGCGCGAGCGCAAGGCGCGGCTCGCGAAGCTGTTGAAGGCGAACATCAAAGGCAAGGCGCCGCGCATCCGCTATGTCGAGCACTTCGAGAGCGACGGCGAGGCGGTGCTGGAGTCCGCACGCAAGCTATCGCTGGAGGGCATCGTCTCCAAGAAGCTGGACTCGGCCTATCATTCGGGACGGACGGAGAGCTGGACCAAAGCCAAGACCAGGCCCGGCCACGAGGTCGTCATCGGTGGCTGGAAGACCACCAACGGCAAATTCCGATCGTTGATGGTCGGCGTCAACAAGGACGATCATCTCGCTTATGTCGGGATCGTCGGCACCGGCTTCGGCCAGGACACGGTGAAGGAGATCATGCCGGCGCTGAAGGCGGCGGCCTCCGACAAGAGCCCGTTCAGCGGCAAGAACGCGCCGCGCAAGACGCGCGAGGTGCATTGGCTCAAGCCCGAGCTGGTCGCCGAGATCGAGTTTGCAGGCTTCACCGGCGACGGCAATGTCAGGCAGGCCTCGTTCAAGGCACTGCGCGAGGACAAGCCGGCGCGCGAGGTCGTTGCCGAGGAGCCGGTGGTGACGACGAAGGTTGCGACGCCGGTGGCGCGCGCCGCGGCGAGCGTCGCGACCGTCGGCACCACGGTCCACAAGACGCCGTCTCGGACTAAGGGCTCGGCCACCGTGATGGGCGTTGCGATCTCCAAGCCCGACAAGGCGCTGTGGCCGGACGCCGGCGACGGCGAGCCCGTCACCAAGCTCGATCTCGCGAACTATCTGGAAGCCGTCGGCGACTGGATGATCGGTCATCTGAAGGGCCGGCCATGCTCGATCGTGCGTGCGCCTGACGGCATCGGTGGCGAAAAATTCTTCCAGCGGCACGGCATGCAGGGCATGTCGGACCTGCTCGAGCTGGTCAAGGTCTCGGGCGATCGCAAGCCGTATCTGCAGATCGATCGCGTCGAGGGATTGATCGCGGTGGCTCAGGTCGCCGCCGTCGAGCTGCATCCATGGAATTGCGCGCCGGACGCCTATGACGTTCCGGGCCGGCTGGTGTTCGATCTCGATCCGGCGCCGAACGTCGCGTTCGAGGAGGTGATCGCGGCAGCCAAGGAGATGCGCCAGCGCTTGAAGTGCCTCGGACTCGAGAGCTTCTGCAAGACCACGGGCGGCAAGGGTCTGCATGTGGTGACGCCGTTGCTGCACGGCGCGCGCGACAAGGTGAGCTGGCCCGAGGCGAAGGCGTTTGCCCAGGGCGTGTGCCAATGGATGGCGAACGACAGCCCGGAGCAATATCTGCTCAACATGTCGAAGAAGCTGCGCAGGGGAAAGATCTTCCTCGACTATCTGCGCAACGACCGGATGTCGACGGCCGTCGCCGTGCTGTCGCCGCGCGCCCGCGAAGGTGCCACCGTGTCCATGCCGCTGACCTGGGCGCAGGTGAAGAACGGGCTCGAACCCAAGCGGTACACGGTCCGAACCGCGCCGGCGCTGTTGCCCAAGACCAAGGCGTGGGAGGGCTATGACGACGCGGCCGGAGCGATCAAGCCGGCGATGAGGAAGCTCGCGAACGAAGTGTAAGGGATGCGATGCGGGGCGCAATCAAGCCCAGGCCGACGTGGCGCGGCCACGTCAGCCCGAACTGATCAGTTGGATGGCTATGAGATCGATCGGATCAGATGCGTCCGAGCAGGACGAGAATCAGCACGATGACGATGATCAGGCCGAGGCCGCCGCCGCCGTAGTAGCCGGTGCCGTAGAACGGACCGCCGCCGATGCCGGAAAAGCCGCCGAGCAGGGCGATGATGAGAATGATGAGGATGATAGTTCCGATGGACATGTGCTTCCCTCCAGTGCCCGGCAGCGGGGCGACAACGTGCTCTGCCTTCGCCGAGGAAACTGGTTGGAACTTCGAAAGTTCCGCATGGGAACAAGTAAAATGCAGCGTGTGTCTTTGCGGTCGCATCCACCGATGATACATGAAGACGGTTGTTAGTCAGGAGATCGCGATGTCAAGTCCGCTTGTCGTTTCCATTCCGCATCGCCTCGGCAAGGACGAGGCCGTGCGCCGGCTCCGGGCCGGTCTCAGTCGCGCCGCGACCAGCGTTCCGGTCCTGAAGGTCGACGAGGAGCGCTGGGAGGGCGACAAGATGATCTTTCGCGTTCGCGCGCTCGGTCAGGCGGCGTCGGGCCATGTCGACGTCGCCGACGATCACGTGCGTGTCGAGGTCGTGCTGCCCTGGCTGCTGCAGCGCTTTGCCGAGGCGGCGCAGGCCGCGATCCGTAACCGCGGCCAGTTGCTGCTGACGAAGAAGAGCTGATCAGGTCGGCGCTGCCGCTGTCTGGCGTCGACCAGCCGGGTGGGCTGCCGCATCAGTCCGCGCCGGGATCACTGCTGCAGGCACGTGCGTGAAGATGGAGGACACCGCGACCATGCCGTTCTGCATGTCCGCAGATGTGTAACCGCGGGCATGAACCTCGGCTTCGAAATCATCCGCGTGGGGCCACACCCGGCCAGCGTCGGTAAACGGCGCAAAGTTGCGCGCAGTGATGATAATGACGGCGTCGCGCCCGCGCCGCCGTGCGAAGGCAATGATGTGATCGGCATGACGTCCGCTCACCTCGAGCGGCTCATAGGCGCCGTCCGTGAAGACCGAGGACATCTCGTTACGCAGCCTGAGCAGCCGCCGCGTCCAGGCCAGCTTGATGCGGCCATCCGGCCAATGGTCCGCGAGGTGCGCCCAGTCGGGACTCTCGCACGCACGCAGCGCCTGTTCGCGTGCGGCGAAATCGACCGGGCGGCGATTGTCGGGATCGACCATCGAGAGGTCCCAGAATTCGGTGCCCTGGTAGAAGTCGGGCACCCCCGGCATGGTCGCCTTCAGCGTCAGTTGCGTCAGCGAGTTCAGCGCGCCGAGCAGCGCCAGCCGTCTGGCGACAGTCTCCAGCGACTGCAGGAACTCGGTCGAACGGTCGCGGTCCAGGATGCGTTCGATGAAGGCGCGCAGGCCGTTCTCATAGGCCTCGTTCGGATTGAGCCAGCTGGTCTCCTCCTTGCCCTCGCGCGCGGCCTTCAGCGCATAGGCCTGCAGCCGATAGGGCAGGGTGTCATCGGTGCCGCTTGCCGGCCAGATGCCGACGAGCGTCTGGTACAGCATGTATTCGAACGCCGCCGAGGGCGCGCGCATCTTGCCATCCGTGATGACGTGCGGCGCGTTCAAGGTCTTCCAGCGCGCGACCGACGACGTCCAGTCGTTGGGCAGCTCGGTGATGGCGGCCAGCCGCGTGCGCGCATCCTCGCCGCGCTTGGTGTCGTGCGTGGCGGTGGCGGTCATGCCGTGCGGCCAATGCCTGGCGCGGTCCTGCATCAACTTGTGGAAGTCGCCGATGGCGAGAGCATGCGCCGCCGGATCGCCGCCGACCTCGTTGAGCGCGAGCAGCCGGTGGAAGCGGTAGAACGCGGTGTCCTCCAGCGACTTCGCCATCATGGGGCCGGTGAGCTGCTGCACCTTGAGGGCGAAGCGGCGCACGCGCGGGACGCTGTGGTTGGTGCTGCGGTCGCGCTTGATGAGATCCATGGTCAGCGCGTCGCGCAGGAACTCGAAGATCGAGCCGTCGGAGGCGAACCATTCGGCGCGGGCGCCGGCGATGGCGTGGTCGATCAGCTTGCGGTCGGTCTCGGTCGGACCGGCTGTGGTGAGATAGGTGCGATAGACCGGGAAGTGGAGAACATACAGTTCGAGCGCCTGGCGCAGGATGTCTTCCGAATAGTCGCGCGTGGAGTAGTGGCCGTTGGCGATGCGCGCCAGCAGGCGCGTCAGCACGGTGAACTCGCTGGTCAGCAGCGTCTCAAGCACGCGTTGCTTGGCTTCCTTTATCACCGGCGCCAGCTTCGGCGGCTTGTTGCTGATCTGGCGCCAGATCTCGTCGAGCGGCTCCAGGCCGTTGCCGTCGATCAAAAGCTGGATGACCACGTTCATCCATTCGTAGCCGGTGGTGCCGTGCACGCCTGCGAAGCGCGGCAGCTTCTCCTGCTCGCAGAGGATCTTCTCGATCACGACGTAGAACGGCCCCGCCGCGGGCCCGCGGGCGTCGCGGATCAGCCGGCGCAGGCGCTGAAAATATTGTGCGGGATCGCGCAGGCCATCGATATGGTCGAGCCGCAATCCCTGCAACTGGCCGCCGGAGATCAGCGTCTTGACCAGCCGGTGGATCGCTTCGAACGTGCCGGCATCCTCGACGCGCAGGCCCGCCAGCGTGTTGACGTCGAAGAAGCGGCGGTAGTTGATGTCGCTGGAGGCGAGCCGCCAGTGGCCGAGCTTGTAGTGCTGCCTCTCCAGCAGATGATGCAGGGCGAGCGTCTGTGCCGGACGCTCGGGCCCGGCCTTGTAGGCCGCGATCCCGCGGGCAATGACGTCGGCGGCGTCCGGAATGGCCTTGAGGGCCGCCTTGAATGCCGGCGCTTCCTTGCGGTTCGGATGGCGCAGGCCTTGATAGCGCGAGGCGAGCTCCAGGATCGCCCTGCCGGTCTCACTGCTTTCTGGGCCTGCCTCCTTGACGATGATGCGCAGCACTTCGCCGTAGCGCTCGGGCGCGATCGGCAGCCGATGCTCGAAGTACCAGCAGGAGAACGAGCCTTCGCCTGGATCATAGCGCAGCTCGATGTCGCCATGTTCGAGTGCATGCCCGTAGGAGGTGCCGACGATCGGCAGCAGCACGCCGCCGCGTGCGCGATACGGCAACTGGTCCCAATCGATGTCGAACGAGGCGGCGTGCGGCGAAGCCTGGCCCCATTCGAGGACGTCGAGCCACCATGGATTGTCGTCGAAATGCACGCCGACATGGTTCGGCACGAAGTCGAGGATGAGGCCGAGATCGTGCTGCTTGAGCGCCGCGCTCAGTTTGGCAAAGCCGTCCTCGCCGCCGAGCTCGGGATTGAGCCTGGAATGATCGGTGATGTCGTAGCCATGCGTCGAGCCCTTCCGCGCCGTCATGAACGGCGAGGCGTAGACGTGGCTGATGCCGAGCGCCTTCAGATACGGCACGACGCGCGCGGCCGCTTCGAAGTTGAAATCACCCGTGAGCTGCAGGCGATAGGTCGCGAGGGGGACGGCCGGAGGCATGCTATCCTCCGATGCTCCAGAACACGGACCACGGCGGCAGGCGGTCTCCAGGCGTGCCGCCCCAGATCGGAGTGCCCGGGACGCCGTTCGGCGAAGCCGCGAGCTCCTTGTCCGAGACGTTGGCAAGCAGAGTCAGCCTGCTGCCATCGCCCATCTCCCAATGCGCGGTCAGGCGACCGTCATCGGTCACATCAGCGTCGCCGAATTTTGCGCCCGGAAGCCGCGGCGCAACCTCCTTGTGACGCACGGCGAGGAGCGCGCGCACCAGCGCCAGACGCTCGCGCCCCGGCGATGAATTACGGGAGTCCCAGTCGATGATCGCGGACTTGAAGGTTTCGATGTCGAGCGGATCGGGGACCTCGTCGCCATGTTTGGCGTATGCCCACTCATACTCCTTGCGGCGTCCCTTACGCACGGCATGCGCAAGGTCGCCCTGGAAGTCGCAGAAGAATGGGAACGGCTGCTTCGAGCCCCATTCCTCGCCCATGAACAGCATCGGCACGGTCGGCGCCAGCAGCGTCACCGCGAGCGCCGCCGCGATCCCTTGCGGCGGCGCCAGCGCCTCGAGCCGGTCGCCGAACACGCGATTGCCGATCTGGTCATGGTTCTGCAGGAAGTTGACGAACGCTCCGGGGGCCAGATGACCGCTCGGCTCACCTCGCGGATCGCCGCCCCAGAATGCCGCCGGTTCGCCCTGATAGACGAAGCCGGAGGCGAGCGCGCGAGCGAGATCGCGGCGCGGCGCCTGCTGGTAGTCGCCGTAATAGCCGCCACTCTCGCCCGTCAGCATGACGTGCCAGGCATGATGATAATCGTCGTTCCACTGCGCGCGGAATTTGCCGCGCGGCGGCTCCTCCGCGGAATCCAGCATGCTGGCGCGGTTGTCGCCGTTTTCGAGCACCAGATGGATGTGCCGCCCGGTTGCTTCGACAAGCTTGCCAACCGCCGCGCTCAGATCGTGCAGCATCGGGATCTCACCCTCGTTGGACAGGATGTGATTGACCGCATCGAAGCGCAGGCCGTCGAAGCGATAATTCGTCAGCCAATGCAGCGCGTTCTCGATCGCGAAGGCGCACACTTCCGCGCGCCGGTAGTCGATCGCGCTGCCCCATGGCGTATGCGCATCGGTGAAGAAGGTCGGTGCATACAGGCCGATGTAGTTTCCCTCCGGGCCGAAGTGATTGTAGACGACGTCGAGAAACACCATCACCCCACGCAAATGGGCCTCGTCGATCAACGCCCGCAGGTCGTCGGGCCGGCCGTAGACGCTGTCGGGTGCGTAGAGCAGCACGCCGTCATAGCCCCAATTGCGCCGGCCGGCGAAATCCGCCAGCGGCATCAGCTCGAGTGCCGTGATTCCGGTCTCGACGAGGTGATCGAGCTTGTCGATCATCGCGCGGTAGGTGCCTTCCGACGTGAAGGCGCTGACATGACTTTCCAGGAACACGGCATCCTGCCACGGGCGGCCGCGCCAGTTTTCGGAGCGCCAGGTGTAGGCGCGGTGATCGATGACTTCGCTCGGACCGGAGACGTCCTCTGGCTGGAAATCCGAGCCGGGATCCGGAACGTCGAGCTCGTCGTCGATGCGGAACTTATACTGCGTGCCGGCGCCGGCGCCGGCGACCTCGAGCGCATACCAGCCGCCGTCGAGGCGCTGCATCTCGTGCTTGCCGTCGAGCACCAGATCGACGCGCTTGGCGGCGGGAGCCCACAACCGGAACGTCGTGCCTTTCCCGGTGATGCGAGGTCCGAACTGACGGGGGCTCATGGCAGGCCCGCAAACGCCAGCACGGAGCGGGGCGGAGCCTTGAGGTCGGCCCCGGCGGTGAAATCGACCTGCTTCTGCTGGGCTTCGGTGGTGTCGAGGACCTGCTGCCACGTCTTGTATTCGGCGAACTCGGGCAATTTGAATCCAATCTCTTCGGGCGCTGCATTCAGAACGATAAAGATCGGAGCCTGCTCCTGTTCCAACGGGGCGAGCACGTAGGCGAGAAATCGTCCGTCGGGAAAGGTCCAGTCGGTTTGCGTCATCTCCTCCGCCGAAGGCGTCAGCCACAGCACGCCGAAGCTGCCGTCCGAGCGGCGGCCGTCCAGCCAGCGGCGTGCGCGGATCTGGCCGAAGCGGCGGCGCAACTCGGTCATATGCGCGATGAAGTCGATGAGGTCGTCGCCCTCGCGGCCCATGCCGCTCCAGTCCACCCAGCCGACCTCGTTGTCCTGGCAATAGGCGTTGTTGTTGCCGTGCTGCGAGTTGCCAACCTCGTCGCCTGCGAGCAGGATCGGCAGACCCTGCGCGAGGAACAGACAGGCGAGCTGGTTCTTGCGCAACTGTCGGCGCATCGCATTGATCGCGACGTCGTCGGTCGGGCCTTCATGGCCGCAATTGTTGCTGTGATTGTCGTTGGAGCCGTCGCGATTGTCCTCGCCGTTCGCCTCGTTGTGCTTGCTGTTGTAGCTGAACAGGTCCGCCAGCGTGAAGCCGTCATGGACGGTGACGTGATTGACGCTGGCGCGTTGGCTACGGCCGTCGTGATTGAAGATGTCGGACGAGCCGGTCATGCGGCTGGAGACCTCGCCGATCAGGCTGCCTTCGCCGCTCCAGTAGCGGCGCATGGCGCTGCGATAGCGGTCGTTCCACTCCGACCATTGCGACGGGAAGGCACCGACCTGGTAGCCGCCGAGGCCGACGTCCCACGGCTCTGCCACGAGCTTCACGCCGGCGAGCACGGGGTCCTGGCGGATCGCAGTGAGAAACCCGCTGCGCCGGTCGAAGCCGTGCTTCTCGCGCGCCAACGTTGTCGCGAGATCGAAGCGGAAGCCGTCGACGTGACAGACCTCGACCCAGTAACGCAGCGAGTCCATCACCATCTGCAGCACGCGCGGATGGGTGAGATTCACCGACGAGCCGCAACCAGTGAAGTCGTCGTAGAAGCGCGGATTGTCGGGCTGGAGCCAGTAGTAGGAGGCGTTGTCGATGCCACGATAGCACAGGGTCGGCCCGAGATGGTTGCCCTCGGCGGTGTGGTTGTAGACCACGTCCAGCATCACCTCGATGCCGGCATCGTGCAGCCGCGCCACCGTCGTTCGGAAGGCATCGAGCGGATTGTCCTGCGCGTAGCGCAGCTCCGGCGCGAAGAAGGAAATGGTGTTGTAGCCCCAGTAGTTGACGAGCTTCTTCTCGACCAGCATGCGGTCGTCGATGAAGGCGTGGATCGGAAGCAGCTCGATCGTCGTGACGCCGAGCCGCTTCAGATGCTTGATCATCGCGGGCGAGGAGAGTCCGCCATAGGTGCCGCGCAGATTGGGCGGCACGTCGTCGCGCTTGTTGGTCAGGCCCTTGACGTGGGCCTCGTAGATGATCGTGTCCTCCCACGGGATCTGCGGCCGCATCTCGCGCCGGCCCCAGTTGAAGGTCTCGTCGATGACGACCGCCTTGGGCATGCCGCGGGCATTGTCGCGCCGGTCGAACGAGAGATCCTCGCGCGGCGAGCCGGCGCGGTAGGCGAAATGGGCATCGCTCCAGACCAGCCGGCCGGCGAGCCGCTTGGCATAGGGGTCGAGCAGTAGCTTGTTGGCATTGAAGCGGTGGCCGCGCTCCGGCTCGTAGGGCCCGTAGACGCGGTAGCCGTAGAGCTGCCCCGGCGAGACGTCGTTGAGATAGCCGTGCCAGACATCTTCCGTCCGCTCCGGCAATTCGATCCGCTCGATCTCTCGCCGGCCCTGGCTGTCGAACAGGCAGAGCTCGACCTTCTCGGCATTGGCGGAGAACAAGGCAAAATTGGTCCCCCGTCCGTCCCAGGTTGCTCCGAGACGGGCGTGGCTTCCTGCGGCCAGACGCATTGCGTCAGGCTTCCGGGACGAGAAATACCGCTGCCATGGGCGGGAGGATGAGGTTGAGCTGGTGTTCTTCAGAGGCATGGACCTGGCCGACATTGCCGACATTGCTGCCGCCATAATGCAGGGAGTCGGAATTGAAAGCTTCCCTCCATTTGCCGCCGAACGGCACGCGGACCCGGTAATTGTAATACACGTTGGGCGAAAAGTTCACGACCACGACGCAGCGCGCGTGCTCATCGAAGCCCTTTCGCACCCAGGCGAACACGTTGCGGTCCGCGTCATCGGCGATCAGCCACTCGAATCCGTCCGGCTCGCAGTCCCGCTCATGCAGCGCCGGCACGTTGCGGTAAAGATGGTTGAGGTCGCGGATCAGGGCCTGGATGCCGGCATATTTGGCATCGCCGAGCAGATGCCAGTCGAGCGAGGTGTCGTGATTCCACTCGCGCTCCTGGGCGAGCTCGCAGCCCATGAACAGGAGCTTCTTGCCGGGATGCCCGAACATGAAGCTGTAATAGGCGCGCAGATTCGCAAAGCGCTGCCAGTCGTCGCCGGGCATCCGGCCGAGAATGGAGCGCTTGCCGTGCACGACCTCGTCATGCGACAGCGGCAGGATGAAGTTTTCCGAAAAGGCGTAGTGCAGGCCGAACAGGATCTCACCGTGGTGATATTTGCGGTGGATCGGATCCTTGCTGATGTAGCGCAAGGTATCATGCATCCAGCCCATGTTCCACTTATAGCCGAAGCCGAGCCCGCCCATGTCGACTGGGCGCGACACCTGCGGCCACGCCGTGGATTCCTCGGCAGCCGTGGTCGCCTGCGGGAAATGACCGAACACGTCGATATTGGTCCGACGCAGAAACTCGATCGCCTCGAGGTTCTCGCGCCCGCCATATTTGTTCGGGATCCAGCCGCCGGAGGGACGGCTGTAGTCGAGATAGAGCATCGAGGCTACGGCATCGACGCGCAGGCCATCGATGCCGTAGCGCTCCAGCCAGAACAGCGCGTTCGAGCGCAGGAAGTTGGCGACTTCGGTGCGGCCGTAATTGTAGATCAGCGTGCCCCAATCGAGATGCCGGCCCTGCATCGGGTTGGCGTGCTCGTAAAGCGCTGTCCCGTCAAAATGGCCGAGGCCGTGCGGATCATCCGGGAAATGGCCCGGCACCCAGTCGAGCCACACCGCAAGGCCTTCGCGGTGGCAGGCGTCGACCAGCGCGCAGAAATCCTCAGGACTGCCAAAGCGGCTGGTCGGCGCGAACAGGCCGGTCGGCTGATAGCCCCAGGAGCCGTCGAACGGATGCTCGCTGACGGGCAGGAATTCGATGTGCGTGAAGCCCATGTCGCGTGCATAGGCCGGCAACTGCTCGGCGAGCTCGCGATAGGTCAGCCACTGGTTGTTGTCCTTGCGCCGCCAGGAGCCGAGATGCACCTCGTAGATCGAGACCGGTCGATTCAGTTTGTTGATGTCATGTGGCGCCGGCCGCGGCCGCGGCAGGCTGGTCTCGTCGACCACGATCGATGCGGTCTTGGGACGCATCTCGGCCGCGAAGGCCATCGGGTCCGATTTCAGCGGTAGGTGCTCGCCCTGCGGGCCGATGATGTCGAACTTGTAGTGGTCGCCGGCCCTGGCACGGGGAATGAACAGCTCCCAATAGCCGTTGCCGCGGACGCGCATCGGGTGGCGCCGCGCATTCCAGAAGTTGAAATCGCCGACCACGCTGACGCGACGTGCATTGGGCGCGAGTACGACGAATCCGACGCCATCGACGCCGTCGAGCACCATCGGATGCGCGCCAAGCTTGTCGTAAAGCCGCTCATGGTTGCCTTCGCCGAGCAGATGCAGGTCGAAATCACTCAGGATCGGCAGGAAACGATAGGGATCCTCGAGGTCGGTGACGTGGTCGCCGAATGTCGCCCGAAGCCGATAGCGCTGCAGCGACGGCATGGTCCCGGTGAACAGGCCGGCATCATGGATGCGCGTCAGCGGCGAGACTTCGCCGTGCTCGCCGACCACCTCGACCCGCGAGGCCTCGGGCAGGAAGGCACGCACGACGGTCCGCCCGTCGACATTGTGCTGACCGAGATAGCGAAACGGGTCGGCATGCCGACCTTCGATGATCGCAAACGCCTCGGGAGAAAGATGGGTCATGAGGACTCGCTGGCTGATGCTGGCTCGGACAGGACGCGAAGCAGGTTGCCCAATGCGACGCGCAACCAGTCCGGCCGGTGAGCCAGATCATATTCGAGCGCTCCGAGGGCTTTTTCCAGCATGAAAAAGTTAAGGAGCGCCTCCGCGGTGTGCGGATCGTCCGGCCAGAGGCGCTGGTTGGCCTTGATCTCCCGATAGCCCGTCAAAAAGGCCGTAACAGCCTGGTCGCGCCATTCCGACAGCGCGGCGGGGATCCGGCCGTGATCGTCCGGGCCTGCCCTCAGAGCACGCTCGAGCGCGACGCGGACCGAGCAATCGATCGAGCGCAGGAAGCCCGCGATGTCGCGGGCCGGCGGCGCCTTGCGCAGGCGCTCGGCGAGCGGCTGCTCCTCGTCGCCGTCGAAATCGATGATGAAGATATCATCCTTGACGATGAGGATCTGGCCGAGATGGAAATCGCCATGCAGCCGGATGTCGCAGCCGCCGACATGGTGCGGGATCAGGCTGCTGAGGCGCTCCGACAACTCGCCGCGCCTGGCGAGCACCTGGTCGACCAGCCCTCGTTCGGGATCCTTGAGGTGATCGCGGCGCTCGCTCAGGTCCGTCAGGACCCGTCCGGCCTGGGCGCGCAGCCGGTCGATCCAGTGATCGAGATGATCTGCGGTCGTGGGTTCGGGCGCGAAATCGGCGACGTCGCTGCGCGAGGCGAGCGCCGCATGCAGTTCGCCGACGCGACGGCCTGCCTGCGCCATGTAGCGCAGATAGGGCGACAGCTCCTCGCTCTGCCGCACGTCGCCGCTCGCGGCGAACACGCGCTGGTCGTCGACGTAGCGATCGAGATAGGCGGCGCTGACGGTCCAGCCGTCGCCCTGGTTCTCGATGAAACCATGGACGCAGCCGACGGTCTGCCGCTCGCCCTCCTGGATCACCTCGATGCTGCCGAGCAGCGGCGGGACATTGGCGAAGCCCACCGCCTCCGTGAGGAATCGGCCGATCTCGATCTCCGGATGCGGGCCGGCCTCCAGCTCGCGGCGGATCTTGATGAAGAACTCGTTGTTGACGACCGCCTTGCTGCTGCAGCGGTCGGTTTCGACCACGCGCACCTGCTCGGATTCGCGGATTGGCTTGTCCGGAAACCGCGACGTCGGCCGGAATTCGAGGCGCACCCCGTTTTCCTCGACCGTCAGCGATTGCTTCAGATTGTGCAGGAGCAGCGCAAGAAAGATCGGGCTGGTCGCTGCATCGAGCAGCGTTCCCTCGCGGGCGCCCTGGCGCACGGCGGCAAAGGCTTGCGGATTGTAGCGATCGCGATCGAAGCGGACCCATTCGATCTGCATCGGCAGCAGATAGCGCAGCTTGTCGTCGCGCTCAGCGGCCTTGAAGAAGATCAGCCAGGGCCGGTTGTCGCCGATGTCGCAGAACGGGATCGCCGAGGTCAGCGTCGGATGGATCGCGTCCGCCGAGCGCTCGGGGTACCATCGCGCGCGCGCCAGATGACCGGGCAGAACGTCGCGTTCGAACACGCTGCGAGTGCGGGCCAGCGATACCCAGGTCGAGCCGAGCGGCACGACCAGCGTCTCGAACTCCGGCACCGCGCGCTGGATGATGGGCTCCGACTTCTCGCGCTCCTTGAGCTGGAACCAGTAGAATCCGTAGGGCGCGAGCGTGATCATGTAAGGCAGCTCGCCGACCGGGGGAAAGCGCGAGCGGCCGAGCATCTCGATCGGGACGCGATCCTTGAACGGCGAGAGATCGAGCTCGGTCGCCTGCGCCGAGCGCGACAGGTTGGCGACGCAGAGGATGACCTCGTCCTTGTACTGGCGGACATAGGCCAGCACCGACCGGTTGGCCGGGCGGATGAAGGTCATGGTGCCCCTGCCGAAGGCCAGCGTCGACTTGCGCACCGAGATCAGCTTCTTGGTGGCGTTCAACAGCGACGACAAGCTGCGCGATTGCGCCTCGACATTGACCGCCTCGTAGCCGTACACCGGGTCCATGATCATCGGCGCGTAGAGCCGCGCCGGGTCGGCGCGCGAGAAGCCGCCATTGCGGTCGGGCGTCCACTGCATAGGCGTGCGCACGCCGTTGCGGTCGCCGAGATAGATGTTGTCGCCCATGCCGATCTCGTCGCCGTAGTAGATGATCGGCGTGCCCGGAAACGACATCAGCAGCGAGTTCATCAGCTCGATCTTGCGCCGGTCGTTGTCCATCAGCGGCGCGAGGCGGCGGCGGATGCCGACATTGATGCGTGCGCGCGGATCGTTGGCGTAGGTCGACCACAGATAGTCGCGCTCGACGTCGGTCACCATCTCCAACGTCAGCTCGTCATGGTTGCGCAGGAACAGCGCCCATTGGCAGGTCGCGGGGATGTCGGGCGTCTGGCGAAGGATGTCGGTGATCGGGAAGCGGTCCTCCTGGGCGATTGCCATGTAGATGCGCGGCATCAGCGGGAAGTGATAGGCCATATGGCATTCGTCGCCCTGGCCGAAATATTCCTGAACGTCCTCCGGCCACTGATTGGCTTCCGCAAGCAGCAGCTTGTCCTTGGCGTAATTGTCGAGCTCGACACGCAGGCGCTTGATGATCGCATGCGTCTCGGGGAGGTTTTCGTTGTTGGTGCCGTCGCGCTCGCAGAGGTAGGGGATGGCGTCAAGCCGGAAGCCGTCGACGCCGGCATCGAGCCAGCGTTTCATCACCTGGATGATCGCGTTGACCACGCGCGGATTGTCGAAATTGAGGTCCGGCTGGTGCGAGAAGAAGCGGTGCCAGTAGAACTGGCAGGCCTCCGGATCCCAGGTCCAGTTGGACTTCTCGGTATCGGTGAAGATGATTCGGGTGCCGAGATATTTCTGGTCGGTGTCGCTCCAGACGTACCAGTTGCGGGCGCTGGAGCCGGGCGGGCTGCGCCGGGCGCGCTTGAACCAGTGATGCTGGTCGGAGGTGTGATTGACCACGAGCTCGGTGATCACCCGCAGGCCGCGCCGCTTGGCCTCCTGGATGAAGCGCTTGAACTCCTTCATCGTCCCGAAATCGGGATTGATGCTGCCGTAATCGGCGATGTCGTAGCCGTCGTCGCGGCCGGGCGAGGGGTAGAACGGCAGCAGCCACAGCGTGGTGACGCCGAGGTCCTGCAGATAATCCAGCTTGTCGGTCAGGCCGGCGAAGTCGCCGACGCCGTCATTGTTGCTGTCGGCGAACGCCTTGACGTGCAGCTGGTAGATGATCGCGTCCTTGTACCAGAGACCGTCGCCGTCGGTCTCGGTCTGCAGACTCGGCGAATCCAGGGATGACATCAGGTTCACGAGGCCCTCACCTAGGAGAGAGGATGATGATGCAGCTGCGATTGGAGGCGTCTCGAAAGATGTCTCGGTCTCGGCAGATGCGGCTCTCCTCAAAAGAGGGCAGAATAGGGGAGAAAGCGTCCTTGGGGGTGACGCTCTCGAACGTGTGCGCAAATTTGTTCACGGTGATGCCATTGACAAGAAAACGGCGTCCCGGTTCGCTAGAAACCGAGACGACCCCCTTACAAAGCTGCAAGGCTCGTTTTGTTCCCCCGGGAACGACGGCCATGCCGCGGCGTTAGGGGCTTATCTTCTTGCCGTCCCACAACAATTTACGACGTACGTCTCCCGTTACGTCCAGATCGCGTGCCGAATGGATCTCTACAGCGAAGCCCATAGTCTCGGAATCCTGACAGAATTCTACGATGGTCAGGGGCAGCGTCGTGTCACCGACGAAGCGGCGCTCAAGATCATCGTTGAGGCTTTTCCCAGGCCCACGCCTCATCGGCTGCTGAGCGGCGCGGTCGTGATTCGGTCCGGGCAGCCGGCGCGCAGCCGCCTCAACGAGGCGGCCAAGCTGCCAGTCAGGTGGACCATCAGGCGTGGCGACGCTGAGACAGTCTCCGGGCAGGCCGCTGAGGCCCTGGTCGAGTGGCCGGGTGATCTGCCGGTCGGCAGCTATCGCCTCGAGCTGGTGGATGCGTCGTCGTACCGCGAGGAGCTGCCGCTGCTGGTCGCGCCGGCGAAGGCCTTCGGCGGTGATTTCGATCGCGTCTGGCTGCTGGCGGTCCAGCTCTACGGCATTCGATCCGGTCGCAACTGGGGCATGGGTGATTTCACCGATCTTGCCGATCTCATCACGCTTTGCGCCAAGCTCGGCGCCGATGGCGTCGGCCTCAATCCGCTGCACGCGCTGTTCGACGACCGGCCGGGCGATTTCAGCCCCTATGCACCGAATAGCCGGCTGTTCCTGAATGCGCTCTATGTCGATGTGGAGCAGGCGCCCGGCTTCGCGAAGGGGCCGGACAGCAAGGTGCTCGAGCCGCTGCGGCGGGCCGAGCTGGTGGACTACAAGGGAGTGGCGGCGTTGAAATGGCCGGCCTTGCGCGCGGCCTTCGACGCCTTCATGGCTGCGCCCGCCGCCGCCGCGGCGGCGGAGTTCAAGGCCTACCGCGCCGAGCGCGGCGATCTGCTGGCGCGCTTCACCTGCTTCGAGGTGTTGCGGCATCGCTTCCAGAAGCCGTGGTGGGACTGGCCCGAGGAGTGGCGGCAGCCCGATGCTGGGCGCTGCGCGGCGCTGCTCAGCGGCCCCGATCGGAGGGAGGCCGATTTCGTCGCCTATGTGCAGTGGCTCGCCGAACGACAATTGAGCCATTGCAGGGATCTCGCGCAGCGGCTGGGAATGAAGGTCGGTCTGTATCTCGACGTCGCGGTCGGCGTTCAATCCGACGGCTTCGATGCCTGGAACGAGCAGGGCGCCATTTCGCGCACGCTCTCGGTCGGGGCGCCGCCCGATCCCTTGAACACGGTCGGGCAGAACTGGGGACTCGCCGGGTTCAACGCGCCCGGACTGGCGCTGAAGAATTTCGAGCCGTTCCGGGAGATGGTCCGGGCGTCGATGCGGCATGCCGGCGCGATCCGGCTCGACCATGTGCTCGGTTTGAAGCGGCTCTATCTGGTGCCGCACGGATTTCCGGCCAAGCAGGGCGCTTACGTGCAGATGCCGTTCGAGGCGCTGCTCGCCGCAACCGTCATCGAGAGCGTCGCCAACGAATGCATCGTCATCGGCGAGGATCTCGGCACCGTGCCGGAGGGCTTTCGCGAGCAGATGGCCGATTGGGGACTGTGGTCCTACAAGGTGATGATCTTCGAACGCGACGACAACGGGCGCTTCCGCGATGTCGACTTCTATCCGCCGAATGCGCTGGTGACGCTGAATACCCACGATCTCTCGACCTACGCCGGCTGGCGCTCGTTCGGCGATCTCAAGACCAAACGCGGGCTGGGCATCGATCCCGGTGAAAGCGACCAGGATCGCTGGGATGCGTTGGGGCTCTGGGACGAGGTGCTCCGCCAAAACGGCATTCGAGCCAACGACGTCCACTCAGCGATCGCCTTCCTGTCGCGGACGCGGTCCCGGCTGCTGGTGATTTCCCTGGAGGATCTGCTGGAAGTGGTCGATCAGCCCAATATTCCCGGCACGATCGACGAGCATCCGAACTGGCGCCGCAAGATGCCGATCAAGCTCGAGGACATCGCCGGTGCGACCAGCGTCGCGGCGTTGAAGGCGGCGACCGCCGAACGGATCAGCCCGGCCGGCGTTTAGAACGGGGGGATTGCGGGGGGCAGTTGCACGCGGATGCCAAATGTCCTGCAGGATCGAAGACTACGCGCTGATTGGTGATTGTGAGACGGCTGCCCTGGTGAGCCGGAACGGGTCGATCGACTGGCTGTGTTGGCCGGCGTTCGATTCGGATGCCTGTTTCGCAGCCTTGCTGGGAGATCGCAGCCATGGCCGCTGGCTGATCGAGCCCCGCGGCGACGTCCGATCCACGTCTCGCCGTTATCGCGGCGACAGCCTCATCCTCGAGACGCGATACGAAACTGCGACCGGCACCGTCGAAATGATCGATTTCATGCCGCCACGGGGCAGCGCCTCAGATGTCGTGCGGCTGGTCCGCGGCGTCTCCGGCCGGGTCGCCATGCGGATGGAGCTGATCATCCGCTTCGGGTTCGGCATCGAGATTCCCTGGGTCAAGCGTTCTGAGGATCGCTCCGCGCTGCTCGCCATCTGCGGCCAGGACATGGCGGTGTTGCACACGCCGGTCGCCACCCGCGGCGAGGACATGACCACGGTGGCGGAGTTCGAGGTCGCTGCCGGCAACACCGTGCCCTTCGTGCTCACCTACGGTCCGTCGCATCTGCCGGTGCCCAAGGCGATCGATCCGGATCGGGCGCTTGATGACACCGAAACGTTCTGGGCCGACTGGTCGCGGCGCTGCACCCATCAGGACGAGCATCGCGCGCTCGTGATGCGCTCGCTGATCACCTTGAAGGCGCTCACCTACGCGCCGACCGGCGGCATCGTCGCGGCGCCGACCACCTCGCTGCCGGAGAAGCTCGGCGGCCGGCGCAACTGGGACTACCGGTTCTGCTGGCTGCGTGACGCGACATTCACGCTGCTGGCGCTGATGAACTCGGGCTACACGGAGGAAGCGCTGGCCTGGCACAACTGGCTGCTGCGCGCCGCGGCCGGCGCTCCCGCCTATATGCAGATCATGTATGGCATCATGGGCCAGCGGCGGCTGATGGAGTGGGAGGCCGAGTGGCTGCCGGGCTACGAGGGTGCCCAGCCGGTGCGGATCGGCAATGCCGCGCATGCGCAGCTCCAGCTCGATGTCTACGGCGAGCTGATGGATGCCTTCCACCAGGCCCGCATGACCAAGCTCAAGCTGGACGACGGCACCTGGGACCTGGAATGCGCGGTGCTCGACCATCTCACCGACGTCTGGGACCAGCCCGACCACGGCATATGGGAACGCCGCGGCGATGGCCGTCACTACGTGTTTTCCAAGGTGATGACCTGGGTCGCGTTCGATCGCGCGATCAAGAGCGCGGAGAAGTTCGGGTTCAAGGCGCCGCTGGAGCGCTGGCGGCGGCTGCGCGAGGCCATTCATCGCGACGTCTGCGACAAGGGCTACGACGAAGGCCTCGGCAGCTTCGTCGAGTCCTATGGCTCGCGGCTGCTCGATGCCAGCCTGCTGCTGTTGCCGGCGGTCGGCTTCCTGCCGTGCTCCGATTCGCGCATTCGCGGCACGGTCGAGGCGATCGAGCAGCATCTGCTGCGGGATGGCTTCGTGCTCCGGCACGATCCGCGCGACGTCTCTCCGGACGAGCAGCAGCCGATCGAAGGCGCGTTCCTGGCCTGCACGCTGTGGCTGGCCGACGCGCATGTTCTGGCGGGCGCCACCGAAAAAGCCGAGACGCTGTTCCGCCGCGTTGTGAACATCGCCAACGACGTCGGACTGCTGGCCGAGGAGTACGACGCCGAGGCACGGCGGCAGACCGGCAACTTTCCCCAGGCGCTGACGCATATCGCGCTCATCAACACGGCGCAGAATCTGAGCAGTGCCAAGAAGACCAGCGACAAACCCGCGAGGCAGCGGTCGGAAGCCTGAGCTGCCGCGTGTCAGCTTGCGGATGAGCCTTGCGCGTTTTCTGCCAGGATCATCTCCATGGCATTGGCAAAGCCTTCGTCCTGGTTGGACGTGGTGATGCGCTTGGCTTTGCTCTTCACCTCGTCACTGGCATTGCCCATGGCGATCGACAAGCCGCTCACCTCGAACATCGCGACGTCATTATGCATGTCGCCGATGGTCGCGACCTGGTCGAGCGGGATACCGAGCCGCTGGGCCATCGCTTTGACGAAGGTGCCCTTGTTGCGGCCTGGCGGCGTGATGTCGAGATAGTAGCTCTGCGAGCGGACAGCGGTCGCTTCCGCCCCCAATGCCTGCTGCATCTGGCTCTCGCAGCGCGCCAGCAGCTCGAAATCGCTGCTGGCGCCGACGATCTTGCAGGCGTTCGACAGATAGGGGGAGAAATCGTCGACGATCGTCGGCTCCGCGCGAATGGCGCGCCGCTCGTTCGGGACGTACTCGCCGTCCGGATTGCGCGTCAGCCAGGCATCATTGGTGAAGACCCAGATGTCGACGCCGGATTGATGGAGAAGATCGACGCAGCGCGCGGCGGCCGCGGGCGGGATCAGGCTCTGCTCGAGCGGGCGCATGTCGGCGCCGATGATCGAGCTGCCGTTGAACGGGCCGACCGGAAGGCTGATCTGCAGCGGCTCGATCAGAAAGCGCATGCCGATCGCCGGGCGGCTCGAGGTGAGCGTGAAGGCGACGCCGCATTCATGCAGCCGTCGCGCCACCTTCGCAGCCCGCTCGGTCAGAACCTTGTCCTTGGTCAGCAGCGTGCCGTCGACGTCGGATACGACGAGAGCGATGCGGGTCATGAGCCCTTCCTGTTCGCGGTCAGGAGCAGCGCCGACCGGCGTGAAGCTGTTGCATGATGTCGTCCACGACCGCCGCGACCGGCGCGTCGACCGAGACGGTGATGGGATGCTCGGCGGCCCCAGGTGGTTCCAGGGTGGCGAACTGGCTGGCGAGCAGGCCCGGCGGCATGAAGTGCCCCTCGCGATGGCTCATCCGCTCGCCGATCAGCTCCTGACTGCCCTGGAGATAGACCATGCGGACATCGTTGCGGCCGCCGACGAGGATGTCGCGATAGGCCTTCTTGAGCGCAGAGCAGGCGATGATGATGTGCTGGCCCGCAGTACGGCAACGCGCGATCTCCGCGGCAATCGCCTGAAGCCAGGGCCAGCGATCCTCGTCCGTGAGCGGGTGACCGGCGCTCATCTTGGCGACGTTCGCGGGCGGATGAAAGCTGTCGCCATCCTCGAAGCGCCAGCCGAGACGCTGGCCCAATGCTTGCCCGATCGTGCTCTTGCCGGAGCCGGACACGCCCATAATGACGAGCGCATGGGGCAGGTCAGATCTCGCCACTTCGCCCCTCCGGCCAGGCCTCGCTGTCGATGAGCAGGATCGTCTCCTGAATCGAGCGGGCGCGATTGGCGGGCAGGTCCTCACCGGCCAGTACCCGCGCCATGACCGCGCGCTTGTCGGCACCGGCGACCTCGAACAGCATGGTTCGGCAGGAGGCGAGCGCAGGCAAGGTCAGGCTGATCCGCGGCACGAAGGGTGCGACGTGAGCCTTGTCGACGCCGACAACCCAGCGATCGGTGACGTCGATTGCGGGAAAGCCGGGGAATAGCGACGCGACATGGCCATCGGGACCGATGCCGAGCAGCACGAGGTCGAACAGCGGCCGCCCGGAGTCGAGCCGCGCGGCGCCGTAGAACGCTTCCAGCGTGCGCTGATAGTCGCGGGCAATGGCCTCCGGGTCCGACCCATCGGTCGCGATCGGGTGGATGTTGGCGGCCGGCGCGCAGGCATCGAGGAACACGTGACGTGCCGTGGTCATGTTGTGCAGGGAATCGCCGGGCGGAACATATCGCTCGTCACCGATGAACCAGTGGACGCGCGGCCATGGAATCCGTTCACGATAAGCGTCCGTCGCCAGCAGCTCATAGAGCTGCCTCGGGCTCGATCCCCCGGTGAGACAGATGGCCACGCGTCCCGGATTGGTATCAGTCCGAGCCAGGAGATGTTCGGCCGCGACCCTCGCCATCGTCGCCCGGTCGGCGACGCGCACGAGCTTGCGGTCCTGCGGCCCGGCCACGGCTAAACCAGCTTGCGCCAGCTGCGGCCGTCGCGGGCCAGGAGATCGGCCGCCGCCTCAGGTCCCTCGCTGCCGGCCGCGTAGGAATGCAGGCCATCGCGGCCAGCCTTCTTCCACGCCCCGATGAACGGCTCGACGGCCTTCCAGCCGGCTTCGACGCTGTCGGCGCGCTGGAACAGGATGTTGTCGCCGATCATGCAGTCATAGATCAGCGTCTCGTAGCCGGTGGCCGGCTCAGCCTGGAAATAGTCCTTGTAGTTGAACTTCATCTGCACGCCGTCGGTGCGGATGGTGGGGCCGGGTACCTTGGTGTTGAACTGCAGCGTGATGCTCTGGGTCGGCTCGATGCCGATGACCAGATAGTTTTCGGCCAGGGTTTCGATCGGCGTGCAACTGAACATCGCGAACGGCGCCTGGCGGAACTTGATCGCCACCTCGGTGCGCTTGGCGCCGAGCGCCTTGCCGGTGCGCAGATAGAACGGAACGCCGGCCCAGCGCCAATTGTCGATCGTGAGCTTGAAGGCGGCATAGGTCTCGGTGGTGCTGTCGGGGTGGACGTCCTTGCTCCTGACATAGTCGGGCAGCTCGGCGTCGCCGATCATGCCGGCCGTGTACTGGCCGCGCACCGAGTTGAGCAGCGCCTCCCGTTCGCTCAACGGCTGGATCGCCGATAGCACCTCGGCCTTCTCGGAGCGGACGGTATGTGCATCGAACCGTGCTGGCGGCTCCATCGCCACCAGCGACAGCAATTGGAATAGATGGTTGGGGACCATGTCGCGCAGGGCGCCGGTGGCGTCGTAGAAGCTGCCGCGCGTGCCGACGCCGAGCTTCTCCTCGACGGTGATCTGGACATGGTCGATGTGATGTCTGTTCCAGATCGGTTCGAACATGCCATTGGCGAAGCGCAGCACCAGGATGTTCTGCACCGTCTCCTTGCCGAGGTAATGATCGATCCGGTAGATCTGGTGCTCGGTCACGAGCTGCAGAAGCTCGTCGTTCAGCTTCTTGGCCGAGGCGAGGTCGGTGCCGAACGGCTTTTCCACCACGAGGCGGCGCCAAGCCTTGCCGTCCTCGCGCAGCAACCCGACGCGCCCGAGCTGTTGCGCGATCGGCGCAAAGGCGCTCGGCGGCGTCGCCAGATAGAACAGCCGATTGCCGTGGGTCTCCCGCGCGGCTTCCAGCTTTTCCAGCTTCGCCTTCAACTGATCGAAGCTTTCCGGCTCCTTCGGATCGGCCTCGATCGCAGTCACGCATTGCAACAGGCGCTGCGCGATCTCATCCTCGATCGGGCGTGTGGCGTATCTGCGCAGGCCTTCCATGAGATTGTCGCGCAGTTGCTCGCTCGACATGCCCTTGCGGGCAATGCCGACGATGCAGAGCCTGTCGGGCAGCAGATGATTGGCGGCCAGATTGTAAAGCGATGGCAGGACGAGCCGATGCGTCAGGTCGCCGGTCACGCCGAAGAGGACGAAGGCGCAGGCGTCAGGCTTCTGGTGTTGCGGCTGATGCGAACGGTGGGCGGTCACGCGCGGTCCGCCTTCGGCTTGACGATCTCGGGCGCGCTCTGGCGCGCCGGGTCTGGGTGCTGTTCGGGCTCCTTGTGTCCGCCGAAGCCTTCGCGCATGGCCGAGAGAATCTTCTCCGCGAACGTGTGCTCCTGGCGCGAGCGGAAACGGGCGAACAAGGCGGCGGTCAACACCTCGGCCGGCACCGCCTCGTCGATCGCCGCATTCACGGTCCAGCGGCCCTCGCCGGAATCCTCGACATAGCCGGAATATTTCTCCAGACCGGGCTGCCGCGCCAGCGCGCTGGCGGTGAGGTCGAGCAGCCAGGACGGAATGACGCTGCCGCGGCGCCACACCTCGGCGATATCTGCGAGATCGAAGTCGAAGCGGTGCGCCTGCGGCAGCGCCGCGCTGTTCGCATTCCTGAGGATGTCGAAGCCCTCGGCATAGGCCTGCATCAGGCCATATTCGATGCCGTTGTGGATCATCTTGACGAAGTGCCCGGCGCCCACCGCACCGGCATGCAGATAGCCCTGCTCGACGCGCGGGTCGCGGCCATCACGGCCCGGTGTGCGCGGGATGTCGCCGATCCCAGGCGCGAGCGCGGCGAAGATCGGATCGAGCCGGTCGACGACCGGCTTATCGCCGCCAATCATCATGCAGTAGCCGCGATCGAGGCCCCAGACCCCGCCGGAGGTGCCGACGTCGACGTAGTGCAGACCTCGCTCCTTCAGCGCCTTGCCGCGGCGGACGTCGTCCTGCCAGAAACTGTTGCCGCCGTCGATGATGACATCGTCCGCCGTCAACAGCTTGGTCAACTGCTCGACGGTGGCTTCCGTGATCTTGCCGGCCGGCAGCATGATCCATGCGTGCCGCGGCGTTGCGAGCTTACCGACGAACTCCTCGAGGCTCGCGGCGCCGGTGGCGCCTTCGGAGACCAGCGCGGCCACGGCCTTTGCGTCGCGATCATAGACCACGCAGGAGTGTCCCGCGCGAATCAGGCGGCGCACGATGTTGCCGCCCATCCGCCCGAGACCGATCATTCCAAGCTGCATCGACGAGGCCCTTCCTAGCTCAGCGCTTCGCTGATCGCGCTGTCGAGCATCTTCAGGCCCGATTTCAGATTGCCCTTGAGATGGACCCGAAGAGCCCGGCGCCCGCGCTCGGTGAGCACGTCGAAATCGCCGCGCGCCTGCGCCGCCTTGATCACGCCGAAGCTCGCCTTCTGCCCGGGGATCGGCAGATCCTCGGCATCGTCGGCGGTGATCTGGAGAAACACGCCGCTGTCCGGACCGCCCTTGTAGGCCTGGCCGGTCGAGTGCAGGAAGCGCGGACCGAATTCGGCGCAGGTGGCGAGGTGCTTGGCATCGCGCAGCCTCAGCCGGATCCGCTGCAGCGTGTCGATATTGCCTGCATTGCGGTCGATATAGCCGAGCAGGGCGATGTAGTCGCCGTCGCCGGCGCGGCCGAGATGCGCCTTCAGCCAGGACGCGAGCGTTCCGTCGGCGCCATGCCCGCGCAGGCTCTCGACGTTCTGCGCATCGGTGTAGAGCTCGCAGCCCTTGATCGCCACGACGGGCTCCTCCGCCGGCAGTGCGCCGCTTTGCTCGAACGCCGCGGTCAGTTCGCGGGTCTTGATCTTGGCCGATTCGACGTCGGGCTGGTCGAACGGGTTGATGCCGAGCACGGCGCCGGTAACAGCGGTCGCCATCTCGAAGCGGAAGAATTCCTGGCCGAGCTGGTCGATCGACTTCATGACGATGCGCACGACCGGATGACCGGCCTCCTCGAGCGCGGCGAGCTTCGCGTCATGGCCCGCCACCTCGTCGCCGTCGACCTTGATGTCGATGAAGAAGCGATCATGACCGTAGACCTCGGGCGAGGCGACTGGTTCGCCATCGATCGGGATCAGGCCCTTGCCTTCCTTGCCCGTGGACTCCGCGATCAGCTGCTCGGACCAGGCGCCGAAATCGGCAATCTTGGGCGAGGCGAAGATCGTCACCTTGTCGCGGCCTTCGAGGCCGGCAAGGCCCATCGCCAGACCGAGCTGCACACCCGGGTTCTGCAGCGGCGGCACGTCGGGCCCGCAGGAGCGCACCATGGACAGCGCCAGCGTGATCAGCCTGCGCACGTCGATGCCGGCGGTGGCGGCCGGCACCAGGCCGAACGGCGACAGCACCGAATAGCGGCCGCCGATGCTCGGCTCGCCGTGGAAGATGCGGGCGAAGCCTTGTGCCTTGGCCGCCTTCTCCAGCGACGAGCCGGGATCGGTCACGGCAATGAAGCGATGGCCGGCCTTCTTGGGCCCGATCGCATCGGATACGCGCGCAAAGAAATAGTCCTTCATCGCGTTCGGCTCGGTGGTGCCGCCCGACTTGGACGAGACGATGAACACCGTCCTGGCAATGTCGATCGCCTTCTCCATCGCGCGCACCTGCGCCGGATCGGTGGAGTCGAGCACATGCAGCTTGGGGAAGCCGGCCCTGCGCGGGAACGTTTCGGCCAGCACTTCCGGCCCGAGGCTGGAGCCGCCCATGCCGAGGACCACGGCGTCGGAGAATTTCTGTCCCTTCACCCGCTGCGCGTAGTCCTCGTAATCGGCGATATCGGCCTTCTCCGCGCTGGTCAGCCAGCCCAGCCATTTGTGCTCGTCACGGCCGGTCCAGACCGTCGCGTCCTTGTGCCAGAGTCGGCGGATCCTGGCGTCCTTGCGCCACTCCTCAGTGGCGGAGGCGACCTTCTTCTGCAGATCAGCAGCAACCGTGATCGACTGCTGCCCAAGCCCGGTCCCGAGCACGACGGCGCGCTTGTGCGCAACCGCGCCATAGAGCTTGTCGGCGGCGTCCGCGAACTGCTTGACGCCGTCGATCACGAGATCTGCAGTGATGTCGTCGAGCGAGATGCCGGTCTTCGCCAGATCCTCAAGGGCGGCCTGGGCGGCATCGACGTCTTCCTCCAGGCTGTCGCGCACCTTGCCGTGATCACGGAAGGCGTCCAGCGTGGCCGGCGGCACGGTGTTGACGGTGTTCGGCCCGATCAGCTCCTCGACATAGAGGACGTCGCTGTAGTCCTTGTTCTTGGTGCCGGTGGAGGCCCAGAGCAGCCGCTGCGGCTTTGCCCCTTGCTTGGCCAGCCGCTCCCAGCGCGCGCCGGCGAACAGCTGCTTGTAGTCCTGATACGCCATCTTTGCATTGGCGATGGCGATCCTGCCCTTGAGCGCGGCCAGCCGCTCCTTCTCGGTCGGATCATTGGCCTGGGCGATCTTCTCGTCCAGCTGCTTGTCGACCACGCTGTCGATGCGGCTGACGAAGAACGAGGCCACGCTGGCGACATGCGACGGATCGCCGCCGGCGCCGACGTAGGCTTCGAGGCCGGCAATATAGGCTTCGGCAACCTGCCGGTAGACGTCTTGCGAAAACAGCAAGGTGATGTTGACGCTGATGCCCTTGGAGATCAGGTGCTGGATGGCCGGCAGGCAGGCGTTGGTCGCCGGCACCTTGATCATCAGATTCCTGCGGTCGACCGCCGTCCAGAGCTGCTCGGCCTCGGCGATCGTGCCCTTGCTGTCCATCGCCAGATAGGGCGAGACTTCGAGGCTGACGAAGCCGTCATTGCCATCGAAGCGGTCATAGACGGGCCGCAGCACGTCGGCGGCATTCTGGATGTCCTCGACGGCAACGGCCTCGAACAGCTGCGTCGGCGATCGATCGCCGTTCTTCAGCGCCGTGGCGATCGGTGTGTCATATTCGTCGGAGCTGCCGATCGCCTTCTCGAAAATCGCGGGATTCGAGGTGACGCCCTTGACGCCATCCTCATCGATCAGCCGCTTCAGGTCGCCCCTGGCGACGAAGCCGCGTGCGAGGAAATCGAGCCAGACCGCCTGGCCGTGTTCTTCGAGAGCTTTGACCGGATTCATGATGCCTATCTATGTGCGTCGGCTTGCTTTTTTGGGTTCCCGCCTGGCAGCTGCCAGGTCGATAGGGACCTCACATGAACAACTATGCGCCAGCCCTCAGGAGAACGCCATTCATAATGGATTGATCCCTCTGGAATCCCAAGAGCTTCGAGCCGGGGTGACGTGCCGGCGGGGCGCGTCCGGAGGGAGATCGGCAGGCGACGCGAAGCCTGCCGCTGATCGTTCCGGCCAAAGCGCGCGGCAGAGCCGCCAGAGCGCGGTCGGCGTTCGGCCTGCGTCGACCTCAGCAGTGCTCGTGCGCCGGAGAGGCCCCGGGAGGCAAGCAAATGCCGTCGATCAAGCTTCTCCGGCTTGCAATGCTGGAAAGGTGCCACATGTGTTCTGGGGAATGGTGCCCTACGCAACGGATCATGGCGAACGTCTCACGGTTGTCGCCTCGGCAGCGCCTCACGAGTGTCGGCGGATAACCCATGATGCTTTCCGGCTGCAGATGCTCAGCGGCGAACAGCCGTGTGATCATGGCAATGATCGGCATCGAGTGATCCGTCCGGCTTCGGTCGCGCGTTATTTCACGCCGTTCGGTTCAGGCGGCGAACATGCGTGCGCGCGGCCCTATGAGATGCGCGCGCTCATCGCTCCCTCGAGGACGTTGTATGAGCGACGGCAGATGCGATCGCAGCAGGCCCGTGTTTGGTCGGCCGCCGTGGCCGGCGCGCATCAGGTCGTGCAGCGAATGAGACGTTCCCTGCCTGGAGCGCTTGCGGGAAGAGTTGCGTTCACTCGCGGTTCACTTCGGGAAGAGAGACTGATTTTGGAGCTGTCACGCCACCAGTTCACGTGGCTTCACAACACCTTGTGCGGCGCAGGGAGACTACGGTGCCGGGGTATTGCGGATGTTGCGAAGCAGAGACAATGAGGTACAAATGGGGAGAGTCGGCCGGCTTTTGCCGAACTATTGAGCGAAGTGCATGTTGATAGGGCATATGCTGCATGCACTTTGCGTTGCGGAAAAGGACGAAGACGGTGCCCAATGGGGGCTAGCGCGCTTCACTCTGAGTCGGTTCGGGATCAGCAGGAACGTACTTGGATCTCGGCCCGTTGCAGCAGTGCGGCGGAACCTACGTGGAGAGGGATCATGTACAACGATTCGTTGTTCAACGCGTTCGCAAGGTCGTTCGAGGCACGCAGCCAGACCGACATGTCGATGCAGGAATATCTAGAATCGTGTCGAACCGACCCGATGCGATACGCGAACGCCGCTGAACGACTACTAGCTGCGATCGGCGAGCCTCAGATGATAGACACGGCCAAGGACCCACGCCTTGGCCGTATTTTTTTGAACCGGACGGTTCGCCTGTATCCTGCATTCGCCGGCTTCTACGGCATGGAGGACACGATCGAGCGCATCGTCGGCTTCTTCCGTCACGCCGCGCAGGGTCTCGAAGAGCGCAAGCAGATCCTCTATCTGCTCGGACCGGTCGGCGGCGGCAAGTCGTCGCTGGCCGAACGGCTGAAGCAGTTGATGGAAACCCATCCGATCTACGTGCTCAAGGCCGGAGATGAGCTGAGCCCGGTGTTCGAGTCGCCGCTCGGCCTGTTCGATCCCGACACGCTGGGCCCGATGCTCGAGGAGAAATACGGCATTCCGCGCCGCCGTTTGTCCGGCCTGATGAGCCCGTGGTGCTACAAGCGGCTCGAAGCCTTCGGCGGCGACATCTCACAGTTCCGCGTCGCCAAGATCCAGCCGTCGCGGCTGCGCCAGATCGGCATCGCCAAGACCGAGCCCGGCGACGAGAACAACCAGGACATCTCCTCGCTGGTCGGCAAGGTCGATATCCGCAAGCTCGAGACCTACGCGCAAAACGATCCCGACGCCTACAGCTATTCGGGCGGTCTCAACCGCGCCAACCAGGGCATTCTCGAGTTCGTCGAGATGTTCAAGGCGCCGATCAAGATGCTGCATCCGCTGCTGACGGCGACGCAGGAAGGCAACTATATCGGCACCGAGAACATCGGCGCCATTCCCTACAACGGCGTGATCCTCGCCCACTCCAACGAGTCGGAGTGGCAGAGCTTCAAGACCAACAAGAACAACGAGGCCTTCATCGACCGCATCTGCGTCATCAAGGTGCCGTACTGCCTGCGCGTCACCGAGGAGCGCAAGATCTACGAGAAGCTGATCCAGGGCTCCGAGCTCTCCACCGCGCCCTGCGCGCCGGCGACCTTGGACACGCTCGCCCGCTTCTCGGTGATGTCGCGCCTGCGCAAGCACGAGAACTCGACGCTGTATGCCAAGATGCGGGTCTATGACGGCGAGAGCCTCAAGGAGTCCGATCCGAAGGCGCGCAGCGTGCAGGAATATCGCGATGCTGCCGGCGTCGACGAGGGCATGGACGGCATCTCCACCCGCTTTGCCTTCAAGGTGCTGGCTGCGACCTACAATCACGATACGGCGGAAGTATCGGCCGACGCCGTGCATCTGATGTACGTGCTGGAGCAGTCGATCAAGCGCGAGCAACTGCCCGAGGAGCTCGAGAAACGATACCTCGAATTCATCAAGGCGGATCTCGCGCCGCGCTACGCCGAGTTCATCGGCCACGAGATCCAGAAGGCCTATCTCGAATCCTACTCCGATTACGGCCAGAACCTGTTCGATCGCTACGTCGACTACGCCGACGCCTGGATCGAGGATCAAGACTTCAAGGATCCCGATACGGGACAGCTGCTCAATCGCGAGCTGTTGAACCAGGAGCTGACCAAGATCGAGAAGCCGGCCGGGATCGCCAACCCGAAGGACTTCCGCAACGAGGTTGTCAAGTTCTCGCTGCGCTCCCGAGCCCAGAATGGAGGCAAAAATCCGTCCTGGACCTCCTACGAAAAGATCCGCGAAGTCATCGAAAAGAGGATATTCTCGCAGGTCGAGGATCTGCTTCCGGTCATCTCGTTCGGTACCAAGAAGGACGGCGAGACCGAGAAGAAGCACGACGACTTCGTCGCGCGCATGGTCGAACGCGGCTACACCGAGCGGCAGGTCCGTCGGCTGGTCGAGTGGTACATGCGCGTGAAGCAGGCGGGTTGATCGTGGTCCGGCGCCGATGTTCACTGCAGGTGCGGCAGGCCATCGGTCTGACGTCGGCGCCAGGGTTACGAACGAGATGAACGTTCGACGCTGAGCTTCGCTGGGAGGCGTCGGACAGGCAGAGGGTGCCGTTGCAGTGTCGGGTCCGATACTGCACCGCGGCATCGCGGCGGGGGAGAGCAGGAGTCGAAGCCGCTGCAGCAGGAGGCGTATGGAACGTGGTCATGCACATCATTGATCGGCGCCTGAATCCGGGCGGCAAAAGTCTCGAAAATCGCCAGCGATTTTTGCGCCGCGCCAAGGCCCTGGTTCAGGGAGCGGTCAAGAAGACCTCGCAGGACCGCGACATCAAGGACGTGCTGGAGGGCGGCGAAGTCTCGATCCCGCTCGACGGCATGGACGAGCCGCGCTTCCGCCGCGAGGGCGGCACCCGCGACATGGTGCTGCCCGGCAACAAGAAGTTCGTCGAAGGCGACATCCTGCCGCGCTCCGGCGACGGCAGCGGCCGCAAGTCGGCACCGGGGCAGGGCGACAGCGAGGACGCGTTCCGCTTCGTGCTGAGCAAGGAGGAGTTCGTCAATCTCTTCCTCGACGATCTCGAGCTGCCTGATCTCGCCAAGCGCAAATTCGCCGAGGCCGAGAGCGAGGGGCTGGTGCGTGCCGGCTACTCGACGTCGGGCTCACCGGCCAACATCTCGATCAGCCGCACCGTCACCCGCGCCTTGGCCCGCCGCGTCGCGCTGCGCCGTCCGCGGCCGGAAGCGATTGCCGAGCTCGAGGCCCAGCTGGAGCAGGAGACCGACGACGACAAGCGTGCCGCGCTGCTGGCCGAGCTCGAAGCCCTGAAGGCCAAGGCCAAGCGCATCCCCTTCATCGATCCGATCGACATCCGCTACCGCCGCTTCGAGGCCGTGCCCAAGCCGATCGCGCAGGCCGTGATGTTCTGCCTGATGGACGTGTCCGGCTCGATGTCGGAGCACATGAAGGACCTCGCCAAGCGGTTCTACATGCTGCTCTACGTGTTCCTGACCCGGCGCTACCGTCATGTCGAGATCGTCTTCATCCGTCATACCGATCGCGCCGAGGAGGTCGACGAGCAGACCTTCTTCTATGGGCCGGCATCCGGCGGCACCTTGGTGTCGAGCGCCCTGCAATGCATGCACGACATCGTCCGCTCGCGCTTCCGCCCCTCGGACTGGAACATCTACGCGGCGCAGGCCTCCGACGGCGACAACGCCACTTCGGACTCCGAGAACGTCGCCCGTCTCTTGACCGACAACATCCTGCCGGTGTCGCAGTTCTTCGCCTATCTCGAGGTCGGCGAATCCGGCACCTATTCGTTCGAGATGCCGGACTCCGCGCTGTGGTCGCTGTATGAGCGGCTGCGCGCCGATGGCGAGCCGCTGTCGATGCGCAAGGTGCGTGACCGCAGCGAGATCTTCCCGGTGTTCCACGACCTGTTTCAGCGTCGCGGCACCACGCAGGAGAGGGCGGCGTCATGAGCGGGTTGCTGTTCGAGGGCGCGGATTGGAATTTCCTCACCCTGCAGCGCATCCACGATGCCTGCGAAGCCGTCGCCGAGAAGGAGCTTGGGCTCGACACCTATCCCAACCAGATCGAGGTGATCACGGCCGAGCAGATGCTCGACGCCTATTCCTCGGTCGGCATGCCCCTGTTCTACAAGCACTGGTCGTTCGGAAAGCACTTCGCCTACCACGAGGCCTCGTACCGCAAGGGCCTGATGGGCCTCGCCTATGAGATCGTGATCAACTCCTCGCCCTGCATCTCCTATCTGATGGAGGAGAACACGGCGACGATGCAGACGCTGGTGATCGCGCACGCCGCGTTCGGCCACAACCATTTCTTCAAGAACAACTATCTGTTCAAGCAGTGGACCGACGCCGACGGCATCCTCGACTATCTCGATTTCGCCCGCGGCTACATCGCGCAATGCGAGGAGCGCTACGGCCGGCTCGCGGTCGAGCATACGCTGGACGCGGCGCATGCGCTGATGTCGCACGGCGTCGACCGCTATCCCGGCAAGAAGAAGCTCGACTTCCGCGAGGAGGAGAAGCGCGCCGGCAAGCGCAGGCTCTACGAGGAGGGCCAGTTCAACGATCTCTGGCGTACGGTGCCGACCGGCCCGGTCAAGACCAATGCGATGCTGAACGTCGAGCGGCGCCGCGCGCTGCTCGGCCTCCCGCAGGAGAACCTGCTCTATTTCCTGGAGAAGACCGCGCCGCGGCTGGCGATGTGGCAGCGCGAATTGCTGCGCATCGTCCGCCACATCGCGCAATACTTCTATCCGCAGGGCCAGACCAAGGTCATGAACGAGGGCACGGCGACCTATGTGCATTATCGCATCATGAACCGGCTGCACCAGGACGGCCGCCTCACCGACGGCAACTTCTTGGAGTTCCTGCAGTCGCACACCAACGTCGTCTTCCAGCCGGAGTTCGACGATCCGCGCTTCTCCGGATTCAACCCTTACGCGCTCGGCTTTGCGATCATGCAGGACATCGAGCGCATCGTGAAGGACCCGACCGACGAGGACCGCGAGTGGTTTCCGGACATCGCCGGCACCGGCGACGAGATGGCGGTGCTGCGCGACGTCTGGGCCAATTATCGCGACGAGAGCTTCATCAGCCAGTTCCTCAGCCCCAACCTGATCCGACAGCTCAGACTTTTCCACCTGCATGACGATCCAGCCGAGCGCGCCGGCATCCTCGTCGACGCCATTCATGACGAGCGCGGCTATCGCCGCGTCCGCCGCGAGCTGTCCAAGCAGTACGACGTCGGTTGCATCGATCCGAACATCGAGGTGGTCGATGTCGATCTCGCCGGCGACCGCCGCCTGATGCTGCGGCATACCGTGGTGAAGGGGGCCCAGCTCAGCGAGACCGACACCAAGCGCGTGCTGCAGCATCTCGCCGATCTCTGGAGCTACGACGTGTCGCTGGTGGAAGTCGATGCCGCCACCGACAAGGTGCTGAAGGAGTACGTGCTCAATCCCCGGATACAACCGGCGGCCGCCTAGCGCGGCCGCCAAGCCTTAGATGTCCGCAAACACCTCGAGCAGATTGCCGTCGGGATCCCTGAAGAACAGCGTGCGGTGGCCGAAGGGCTGGTCCGTCGGCGGCTCCATGAGGGCGATGCCCTTGCCGGTCAGCTCAGCCGCGCAGCGGTCGACATCGTCGCGGGTCACCTTGAAGGCGAGCTGAAGCGATGCGCTCCCTGGCGGCGTCGGCTGGTCCGAGGCCAGCCGTTGCGGCCGGGCGAGCGCCAGCGTGTTGCTGCCGGCCTGGTACTCGATCCAGCCTTGTGACAGCTCGCGCAGCAGGGGAAAGCCCAGCACCTCTTCATAGAAGCGGCGCATCGCGGACCAGTCGCGCACCAGGATGACGGTGTAGTCGATGGCCCGGATGGCCCGGAACGGGGATGTCTGCTGTCCGGCGTGGGTCATGATCAGTCTCTCGTTCTGCAGGCGGGACCTGCAGCTTACGTGTTGCGGCGAGTGGCGTGAACGGGATCGGGGCGCTATGGTATGCGGGGTTGGCCGGACGCGCCGGCCCGTGCAGCCGGATCGGCTGTCAATGGCGCAGATCGAAGCTCGGGCGTGAGAGGCGTGGTCGGACCAGGGAAGACGGCGGCGGCGGAGCGGCGGGACCGGTTCATTCCGTTGCGCAAGTCGGACGTTCTTGATGGCCTTATCTCGAACGGCCATGTCGATGACGCTCAGGCCAGCGAGCTGCGGCAGCTGGCGCGTATGCTCGGCGCGATTCTGCACCATCAATATTTCGACGAGCTCGATCGGTTCCGCGACGCCTATTTCGACTTCGATCCCGAGGTGCCGGTCGGCCGCCGTCGATCGCCGGAGGATCTCGACGCGGCCTATCGCAGCCTCGCCGACGAAGTCGTGCGGGTACTCGGCGAGGCCAATTTCGTCGAGATCAGCCATGGCGAGATCGAGCGCGCCTTTGCCGAGCATGCGCTGGTGCGGGTCAAGCTGAAGGCGCCGATCTCCGACTATCGTGCTGTACGGATGTTCCGGCGTGGCCAGCATCAGGAGACGATCGAGGTCCCCATGCTGTATGGGCTGCGACGGCGCAAGCATGAGATCGAGGTCTATGACGACATCGTGCTGATGGTCGCGACCAAGCCCGACGAGCCGGTCAAGAAGAAGAGCAAGGCCGCCGCCTGGCGCGGCCGCAACAAGATCCGCGGCGGCGCGGTGCTGTTCAAATATTTCCGCCACATCGCGCGCTTCGACCTCGAGGCGCTGCTGCCGAACGTCCGCGTCGTCATGGGCCTGCGCGAGCAACTGACGCTGGGCGTGCCGGCGCTGGTCGGCGGCGTACCGATCCTGCTCAAGCTGGCTTCGACCTTGACCGTGCTGTTCATCGTCGCCGGCTTCTATCTCGGCCTCAGCGGCACCGTGCACGACAACGACACCGAGCAGGCGCTGGCGGCGCTTTCGGGTCTGTTCGCGCTCGGCGCCTTCATCCTGCGGCAATGGGGCAACTTCCACCGCCAGTCGCTGATCCATCAGAAGCAGGTCACCGACAACATCTACTTCCGCAACGTCAACAACAATTCCGGCATCTTCAACTATTTGATCGGCGAGGCCGAGGACCAGGACTGGAAGGAAGCGATGCTGGCCTATGGCGGCCTGCTGCTGGCGTCGGTGCCGCTCTCGCGTGCTGCATTGGGCAGCCATGTCGAGGAGTTGCTGCAGCAGATGTTCGGGCTGGGTCGGGCGTTCAATATCGATGAGGCGCTGCTGCGGCTGCGCGAGTTTGGGCTTGTGAGTGGTGGCGACGACGCGCTCTCGGCGCTGCCGCTGCCAGCGGCGATCGCGCAGCTCGATCGCGTTTGGGCGAGCGCGCTGCGGCCGTAGCCGCACGTGGACGATGAACAGGATCGTCGTCTGGATGAGCGGAAGCCTGCGCCCGGAGGGCGGAGGCGGACGCGACATCCGGGTTACGAGAGCCAGCTCCGAAACCGGCGCGGCAAACAGGCGTCGTCTCAAAGGACGGCTGCGAGCGTTGCTGACGCGTCAGCGCAAGCTCGCATTGATCTTGTCGAGCGCGGCCTGTCCGGGGCACAGATCCACCGCTTCCAGCCGGTTGAGCGGCCGCTCCACCGTGTTGAGGTGGTTGTGCAGATCATCGGCTTCCGGATCGACATAGAGCAGGCCGGTCACGATCTGGCCTTGCGCGGCATGCTTCTGGAGGAAGGTCATGGCGCCGAGCCGGTCGTGCGGGTCGTAGTCGGCGTCGATCTTGCGCAGCGCCAGCCTGGAGCCGTCGTGCTGCTCGACGATCTGCACCGTGCCCGGATCCTGGTCGATCTCGATCGGATCGCGTCCGGTCAGCACGTCGAGCCGGTTCACGGCATCGTTGTGCTCGCGGACATAGTCGAAGCTCTTGGTTGAGCCGGCGTGATTGTTGAACGCGATGCACGGGCTGATGACGTCGATGAACGCCGCGCCCTTGTGCTGGATGGCGCCCTCGATGATCGGCACCAGCTGCTTCTTGTCGCCGGAGAACGACCGCGCCACATAGGTGGCCCCGAGCTGCAGCGCGATGCCGACCAGGTCGATCGGATTGTCGGTGTTGGTGACGCCCTTCTTCGACTTCGACCCGCGGTCGGCGGTCGCCGAGAATTGGCCCTTGGTCAGGCCGTAGACACCATTGTTCTCGACGATATAGGTCATGTTCACGCCGCGCCGGATCGCGTGGGCGAACTGGCCGAAGCCGATCGAGGCGGAATCGCCGTCGCCGGAGACGCCGAGATAGATCAGCTCGCGGTTGGCGAGATTGGCGCCGGTCAGCACCGAGGGCATGCGGCCGTGCACGGTGTTGAAGCCGTGCGAATTGCCGAGGAAATAGTCCGGCGTCTTCGACGAGCAGCCGATGCCGGAGATTTTTGCCACGCGATGCGGCTCGATCGACAGCTCGAAACAGGCCTCGATGATCGAGGCCGTGATCGAATCGTGGCCGCAGCCGGCGCAGAGGGTCGAAATCTTGCCCTCGTAGTCGCGATGGCTGTAGCCGAGCGCGTTCTTCTTGATGCCCGGATGCTGGAACTTAGGCTTTGCGATGTAGGTCATGAGAGCCTCGCATCACCCGGCATCGTCATGGCCGGGCTTGTCCCGGCCATCCACGTCGGGGCCGGGAGGAAAGACGTGGATGCCCGGGCCTTCGCCGCTCCGAAGCGGTTATGGCCGCGCAGGCGGGGCGAGTCCGGACATGACGGCGGAGAGAGCGAAGAGCACGTCATGACACGGCCTTGCGCAGTGGGGTGACCTTGATGTGGTCCTGGTGGTCGCCGATCGCATCGGCGATGAAGCGCGCCGTGATCGGCGTGCCGTCATAATGCAGGATCGGCACCAGGCGGACCGGGTCGATGCCGTTCTCCGTGACGATCAGCTGGCGCAACTGCGCGTCGCGGTTCTGCTCGACCACGTAGACGAAATCGTGCTCGGCGATGAAGCTCGCCACGCTCGAATGGAACGGGAAGGCGCGGATGCGCAGGCGGTCGAGCTGGCAGCCGCGCGCCTCCAGCAGTCCGATCGCCTCGTCCATCGCCGGCGCGGTCGAGCCGAAATAGATCACGCCATATCTGGTCGGCTTGCTCGCATTGGCCTGCAGCGGCCGCGGCACCATGTCTTGCGCGGTCTGGAACTTGCGCAGCAGGCGCTGCACGTTGTCGGCATAGACGGCGCCTTCCTCGGAATAGCGCGCGTAGCGGTCACGCGACGTGCCGCGGGTGAAGTAGGAGCCCTTCGTCGGATGCGTGCCGGGGTAGGTGCGGAACGGAATGCCGTCGCCGTCGACGTCGAGATAGCGGCCGAAGTCGCGGCCTTCGTCGAGCATCTCCGCCGTCATCACCTTGCCGCGGTCATACTGCTTGGCATCGTCCCACTTCAGCGGCCGGCACAGCCGCTGGTTCATGCCGATGTCGAGGTCGAGCATCAGGAAAATCGTGGTCTGCAGCCGCTCGGCAAGATCGAACGCCGCAGCGGCAAACTCGAACGCCTCGGCCGGATCTTCGGGGAACAGCATCACGTGCTTGGTATCGCCGTGCGAGGCATAGCCGCAGGCGATCAGGTCGCATTGCTGCGTCCGCGTCGGCATGCCGGTCGAGGGGCCGGCGCGCTGCACGTTCATGATCACGGCCGGGATCTCGGCAAAGTAGGACAGGCCGATGAACTCGGTCATCAGCGAAACGCCGGGACCCGATGTCGTGGTAAAGGCGCGGGCGCCGTTCCAGGACGCGCCGACCACCATGCCGATCGAGGCGAGCTCGTCCTCGGCCTGCACGATCGCGTATTTGGCCTGCCCGGTTTCCGGATCGTGCCGCAGTTTCTTGCAGTGGTTGCTGAACGCTTCGGCCAGCGAAGACGACGGCGTGATCGGGTACCAGGCGCAGACCGTGGCGCCGCCATAGACGGCGCCCAGCGCGGCGGCGTTGTTGCCCTCGATGAAAATGCGGTCGCCGACCTTGTCGGCCTTCTTGATGCGCAGGCCGATCGGGCATTTCAAATTCTGCAGCGCCCAGTCGCGGCCGAGATGCAGCGCGTGGACGTTGGAGGAGAGCAGCTTCTCCTTGCCCTTGTACTGCTCGCCGATCAATTGCTCGATCAGCTTCGGATCCATGTCGAGCAGCGCTGAGAGCGCGCCGAGATAGATGATGTTCTTGAACAGCTGGCGCTGGCGCGGATCCGAATAGGTCGAGTTGGTGATCGCGGTCAGCGGGACGCCGATGACGGTGATGTCGTCGCGGAACTTGGTTGCCGGCATCGGCTTGGTGGAATCGTAGAACAGATAGCCGCCCGGCGCGATACCGGCGACGTCCTTGTCCCAGGTCTGCGGGTTCATCGCCACCATCAAATCAGTGCCGCCGCCGCGGGCGCCGAGATGGCCCGCTTCGGTGACGCGCACCTCGTACCAGGTCGGCAGGCCCTGGATGTTCGACGGGAAGATGTTGCGCGGGGATACCGGCACACCGTGGCGCAGCACGGCGCGCGCGAACAATTCGTTGGCGCTGGCCGAGCCGGAGCCGTTGACGTTGGCGAAGCGGACGACGAAGTCGTTTACGCTGCTGAGCGGCGCTTGCTGGGACATGCGTTACCTGCGTGGGTCGTCTCGATGAAATATTTCTGCATGTCCCACGCACCGGTGGGACAGCGCTCGGCGCACAGGCCGCAATGGAGGCAGACGTCCTCGTCCTTCACCATCACGCGCCCGGTCTTCAGATCCGAGGATACGTAGAGGCTCTGGTCGGGATGCAGCGAGGGCGCCTTCAGCCGCGCGCGCAGATCCGCCTCCTCGCCATTGTCGGTGAAGGTGATGCAATCCATCGGACAGATGTCGGCGCAGGCGTCGCATTCGATGCACAGCGTGTCGGAGAACACCGTCTGCACGTCGCAATTCAGGCAGCGATGCGCCTCGCCGAGCGCGAGCTTGACGTCGTAGCCGAGCTCGACCTCGGTGCGGATGTCCTTCAGCGCCACGACCTTGTCACGATGCGGCACCTTGAAGCGCTTGTCGGAGGAGATGTCGTTGTCGTAGCTCCATTCATGGATGCCCATCTTCTGCGAGGAGATGTGCACCTCGGGCAGCGGACGCTCGGTGATGTCCTCGCCGGAGAGCAGGCGATGGATCGACAGCGCGGCCTCGTGGCCCTGTGCGACCGCCCAGATGATGTTCTTCGGCCCGAACGCGGCGTCGCCACCGAAGAACACCTTTGGATTGGTCGAGACGAAGGTGGTCGGATCGACCTTGGGCATGTGCCGCTTGTCGAATTCGATGCCGCAATCGGCTTCGATCCAGGGGAATGCGTTCTCCTGGCCGACGGCGACCAGCACGTCGTCGCACGGATAGGTCTCGTCGGGCTCGCCGGACGGCACCAGCGAGCGTCCGCCGTTGGCGTCATATTCCGCCTTCACCTTCTGGAAGGTCATGCCGGTCAGCTTGCCGGCGGCATGGTGGAACGCGATCGGAACGAGATAGTTGAGGATCGGAATGTCCTCGTGCAGCGCGTCCTCCTTCTCCCACGGAGACGCCTTCATCTCCTCGAAGCCGGAGCGGACGATGACCTTGACGTCCTCGCCGCCGAGCCTGCGCGCGGTGCGGCAGCAATCCATCGCGGTGTTGCCGCCGCCGAGCACGATCACGCGCTTGCCGATCTTGTCGGTGTGGCCGAACGAGACGCCGGATAGCCAGTCGATGCCGAGATGGATGTTGGCCGCCGCTTCCTCCCGACCTGGAATGTTCAGCTCCCGGCCCCGCGGCGCGCCGGAGCCGATGAAGACGGCATCATAGTTCTCGGCCAGCAGCTTCTTGAGGCTGTCGATACGATGGCCGGCCTTGTAGTCGACGCCGAGGCTGAGCACGTAGCCCGTCTCCTCGTCGATGACGCTGTCGGGCAGGCGGAACTTGGGAATCTGCGAGCGCATCATGCCGCCGGGCTTGGGATCGGCGTCGAACACGGTGCAGTGATAGCCGAGCGGCGCGAGATCGCGCGCCACGGTCAGCGACGCCGGGCCGCCGCCGACCAGCGCGATGCGCCGGCCGTTCTTCGGGGCAGGGCGCGGCATGCGCTGATGGACGTCGTCCTTGAAATCGGCCGCAACGCGCTTGAGGCGGCAGATCGCGACCGGGCTTTCCTCGACGCGCCCACGTCGGCAGGCGGGCTCGCAAGGGCGATCGCAAGTGCGTCCGAGAATGCCCGGGAATACATTCGATTTCCAATTGATCATGTAGGCGTCGCTGTAGCGACCCTCGGCGATCAGGCGGATGTATTCGGGGACCGGAGTGTGTGCGGGACAAGCCCATTGGCAATCGACTACTTTGTGAAAGTAGTCGGGGGCCGAGATATCAGTCGCTCTCATTCATACCCTGTCCGCGCGGCGAACCATGAGCGCGCGGCCTTCCTGACGTGAGGACGACTGCTTGTTCAGGATCGGCTGGGGATCGATTGGGAGTCCGGAGCAGGTCCTGTTCGTCGCCCTTCTGTTTTTTGAATGGCTCAATTGAATAGTCTTATCAGACTAGAGCCATTCCAAGGCGCACACAAAGGCAAATTTGCAAAGCTGCCCTTCGTGCACAGCGTGCGGCGCCGCATTGCGGGCGTGATGCTGACATCGAATTTGTTGCGTTGCGGCATTGTGGCGAGCGGCTGCATCTGCCGGTTGCACGCTCGCGTCATTGATGCAGAACAATGCGCGCTCAGCCAGAGGCGATGTCCGCGCGGCTCAGGTCCCACATCAGCCTGTAGATGCCGGCCGAGATCTGCGTCGCCAGCGGACCGTCGATGGCCGCGAAGCGCGTGGTCATCAAGGTCGCGATGGCATGACTGTCGGTGCCGTCGATGAGGATGAACCAGTCGGCATCGCGCGAGCTCGCGGGAACTCCGGCTGCCGGACCGGAGAGATCAGCATCGCCCTCGAGCAGGTGCATCGAGATGACGCCCTTGACCTCGCTCGGATCGAGCTCGATCTGCAGCGCGTCGCGCAGCGCCCCGTCCTGTCCCGGCTTCGGCCGCAGGCGGATGATGCCGAGCACCGCGCCGCGACCGGCGCCGATCGAGATCGTGATGCGCGCGACGCTGCGGATCATGTTCTTGAACCGCGCCATCACTGCCTTCGACCATTCCGTCGGCGACTCCAGCCGGGCGCGATAGGGCGCGCTGTCGAGCACGTCGATCGTCTCGGTCGAATACAGGCAGAGATATTTCGGGCTGCCCTGCTCGGCGACATAGCGCCGCGCCTCGATGAAGCCGGGGATGGCCACGCGCTCTTCGAGATGCTCGCTGTCATACCAGCGGTTGAAGTCGGCTTCGTCAGCGGCATCGATGTTCATCGATGTCAACAGCATGCCTTTCCCGGCGATGGGCATTGCAGATGTCCTTGTTTGGCGGCCAATTCCTCATGGTGAGGAGCGCCCCTCGGGCGCGTCTCGCGGACAATGCTTGCGCATTGCCTGGTGAACCACGAGGTCGGGATGGATCGGCCTCATCCTTCGAGACGCCATGCTGCGCATGGCTCCTCAGGAATGAGGGGAGACGATCACATGTTTAAGGCGCGGTCGTGCGCTTAGCCATGTCGGAGATGGCTTTCATGACCGCATCGCGGATGCCGGGGTCATAAAGATTGTGACCTGCGGCTTCGACGACACGGATTTCGGCGTCGCGCCACACCTCCGCCAGCCGTGCCGAGGTCGCTGGCGGACAAAGCAGGTCGTAGCGGCCCTGCACGATGATTCCGGGAATCCCGCTGAGGCTGTTCGCATTGCGCAGCAACTGGTCCGGCGCCATGAAGCTGTCGTGCGAGAAATAGTGCGCCTCCATGAACGGCGTCGCCGGCAAGGCGGTGCCGGAGCGGATGGCGAGGCGATCGAGCCGGGCGCGCGCGGGCTTCACCTCCGACAGCGCGCGCTCGGTATCGTGCCAGGCGCGGGCGGCAGGGCCATGGATCGCCGGATCGGGATCGAGGATGCGCCGGAAGTAGGCGTCGCACGGATCGGCGTGCTCGTTCTCCGGCAGCAGCTCCAGAAAGTCGCGGTGCAGGGCCGGGTGAAAGCGCGCCAGCGTCTCGCCGAAGGCGGTCGCCACCTCCGCGCGGGTGCCGAAAAAGGTCGCGCGCAACACCAGCCCCGTGACGCGCGTCGGGTGCGCCTGCGCATAAGCCAGCGCCAAGGTGGCGCCCCAGGAGCCGCCGGCGACGATCCAGCGCTCGAAACCGAATCTTTCGCGGATCGCCTCCATGTCGGCGATCAGGTCGGGCAGGGTGTTGTTGTCGCGGCTGCGTGCAGGACGCGAGCGGCCGGCGCCGCGCTGGTCGAACAGCACGGCGTGGAAGCGCTCGGGATCGAACAGCCGGCGGTGATCCGGCTGGCATCCGGAGCCCGGCCCGCCGTGCAGATAAACCGCGGGAATGCCGCCAGCGCGGCCGCTGCTCTCGACATAGATCTGGTGACCGCCGGAGACATCCAGCCATTCCGACGTCAGCGGGATGAACGGATCGCTGCGGTGCGCGGAGGCGCGGCCGGCTTCGGCGTCAGGCATCGTTGCCGTTCTCCGGCGTGCCGCCGGCGAAGTTGCGATAGAGGAAGCGGTCCTGGCCCGAGGCCGCGTCACGCTCGGCCTGCTTGAAGATGCTCTCGTGCAGCGGCGACAGCGTGCAGGCCGGATCGGTATTCCCCGCATCGCCGGTCAGGGCGAACGCCTGGCAGCGGCAGCCGCCGAAATCGATCTCGCGGAACTCGCAGGATTTGCACGGCTCCTTCATCCAGCCGGTGCCGCGGTAGCGGTTGAAGGCCTCGGAGTTCTGCCAGATCCAGGCGATCGAATGGTTCGAACGGACAGACATGAAGTCGAGCCCGGTGATGCTCTCGGCGGCGTGGCAGGGCAGGATCTTGCCCGAGGGCGAGATGTTGAAGAACTGCCGGCCCCAGCCGCCCATGCACTTCTTCGGCCGCAGCGCGTAATAGTCCGGCACCACGTAGTCGATGGTCAGCGTGCCCTTCAGCCGCTCGCGGGCGTCCTCGACGATGCGGTCGGTCTCTTCGAGCTGGGCGTAGGTCGGCATCAGGCTGGCGCGATTCTTCAGCGCCCAGCCGTAATATTGCACGTTGGCGACCTCGAGCCGGTCGGCGTCGAGATCGACCGCCATCCGGATGATATCAGGCAGCTGATGCAGGTTCTGCCGGTGCATCACGGCGTTGACCGTCAGCGGCAGCTCGAGCTCGCGGGTCCAGCGCGCGACCTCGAGCTTCTTGACGTGGCCGCCCTTGTAGCCGCCGACGCGGTCGGCGATGCCGGCCTCGCTGCCCTGGAAGCTGATCTGGACATGGGACAGCCCGGCATCGGCCAGCTCCTTCAGCCGCTCCCGCGTCAGCAGCACGGCCGAGGTGATCAGGTTGGTGTAGAGTCCGACGTTGTTGGCATGCTGCACCAGCTCGACCAGATCCTTGCGCGCGGTCGGCTCGCCGCCGGAGAAGTGGATCTGCAGCACGCCGATCTCGGCGAGCTCCGACAGCACCTTCTTCCACTCCGCCGTCGTCAGCTCCTGCCCGGCGCGATCGAGCTCGAGCGGGTTGGAGCAATAGGGGCATTGCAGCGGACAGCGATGCGTCAGCTCGGCCAGCACGGCGAGCGGGATGCCGTAGGTCTCGGCCGTGGAGCCGCGCCGCTCCAGCACGGCCAGGCCGTCATTCGCGTCGATCTGCGGCGTCGTCTCGGTGAGCTCGGTCATGATGTCGTCTCCCGAACCTCGGTGAGAAATCCCTTGTCGGCGAGATCCTGCAGCATGGCGACGACGTCGGTCGCGATGACGTCGCGGGGCGCGGCATATTTCGCCGCGAGATCGTCGATGATGCCGGCGACGGCGCGCGCGCCATCGCACAGCTTGAGCACCTCGACCGCGATCTCGTCCGGCGCCAGCACGCGCTCAGGGGCGAGGATCACCCAGACCTGGCGCGTCTCGTCGAACTTCAGCTTGGTGTGTCGCGGCAGCACCACGCGGCTGGTCTCAGTGACTTGGATGTGACGCGGAGCCATGGCGGGTCTCTAAGTCGTGTAGTCGTGAAGAAGCACGGTGGCCGCGCAGAGCACGATGCCACTCCCCTCCCCCTTGCGGGGAGGGGTCGGGGGTGGGGGTCCCAGCAAAGACTTCCCGTGTGGACCCCCCACCCCAACCCTCCCCCGCAAGGGGGGAGGGAGTGCACCGTTCGCGGTACGAGAGCGGTGGTTCAAACGGGACACGGCTACCCCTCCTTCGGCACGAAGGCGCCGGGCGGGATGTTGCCCTCGACATAGGCGTAATACAGCGCGTCGAGCTGCACCCACAGCACGTTGGTCTTGAAGATCAGCGCGTTGCACACGGCGGCGCGCTGCTCCGGCGTGGTGGCGTGCTCCTTGACGTAATGCAGCGCGAAATTGGCGTCACGTGGCGCCTGGGTGAGACGCCGCTTGAAGTAGCTCATCGTGTCGTTGTTGACGAAATTGTAGTGCTCGAGCATCCCGGAGATACGCTCTTCATGGATGCTCGGCGCGAACAGCTCGGTCAGCGACGAGGCGATCGCCTCCAGCGGCGTGCGGTCGCGGCAGAAATGCACATAGGCTTCGACCGCGAAACGGGTAGCGGGCAGGATGCCCTCGGTGGATTCGACATAGTCCGTGTCGAGGCCGAGGCCCTCCGTGAGCTTGATCCAGCGCTCGATGCCGCCTTCGCTGCCGATATCGCCGTCATGATCCTCGATGCGGTGCCGCCATTCCAGCCGGGTGGCGCGATCGCGGAAGCGCGTCATCACCATCGCGTCTTTGATTGGGATCGTCGACTGGTAATAGTAGCGGTTCAGCGCCCAGGCCTGCACCTGGCCCTTGTTCAGCTTGCCGCCATGCAGCAGCTTATGAAACGGATGCAGGTTGTGATAGCGCGTCGCGCCGATATGGCGCAGCGCCGCTTCCAGCTCGTTGGCACTGTTCAAGGTCACGCCCTTGCCGACCGACAGCGCCGTCATTCCACTCAGTTTCGCCTCACTCACAGCTCGATCTCCATCCCTTCAGCGGGGATTTCCCATCCCTCGCGTTCCAACGTTTGCCGCTCGTGTGAGGCGTGCAGCCACGCCGGATTGGAGTTGTTGATGTGCAGGAAGACCTTCCTGCCGATCCCGATATCCGCCAGCGACTTGATCGCGCCGCTTTCTCCGGACATCGCGATATGTCCCATGCTCTGCCCGGTCTTGTTGCCGAGTCCGGCCTGGATCATCTCGTCGTCGCGCCACACCGTGCCGTCGAACAGCACCAGGGGCGCGCCTCTCAATCTCGTTCTCAGATCATCGTCGACGCCGGCACAGGCGGCGATGACGTAGCAATATTGGCCGCCTTCGAGATCGGCAATCTTCAGGCCCAGCGTGTCGCCGATCGAGGAGCTACCGCCGGGATGCTGCTTGTCGCGCAGATACCACGCGCTCGTTCCCGAGACGGCGAAGGCCGTGACCTCCAGGCCCGAGGGCCTGCCGTCCTGCAAAAGCGGCCGGAACGGCACATCGATCACGATCGGCACGCGCTTGACGGTCTCGTCCTTCAGCACATCGAAGATGTTGTTCGATCTGAGGATCGCAAGCACCTTGGGATGCGCATGGATCGAAAATGGCGAGCTCTCGCGCATCGACAGCAGCCCCGTGACCGCGTCGATCTCGCCATTGGTCAGGATCACGCCGGCGATCGGGCTGTGGCGCAAGGCGCCGGGCTTCGGATGCAGTTGCGGCGTTCGGGTGACCTGCTGACGCAGATCGGGCGAGGCGTTGATCAGGAACCAGTTGGCGCCATCGGCGCTGACCGCGACCGAGGCCTGGCTGTTGCTGATCTCGGGATGATCGGTGCGCGCGGCACGACACACAGCGCAGCCGCAATTCCACTGCGGCACTCCACCGCCTGCGGCGGCGCCCAGGACGACGAGGCGAAGCATGAGCCGTCTCCTGGAATTCAGCTGTGGTGGCGCACGCGATTACCAGCGGCAGGATGACCGACAGGCAAGCTGACCACCGGCCAGGATCGCCCGCAGGGAAGGTGACGAGGGTGGGACATCCGACCCGCGTACGGGCTGGCACATACGCGGTCGCTGATCCCCACCCTCAAGCGTCGACGTCCTGATCGCCGAGACCTGGACGTCACACCCGCGAATTATTTGCGGGCCGCGCAGGCGTACATGTTGATTTCCATGCCGACCGGCACTTCAACGATCTTCGGTGCTTTCCAGGCCATTGTCCTCTCCTTCAAGACGGGACGGTTATCGTCCTCAGCATTAAACTACCGTGCTACGAAAAGTTCGCCAGTGGAATCTTTTTGTTTGAGCCTCTCAGGCCTGTTTATTGCAGTGCGAAGTTGCAGATGCGAGTTGCTGCCGTTTTCGTCGGATTGAGCCGCGAAAACAACGAATTCGTGATCGATGGCTTCGCAACGCCGTACAATTCGGTCCCTAGCTTGAGGGGCTGAGCTGGCCGGATGAAGCAGTCGTGAGATGTTCGAGACTTCAAAACCCAAGCGCGCGACCCCATTGGAAGCTGATGATGCCTAGATATTTCTTCAACACACGGATCGGCGAGGAACTGGTCTCCGATACCGACGGCGAGGTGCTGCGCAGTCCCGACCGCGCCTGGGAAGTCGCGCGCGACATGATCAAGGAACTGCTGCGTACCGAAGGCGGCAACGCGGCGCTGATGACGGCCGTCATCGAGGTCACCGACGAGGACGGCGAGATCGTGCTGGAGTTCCCGTTCTCCGAAGCGATCTTCAACATGCCGGCGCAATCGATGACGCGCCATTGAGCGCAGAGCGGCCGCATCGCCGCTCCTCGAACGCTCGCATGTTTGCAGCCGAGGTCAGACCGAATGGCGCGGGCGAACGATGTCGCCGCGCGTGCTGGCGATGCCCATTTCGAAGCTGTCGGCGATGCGGCGGGCGCGGACGATGAAGAGCTCCGCGAGTTCCGGCGCGAGCAGGTCCTTCGCCGTCGCCTCGAACAGTTGCAGCCAGCGGTCGAAATGCGGCCCCCGCAACGACAGCAACAGATGCGGCCGCATCGGCGCGCCGCTGTAGCGGCCCGTCTTCAGGAACATCGACGACCAGAAATCGCTGATCCTGCCGATATGTTGGTCCCAATCCTCCACCGCACGGTTGAAGATCGGGCCGATCAGCTCGTCCTCCCGTGCGCGCCCGTAGAAGGTCTCGACCAGCAGGCGGATCGATGCGTCGTCGAGTTCCGGATGTTGAACGGCGAGGGGATGGCGGTCGGGCTGGGCGGCAGGCATGGTCATGCGCTGTATATAGGGGATGATAGCGCCGGTGGAAACGCCGGGGCCGCCACTCACGATCTCGCGGCGGCCCTGGCGTTCGGTCACGGCAGGCTGACGAACTCCACCCAGTTCGGCTTCTTGCCCACGGCGTAGGATTTCAGCTTCTCCAGTGCGCCGCCGGCGGCGTCGATCCGATACACCGTCATGCCGTTCGACAGCTCGCCGACGGCGGCGAGATAGCGCCCGGCGGGATCGATGGCGAAGCCGCGCGGCTGGGTCTCGGTCGGCACGCTGCCGATCAAGGTCAGGCGCCCGCTGGCCGTATCGACCTTGAAGCCGGCAATCGTGTTCGAGCCGCGTTCCGAGGCGTAGAGGAACTTGCCGTCAGGCGTCACGTGAAGATCGGCAGCCCAGGGTTTGCCGGTGAAGCCGGCGGGCAGGGCGGTGGTGCGCTGCTGCTCGCTCCAGCTGCCTTTCTCGGCATCATAGGCATAGACGGCGAGATCGGCGTTGAGCTCGTGCAGGAGGTAGATGAACTTGCCGTTCGGGTGGAAGATGAAGTGCCGCGGCCCGGATTTCTCCGGCGTCTTCACCGTCAGCGCATCCTTGGCCGTTAGCGCGCCGGTGGCGGCGTCGAAGGCGAAGCCGAGCACCTGGTCGGAGCCGAGATTGGTTGCGAACACGAAGCGGTTGTCGGGCGAGGGCAGGAAGGCATGGGCGTTCAGCCCGGTCGGGAGCACCTGGCTCGGCGCGGCGACCACGCCGTTGGCCTGGACCGGATTCGCCGCGACCTTGTTGCCGCCATAGGACGCGCTGAACAGCACCTTGCCGGTGCGGTCGAAGGCGATGTTGGCCATGCTGTCGGCGAGCGGGCCGTTGCCGAGATGGCTGAGCTGGCCGGTCTTGGCATCGATCGCGAAGCTCTCCGCCTGGAACGGCTGCGACCGCACACCGGCGATCAGCACCCGCTTGTCCGGGCTGACCGCGAGCGGGGGCGACGAGCCCGGCTTGTCGACGCCGACGAAGGAAGCCGTCTGCACCGGGGTCATCTCGCCGGTCGCAGCATCGAATTTCAAGACGCTGATGTCGTTGCTGTCGGCGTTGCCGACATAGGCGTAGGTCTCGGCGTGGCCTGCGCGCGGCGCCAGCGTTGCTGCAGCGGCGAGAACGAATGTAGCGGCCATGATGGTGCCCGGTCTGATCATGTGGTTTCCCCCTTCGTGATGTTGTTGCTTGAGGTCTTAAAGTCGTTTGTGAAGCTTGACCAAGCTTGTTTCCGGATCGATCGATACAGGATCGGTATTGATCGCCCCCTCGGTCCCGATCGGCGAGCGGGGGACAAGACCCATGCGCGTTGCTGCATGGGCTATCCCGGAGTGCCGCGCCTGGACGGCTTTCTCCCATCCAGCCCGCGCGCTAGAACAGCCATCCGTCACCACGGAGCTCCCCATGACCGAACTCTGGCGCCTGCCGGCTGCCGACCTCGCCGCCCTCATCAAGTCGAAACAGGTCTCCGCCCGCGATGCCGCGACCGCGGCGCTGGCGCGGCTCGATGCGGTCAATCCCGCGATCAACGCCGTGATCGACCATCGCCCCGAGGACGTGCTGCAACAGGCCGACGCCATCGACGCCCGCCTGGCGCGCGGTGAGGACCCGGGGCCGCTCGCCGGCGTGCCGGTGACCATCAAGGTCAATGTCGACCAGGCCGGCTTCGCCACCACCAACGGCCTCAATCTGCAGAAGGACGCGATCGCGTCGGCACACAATCCGGTCGTCAACAACCTGGTCAAGGCCGGTGCCGTGCTGCTCGGCCGCACCAACACCCCGGCGGTGTCCTATCGCTGGTTCACCAGCAACCTCATCCACGGCCACACCAAGAATCCGCGCGACCCCGGCATCACGCCGGGCGGCTCCTCGGGCGGCGCAGGATCGGCCACCGCGGCGGGCATCGGCCATATCGGCCACGGCACCGACATCGCCGGCTCCGTCCGCTATCCCGCTTACGCCTGCGGCATCCACGGCCTGCGCCCGACGGTCGGCCGCATCCCGGCCTTCAATACACAATTCCCCGAGCGCCCGATCGGACCGCAGATCAGCGCCGTCTCCGGCCCGCTCGCCCGCACGGTCAACGACGTCAGGATCGCGCTGGCCGCGATGTCGGCGCGCGACGTCCGCGATGTCTGGTGGATGCCGGTGCCGCTCGAGGGCCCGCCGCTGCCGAAGCGCGTCACGCTGTGCGTCAACCCGGACGGGCTGAACCCGGTGCCGGAGGTCGTGGCCGCCTTGCGCGATGCCGCCAGGCGGCTGGAAGCCGCCGGCTGGACCGTCGAGGAGATCGCGGACACGCCGCCGATGCAGGAGGCCGCGCTGCTGCAGACCCGTCTCTGGCTCGGCGACGGCTACGAGGCGCAGCTCGCGGCGGCCGAGAAGGAGGGTGACCCAGGCGCGCTGGCCTGCCTGCGCGGCGTCAGTGACAAGGTGCATCCGTTCGACCTGTCGCAGACCTTGGCGCGCCGCGCCGCGCTGACCCGGCAATGGCTCCTGTTCATGGAGCAGCATCCGCTGCTGCTGATGCCGGTGTCGGGCATGCTGCCGTTCGCCGATCAGCTCGACCGCAAGGACGAGGAGTCCTTCAGGCAGGTCTGGCACGCCCAGCTCACGCAGATCGCGATTCCGTTCTTCGGCCTGCCGGGCCTGACGGTCTCGACCGGCATGGTCGGCCGCGTCCCGGTCGGCGTCCAGCTTGTCGGCCAGCGCTTTCGCGAGGACATGTGCCTCGCTGCCGGCGAGGCGATCGAGGCCGGCGGCACGCCGCCGTCGCCGATCGATCCGGTGCTGGGCTGATGGCCGGCATCTATGATTTCACCGCGACCTCGCTGAAGGGCGAGGAGGTGCCGCTGAAGCGCTTCGAGGGCCAGGTGCTGCTGATCGTCAACACCGCCAGCGCCTGCGGCTTCACGCCGCAATATCGCGGCCTCGAGGCGCTGCACCGGGCCTATGCTGACAGGGGCTTTGCCGTGCTCGGATTTCCCTGTAACCAGTTCGGCGCCCAGGAGCCCGGCACGGCCGAGGAGATCGGCGCGTTCTGCGCCGGCAAGTACGACGTCACCTTTCCGCTGTTCGCGAAGATCGACGTCAACGGTGCGGACGCGCATCCGCTATACCGGTTCCTGAAGGGCGAGAAGACGGGCCTGCTGGGCTCAGCGATCAAGTGGAATTTCACCAAATTCCTGGTCGATCGCACCGGTCACGTGGTGTCGCGCCATGCGCCGACCACCACGCCCGAGGCGTTGAAGAAAGAGATCGAGGCACTGCTGTGAGCGACAACGAGACGACTGCGACCCCATTTCCTGACCGGCTGTCGGTCGATCCGAAGAGCCCCTATTACAATGCGGAGATCCTGTCGCGCGACGTCGGCATCCGCTTCAAGGGCGCCGAGAAGACCAATGTCGAGGAATACTGCATCAGCGAAGGCTGGATCCGCGTCGCCGCAGGGAACGCCAAGGACCGCCACGGCAACCCGCTGACCATCAAGGTCCACGGCCCGGTCGAGCCGTATTTCAAGGATTGAGGCGACTGCTTTCAAGGATTGAGGCGACTGCGCTGCGGGCCTCTGGTGGTCGTATCCGCCAACCTCTGGCCTCAGTGATGAGGCAAACCGCCAACCCAGGACTCATCATGCCCGGGCTTGTCCCGGGCATCCGCGTCGTCATTCCAGGCGCACGACATGGATGGCCGGGACAAGCCCGGCCATGACGGTGTGGAGAAGGGCGGGGTCGAAGCAGCTTTAGCCCCCGCGTCGCGATGGGTGATTTAGAACGTTGGTCGTAGATATTTGAGCGTCGTTCAAAATTATATTGAACGTCGCTCACATTCCGCTACACTCACCCATATCCGCCCCGTCGGCACCGGTCCCGACGCGCGACGTCCCCAGGCGTTTGCGCGATCGGACCCCTGCGTGCCGTCTCCGGCGGGGTCACAGAGGGTGATGACGATGGCCTATTCGGAACAAGATCTGCGCGCCGCAGCCGGGGCCGGCGCGATCGGGCCCGACGAGTTGCAGCGGTTGCTGACCTACCTCGAGCAACAGGCGAAGGCGGGTCCCGCGGCGCACGCCAAATTCGATGCCGCGCATCTGCTCTGGTACGCCGGCGCGCTGATCGTCATCGGCGCCATGGGCCTGTTCTCGACGGTGGCGTTCTCGCAGATGGGCGGCCGTGCGCTGACCGCTTGCGCGCTCGCCTACGCCGCCGCGTTCGGCTTCGCCGGCGACCACCTCTGGCGCCGCGACCTGCGCGTTCCCGGCGGCCTGCTGATCGCCATCGCCGTGTCGATGGCACCGCTCGCCGTCTACGGCGTCCAGGCCGAATTCGGCTGGTGGGGCAAGTTCGGCAATCCCGGCACGGTCCACGACTTCTACGTCTGGATCAAGGGCAGTTGGCTGTTCATGGAGATCGCCACCATCGCGGCCGGCGCGATCGCGCTACGCTTCTATCGCGTCCCCTTCATCGTCGCGATCATCTCGGTCGCGCTGTGGTTCATGTCGATGGACCTCACGCCCTGGATCTTCAACGTCAGCCACATCGACTGGGAGATGCGCCGCATCGTCTCGATCTGGTTCGGCCTCGGCATTCTCGCGGTCGCCTGGACCGTCGACTACACCAGCCACAGCCGCGACTTCGGCTTCTGGCTGAATCTGTTCGGCCTGCTGGCCTTCTGGGGCGGCGTCAGCGCCACCGAAGGCGCCACCGAGCTCGGCAAGGCGATCTACTGCCTGCTGAACGTCGGCCTGCTCGCGATCGCCGTCATCATCGTCCGCCGCGCCTACGCCGTCTTCGGCGCGATCGGCATCACGATGTATCTCGGCCACCTCGCCGACGTCGTCTTCAAGGACTCGCTGCTGTTCCCGTTCGCGCTGTCGCTGATCGGCATCGCGGTGGTCGCGGTGGGACTGGCGTATCATCGGAAGCAACGGGTGATCGCGGAGTGGCTGGCAGCCAATCTGCCGCCGGCGGTGCTGCGGCTGCGGCCGCAGCGAGCTGCTGCGTAGGCTAGACAATCAACTGAATGTATGGCCGTCCTATCGAACACCAGTGGCGATCGCTAAGCAGAAGCTGTGGACCGTAGCGGGAGGGAGTAGATATGGAGGAGCGGCTGCTACGCCTGCCGATCGCCGCAGTGTCCGGGCCTATGAAGCGAGAAGTCGTGCTCGCGGAAATGACGCGGCAGGACGGGGAATATGTAATCCGGAGCATTCCTGGGTTCGCCTATGATGTCGCATTGGACGATATCGTCAGAATTGTCGACCCGAATTCCGGTCGCTTCGAGGTCGTGTCGCGAAGCGGGCAAGTGTCTATTCGCGTCTTCATCGAGGGACCACTTGATAGGTCCGACGTGCACGCGGTGATCGATGCGGTTCTTTCTGAGAATGGAAAGTACGAAGTGGGAAAGAACAGTGAGGATGCCTCACTCCTGCTTCTCAGTCTTCATATCGGTCTCGGTCTAGACAAGATCAAGTCAATCATGAATTTGGTGGTTGGTCCCGCCGTTCAATGGGAGTTCGGGAACGTGTACGACGATCATGGCAACTTCACAAACTGGTGGGCGCATTGATTTCGATGGCGATGGCGGGATTGCGATAGCAATGCACGAGACTCTTCGTCAAAAATCGACAACGTCATGCGACCAATTTGCTGCTGCGTCACCGAACACCCGAGGAGGTGAAGGTCGTTCTGCCGCCGCAGGGCTATGGATCGAAGCGCAAGCGTGGCGCAGAGAGCAATGATGAACGGACTCGGCGAAGCTGCGCTGGACAGGCGGCCAGAGCCAGTTGATGTTCTCGACGATTGATCGGAACGACACGAGCCCACCATGAACCTCGATCCCGAAAACGGCCACACCCTGGACCAGGTCATCCCGCACCTGGCCGAAACAATCGCCTGGTGCAGCTCGCGCCCGCGCCCGTGGTGGCCCGCGACGACATTCCGCAGCGCCGACATCGCGCCCGAATTCGGCAGCCGAACGCGCAAGGCCTCGGTTCAGTCGGTCGCCGAGCAGCGGCGTTGCCGCCTCGGTGGCGGCACCATCACCTTCCCGAAGATCTACAGCTTTCACGGCCGGCTGCTGGCGTTCTTTCCGGACGGCAGTCTCGATTGCGGTGTCGCCGCTAGCGAGACGGACGGCTTCTTCACGGACGGCAATGTCCCGCCATGGGATACGTGGGTAGCTTATCTCCAGGAGGACCACGAGGCCAGCTACATCCTGGCGTGGGTCCCGCGCCCGATGGTGCACATGGTCGATGCCGGCCTCCGCCTCATCCCTGAACAATGCGTCGAGTGGGTCGACGAGCGCCGTCCGTATTTGATCGAGGCCCTGGCCGCACGAGGGCTCCGTGTCGACTAGCCGGCGACGTGGTTCCGAAGCGCCATTGCGTGATGGCCGCTTGCGTCGACGCCCGGTGCGGCCGCTGCGTCACCTTGTCTTGTGTCTGATGCTATGCGTCGGTTGCCTCCTTGCCGGAGGAGACGATCGTGCGCGGGCCGATCGGCGCGAGACCAATGGTCCAACCGAGGCAGACAGCTACCAGGCCTATGTCGATCAGATCGGTGTCGTCGAGGGTGAGCTGGGGCCGGCGGTATCGCCGATCCTGGGCATCATTCTAAGCGGGCCCCCCAAGCCCTGGCCGCCCCTCAAGAGCTTCAAGAAGCTGCAGCAACTGAGCGCACGGTATCCGGATTTTTGTCTTCGGCTGGTTTCTGACCCGAAGCAGACCCCCATTCATCGCGCCATCTCCCTGTGGTCGATGCGCGAACTCGGCAGGTCCGAGTTCATCAGCTTTCTTCAGAAGATGGTCGATCTGCGTGAGCGGGACCAGATCTCGTCGCGAGATATCGAATTGGCGCTTTGGCCATTTCCCCCCGATGCGATCATCTGCAACACGACCGGGCCTGACGTCAGGCTCGTTCTCCAACGGATCCTCGGGCTCGGAGATCTCACCACCGAATTCAAGTCATATCTTGACGATATTCTTTCCGGCAAGGTGTCGAAAGTTTCCCTGCTTTTGGACCCTGATGCATGTTCTGCACATCGATGAGCGGCAATGCCGGAATAGAAGCAGTCGCGTCCGTCCGTCGCGCGGCGTAGACGTAGTCGTCGAGCATCAGTTCCGCAATTCTTGAAGCCGGATCGCTGATCACAGACCCGCAGCCTTCTCCTTTACGGAGGGCCGTTTCCAGACCCTCCCGTATCATCCGGCCGCGCTGCTATGGCTTCTCCCTCAGCAGGAGTTTGGCGAGCCGTACGGCTGCCCAAGTTCCTAAGAGGCTGCCCAGACCCACGCCAGCCACGATGCCCAACAGCACGACGATGCTCCAGTCGCTGTGAATGCCTCCCGGCGCGAAACTGAGAGCGAAAAAGCCGATGGCCAGAGCAGCGTATCCAAGCATGGCGGCCCCCAGCGCGAAGCCGATCAGGCCTGCGACGCCGATGAACCCTGCTCGTGTGGCTTTCCCCATCCAAACATCTCCGACAATGGGCTGTCCCCGGGACGCAAGAATTCTCTTGCCATCTGTCGGGACTGGCCAGTCTGGATCGTCCTTGGGGCGAACACAAATGCTGCACGCATGCAGTGAGCCGTCGAACTCGAACCTGGAGCAATAATCATGAGGATCACCGTCCAAACCACCGTCGCAGCCCCGATCGATCAGGTTTGGCGTGCCTATACGACGCCGGCCGACATCGTGAAGTGGAACGCGGCCTCCGACGATTGGCATACGACCAAGGCCACGGTCGACCTGAGAGAGGGCGGCGCGTTCTCGTCGCGGATGGAGGCCAAGGACGGCAGCATGGGCTTCGACTTCGCCGGCACCTACACGAAGATCGTCGACCACAAGCTGATCGAATACGCCTTCGGCGACCGGAAGGCCGAGGTCCACTTCGAGCCCGGCCCGAATGGCGTTGTCGTTCGCGTCGCCTTCGATGCCGAAACGACTCATTCAGTCGAGCAGCAGCAGGGCGGCTGGCAGGCCATTCTCGACAGTTTTGCACGGCACGTGGAGGCGAAGAAGGCGTCGTGAGGACGAGGGGGCCGAGGTCCCGGCGGGCGCCGCGAGCGGCGCCCGAATCTTTCACCTTGACAAATTCCGAAAATCAGCAATTATGCGCGTGTCCTGTCCTTTTCGCAGAGGGGCGTACGCGTCGTCACGAACGTCGGGGCAGGGATGCGGTGGCCGTGGAGATGTCGGTAGACGACCGGCGTCTGTGCGGACGGAGAAGTCGTGTGGTCCTGACCTCTCGACGCTGAGGTCAAGTCCGCAAGCGTTGCTTGACGGCACGCCCGGGCGATGGGGGCAAGAACGCCGATCCCCAGGGAGAGCACGAAGGACACCGTTCAAACCATCGCGCAGGGAAGGCCGGAATGCACCGGTCGTACCTGTGGTTCCTGCCCCGTGCACTTTCTCACGCACGGGGGCCATGGGTTGCGGCCAGCACCCGGTCTTCCCTGCGCCCTCTGTATTTGATGAGGGTGACGTGTTTCGCAGCACTCGGGCGTCAGGCGCCGCGAGGCCGCGGTCGCACGTCCTCCAGCTGTTTGAGATGTGAAAGCGGTTTTCCCACAGCATCGTCCCGGCGAACGCCGGGACCCATACTCCGCGGCGGATGTGGGACGCGAGGTCTAACGACGAGTCCGCCCCAAATCACGTCCTGGGGTTATGGATCCCGGCGTTCGCCGGGATGACACTGACTTTGTGGTTCGCGTGGTTCGTCCCATGCGCCGTATAGGGGACCAATTACGACGACAGCCGCATATCCAGCAGCCGCCGGCCCTCGGCGCGCAGCAGCTTCTTGACCGCGCTGGAGGCGACGACCTCGCCGTCATTGGCATAGGCTTCGTGGTTCTTCTCGATGTCCTCGAGCCGATACAGGTAGTTCACCATCACGGTCGCGGATTCGCGCTGTCCCTTGGACGAGAGGTCGCCGAGCCAGTTGATGCGCTCGAGCCTCGCGCCGTTGCCGAGGTGGAAGCGCGCGACGGGATCGATCACCTTTCCCTTCGACGTGCGCGCCCTCAGGAAGTAGTGCGCGGCGAGCGGCTCGATCACGGGGCGCAGCTCGGCGGACATCTCGGCGTCCTCGACCCAGCGCGGCTCGTTCAGGAGCTTGAGCACGTTGCGATCCTCTTCGGTCGCATCGGCCGTCGACTTCAGCCAATTCATGAAGCCCGGCACCGGCGACAAGGTCACGAAGGTGTCGAGCTTCGGCAGCTCGCGCCTCAACTCCTCCACCACTTGCTTGATCAGGAAGTTGCCGAACGAGATGCCGCCGAGCCCGCGCTGGGTGTTGGAGATCGAATAGAACACGGCGGTGCGGGCGCGGTCGGCCGGCACCGGCGGACGGTCGACCGCGAGCAGCGGCGCGATGGCGCCGGGGATCGTCTCGGTCAGCGCGATCTCGACGAAGATCAAGGGCGCGTCGGGCATCGCCGGATGGAAGAAGGCGTAGCAGCGGCGATCGACCGGATCGATGCGGCGGCGCAGATCGTCCCAGTCGTGGATCTCATGCACCGCCTCGTAGCGGATGATCTGCTCCAGAATGTTCGCCGGCGTCGACCAGTCGATCTTACGCAGCACGAGAAACCCCCTATTGAACCACGAGCTCAAGAGATGCACCACGTCACGATCGAGCGCGGCGAGTTCCGGATTGGCCTTCAACAGATCCAGGAGATCGGTGCGCATCGCCACCAGCTCGGGCGTGCCGCCCGGCGCGCGGTTGAGCCGGCGGATCAGCTCCTGCCGGCGCGGCTCGGAGGCGAAATGCAGCGCGCTCGCGCCTTCGTCCGATGGCGCCGCACGCCAGTCGTCGATCGCCTTGGCGAGCCTGGCCTTGTCGGGCCCGAAATCATGGACCAGCGCGGTGAAGAACGCCTTGCGCCCCTCGGGGTCGAGATCGTGATAGCCGTCGAGCACGTCGCGGGCCATCGCCGTGCCCGAGGCTTCGCCGGCGCCGGACACCAGCGCCTCGCACAGCTCGGCCAGGCTCGTCGCATCGTGCTTCTCGACAGGAGCGCCGCCGCCGCGCAGCAGCGTCCGGCCTCGCTCGGAAATTGTGGTGATCAGGTCGGTGAAAAAGGCATTGGCCATCTGATGTCGGTCGAATCCCAGAGCGTGATGAGGGCGATGTTACATGGATTTATGGCAAAGCTGGTCACATTCAAACATAACAAATCGTCAACGCCGCCGTCGCGGCGCGCATATGCGGCCGGCGTGTCATGCACCTGTCTGCTCCGCGAATTCGGTCGGAGTGCGGCCGGTGACCTGCCTGAAGGCATGCGAAAACGCCGGCACGCTGGCATAGCCGAGATCGGCGGCGAGCTGCTTGACGGAGAGGTGACGGTCGGTGGACAGCCGCTCGATCGCGGCGGCGATCCGGGCACGCTGGCACCACGCCTTGAAGCTCAGCCGCGTCTCCGCCGCGAACAGCCGCGACAGGGTGCGGGCCGAGCTGCCGACCTTGCCCGCCAGGGTCGCCAGGTCTTGCTCGCTCGCGGGAGAGGCGAGGACGAGCTGGGCGGCACGGCGTGCGCGCGGATCCTGCGGCAAGGGGATGAAGGTCGAGGAATCCTCGGCGCGGCGCAACTCGAGCAGAGCGAGCCGCACCAGCAGCGCCGTGCGCTCGGGCCCGCCGTCCGCCGCGAACAGCGCCAGGATCGCCTGGTGCAGCAGCGGCGAGACCTGCACCACGAACTCGCGGTCGAGCCGCGCGCCCCGCGTCTCCCGCTTCAGCCAGTCCAGCTCGAAATACAGCGTCCGCATCTGGCTGTCGGCCAGCATGTCGATGGCGTGGCCATGGCGCGCGGGCACCCAGACCGCGCGGTCCGGTGGCACCAGCCAGCGTCCCCGCGGCGTCGTCACCTGCATCGTGCCGCGCGAGGCGTAGATCAACTGGGATTCGCGGTGCATGTGCGGATCGAGCCGCGCGCCCTTGTGATAGAGGCGCGCGATCAGATGGACGCCGGGCTCGGTCGTCACCCGGTCGGCGCCGAGCGGCTTCAATGGCGTGTCCACGATGGTCATTGGCGGCTTCTCGTTGGTCGCGTCGACTATAACCGATCCGTCAGGAATCGAGGACAGCTCCCATGAACAGCGCCCGCCGCGTCATCGGCTTCGTCAACGCGGCCCATTTCATCGACCATTATGCGATGCTGATCTTCGCAGCCGCGGTCATCATCATGGGCCCGGCGCTCGGCATGGCCTATGCGGACCTCTTGCCCTATGCGACGCCGGGCTTCATCGCCTTCGGCGCCGGGTCGCTCCTGACCGGCTGGCTCGGCGACCGCTGGAGCCGGCGGCACATGATGCTGATCTTCTATCTCGGCATCGGCCTGTCGATGATCTCGGTCGGCCTGGTGCAGACGCCGTGGCAGCTCGGCGCGGCGCTGCTTTCGATCGGTCTGTTCGCCTCGATCTATCACCCGGTGGGAACCGCGATGCTGGTGTCCTACGCCGACCGGCTCGGTCGCGACATGGGGCTGAACGGCGTGTTCGGAAATCTCGGCGTCGCCTCGTCGGTGCTGGTCACCGGCGTGGTCGGGCAATATCTCGGCTGGCGCTTCGCCTTCATCGTACCCGGGGTGATCACGGTGGCGATCGGCGTGGTGTTCGCGCTGTCGGTCGTGCATGAGGACCGCCGCGGATCGAAGCAGGCCGCGGCGCAGGCCCGTGTCGCGCGCGACCAGATGTGGCGCGTGGTGCTCGCGCTGCTGCTGGTGGTGATCGCGATCTCCACGACGTTCAACGCGATCACCGTGGCGCTGCCAAAGCTGTTCGCGGAGCGGCTGGCCGGGTTGACGCAGAGCCCGGCGCTGCTCGGCGTGATCGCGGCCGGCGTCTACGTGTTCGGCGCGATGACGCAGTATACGATCGGCCGGCTGCTCGATCGCCACGCGCTGAAGACGATCGCGCTGCCGCTGTCGCTGGTGCTGGCGCCGCTGCTCTATCTCGCCGCCGATGCGCGCGACTGGGCGCTGATCGTGGCCTCGATCGGCATCGTCATGGGCGCGTTCGGGCAGGTCACGGTCAACGACGCGATGGTCGGCAAGTACACCGCCGAGGAATGGCGCTCGCGCGCCTATGCGGTGCGCTACTTCGTCGGCTTCACCGCGGCAGGCGCCTCGGTCGGCCTGGTCGCCTGGCTGTATGAGCGCGGCGGCTTCGTCACCATGCTGCAGGCCTTCGCCGTGCTCTGCCTGGTTGCGATCATCGCCGCGCTGATCCTGCCGCCGGAGCTTCCGGCGGCGCAGCCGGCGCTGCGGGAGGCGCCGGCGGAGTGAGAATGCGATCCACCCAAATTTTCCCAATTGCCAGGCACGCGCTGCCGGCGCAGCCTGGGCCGATATGCGCGTGCTGATACTGATGAGATCTGATTGGCCACCATGCAGGCGACCGCGGTGGCGACGAGAGATTGAAGCACGACACCATTGAGGATCGATCGATGATCAATCGCTTCAGGAGAATGCTGGTGCTCGGGATGGTCGCGGCGGCCGGCCTTGCTGCAACGGAGGCGCTGGCGCAGAGCGATGCGCAGCGCAACGCGATCAAGTCGGCATGCCGGTCGGACTACATGTCGAAATGCGCGAGCGTGCCGCCCGGCGGCACGGCGGCGTTCCAATGCCTGCAGAAGAACATCGCGAGCCTGTCCTCATCTTGTCAGACGGCGGTCAAGGCGCTCGAGCCTGCCGCGGAGACCAAGCCCGCGGCAGAAGCCAAACCTGCGGCAGAGGCCAAGCCGGTCGTGCAAGCCAAGCCGGATTCGGCGCCACCGGCCGAGAGCAGGCCGGCCGCGGCCGAGGCGAGCAAGCCTCCCGCCGAGCCTCCGAAGGTTGCGGCGCAGCCGGCCGCGTCCGTCCCGGCCGTGCCTGCCCAGTCCGCCACGGCTGCGGCCAAGCCGGCTGCGTCGGTGCCTGCGGTCAAGCCGAGCGAGGCGCAGGTTGCCGCGATCCGAAGTGCCTGCGGCTCCGATTACCGCAAGGTGTGCAGCAGCGTGCCGCCGGGCGGCGCGGCGGCGCTGCAATGCCTGGAGCAGAACAAGGCCAAGGTGTCCGCTCCCTGCGCTCAGGCCATGGCGGCTTCGAGCGGTGGTGCCGCGTCGACCGGGACATCGACGGCGACTGCGGCTGTTGCCTCGCCCGCGGCGACAACCACCCCTGGACCAGCGGCGCCGGCGCTGGTGTTGCGACCGCTGCGGCCGCTCGAGGAGTTGCGCATCGTGAGGGCCGCGTGCGGCGCGGACGCGCGGGCGTTGTGCAGCGGCATCGAGCCGGGCGGCGGCCGGATTGCGCAGTGCCTCGCGGCCAATGCCGGCGCGCTGACACCTGGCTGCAAGGGCATGCTCGCGCAGTTTGCGGCCAATCGCTGATGCAGGGCGGCTGCCGCCGTTCACAGTTACCACCGCCGTGCCCGCGAGGACGCACACGAAAGCGAATCCACCCAAATTGTCCCAGTTGTCGGGCGGGGAGGTCCCAGGCAAGGTCGCGACGGGGTGGATATTTGACCAATCAGATCATGATCAGGAGTTTGAAGATGAGCGCCATTGTTTCACGTGCCATTATTTCCACGCTGTGCGGATTGTTCATCCTGGCGGCGATGCCGTTCGTGTCGATGTCGGATGCCAATGCCGTGGTCTGCGCACGCGGCGTCGTGCGGGCCGGCTGCGCCGGTGCGGCGGGCGCCGTGGTGGTTCGCAAGCCGCCGGTGGCGGCCGCGGCGTGCCGCACGGTGATCGTCAATGGCGTCGCGGTTCGCCGCTGCGTTTAAGCGACGCTTAGTCGGTTTTCGGTATCGAGTTATTTGAAACCGCAATTGCGACGCGCAAGTTTTGCGCGTCGCATGCTGCTTTGCGTAAGCGAGGTAAGCTGTATTTAACGGTGCTCCCGGCAAGGTGCGGCTCGTATCCAACTTGCAATCCAATGGGAGAGGGCCATGGCGTTTTGGCGCTGGCTGCGTGACGCAGCCCTGGTAGCTGCGGTAGTCACGTTTGCCGGCCACGCCGCGGGCGCAGCCGGCTTGAAGGAAGAAATCGCGCCGACGGGCAAGCTTCGCGTCGCCATTGCCGTTGGCCCCGCCGGCGGTGCGTTCTGGTGCGTCAAGTCGGACAGCGGCTATTCAGGCGTTCCGGTCGAACTGGGCAAGGCGATGGCCGCGCAGGTCGGTGTGCCCGTCGAGTTCGTCGAGCATCCGAATTCCAATGCGATCACCGATGAAGCTGCTCGGGGCGTCTGGGATGTGGCCTTCATGCCGAAGGACGCGGAGCGCGAAACCAAGGTCTCCTTCGGTCCGGTCTACGATTCGGTCGAGACCACCTTCATCATCCGCGCCGGTCTCGACGTTGCCAACATCGCGGCGCTGGACCAGGCAGGCACCGAGGTTGCGGCCATCAACGACACGACCGTGCTGCGCGGTGCCAAGGCCTTCCTGAAGAAGGCGACCGTCACCGGCTTCAAGTCCTACGAGGAAGTCTACGCGTTGCTCAGCGCCGGCGAGATCGACGCGCTCGCGCTGGCGCGCGATCAACTGAATCTCATCACCAAGCAGATTTCCGGCACCAAGGTGCTCGCCGAGACCTTCAAGAAGACGGATACCGCGGTTGCGGTGCCGCTGAAGCATCCGCAGTCGCTGGCCTTCGTCACCAAGTTCATGACGGATTCCAAGGCGAACGGCCTGCTCAAGAAAGCCTACGGCGCCAACAATCTGAGCGAATCGACTTTGCTCACCCAGTAGGCGCACCGACGCTGCCTGCCGAACTCTCCCACGCCACAGGCGGGGGAGAACCATCGTCTCAGCCGGCACCCTTCGGCGTCAGTTCGGCGCCCGCCTCACGATCGGATCGAGGCCGCTTTCCGTGATGACATGACGCGCGTCCGGTGATTCCAGGAACTTGATGAGCGCCTTGCCGGCCTCCGGCTCCTTGGCGTCCGTGGCAATGCCGGCGGAGAACACGGTGATCTTCTGCAGTCCGGCCGGCAGCGGCCCGACGATGTCGATGCCCTTCACCGGCTTGAGCTCGCTGATCTGCTGAAAGCCGATCTCCGCTTCGCCCTGGGCGACGATCTCGCCGACGGGAGTGGCCGGAATCATCCGCGCCTTGCCTTTCATCTCGTCCTTGACGCCAAGCTTGTCGAACATCTCGGTCGAGACGTAGACGCCGCTGGCGCTGTCCGAATAGGCGATGGTCTTGGCGGCGATCAGCATGCGCTTCACGGCTTCCGCGTTCGAAATATCGGGATGCGGCATCCCCGACTTGACCGCGACGCCGATCGGCGAATTGGCGAGGTCCGCACGGCTATCCGGCATCACCTTGCCCTTGGTGGTGAGATCGCTGAGCGCGTAGCCCACCATGATGAGGACATCGGCAGGTTCGCCGCGCTCGAGGCGAACGGGAATCGCATTCGTGGTCGTTCCCATCGACGGGCCGTAGGCAATCGTGACCTTGTGACCCGAGCGCCGCTCGAACTCCGGCACCAGGGATTTGAACGCAGCGGTCATGCCGCCGGAGATCATGACGTGGACTTCTGCAGCTTGGGCCGCGGTGGTCAGGAGGAACGCGGCCGAAGCGGCGAGACCGATGATGCGGAGATGGGGCGAGAGTATCATGGCAGGCTCCGAGGCGAACGGCTGGAGGCCGGGGGCGCTTTGGATAGCCCGGCCTTGCCAGGAAGGCCAGCGCCGGCGTCGGCGCATACGGCCGTCCCTGCAATGCGTCTCGCTTGCGGCGTCACTGTGTTAGTAGTGTGGCGAGGCTGCTCGCCGCCACCTCAGCCGGCCTGATAGGCCGGCGCGGATGCGAGAAAGTCGTTATACGCGTCCGCATCGGGCGGCGTGAACATCTCGGCCAACGGGTTGCGCCGTCGGCGCTGGGCGCCGATGTCTGCAAGCAGTTCGTCGAAATGCTTGAAGTGATAGGGCGCGACGCAAAGTCCGCCATAGACGCCCGCGGCAGGGCGCTCGATCCGCTTGAAATGCAGCATCATCTCGATGTTGTCGCGCATCTCGCGCTCGCTCGGTTGATGCGCCAGCTGTTTGTCGGCATACCGCACCAGCCAGTTGGCGGCCATGTCCGCGCAGAGCACGGTGCAGAAGCTCGAATTGAAGCCGACGAACCCCATGTCGGGAAGATCGGGATTGGCGATCAGCCGATAGAGCCGGTACTGCCCGTCCGGATCGACCAGTCTGGCGCGGTCGGCTGCCGACAGGAACGGGACCCCGAGCTTGTAGCCGATGGCGAGGATCGCGACGTCGGCCGGAATTCGTTCACCGTCGCTGGTCACGATGGTGTTCGGCTCGTAGTGGCCGAAGGTGCCGTAGACAGCCTTGATCCGGCCGTCTGCGACCATCGGGAAGAAGTCGGGCGTCGCGATCGGGACGGAGCAGTTCACGCCGTCCTCGATCCTGCCGTTCGGCACCATGTTGCATTTGGCGAGCTTCAACTGCGTCTTGAGCAGGCTCTCCAGGCCGCGCCAATTGGCCCAGACGAGCGGCTTGGCCAGCAGATGGGCAAGGCGCGAGAGCGGGCCGATGCCCCAGCTTGGGAACATCTGCTCCTGGGCGCGGATATAGAGGATGCGCTTGAAGTTGATCAGACCGCCGATGAAGTAGGGAATGCGCCACACCGCTTCACGAAGCACGATCGTGACCGAGCGCGCGCCGGAGCGCACGGCGTTGACCGCGATGTCGGTTGCCGATTTCGAGCCGCCGAGGACCACCACGTCGCGCCCCCTCGTGAGCGCGGCATCGTTGTATTTCGAGGAATGCAGGATCAAGCCGCCGGCGGCCGCGAACTGATCTTCGCCGGCAAGCGACAACGTCTGCGGCTCGTTGAACTGACCGGTGCAGACGGCGACGAAATCGAAATCCTCCCGGCTCGTTCGGTCTCCGGTCTTGAGGTCGAGGCTCCATCCAGGCTTGCCGTCACTGCGGCGCTGCATCGCAAGGACGGTCGTGTTCAACCGCATCAGGCGGATGAGGTCGTGGGACTTCGCGTAGTCGGCAAGATAGGCATAGACCTGCGGTCCCTTCGGCCATTCGGGGTAGTGATCCGGCATCGCCTTGTCGGTGTAGCGATAGAGCTCCTTGGGGCTCTGCGTCTGCACGTCGGGATAGGATCGCGCGGGCTCCCAGACGCCGCCGAGATCGGCGCTCCGCTCGACGATGGTGACGTCGTGCCCGCGGGCGGCGAATGCTTTGGCTGCAGCCAGGCCGGAGACGCCGGCGCCGATCACACAGACATTCTTTCGATTGATCATGGGACCTCCTTGTTGTCGGGCGGCGCGGCCGCGCACCCGCCGCGCCGCAAGAGCCCGCAAGAGTTTGATGGTGACGAAGGTCGCCCGGCGCGACCGAGATGTGCGATGCCGACGGACAAGCCAGCTTCGAAATCAGGGCGAGAAGGATCTCTCCGATCGCATGTCGTTCAGGCGCAGCCGTTGCTCATGCTGCAGGCGCACCGGGCCGATAGCGATGATCGCGCGCCGTCCGTACCGCAACAATTGAGGAGCGCTCGCCAGGTCCGGCGCTGCCGCCTAGTCGTTGGCCTCCGGCGGCAGGAAGTCGACCTCGTGCTCCGCCGAGATCCGCACCACTTCGGCCGGGTCGGCGAGATTGTCCAGCATGTTGAACAGCGCCTCCAGCTTCTGCATCGGGGAGACCCAGAACAGCGCGCGCGCCGGCTTGTCGGATTTGTTGAAGTAGCCATGCGGAATGCCGCGCGGCATGCGCACGAGGTCGCCGGCATTCGCCTTGACCCAGACGCCGTCGAGCTTGAGGTCGAGGACGCCTTCCTGCACCAGGATGAACTCGTCCTGGGTGGGATGAACGTGAACCGGCACGAACTGCCCGGGCTCGCTGTTGGTCTCGAAGGCGAACGTGGAGTCGGTGACGGCCTTGGGATAATAGAGCTGACCCAGGATATTCCAGGTCTTGCCGGCATAGCCGGTACCTGCGCGCGTGATGCCTTTTTCCAGTGTGATCATGGCGGATCTCCTTGCTGCACGCATGGGAGGATCAAGCCAGGGCGACGCCAAGTCTATCCAGAAAACGAATCCCTCGACGTCAGTTGCTAATTATTATAGGTTTCAAACGATCTCGACGGACGACGTGGGCCATGACTGCAGATGCAGCCGCTGATCGTAGTTGGAAGTCACCGGCTGTGCCGCGGCTTACAGCCTATGGCCGTGTTGCAACGCACGATGTCGATGAGGCCGCTGAACAAATAGGCCGCATCTTCTGTCCGCATGGGCTGCAACCGGAGGCGGATACTGCGCGCGATTTCCTCGCTCTGCATAATTGTGCGGCATTCGATGGCTTTTCCATCAACTACGTCGCCTATGGCGGTGCGGTAACCATCGATCCCGGCTGTCTCGACCGCTTCTTCCTGCTGCAGCTTCCGCTGGCGGGGACCGCGCGGGTCTTTGCCGGGGCCGGCGAGGTCGCCACGGCGCCAGACCATGCAGCATCACTGCTGTCGCCGACATTGCCCACGCGCATGGTCTGGGACGCTTGCGCTCAGTTGATCCTGTTGCTCGACCGCCGTCTCGTGGAACAGCGCGCCGCCGCGCTGTCCGGGCGCGCGGTGCAACCGATCGAATTCGATCCCGCGATCGCGCTGTCGGGATGTCATGGCTCGCGGCTCCGGGCTCACATGCTTGGGCTCGCCGACCTCGCCGAGCGTCTCGGCGGTGGGGGCGGCCTGCCATCGGTTGCGGCAGCCAATTGGCGCGAGACGCTGCTGGATATTCTGTTCGAGCAGCCGGGCAATGGCCTGGCGGAGGCGATCAGGCTGCATTCCGGCCGGGTCGAGACGCTGCCGCAGGCCGTCCGCCGGGCGCGAGATCTCCTGGCGGCGCACGCAGCCGAACCGCTCGATCTGGCGCAACTCGCGGCGTCGTCAGGCGTGGGGATCCGGGCGCTGCAGGGCGGCTTCCGCCGCCATTTCGGCATGTCGATCTCCGACATGCTGCTCGACATCCGGCTGGCGCGGCTCAATGCGCAATTGATGGCGGCTCCGCCGGGGGCGCGGATCATCGACATCGCCTTCGACCTCGGCTTCACCCATCTCGGGCGGATGGCGGGTGCCTATCGCGACAAGTTCGGGGAGGCGCCGTCGGCGACACTGCAACGCGTGCAGCGCGGCCGCTTCACGAATTGACGTGAACGAAATCCCGCAGCAGCGGATAGATCTCGTTATTCCACTTCTTGCCACTGAACACGCCGTAATGGCCGACGCCGGCCTGCATGTGATGGACGCGGCGATAGGCACGTACATTGGTGCAGATGTCCTGCGCCGAGAGCGTCTGTCCGATCGAGCAGATGTCGTCGCGCTCGCCTTCCACCGTCATCAGGCCGATACGCCGGACCGCTTTCGGATCGACGGGACGGCCGCGATGCATCAGCTTGCCCTGCGGCAGCAGATGCTCCTGGAACACGTCGCGCACGGTCTCGATGTAGAACTCGGCGGGAAGGTCCATGACCGCGAAATACTCGTCGTAGAACGTCTTGATGGTCTCCGCCTTCTCGACCTCACCCTTGGCGAGATGATTGGCGAGATCCATGTGCTGTTTCACATGGCGCTCGAGATTCATCGATACGAAGGCCGTGAGCTGCACGAAGCCGGGATAGACCTTGCGGAACGCGCCCCTGCACTGGAAGGGCACGTAGTGGATCAGGTTGTCCTCGAACCAGTCGATCGGCTTGCTCTTGGCGAACTCGTTGACCTTGGTCGGCTGGATCCGCGTGTCGATCGGTCCGGCCATCAAGGTCAAGGTGGCGGGGCGCGACGGATGGTTGTCCTCGCACATCACGGCGGTGGCCGCGAGCGCGGAGACCGACGGTTGGCAGATCGCCACCATGTGCGGCCGCGGACCGAGCTGGCTGAGAAAACTGATGAGATGATCGGTGTAATCTTCCAGACCGAAGCGGCCATGATCGCGCGGGATGTCGCGCGGATTGTGCCAGTCTGTGATGTAGACGTCGTGATCCTGCAGTAGCGTCTTCACGGTGCCGCGCAGCAGGGTGGCGAAATGGCCGGACATCGGCGCGACCAGCAGCACCTTGGGCTGATCCGGCGCAGCGTCCTTCTTGAAGTGCAGGAGCGAGCCGAACGGCGTCTCGAACGTGACCTCTTCGGTGACGGCGAGCTCGCGGTTGCCGACCGTCACGCTGTCGATGCCATACGCCGGGCGAGCGTAGGTCAAGGCCGCGCGGGAGATCAGCTCGAGCGCGGCGGACAGACGCCGCATGGCGCGGCTGGATAGCCCTGATGGGATCAGGTTGAGATAGCGCATGGCGGCTGCCGCGCTCTGGCGCCAAGGCTCGGTCAGGTCCATGTGGTTCTGATAGGCTTGGTACAGTAGCGCCATCGCGTCCGATCCATTACATGCATTGCTGTATGCAATATCGGAGCCAGAGTGGCCGAGGCTTGCCTGAAAAACTGGCATGTCGCTTGCTCGCTGAAATCTCTGACGTATCCGGCTCCGCGCATGATGCCGCTCGCACGAGCGGCACGGTGGGCGAACGACAAGCGGCAAAGCGGCAAGAGGGTAGGGGCGACATGGCCAAAGCGACGTTGACCATCAGCAGCAAGAATTACTCGTCGTGGTCGCTGCGCGGCTGGCTGCTCGCAAAATTTTCCGGGCTCGATTTCGACGAGGTCGTGGTCGGTCCGGACGACGCATCGGCGCGCGCCGAGATCCTGCTGCTGTCGTCCTCGATCCTGGTGCCGTGCCTGCGCCACGATGGTGCGACGATCTGGGATACGCTGGCGATCGGCGAGTATCTCAACGAGACCTTTCCGGAGGCGGGCCTACTGCCTGCCGACCGCATTCAGCGCGCGCATTGTCGCTCGATTTCGGGCGAGATCCATTCCGGCTTCACGACCCTGCGGGCGTCGCTGCCGGTCAATCTCAAGGGCCACTTCCCGGGCTTCAAGGTCTGGACGCGGGCGCAGGCCGACATCGACCGCATCTGGGCGATCTGGCGCGACTGCCTGGACAGATCCGGCGGCCCATTTCTGTTCGGCGGGCGCGGCATGGCGGATGCGATGTATGCGCCGGTGGTGACGCGCTTCGTGACTTATGACGTGAAGCTCGAGCCGCAGCTCAGGGCCTATGCCGACCTGATCATGGCGCTGCCGGAGATGCAGCAATGGATCGAGGCCGCCAAGGCCGAGCCAGAGGAGATCGAGGAGCTGGAGGTCGAGTACTAGGGTCCTGCCGTCAGCGGCCCGTGCCCGCGGCCCTTTGCAGCCGCCGGCTCCGGCGAGAACGGCTCATGCCACGGGCAGGTGCTGCTCAATTTGAAGCCGGATCTGCGTCTTCGCGGCGCGTGGCGTGAGCTGTCAGCACGTCACCATTGCCGTGTGGCGTCGGCCAAAACCCGGTTGTTGGCAATCGGTTCGGCCCGCGATGGCGCGCCTGGCCTGCCGATCTTTGCGTTGCAAACGGGGCGTGGCGTGGTTTTCGCATGGCACAATCCGCTTTCGGACGTGGTGGCCTCTGTGGCCGATCGATGGGCCGCAACGGTCGCCGATGTCGGGATCAACCGGTGGAGGCCGTCATGAATCAGCATGCAGTGGTGACCAAGTTCTCGCACGTGAAGCCCGACGACACCGCCTACACGGGCGGCGGGTTGCGCGACTTCTTCCTGTATCGCGATCTGGGCATCGCCGACGCCACCGGCGGGCAGGTGATCTGCCACCTCGTCAAGGCCAATCCGGATTGTCCGCCGGTGGATGGCACCGGCTGGCATCGCCATGATTGCGATTTCCAGATCGTCATCATGATGAAGGGCTGGGCCCGCTTCATGTACGAGGACAAGCCGACCCTGGTGAACGCCGGCGACGTTGTGCACCAGCCGTCCCGGCATCGTGCACTACCTCTACGATTATTCCCCTGACATGGAATATATGGAGATCGTCAGCCCGGCCGACTTCAAGACGATCGAGATGCCGCCGGCGACCGACAACGTGCCGCCGGTCACGCCGTGGACCTGAGCGCCTGAGCTCCTTCTCCGTTAATCTTTAGCATCCGGTTGCGGCATGCGGCACGATGCTTCTCCTCATGATGTGGTGGGTCGTCTCCGACGTGTCCGATATCTAGCGTGAACAGGTCGCGCACCAGATGCGGCATCCGATTCGGACGCGATTCGTTCCAGCAGCGTTCCAAGGATTAAGACGGCAAGGCAGCGCCGTCGCATTTTGAAACACGGCACGCGCGCTGCCTGTCTCGCGCCTTGGTGCTCTACATTGCCCCTTGCGACCGATCTGGCGCCGGTCCATCACCCGCGAGGGGAGCATCGATCATGACCTTGACCACATTGGCTTGGCTCGCGCTCGCGGCCTATGGCGCGCATATTCTTGAGGAATACACGTTCGATTGGCGCAATTGGGCGCGTGCGGTGATGAAGCTGCCGGTCGAGTGGAGCGACTTCTACGTGACGAACGCGCTGGTGGTCGTGCTCGGCGCGGTGCAGGCAGAACTTGCCGAGACATGGCCGCCGGCCGCGCTCGCCTACGCAGCGCTGATGATCATCAACGCCATCTTCTTCCACATTCTGCCGTTCCTGCGCAGTGGAGGCAGATTCTCGCCGGGGCTGGCGACGGCGCTGATTCTGTTCTTTCCGATCGCAATTGCGATGTGGCGGCGGGCGTGGGGTGACGGTGTGCTCGACGTTGGAACGGCTGTCCTTGCGGTCGTCACCGGCGCGCTGCTGATGGCCTATCCGGTCGTGATGCTCAATCTGCGTTCGAAACCGTATTTTCGGCAAGACCGGCCCTGAGCAGAACTCAGGGCCCGGTGTGATCAATAAGACGAAGCGCGATCGGCAACGAAGCTCGGCTGCGGACGGCGTCCATTGCGCTCATCAAATCGCGCGCGCGGGAAGCGCCAGCCGATGACAGTGGCTTCGAGCGCGCCGCCGGATTCCTTGTTGTGCCATTTGCCATCAATGTAGAAACAGGGGAAAGGAAGTTGATAGGTGCCGCTGTGATCCTCGCACAGCACCTCGACCGTCTGCCCCGGCGGTGGCTCACCGCTGCCGTCGAATTGCGCCAGCCGTTTTTCGCGCGTAGCCATTCTGTCCATCTCCCTAAAAACGGGTCCCGGCCGGAACTTCAATGCGCGATTGAGGTCTCAGTATGGTATCAATCAGGAAACTCCGTCAGTTCCACGCAAAATCATGTGTTGGGCAAGCCAATGAGAAAATTGTGATGCGAAAATTCGTTGCCGCGCGAATCATCTTTGCCGCGAGCGTGCTCGCGATATGTGTGAGTTCTGCCGGACATGCGCAGGATATTCCGGGCATCGAAATCTGCACTGCAGAAAAGGCGATGGATCGACGGACATCATGTCTGCAGAGCAATATCGATTTCCTGCAGAAGACGATGACCAAGCAATCGCTCGATCAGCAGCAGAAGCTCGATGCGGCGAATCGCCAGATCCAGGCGCTGAAGGCCGCGCTGATCTCGCAGCAGGGCCTGATCGACGAGCTGAAGGCGTCCCAGGCGAAGCTCGCGGACGAGCTGAGGAAGAAGGCCGATGCGCCGGCTGCCAAGGACGCGGCGCCGGCGAAGCCGACCAGCAAATAGCACGGTCCGCAGCGCAATAACGATCAAGCGCACGTGGATCTCCGCGCGCAGGATCGGGCGCTTCGATAGGAGAGAAGCGTGTCCACCAACCCGGCCCAGAAGGCACTCTGGTTCATCGAGAGTCATCTGTCGGCGCCGTTGACGTTGGATGACGTGGCGGCCATCGCCGGCGTGTCGCGCTTCCACATCGTGCGCGCGTTCGCGGCGGCGACCGGCGTCTCGGTGATGCGCTATGTCAGGCTGCGCCGTCTCAGCGAGGCGGCACGGGCTCTGGCCTCTGGCGCACCCGACATTCTCAGTCTCGCGCTTGAGGCTGACTACGGCTCCCACGAAGCGTTCACGCGCGCGTTCCGCGACCAGTTTGGCGTCACGCCGGAATCGGTGCGCGCCAACCCATGCCTCGATGGCCTGCCGCTTCAGGAGCCGATCATGATGGACCAGACCCCGCTCGACGATCTCGCCGCCCCGCGCTTCGTGACGGCCAAGCCCCTGCTCGTGGCGGGCGTCTCCGAACGCTTCAGCCACGACAATGGGGCCGGTATCCCGGCGCTGTGGCAGCGCTTCCACCAGGCGGTGCACGAGATCCCGGCGCGCATCGGAGATGTCGCCTACGGTGTCTGCTGCAACGGCGACGATGCCGGAAATTTCGACTACGTGGCAGGAGTCGCGGTGACCGACTTCTCCGACCTGCCGCGCAGCTTCGCCAAGGTTCGGATTCCCGCCGCGACCTTTGCCGTGTTCGCCCATCCGGACCACGTCTCGACCATCCGCCGCACCGTCAACACGATCTGGAATCACTGGCTGCCGCAATCGGGCTGCACGGTCGCCGACGCACCGAGCTTCGAACGCTACGATCAGCGCTTCGATCCGAGGACCGGTGATGGCGGGTTCGAGATCTGGGTTCCGGTGATTCGCTGACCCCCGCCGGAGGCGTCCCGGATTTGTGTCGAGACGCTGCAGGCCAGCCCTGCGGCGCCGGACCCCGCCGATTGCTTGGCAAGCAGCGGCACGTTTGCGATAACCTCACGCCTAACAACAATGCGCCGCAGCGCGGCGACGAAAGCGGGAGGTCGTCCGATGTCCGACATGCGCGTGCTCGCCACCGATCTGGAATTTCCGGAAGGGCCCGTGGTGATGCCCGACGGCTCGGTGGTGCTGGTCGAGATCCGCGGCAAGCGCCTGACGCGGGTGTTTCCCGACGGCCGCAAGGAGGTCGTGGCGCAGATTCCGGGCGGGCCGAACGGCGCAGCCCTCGGGCCCGACGGCAAGATCTACATCTGCAACAATGGCGGCTTCTCCTGGATTCCGACCGGCAAGATGATCATGCCGGGCCCGCAGCCCGAGGACTATCTCGGCGGCTCGATCCAGCGCGTCGATCTGCAGAGCGGCAAGATCGAGACCGTGGTCAGCCGCTGCGGCGAGCATGAGCTGCGCGGGCCGAATGACCTCGTATTCGACCGCCATGGCGGCCTGTGGTTCTCCGATCTCGGCAAGCGCCGCGCCCGCGACATGGATGTCGGCGCGTTCTATTATCTCAAGCCCGGCATGAGCGAGATCGTCGAGGCCGTCCACGGCATCCTGCCGGCCAATGGCATCGGGCTGTCGCCGGATGAGAAGACCGTCTACATCGCGGAGACGCCGACCGCGCGTCTCTGGGCCTACGATCTCGCCGAGCCCGGCACCGTGAAGCCGCGCGAGGTGATCTATCGCGGCGAGCGCGGCCGGCCGATCGCGGGCCTCGGCGGCTACCAGATGTTCGATTCGCTCGCGGTCGAGGCGAACGGCAATGTCTGCGTCGCCACGCTGGTGACCGGCTGCATCAGCGTGATCGCGCCCGACGGCACGCTGGTCGAGCAGGTGCCGACCGGTGACCGCGTCACGACCAACATTGCCTTCGGCGGTCCCGAGCTGAAGACAGCCTACATCACGCTGTCGGGCAGGGGTGAGCTGGTGGCGATGGACTGGCCGCGGCCGGGCCTGCCGCTGAATTTTCTGAACAAGTAGGACAGCTGGGCATCGTCATGACGCTGCGCGGATGATAACGAGCAACGTAGAACGTTCTCGGAATTGCTCCTCATGGTGAGGAGCGCCGTAGGCGCGTCTCGAACCATGAGGCCCGACCTCGGCCTCATCCTTCGAGACGCAGCGCTGCGCGCTGCTCCTCAGGATGAGGGGAAGGAGTGTCAAATGCCCTTTCTCGAACCAGTCACCCTCCGCGGCGCGCACGCCAGCCTCGTGCCGCTGTCATCAGACCATCACGACGCGCTGGTCGAGGCCGTCAGCGACGGCGAATTGTGGAAGCTGTGGTACACCGCAGTTCCGAAACCCGAGACCATGGCCAAGGAGATCGAGCGCCGGCTCGGCCTGCTCGCGGCCGACAGCATGCTGCCGTTCACGGTGCTCGACCCCGACGGCCGCGTCGCCGGCATGACCACCTACATGAACGTCGATGCCGCCAACCGTCGCGTCGAGATCGGCTCGACGTGGTATGCGAAGCGGGTGCAGCGCAGCGCGCTCAACACCCAGTGCAAGCGGCTGCTGCTGGCGCACGCCTTCGAGGCGATGAACTGCATCGCGGTCGAGTTCCGAACGCATTTCTTCAACCACCAGAGCCGTCGCGCCATCGAGCGGCTCGGCGCCAAGCAGGACGGCATTTTGCGCAGCCACCAGATCGCGCCGAACGGCACGCTGCGGGATACCGTCGTCTACAGCATCACCGCGGCCGAATGGCCGACCGTGAAGGCGCATCTCGACTACCAATTGAATGACAAGCCGCGCTGATCGCGCTATGGCCGCTTGCCGCCTGGCGCGGCGGACGATGACGAGACCGGGACGAACGACCAGATGGATATCTTCGACTATGTGATCGTGGGCGCCGGCTCCGCCGGCTGCGTGCTGGCGAGCCGCCTCAGCGAGGACCCCCAGGTCACGGTGTGCGTGCTGGAGGCGGGGCCACGCGACTGGCACCCCTACATCCATCTGCCGGCCGGCTTCATCAAGACCTTCTACATGAAGAGCATCAACTGGGGCTATCAGCAGGAGCCGGGACCCTACACCGCTGGGCGAAGCATCTACGCGCCGCGCGGCAAGACGCTCGGCGGCTCCTCCTCGATCAATGGCCATGTCTACAATCGCGGCCAGCGCCAGGATTTCGACACCTGGGCGCAGATGGGCAATCGCGGCTGGAGCTATTCCGACGTGCTGCCGCACTTCAAGCGCATGGAGAAGCGCATCGGCGCCGGCGAGGATCAATATCGCGGCCGCGACGGCAAGCTCATCGTGACCACCATGGAGTGGAAGGATACGCTGTGCGAGGCCTTCATGGATAGCGCCGTCTCGCTCGGCATCCCGCGCAACCCCGACTACAACGGCGCGATCCAGGAAGGCGTGTCCTACGTCCAGCGCACCATCCAGAACGGCCGCCGCGTGTCGTCGGCAACCGCGTTCCTGCGTCCGGCTAGCAAGCGGCCGAACGTCGAGGTTCGCACCCACGCCCACGCCACCGGCGTTGTGCTGGAAGGCAAGCGCGCGGTCGGCGTGCGCTATCACCGCGGCGGGCGCGGCGGCGTGCCGGTCGAGGTGCGCGCGCGCAAGGAGGTGATCCTGTCCGGCGGCGCCTATAACTCGCCGCAGCTGCTGCAGCTGTCCGGCATCGGCGCGCCCGAGCTGCTGCAGGAGCACGGCATCGAGGTGTGTCATGCACTCCGAAGCGTCGGCGAGGGCCTGCAGGACCACTACGCGCCGCGCACCGTCGCGCGCGTCAAGAACATCAAGACCGTCAACGAGCTCGCGCGCGGCCTCAATTTGTGGGGCGAGGCGCTGAAATGGGCGGTGACGCGGCGCGGCATCCTGTCGCTGTCGCCGACCATGGTCTACTGCTTCTGGCATTCCGGCGAGACCGCCGAAAGCTCCGATCTGCAGCTCACCTTCACGCCGGCGAGCTACAAGGAGGGTGTGCAGGGCCAGCTCGAGGACGAGCCCGGCATGACGGTCGCGTCGTGGCAGCAGCGCCCGGAGAGCCGCGGCTACGTGCGGCTGCGCTCGGCCGATCCGTTCGATCAGCCGCTGATCCAGACCAACTATCTCACCGCCGAGCTCGATCGCCGCGTCGTCGTCGCCGGCATGAAGCTGGCGCGTCGCCTGCTGGCCTCGGCGCCGCTCGCGCCATACTACGCTTACGAGGATTTCCCCGGCCCGAAGGTGCAGAGCGACGATGAGCTCCTGGCCGCGGCGACGCAGCGCGCCACCACCACCTTCCACCCCGGCTGCTCCTGCCGCATGGGCCCGGCGGAGTCGACCTGGGCCACGGTCGACGACCAGCTCCGCGTCCACGGCCTTCAGGGCCTGCGCGTCGCCGATGCCTCGATCATGCCGCGCATGATCTCCGCCAACCTCAACGCTGCGACCTTGATGATCGGCGACAAGGCGGCGGATCTGATTTTGGGCAAGGCGCCGGTGGGGGAGAGTTTGTCGGCGTAGTGGGGCGCCCCACACTCGGCACTTGCTTGGAGGTCGGGCAATCACCCCAGCGGAGGTGAGCTCCCCTCCCCCTTGCGGGGAGGGGTCGGGGGTGGGGGTCCACGGGCGCTGAACTCCGCTGTGGGCGCGCTGTCGGCAGGGCGCTGTTGTTTCGCAAGAGCGAACCACGATATCTGCAAGTCGTGATCTATCGCACGAGTCAAAGCAAGCCGAGGGTGGCCCGGCGAGCTAACGATGTGGACACGGTTCGGAGCTCTCGATCGCTCATCATTTAGAGCAGGACTCGCGGACCCCCCACCCCCGACCCCTCCCCGCAAGGGGGAGGGGAGCTCACCGCCCGTGCGGCAGGCGGCGGTCACGCGCGACGTGCACAAACTACTTCACCAGCCTGAACTTCCCTCCCTCGACCTTGATCAGGAACGCCGAGCGCTCGTCGTAGCCGTTGTGGTCGGTCGGGCTCATGTTGGAGAGGCCGTTGTTGAGATAGACGTCCTTGCCGCGCTCCAGCTCGTCGCGCAGCGCGGCGCGAAACTCTGCGGTGCCCGGCTTGGCCGCCTTCAACGCGCCGGGGATGGCGCGCTTGAGCAGCGTGGCGGTGTCCCACAGATGTGCGGCGAAGATGTTCGGCTTGTCGCCATTGGCGGCCTGATAGGCTGACACGAATTCGTCATTGGCACGGCGGAACGGATCCTCAGCGGCGAGATCGTCGGCGATCGAAAAGGCCTCGCCGGCGAAGATCGCTCCTTCGACATTCTCCTTGCCGAGCTTGATGAACTCCTGCGTCGCCACGCCGTGGGTCTGGAAGATCCTCCCCGCATAGCCGCGCTCGCGCAGCGCCTGTTGCGGCAGCACGGCCGGCGTGCCGGCCGAGGCGATGAACACCGCGTCCGGATTGGTGGCGATCACCTTGAGCGCCTGGCCGGTGACGCTGGTGTCGCCGCGGGCATAGACCTCGTGGGTGGTCACCGTGAGCCCGAGCTTCGGCGCCAGCTTCGTCACCTCCTGATAGTAGCCTTCGCCATAGCCGTCGGACACGCCGATGAAGCCGAGCGTCTTCACCCCGCTCCTGGCGATGTATTTGAGCATCGCCGCGGCCATGATGTCGTCATTGGGCACGACCTTGAACGCCCATTTGCGCTTGTCGTCCATCGGTTGCACGATCGCGGTCGAGGCCGCCAGTGACAGCAGCGGCGTCCTGCTTTCGAGCGCGACGTCGAGCATCGGCATGGTGACCGGCGTCAGCGACGAGCCGATGATGACGTCGACACCATCCTGGATCACCAGCCGGCGCGCGTTCTGCAATCCCTTCACGCTGTCGGATTCGTCGTCGAGCGCGATATAGACGATCTTCTCGCCGCCGATCTCCTTCGGCAGCGCAGCTACCGCCTTGATCTGCGGCTGCCCGAGCGCCGAGCCGGGCCCGGTTGCGGACACCACGATACCGACCTTGATGTCGGCGCGCGCGGGCGAGCCGAAAGCCATCGTTGCAGCAATTCCGATCGCCGTGAGCGCGGCTCTCATCGTGGTTCCTCCCCGTTGAGCGTGCTCGGCGCGTTGACTGGCCGAGACTTTGGCCGATGAGCGTAGCCGGACTGGCGGCCCCGTGTCTGTCCCCGTGGTTGGTGACGCGGGGCGACGCTTCCAGCCGAGGCGGGTTGCTGCTAGGTTTCGGCGAACAAAGAGATCCGGGAGGAACGCATGGAGGCTCAGGGGCCTGGTATCGACGCGGCCGGCGCCGTCGGCGCGATGGTGCTCGCGATCGGACAGCCCGAGTTTCCGCAAGTCCTGATCGAGACGCTGCGCACCGTTGCCGATGTCGGCCACTGCATGGTGTTCACCTTCGAGAACCAGCGCTCGGCGCGCTGCCTGCTCAGCACGGGGAACATCGCGATCGGGCCTGATCTCGGCGCGGCCTATTCGGAGCATTTCCACACTGCCGATCCGAACCGGGACACGATCTTCCGCAGGCGCGCGGACGCGCGCCACATCCTGCTGCCGAATTTCGCGCGCCGCATGTACCCGAAGGGCTACCGCAAGCTGTTCTTCGAAGATTCCGAGATCGTCGACAAGGCCGCCACCGCGATCTGGGTCGGCGAGCACTGCACCTACGTGAACTTCTATCGCACCGCTGTGCAAGGCGGTTTTGAGCCCCACGAGCGCCAGCGCATCGCCGCGGTCGCCCCGATCGTGGGGGCCATCGTCGCGCGTCATTGCCAGGATCGCGCCGCCACGATGGACCCGGCCGACAAATTTGCTTCGTTGTTTGCCGCCGACGGACCGCTGTCGGTGCTGACCGCGCGGGAGAAAGACGTCTGCCGTCGCATCCTCGAAGGCTTCACCTCCGAGGCGATCGCCGGGGATCTTGGCATCGCCCTCAACTCCGTCTTCACCTATCGCAAGCGCGCCTATGAAAGGCTCGGCATTGCCTCGCAGAACGAGCTGTTTGCGATCGCCCTCCGCCTGATGGCGACACCGCGGCCGCTGAACTGAGCGAGGAGGGCTCGCCTGCTGTCACCCATCGCCGGGACAGACGTTGCCGGAGCGTGCAGCTAGCCTGCGCCGTCAGACCGGAGACCGAGAGTGAGCACAGCACCGCGCTTCGATATCGATACCGCCACCTTCTGGGCCGATCCCTATCCGGCGCTGGCGCGCATGCGCCAGGAGGCGCCGATCGCCTTCGTGCCGCAGCTCGGCAGTACGCTGTTGTGCCGTCGCGACGACATCTTCGTGTCCGAGAAGCAGATCGACGTCTTCAGCTCGCATCAGCCGCAGGGCCTGATGAACCGGCTGATGGGCCACAACATGATGCGCAAGGATGGCGCGGCGCACATGGCCGAGCGCCAGGCGATCGCGCCGGCGGTGTCGCCGCGGGCCGTGCGGGTGCACTGGCTGGCGCAGTTCCAGGCCCATGCCGACCGGCTGATCGACGCGCTCGATCCCACCGCCGACGTGGACCTCGTCCGCGACTTCGCATTGCCGTTCTCGGCCGAGTGCCTGAAGCTGATCACCGGCCTCACCAACATGCGCTTTCAGGACATGAATGCGTGGTCGCAGGCGATGATCGACGGCATCGCCAACTACACCGCCGATCCCGCGGTCGAGGCGCGTTGCAGCGCCGCGACTGCCGGCATCGACGCCGCAATCGACGACATGCTGCCGGTGCTGGAGAAGACCCCGAACCAGAGCCTGCTTGGCGTGATGCTCGCCACGCAAATGCCGATGGAGAGCATCCGCGCCAACATCAAGCTCGCCATCTCGGGTGGCCAGAACGAACCGCGCGATGCGATCGCCGGCACGGTCTGGGCGCTGCTGACGCATCCCGAGCAGCTCGCGCTGGCCATCAAAGGCGAGGTGCGCTGGCTCCAGGTGTTCGAGGAATATGCCCGCTGGATCTCACCGATCGGCATGTCGCCCCGGCGCATCGCCAAGCCCTGGACGATTCGCGACGTCGCCTTCGAACCGGAGGAGCGCGTGTTCCTGATGTTCGGCTCGGCCAATCGCGACGAGGCGCATTTCACCGACCCCGATCGCTTCGACGTCCGCCGCGACGTCTCCAAGAGCATCGCCTTCGGCGCCGGCCCGCATTTCTGTGCGGGCGCCTGGGCCTCGCGCGCGATGATTGCCGAGGTCGCATTGCCGACGCTGTTTGCGCGACTGCCGAACCTGAGGCTCCGAAACACCGAGCCCGTGCGCATCGGCGGCTGGGCCTTCCGCGGCCTGCTGAATCTGCCGGTGACCTGGGACGCGGGGCCGAATTGACGGACGCAATCCTCTTGCGTCGCGACCATCGACATTCCGGGGCAAGGCCGTAGGCCTTGAACCCGGAATCTCGAGATTGTGTCGGCACCCGCAACCGCGTAGTTGGACGAGATCACATAGCTCGCGGCCAGCGTGAAGCAGTCGTCCCAGGTGATAGGTGAAGGCTGAGGTGCCAAAACGACCTAGAGGCCGGTGAGCAATTTCTTGAGAAGAGCGTTGAGCGTCTTCTGTTCCGCCGGTGTCAGGACGGAAATCAATCGTGCCTCCAGGGCCACCATTGGACCAATCAGATCGTCGATCGCGCGCTTGCCGGCAGGGGTTAAAGCAATTTGCCTGCCACGTCGGTCATTGGGATCGGGGTATCGTTCGACCAATCCGGCGCGCTCCAACCGATCGAGGCGGTTCGTCATGCCGCCTGAAGAGATCATTGCCGCTTCATAGAGCTGGGTCGGTGAAAGCATATAGGGCTCACCGGCGCGCCTGAGGGGCGTGAGGACGTCAAACTCGCCAACCTGTAGCCCTGCTTCTGCGAGCAATGGGTTCATGTGGTCGCGGATCACCCGTGCGGCGGCGTCAAGCAAACGCCCCACGAGCTCTACAGGCAGCGTTGGAAGATCAGGGCGCTCGCGAGCCCATTGTTTTGAAGCGATCTCGGCACGATCCATGGGCAAGTGTCTTTCGATAAAGTATCTTGATATTAAGATACATTTGGACTACCGCTATGAGGCGAGACGACAGCTTGGCCTCAGAGGTCTTGGAAGGAAAGCGATGCCCAACATGATTTTGGTGAACTTCCCCGTGAGAGATCTCGCCGCGTCGACAGCATTCTACGTTGCCCTTGGTGGGGCGGTGAACTCACAGTTTTCCGGCGAAAGCTCGACGTCCCTCATGTTCACGAACACGATCGGTGTGATGCTGCTGACCCACGATCAATATCGCGAATTCACCAAACGCCCGATCGGCGACGCTCGACGCGAGAGTCAGGCTATGTTCGCCCTTACGGTCGCCGACCGCGATGCCGTTGATGCAACCCTAACTCGCGCTGTTGCTGCGGGCGGACGCGCCGATCCCAACCCAGCTCAGGATCTCGGCTTCATGTACAACCGCCACATTGAAGACCCGGATGGCTACGTTTGGGAAATCGTGTGGATGAACTCGTCAGCAAACACCTAAACGTGGAGGATTACCCCATAAGCACAGATCACTCATGCCGGCGTCTCCTCGGGGTGCCTGTGAATCGAGCCGCCCTTGTCCCGCACGCAATTCAATAGGCCCTGAGCCGAGGATGCCTCCCGCCGGGCGACCTGCTCGAATACAGGCCTGATGGCGCCGAGGAGCCGCAGCGACGCCTTGCTGGGTGAGCGGCGCTGCTTTCATCCTGACGTGAGCTTCCAGGCAGTCCGGCATCCCGCGCACGCAACAAAATTTTCCTTTCGCTTTTTCGGAAAGTGTGCTTATCTCCTGCCAACCCGCCTCGTGCAGAGGGACGTACGCGTCGTCACGATACGTGGAGGTGGGGGGCGATGGACGTGATGGCTGCGCCAGACGAGCGCAGTCGGCGCGTACGGAGAAGTCGTGTGGTCCTGGCCTCTCGACGCTGAGGTCAAGTTCGCGGTCGTTGCTTGACGGCACGCGCGGACGATGGGGGCAAGACAGCCGATCCCCAGGGAGATCACGTATAATTCGTAGAGCCATCGCGCAGGGAAGGCCGGGATGTCTCGGCCGAACCTGTGGTTCCTGCCCCGTGCATTCTTTCCGCACGGGGGCCATGGGGGCGGCGAGCTCCCGGCCTTCCCTGCGCCCTCTCGTTGTTGGGGAGGGACGTGACTGCCGCATCACTCGGGCCCCATCAGCTGCGAGAGCGTGTACTCATGAGCAGAATGGGCGGATGTGAGATCAGCATGAGCTCTACAAGCTCCGCCGTCACGCCCGGCTTCGCGGGTGATGACAGACATGGCGAGGATGGGCTGTTGGAAACGTCGATCAGATGTCGGATGCGCGACCGCAACGACCGATGTCAGCCTCACGCCTCCAGCGCAGTGCGGATCATGCGCGCAAGATCGGCGCTGACGTAGGGCTTGGCGAGCAGCAGCACGTCGGCATCGAGCCGCCCATGATGCACGATCGCGTTCTCCGTGTAGCCCGATGTGTAGAGCACCTTCAGCCCGGGACGGCGCTTCTCGGCCTCGATCGCGAGCTGGCGGCCGTTCATGCCGCCTGGAATGATGACGTCGGTGAACAGCAGGTCGATGCGTTCCGGATTGTCGATCAGCGCCAGGCCCTCGGCGGCGTTGCTCGCGGCGAGCGTGCGATAGCCGAGACGGCGCACCTGAGCCACGACGTAGTCGCGCACCAGCGCATCGTCCTCGACGATCAGGATGGTCTCGTCGCCCTGTGCGACAGCCGGCCGGCCGGGCTCGGCCGCCGGCGGCTCCGGCGCGCTCGCTGCCCGCGGCAGATAGAGCTTGACCGTCGTGCCGTGGCCTTCCTCGCTGTAGATCTTGACGTGGCCGTTCGACTGCTTGACGAAGCCATAGACCATGCTGAGGCCGAGACCCGAGCCCTTGCCGACGTCCTTGGTGGTGAAGAACGGCTCGAACACCTTGTCGAGCAGCGGGGCGGGAATGCCCTGGCCGGTGTCGCTGACCGCGATCATGACGTAGCTTCCGGGCTTGGCGTCGCGGTTCAGTTGCGCGTAGTGCTCGTCGAGCGTGACGTTCTTGGTCTCCAAGGTCAGCTTGCCGCCGTCCGGCATCGCGTCGCGCGCGTTGAGCGCGAGGTTGAGGATCGCCGTCGACAATTGGCTCGGATCGATCAGCGCCGGCGCGCTGTCATGGGCCAGCATCGATTCGATCTCGATCTGCTCGCCGAGCGTCGGCCGCAGCAGACGGCCGGCTTCGACGACGAGCGCATTGATGTCGGTGGCGCGGGGCTGCAGCGGCTGGCGGCGCGAGAAGGCAAGCAGGTGCCGGGTCAGATCGGCGCCGCGCTCGGCGGCGGCGCTGATCATGCCGGCGATGCCGGCGAGCTGGGGCTTGTCCTTGACCGCATCGGCGAGGATCTCGATCGTCCCGGTGATGACGGTCAGGATGTTGTTGAAGTCGTGCGCGACGCCGCCGGTGAGCTGGCCGATCGCCTCCATCTTCTGTGCCTGACGGACCTGGGCCTCGTTGGCCTCGATCTCCTGGAATCGTCGCACCATCGCCTCCGCGGCGCGGCGCTGGCGGATCTCCTCCTCGAGCTGCGCATAGGCCTTCTGCAAAGTGATGCGCGTCGGCAGCACCAGAAGCTGCGGCAGCATCTTGATCATGACGACGATGATTCCGATCGAGGTGACGCCAAGAAAGATGTTGATGAGGCCCGTGATGGTCGAGGTCGGCACCCAGAGATCGACGATCGCCAGCAGGCGGGTGACCCCGACGACGGCCACGAAGGTCGCAAGCGCTCCGACGATGCCGCGGAACATCACGTCGCGCCAACGCCGCCGCAGAAACGTGCCGACCACGAAGGCGATGGTGAAGAAGGCGCTGGCGACCAGTCCGTTGGACACGACCTGCAGCCATATCCATACCGGCGCTCCCTGCAGACCCGCCGCTTGCACCGTCAACGTCGGCATATGCAAATCATCCTCAAAAACGCAACGCGCCAAACCCGGGGGCGGCCCGGCCTGTCGTCGTCTCAACCCGAACGGATCATTCAGCTTTTCGCCTCTGGCGCAAGGGCAATGGCGGCTTCGACGCGGATCGCGGCAGGGCGCCTTCGCGCCGCCGCGAATGCCGCACCGCCGCGCGGCGTCAAAAGCCTGCCACACATCCTTTACCGGCCGGTCACGCGGCTGTTAACGCGCCGACCTAAGTCGCTCGACACCGTCATCACCATGGGGAATGAACGAGATGTCGAACACGATCGCGCACAACCGGCGCGAGTTCCTGCGGCTGCTCGGAGCGTCGGCTGCGACCGCGGCCCTCGGCCAGAGCATCGAGCGCGCGCATGCCATTCCGGCGTTCAACCGTCACGGCAGCATCGAGGACGTCAAGCACATCGTTGTGCTGATGCAGGAGAACCGCGCCTTCGATCATTACTTCGGCGCGATGCGCGGCGTGCGCGGCTTCAACGATCCGCGCGCCGTGAAGCTGCCGAACGGCAACCCGGTGTGGCAGCAGCCCAGCGGCACAGGATCGGTGATGCCGTTCCGCGTCGACAATGCCGGCCAGGTCTATGTCGAGGACGTGGCGCATGGCTGGAACGACGGCCAGAAGGCCTGGAACAACGGCAATTACGACAAGTGGATCGCCAACAAGGGCACCACGACGATGACCTGCATGAACCGGCAGGATCTGCCCTGGCACTATGCGCTCGCGGACGCCTTCACGGTGTGCGATTCGTATTTCTGCTCGGTGATGGGCCCGACCGATCCGAACCGCTACTACTTGTGGACCGGCTGGGACGGCAACGACGGCAAGGGCGGCGGCCCGGTCATCACCAATGCGGAAGCCGGCTACGACTGGACCACGTTCCCGGAGCGGCTGGAGAAGGCGGGCATCTCCTGGAAGGTCTACCAGGACATCGGTCTCGGCCTGACGGCGGAAGGCTTCTGGGGCTGGACCCAGAATCCGTGGATCGGCAATTACGGCGACAACTCGCTGCTGTATTTCCACCAGTATCAGAACTCGCAGCCGGGCAGTCCGCTGTACGAGAAGGCGCTGCGCGGCAGCAACATCGCCAAGGGCGGCACGTTCGAGAACCTGTTCGACGGGCTGCGCAACGACGTGCGCAACGGCACGCTGCCGCAGGTGTCGTGGATCGCAGCTCCCGAAGCGTTCAGCGAGCATCCGAACTGGCTGCCGGGGCCGGGCGCCTGGTACATCTCCAAGGTGCTCGACATCCTGACGTCGAATCCGGAACTGTGGAGCAAGACCGCGCTGATCATCAACTACGACGAGGGCGGCGGATTCTTCGACCATGCCGTCGGCCCGTATCCGGCGATGTCGCAGGCCTGGGGCCAGTCGACCGTCGATGTCAGCACGGACCTCTTCGCCGGCGACGGCAGCCACGTGGCTGGTCCCTACGGCCTTGGCGTGCGCGTGCCGATGCTGGTGGTGTCGCCGTGGTCGCGCGGCGGCTTCGTGTGCTCGGAAGTGTTCGATCACACCTCGGTGATCCGCTTCATCGAGCGCCGCTTCCATCACAAGGCGCCTGATTTGTTCGAGAGCAACATCCCGGCCTGGCGGCGCGCGGTGTGCGGCGATCTCACCTCGGCGTTCAACTTCACCTCGCCCAACGAAGGCATGGCGCCGCTGCCGAGCACGGCCGGCTTCAAGCCGCCGGTCGCGGACATCACCTCCGGTGCGCGTTTCGACGACTATCACCCGGTTCCGCCGGCCAAGCAGGTGATGCCGCAGCAGGAGCCTGGCATTCGCCCGGCGCGCGCGCTGCCCTACGATCTCCGCGTCGACGGCGATGCCGACGCCGCGCACAGGACGTTTGCGATCCGCTTCGTCAATCCGGGGCAGGCGGGCGTCTGCTTCCACGTCCGCTCCGGCAACACCGCGGCCGGACCGTGGAGCTACACCGTCGAGGCCGGCAAGTCGCTGCGGGGCGCATGGGACCTTGCGGCCAGCGCCGGCCAGTACGATCTGTCGGTGTACGGGCCGAACGGCTTCTTCCGCCACTTCAAGGGCGGCGTCGCCACCACCGCCGCGCTGGTCGATGTCGACACCGTCCATCTCTGCGATTGGGACGATGGCGACGATTCGCGCAGCCTTGCGATCGCGCTCACCAACAAGGGGGCGAGCTGCGTCGTGACGCTGGCCGACAACTATACGGGACGCAGCGAGCGGCACCGCCTGCAGCGCGGACAGCGGCTCGAGACGCGGGTTCGCCTGCAGCAGACCCATGGCTGGTACGATCTGACGGTCACGACTGATACCGATGCCAACTTCAACTGGCAGCTCGCGGGTCATGTCGAGAACGGCCGGCCCAGCATCAGCGACCCGGCGATGGGCAGGATCGCCGCGACCTGATCGCGAACGATATCGGGATGCGCCCGGAGCGATCCGGGCGCATCCTCAAGATGATGAGGTGACGAGACTCTGCTCGGCGTCGTCGGCATTGGGATCACCCGGCGCGGTCGCCCAGGCGAGTTCGACCAAAGTGACGATGCGGCGGCCGGCGCCATCGAGCTGGCAGACGATGAGGCCCTGGTCCTCGATATAGGTCAGCAGGCGCTGCGCCCGGCGCAACGAGTGCGAGCCATAGGCGCGGGCGATCGCGGCATCGCTCGGGCAGGGGCGCCCGTCCTTGGCGGCGCGGGCGATCATCATGAACACGCCCTGCATGTCCTCAGGGAGCAGCGAGGCGCGCAGCGTGACGTCCCGCCAGCCGGCGTCGTCGGCCGTCTCGTCGCCGCCGAGCCCCGCGCGGGCGCGCGTCAGCATGCGGCGGAACTCGTTGAGGTCTGGCACCGCCGTGCCCAGCCCCTCGATGCGGCAGCGGACGACGAACTCCTGATAGAGCACGCCGACGGCGCGAAAGCCGGCGTCGGGCTCGGCCAGCACGGCGCGCAGCACGCGCTCGACGCGGGCGCGGCGCTCGGCGAGCTCCTCCTCGCTGACGGCGGGCGCCGGCGGTTCGGGGCGCAGCTCGAGCGCGGCGGACTTCGCCGCCATCAACTGGTCGAGCAGCTCGGGCTGCGGCTTGCGCTGCGGCCTCGCGTTCGTCTCGGGCGGCGGTGCGGCGAGAATCACCGCGCGGGCGTCCTCGAGCGAGGCCTCCGGCAGCGGCATCAGCCGCGGCGTCGCGTTGCGCGGCTTGGTGTCAGTCGGGCCGATCCGCAGGCCCAGCGGCCGGCGCGACAGCGCAGGGCCCAGCGCCATGAACTGGCCGCGCTCGAGGTCGCGGAACGCCTCGGCCTGGCGCCGCTCCATGCCGAGCAGGTCGGCGGCGCGGGCCATGTCGATGTCGAGGAAGGTGCGGCCCATGAGGAAGTTCGAGGCCTCGGCCGCGACATTCTTGGCGAGCTTCGCCAGTCGTTGCGTCGCGATCACCCCCGCCAGCCCGCGCTTGCGGCCGCGGCACATCAGGTTGGTCATCGCGCCGAGCGAAGCCTTGCGGGCCTCGTCGGAGACTTCGCCCGCGACGGCTGGTGCGAACAGCTGGGCCTCGTCGACCACGACGAGCATCGGGTACCAGTGGTCGCGGGAGATCTCGAACAGGCCGTTGAGAAAGGCGGCCGCGCGCCGCATCTGATTCTCGGCATCGAGGCCTTCGAGGTTGAGGACCGTCGAGACGCGATGCATCCGCGCCCGTTCGCCGGCGACCTGCAGCGCGCGCTCGGTGTGATCCTCGGCCGCGATCACGAGATGGCCGAATCGCTCGGCGAGCGTGACGAAGTCGCCCTCCGGATCGATGATCGTCTGCTGCACCCAGGGCGCGCTCTGCTCCAGCAGGCGGCGCAAGAGATGCGACTTGCCGGAGCCGGAATTGCCCTGCACCAGGAGCCGTGTCGCCAGGAGTTCCTCGAGGTCGAGAGCTGCAGGCGATCCCGCCGCCGTCTGCCCCATCTCGATCGCAACCGTCATGTGCCCCGACTCAACCCCGCCTCACGCAGAGGCTGGCGCTTAACAAGCGCAGGCGCGCACGTCGAGCGTTTGCGGTGGACTGTCCCAAATTGCGAGATCGGCTGTGGATGGACAGATGGAACCCGCCTCGCCGCCGAGTTCCCCGTCGATGCGCTTGTCGCCCGTTCAGGCCCGTGCTTGGCGCCCGCGCGCATTTCGCGATACTGTGCGGCGAAAAAGGGGCCAAAAGGGACCAGGAGTGAACCAGCATTCGGATGCCGGTCGCGCAACGTTTCAGGCGTTCGCGCGCGGGGCCGACTTCCTGCAGGGTGGCGGCGAGATGGGAGCGCTCATGCGCATCCATGATTGGTCACGGACGCCGTTGGGGCCGCCCGAGAGCTGGCCTCAGTCGTTGCGCACGTCGGTCAGCACCTGCCTGGACTGCGCGTTCCCGATCCTGATCTGGTGGGGCCAGGAGCTCGTCATGCTCTACAATGACGAGTATCGTCCGATCCTCGGCTCGCAGAAGCATCCCGCCGCGCTGGGGGCACCGGGGCGCACGGTATGGTCCGAGATCTGGGAGGTCATCAGCCCGATGTTGCGGCAGGTCGTTGGGCTTGGCGAAGCGACCCGCTCACGCGACATGCCGCTGTTCATCGACCGCCATGGCTACCTGGAAGAGACCTATTTTTCGTTCTCCTATTCGCCGATTCGCGATGAGACCGGCGGCGTCGGCGGCGTATTCACCCCCGTCATCGAGACGACGGCCCGGGTCGTGGGCGAGCGCCGCATGCGGACCTTGCGCGATCTCGCCGCGCGCGGCCGTGCCGACAGTCTGGCCCATGCTTGTCGCGAAGCCACCGATGTCCTCGCCGAGAATCCGCATGACGTCCCGTTTGCGGTGATCTACCAGCTGAGCGAGGACCAGCGATCGGCACGGCTGTTGAGCGCTGCGGGGGTGCAGCCGGACAGCGCGATCGCGCCGGCGCAGATTGCCCTCGACGGCAACGGAGGCGCGCTGTGGCCGATCCGGGAGGCGGCGCGTGCGGCGGCACCGATTCGCGTCGTGCTGGATCGTGCGAAATTTGCCGGCGTGCCGACCGGCGCATGGCCCGAGCCGCCACAGCTGGCGCTTGCGCTGCCGGTTGCCACGGGCCGGGAGCAGGCGACGGCGATCCTGATCTGTGGCGTCAATCCGCGCCGCGCCCTCGATGCCGAGCACCAGGGCTTTTTCGATCTGATGGCCGCTCAACTCGGCAGCGCCTTCGCCGAGACGCTGGCCTATGAGCAGGAGCGGCGCCGCGCCGAGACGCTCGCCGAGATCGATCGGGCCAAGACCGCGTTCTTCGCCAATGTCAGCCACGAGTTCCGCACGCCGCTGACGCTGATGCTCGGTCCGCTCGAAGATGTCCTGCTGCGGTCGCAGAGCTTGCCGCCGGCGGATCGCGACCGGTTGGAAATCGCCCAGCGCAATGCCTTGCGGCTGCTCAAGCTGGTCAACACGCTGCTGGATTTCTCGCGGATCGAGGCCGGCAGGATGCAGGCGGTCTACGCGCCGGTCGACCTCGCGAGCCTGACCGCGGAGATCGCCAGCACCTTCCGCTCGGCGATCGAGGCCGCCGGCCTCAGGCTGATCGTGGATTGCCCGCCGCTGCCGGAGCCGGCCTATGTCGATCGCGAAATGTGGGAGAAGATCGTCCTCAACCTGCTGTCCAACGCGTTCAAGTTCACCTTCACGGGCGACATCGAGGTCCGGCTCGTCACCTGCGATCGTCATTTCGAGCTAAGCGTGAAGGACACCGGAACCGGCATCCCGCAGCACGAGCTGCCGCGACTTTTCGACCGTTTCCATCGCGTCGCCGGCGCGCGCGGCCGCACCCATGAAGGCTCGGGCATCGGGCTCGCGCTTGTGCATGAGCTCGCCGAGCTGCACGGTGGATCCGTCGCAGCGACCAGCGAAGCCGGGCAGGGCAGCACGTTCGTGGTCAGAATTCCCAGGGGACGAAGCCATCTGCCGTCCGACCAGGTCGACGCGGCGCCAGCGCAGGAGCCGATGCTCCGCGGTGAGCGCCCCTTCATCGAGGAGGCGTTGCGCTGGCTGCCGGATACGCCGCCGCTCGATGCGCATGCCGTTCGGGACATCGACGTCCCCGCCCCCTCCGCCAACAGGGCCGGGCCGCGCCCCCGCATCCTCCTGGCCGACGACAATGCCGACATGCGCGACTATGTCCGCCGCCTGCTCGCAGCGCGCTACGATGTCGAGACCGTCGCCGATGGTGAAGCCGCGCTCGCGGCCATCGCCCGCGACAAACCCGACCTCGTTTTGTCGGACGTGATGATGCCGCGCATCGATGGCATGCAGTTGCTCGCCCGGCTGCGCGCCGATGAACAGGTCGGCACCATCCCGGTGATCCTGCTGTCGGCCCGGGCCGCAGAAGAGAGCCGCGTCGAAGGCATGGAGGCCGGTGCGGATGATTATCTCATCAAGCCGTTCAGTGCGCGTGAACTGCTGGCGCGCGTCGAGGCGCATCTCAAGATGGCCCGGCTGCGTGCCGAGGCGACGGAGCGGCTGCGTGCCAGCGAGGAGCGCTATCGCGCTTTCGTGACGGCGAGCTCCGACGTCGTCTATCGCATGAGTCCTGACTGGCGGGAGATGCGCCAGTTGCAGGGCAAGGACTTCATTGCCGATACGATGAAGCCGAGCCAGGGCTGGCTCGCGAAATACATTCATCAGGACGATCAGCCGCAGGTGATGGCGGCGATCAGCAGGGTCGTTGCGACGAAGAGCATGTTCGAGCTGGAGCACCGTGTCATCCGGATCGATGGCAGCCTCGGTTGGATCCATTCGCGCGCCATTCCCATTCTCGGGCGCAACGGCGAGATCATCGAGTGGTTCGGAACGGCGCGCGACATCTCCGAGCAGAACAAGGCCGAACGGGAGTTGCGCAAGAGCGAGGAGCGCCTGCGCAGCGCGGTCGAGGTGGGGCGGCTCGGCCTGTGGGACTGGAACGTCGCGACCGGCGAGGTGTATTGGTCGGACGAGCACTTTCGCATGGAAGGCTATGGTGTTGGCGAACTGACCCCGAGCTACGAGGTCTGGGCCGCGCGCATCCATCCCGATGATCGTCCCGCAGCCGAAGCCGCGCTTCACCGCGCGATGGAGGCGCACCAGGAATATGTCAGCGAGTTTCGTGTTGTGCATCCGGGCGGCGCAATTCGCTGCCTGTACGGCCGTGGGCGCTTCTTCTATGACGATGCAGGACGACCGATCCGCATGACCGGCGCCATGGTCGACGTGACCGAGCGGCGCGAATGGGAGGAGCGGCAGAAGGTGCTGGTCGCCGAACTGCAGCATCGCACCCGCAACCTGCTCGGCGTGGTCCGCTCGATGGCCGACAAGACGGCGCGCGCGAGCACCGATCTCGGCGATTTTCGCGCCCGCTTCGGTGATAGGCTGGATACGCTGTCGCGCGCCCAGGGCCTGCTGTCGCGGCTCAAGGAGCATGATCGCGTCACCTTCGACGATCTGATCCGCAGCGAGCTGTCTGCTGTCGCCGGCGGTTCCGAGCGCATCGAGCTTTCGGGGCCGTCCGGCGTTCGGCTGCGGTCGTCGACGGTTCAGACCCTTGCCATGGCGCTGCACGAGCTCGCCACCAACGCGGTCAAGTATGGTGCGCTGGCGCAGCCGTCCGGCCGGCTCTGCGTGGGCTGGTCGCTCGAGTGCGAAGGCGCGGAGGGACGACCCTGGCTGCACATCGAGTGGCGCGAGAGTGGCGTCGACATGCCGCCGCCAGCCACGATGCCCAGCGGCACCGGACAAGGGCGCGAGCTGATCGAACAGGCCTTGCCCTATCAGCTCAGCGCGAGGACCTCATACACTTTCGAATCCGACGGTGTCCGTTGCACGATATCGATTCCCGTTTCGCTCACCACACTGGAGCTCGATGAGCATGCCTGAACGCTCGCTTCGCGACCGTCATATCCTCATCGTCGAGGACGAATACATGCTTGCCGACGAGCTGCGCTGCGCCTTCGGCGGCGCCGGTGGCACGATCCTGGGCCCGGTCGGAACCGTCCCTGACGCGCTCGCGTTGATCAAACGCGAGGGGCGGATCGAAGGCGCCGTTCTCGACGTGAACCTGCGCGGCGACATGGCGTTTCCGGTCGCCGATCTGCTTGTCGAGCGCGGCGTGCCCTTCGTCTTCACCACCGGTTACGACGAATCGGTCATTCCGGACCGCTTCTCGAAGATCCTCCGCTGCGAGAAGCCGATTGCCGTCGATGGGATCATGCGCGCGCTCGGACGCCTGATCGAGAGGACGGCGCCGCAATGACGCGTTCGGCCCGTCGGATTGAGCCGGGCGCCTCACACCTCGCGCCGGCTGAGGAAGGCGAGCCGCTCGAACAGGTGCACGTCCTGCTCGTTCTTGAGCAGCGCACCGTGCAGCGGCGGGATCAGCTTGCGCGGATCGCGCTCGCGCAACTGCTCGGGTCCGATGTCCTCGTTGAGCAGCAGCTTGAGCCAGTCGAGCAGCTCGGAGGTCGACGGCTTCTTCTTCAGGCCGGGCACGTCGCGGACCTCGAAGAAGATGCGCAGGGCCTCCTCGACCAGACGCTTCTTGATGTTAGGGAAGTGCACGTCGACGATGCGGCCCATCGTATCCGGATCGGGGAACTTGATGTAGTGGAAGAAGCAGCGGCGTAGGAACGCGTCCGGCAGCTCCTTCTCGTTGTTGGAGGTGATGATGACGATCGGGCGCAGTTTCGCCTTGATGGTCTCGTTGGTCTCGTAGACGTGGAATTCCATCCGGTCGAGCTCGAGCAGCAGGTCGTTCGGGAACTCGATGTCGGCCTTGTCGATCTCGTCGATCAAGAGCACCGGCCGCTGCTCGGCCGTGAAGGCCTCCCACAGCTTGCCGCGCTTGATGTAGTTCTTGATGTCGGACACCCTGCTGTCGCCGAGCTGGCTGTCGCGCAGCCGCGACACCGCGTCGTATTCGTAAAGGCCCTGCTGCGCCTTGGTGGTCGACTTGATGTGCCAGGTGAGCAGCGGCGCGTTGACGGCCTTTGCGACTTCCTCGGCCAGCACGGTCTTGCCCGTCCCCGGCTCGCCCTTCACCAGCAGCGGGCGCTCGAGCACGATCGCCGCATTGACGGCCACTTTGAGGTCGTCGGTGGCGACGTAGTCCTGGGTGCCGGTAAATTTCATCGCGTCTCGCTCATCGTTCGAACTTGTGTTGAGTGGCTACGCAGCGGCAACGCCGCTGCGGCCTTGAGATGATGGCTGCCATCGGAAGCAGAAATAATCAAGCGCGCCTGATCAATGAGAGGATCACGAGCACGATGACGGCGCCGATCGTGGCGTCCAGGATCGTCCCCAGCGTGCCGCTGGCGAGCGCAATGTGCAGTGCCGGCAGCACGTAGCTTGCGACCAGCGCGCCGATGATGCCGATGACCATGTTGCCGATCAGGCCGAAACCGGCGCCGCGCACGATCAGCCCTGCCAGCCAGCCCGCGATGGCGCCGATGATCAGCGCTGCAATGATACCCATGAAAGCCCCCATTTCGCCTGTTGTTCCAGGGATTGTAGAGCAAAATGCCGGCGGGTCCAGCGCGGGGCGTGGAGCGGCCCTTGACGTGCCCTCCCGGCCGCGCGATCTAATGGGCATGTTCCTGCAATTCTTCACAGCGCTGCGCGACGCGCAGGTCCCGGTCTCCTTGCGTGAATATCTCACGCTGATGGAGGCCGTCGACGCCGACCTCGCCGAGCATTCGGTCGAGAACTTCTACTATCTCTCGCGCACCGCGCTGGTGAAGGACGAGCGTAATCTCGACAAGTTCGATCGCGTGTTCGGCACCGTATTCAAGGGGCTGGAGAACCTGCTCGATGCGATGGAGAAGGCCGAAATCCCCGAGGAATGGCTGAAGAAGCTGGCCGAGAAATACCTTACCGAGGAGGAGAAAAAGGAGATCGAGGCCATGGGCTGGGACAAGCTCATGGAGACCTTGAAGAAGCGTCTGGAAGAGCAGAAGGGCCGTCACCAGGGCGGCAGCAAGTGGATCGGCACCGCCGGCACCTCGCCATTCGGCGCCTATGGCTACAATCCCGAAGGCGTCCGCATCGGCCAGGAGAAGAACCGCAACAACCGTGCGGTGAAGGTGTGGGACCGGCGCGAGTTCAAGGATCTCGACGGCAATGTCGAGCTCGGCATCCGCAACATCAAGGTGGCGCTGCGCCGGCTGCGCAAGTTCGCCCGCACCGGTGCGCCCGACGAGCTCGACTTGGACACCACGATCCGCGAGACCGCCAACCACGGCTATCTCGACGTGCATATGCGCCCTGAGCGGCGCAATGCGGTGAAGGTGCTGGTGTTCTTCGACATCGGCGGCTCGATGGATTCCCACGTCGCGCAGGTCGAGGAGCTGTTCTCGGCCGCCAAGAGCGAATTCAAGCACATGGAATATTTCTACTTCCACAACTGCCTCTATGAGGGCGTATGGAAGCAGAACAAGCGGCGTTTCACCGATCGCACGCCGACCTGGGACGTGCTGCATAAGTACCCGCACGACTACAAGGTCGTGTTCGTCGGCGACGCCTCGATGTCGCCCTATGAGATCATGGTGCCCGGCGGCTCGGTCGAGCACGTCAACGAAGAGCCGGGGTCGGTGTGGCTCGACCGCGTCATCCGCACCTATCCACACGCGGTGTGGCTCAATCCGGTGGCGCAGAAGCACTGGGACTATTCGGAGTCCACCACCCTCATCCGCCGCATCTTCTCCGAGCGCATGTATCCGATCACGATCGAGGGTCTGGAAGCGGCGATGAAGGAGCTGGTGCGGTGATGCTGTCATTCCGGGGCGCCCGAAGGGCGAACCCGGAATCCCGACATTGCGTTGCCACTTCGAGATTCCGGGTTCGATGCTTCGCATCGGCCCGGAATGACGCCAAGAGGAAACGAGAGAATGCCCCAGACCATCACCCGCGGCATCAAGGCGCTGCTCGACGAAGCCAATGCCGAGATCGCCACGCTCTCTGCGGCTGAGGCAATCGAGGCTGCCAAGCGCGATGACGTCGTCATCGTCGATATCCGCGATCCGCGCGAGATCGAGCGCGAGGGCAGGATCCCCGGCGCGTTCTCCTGTACGCGCGGCATGCTGGAGTTCTGGATCGATCCGCAGAGCCCCTATGCCAAGGCGATCTTCCAAGAGGACAAGACGTTCATCTTCCACTGCGCTGGCGGGCTGCGCTCTGCGCTCGCTGCCAAGACCGCGCAGGACATGGGCCTGAAACCGGTCGCCCATATCGGCGGCGGCTTCGCGGCGTGGCGGGACGCCGGCGGACCGGTCGAGGCCTGGGCGCCCAAGAAGAAGGATTGATCGCTGCCCATCACGCGCGGGCTTGACCCGCGTGTCCATCGCTTGAAGAAGATGGATGACCGGATCAAGTCCGGCCATGAGGACCGAAAGTGACCGCGGAGCCACGCATGACCACCCCCAACGACCCTCTCGTCTCCACCGACTGGCTCGCTGCGCATCTGGGCGATCCCTCGGTGAAGGTGCTCGACGCGACCTTCAAGATGCCGGGTGTGCTGCCGCTGCCGAAGGACGATTATCTGAAGGCGCACATCCCCGGCGCGGTGTTCTTCGACGTCGACGAGATCTCCGACCATTCCAATCCGCTGCCGCACATGTATCCGAGCGCCGAGCAGTTCGGCCGCGACGCAGGCCGGCTCGGCGTCAGCAATGGCGATACGGTAGTGGTCTATGATTCCGGCGGCTGGGTCGCCGCGCCGCGCGCCTGGTGGATGTTCCTGTCATTCGGCCACACGGATGTGCGCGTGCTCGACGGCGGGCTGAAGAAGTGGATGGCGGAGGGACGCCCGGTCGAGAGCGGACAGGTCACGGCGGCGCTCGGCACCTACAGCGCGAAATTCGATGCCGCGCGCGTGCGCCGGATCGAGCAGATGGTTGCCAATCTCGCTGGCAATGCCGAGCAGGTGATCGATGCACGGCAGGCGCCGCGCTTCGCGGGCGAGGTCGCCGAGCCGCGGCCCGGCCTCCGATCCGGCCATATCCCCGGCAGCCGCAATCTGCCCTATGCGGAGTTGTTCGACGCGACGACCGGCGTGATGAGGCCGCTCGACCAGTTGCGCGAGGCATTCGGCGCCGCTGGAGTCGATCTCGCCAAGCCGATCGTGACCTCCTGCGGCTCCGGCGTGTCGGCGGCGGTGCTCACGCTGGCGCTCTATCGTCTCGGCATCCGCGACACCGCGCTCTACGACGGCTCGTGGTCGGAGTGGGGCATCGAGAACGGACCGCCGGTTGCGACCGGGCCAGCCTGATCGGCGGCTCCTCTTTACCGTGTGCGCGGCCCGGCCGCCTGCTGGCTGACCGCCTGTGGTTGACCGAACGGCTGCTGCCCGAACGGATCGGGGAATGCGGCCTGTTGTTGCTGAGCAGCAGCAGCAGCAGCTTGGCGTGCCGACCGGAGCCGCTGTGCGATGCGCCGCTGGTTGGCGCGGCGCGCCGCGATCTGCTTCTCGCGGGCCTGGCGCTTCTTGAGGATGCTTCGGCGCAACTGAATGCTCGCGACCTTCACCGAGGCACGATGCTCGCTGGCGGCGGGCCGCTCCTGATGAGCCGGCTGTTCGGCCAGTGCGGCGAGCTTGGCGGCGATCGGGTCGGGCACCGCCGGAACGGGCGCGAGCGCGGTTGAAGCGGCGGCTGCGGTCGTCATCATCGGATCGGCGCTGGCGAGGATCTGACGAGCTGGCGGCGGCGGTGCCACCACGGCGGCCGCAGCTTCACGCGACGCCCGCGGCGGGGCGGTCGCTGCAATCTCGGGCGAGCTGTCCATGCTCGGCTTGTCGAACGCTTTTTCGACCGGAACGACGATCGAAGCGGTCGTGTCCGGAATGGGGCGCTCCGGCTTGATGCTCTCGATCCGGTCATTCGTCGCGGACGCGGTCGCGACAATGGCGGAGGTGCGGGACGTGTCGACCGTTTCCGCCGGCAGCGAGGGCGTCGGCAGATCGGTGGCCACCGCAACGGGGGTCACTTCGGGCGCTTCTGTGAGCGGCGCCGCCGTCGACGGCGCGCTCGGCTGTTCGGACGTTGCCGGGGCAGCATCGGCCACGACCGGCGGCGGCGTCACCGGCGGTGTCGGAATCGAATCCACCCGCAGCACCGCGAGCACCGGCGTGGGTTCGGCCGGCGGTAGGAACGTCGTGAAGCCCGACGCCTGAGTCGTGCGCCAGGACGCGTTGCTGGCGAACTGCTCATGGGCGGCGCGCAACAGAGCCGCAGCGCCCATGCCGAAGATGGTGAGAGAAATGGAACAGACGATCGCGGCGACCAGAAAACGAAAGCCGGGAAGCATTGACGGTAACTCTCGCCACGGCAGCGGGACTGCCGAGACATTCGAGCCAGTAGGGAACGCGGTGATCACAGGGAATAGCCGCGTCCGCGACGAGGCCGGCTTCTGCCGTGCATCGCGAATCAGGCTCAAGTCAGAATACCGGAAGTGTTCCGGCCCGCTCGGCAAATCACGGCATCGATAGGGCTTGCCGGGGCTTCGCTGCACTTTTTCGGCGGCGTGAGACTTCCGTGCAACGACGGAGACATGATCACAAATTGCCGAAGTCGGGCCGCTCTGGCCGGAATTGTCTTGAATGCGCCGCTATCTTCGGCCATCTGGCACAGCAAAGGTCCCAATCGGCGGCTTGGGGATACTGCAAGGGCGATGATGATCAGACAAATCCTGACGGTTTGCGCGGTCGCGGCAGCGGGCGTGACGGCAGCTTCGTTTGCCGAGGCACAGCAGGTCTATCAGACCGCGCCTGGAGCGTATTCACCGGCGCCGACGCCTTACCCGGCCGATGCGCGCGGGCAGGGGCAGGATTTCGACGCGCTCGACGACGAGGATGCGCCTGGCAATTCCGCGGCCCTGCCGCCGCCCGGCCCGGTGATCTCGCCGGACGATCCGCGCTACGGTCGTCCAGCCAATGCGCCGGTCTATGGCGCTGCTGCTCCGACCGGCCCCATCCTTTCTCCCGACGATCCCCGATATGGGCGTCCGGCCGGAGCGGCGGTCTATGGCGCCGCTCCGAATGGCCCGGTGATGTCCCCGAATGATCCGCGTTACGGCCGTCCGGCTGGTCCGCCCCCGGTGATCTACGGTGATCGTCCCGCCTCCGGCCAACAGGCTTATGGTGGCGCCTACGGCAACAGCGCGCCTGGTGGCGACTCCGGCGCGCCGCGGCCGCCCGGCGCCGTCGGTGGCGCTCCCGCCGTCGCGGGCGCCGCACAGGCTCCGGTCGCCGGAGATCGGCCGATGACGGTGGCAGCTCTGCCGCCTGAGGAACAACCCGATGCGGCGCCGGCGCCGCTGCCGGCGAACCTGCGCCGCCAGGAGGTCGACTTCGTCACCAAGGAGCCGCCGGGAACGATCGTCGTCGATACGCCCAACACCTACCTCTATTTGGTGCTCGGCAACGGCCGGGCCATGCGCTACGGCGTACGTGTCGGCCGCGAAGGCTTCACCTGGACCGGCGTGCAGAAGATCACCAAGAAGACCGAGTGGCCGGACTGGTATCCGCCGAGCGAGATGATCGAGCGCCAGCCCTATCTGCCGCGCTTCATGGCCGGCGGTCCCGGCAATCCGCTCGGCGCCCGCGCGATGTATCTGGGCTCGACCGTGTACCGCATCCACGGCACCAACCAGCCGTCGACCATCGGCAAGTTCGTGTCGTCCGGTTGCATCGGCATGCTGAACGACGACGTCGCCGACCTGTTCGACCGGGTCAAGGTCGGCACCCGCGTGGTCGTGATGCCGGGCGGTGCGCCTCCGGGTTCCGGCAAGAACATGGCTGCCGCCGCGGCCTCACCGGCTCAGGCGCCTGTCCAGGCGCAGGCGGCCGTGCCGGCTAGCCAGCCGGCCAACATGCAGCCGCTGCCGCCGCCGGTGACGATCCGCTGAGGCGCGTTTGCCCGAGCTGAGCCCGTTGGAAACCCCCTCCTTGCGGAGGGTGTTTTGCTTTGTGAGCCGCTCTCGCCTGCCTTAAGCCAGCCGGCGCGGCGGCTCGGACCCGGCGAGCCAGGCGGCGATGCAGTCGACCATCTGGCCGTAGTGAGCGCGAAAGCTCTCCTCGGTGACGTAGCCGAGATGCGGCGAGATCACGACGTTGCCGAGCCCGCGCAGCGGATGGGCGACCGGCAGCGGCTCGACCGAGAACACGTCGAGGCCGGCGCCGGCGATGCGCTTGTCGCGCAGCGCCTGCAGCAGCGCGGCCTCGTCGACGATCGGTGCGCGCGAGGTGTTGACGAGGTAGGCGGTCGGCTTCATCCGCGCGAGGTCGGCGGAGCCGACCAGCCCGCGTGAGCGGTCGCTGAGCACGACATGGATGGTGATGACATCGGCGGTCGCGAACAGCTCCTCCTTGGTGGCGTAGCCGACGCCCGCCGCGTTGCAGCGGTCTGGCGTCAGGTTGGGGCTCCAGGCGATCACGTTCATGCCGAACGCCTTGCCGAGCTCCGCCACCTTGGTGCCGAGCTTGCCCAGCCCGATCACGCCCAGCGTCTTGCCCTCGATCTCCACGCCGCCCAGCGCCTGCCAAGGCTCGCCGGCATGCATGCGGGCGTTCTCCTGGCCGATCCTGCGGGTCAGCTCCAGGATCAGGCCCATGGTGAGCGGTGCGGTGGGGTCACGACCATATTGCGTGCCGCAGACCATGATGCCGCGCGCCTTGGCGGCCTCCATGTCGATGGCGGCGTTGCGCATGCCCGAGGTGATCAGGAGCTTCAGCTTCGGCAACCGCTCGATCAGGGAGCGCGGCAATGGCGTCCGCTCGCGCATCGCACAGATGATGTCGGCGTCGGTGAGCGCGCCGGCGGCCGCTTCCTCGTTGCCGAATGGCTGTGTGAAAGCCGTCACATCCACTCTGTCGGCCAGCCGGGGCCAGTCGGCCAATGAGAGGGCCGTATCGTAATAGTCGTCGAGGATCGCACAGCGCAGCCGTGTCATCGGCAAGGTCCATTCATCGGGAAACGGCGGCAATCATGAATGCCGTCGGGAATGGAGCCATGCTTGCGCGCAAAGGGCTGGGTGCGCAAGGCGTCGTCCGCTGTGACGCGGAACCAGGCGATATCAGTCGAGGCGGGTCTTCAGCCGGAACGCGGCGTCATGGCCGTATTTGGCGCGCCACGCGGGGCCGGGGCCACGCATGTAATGCAGCTCCGGTCGGTACGGGTTGAACGCTCGCGTGACGAAGTCGCGCCAGAAGCCGCGGATCTCGTCGACGATCCCGGATCGGTCGTTGCGGTGGGCCGCCGGAGCGGGCAGGGAGGCTGAGGTGAAGGCTGCCATGACGGGCTCTCGCTGTTGTCGGTCGCGGCTTTTGCCGCTTGGGCGCGCGGGGTCTTGCGGGCCGAGACCGAGTGTCCCGCCGAATTAATTAAAAGATGGTTGCAATTGTCGTGATCCGCCACACACAAGGTGACGGACCCGTATTCGTCCGTGGGCGGGAGGCCCGTCCCGGCGCAGGAACGACCGTGATTCTCCCGGCATTTGTTCCGGTCAGGACCGGCTCGCCGGTTGCCCTTTGGGGACCGCGCGGTTACATCAGCGGCAACCATTTTCCGAAAATTCCGGCAGGCTTCAAGGGACACGCGATGGCGCGCCAGTTCGTCTACTTCATGCAGGGTCTGTCCAAGACCTACCCGACACGCAAGGTGCTCGATAACATCCATCTGTCGTTCTACCCGGACGCCAAGATCGGTGTACTCGGCGTCAACGGCTCCGGTAAGTCCACCCTGCTCAAGATCATGGCCGGCATTGACAAGGACTATACCGGCGAGGCGTGGGTCGCCGAGGGCGCCCGCGTCGGCTATCTCGAGCAAGAGCCGCAGCTCGATCCAAAGCTCACGGTGCGCGAGAATGTCATGCTCGGCGTCGGCAAGCAGAAGGCGATTCTCGATCGCTACAACGAGCTGGCGATGAACTACTCCGAAGAGACCGCTGACGAGATGACCAAGCTGCAGGACGAGATCGAGGCGCAGGGCCTGTGGGATCTCGACAGCAAGGTCGACCAGGCGATGGATGCGCTGCGCTGTCCGCCCGACGATGCCGACGTCGCCAAGCTGTCCGGCGGCGAGCGTCGCCGCGTCGCGCTGTGCCGGCTTCTGCTCGACCAGCCCGAGCTGCTGCTGCTCGACGAGCCGACCAACCATCTCGACGCCGAATCGGTGTCGTGGCTCGAAGGCCATCTGCGCAACTATCCGGGCGCGATCCTGATCGTCACCCACGACCGCTACTTCCTCGACAACGTCACCAGCTGGATCCTCGAGCTCGATCGCGGCAAGGGCATCCCCTACGAGGGCAACTACTCGTCCTGGCTGCAGCAGAAGCAGAAGCGGCTGGAGCAGGAAGGCCGCGAGGACGCGGCGCACCAGCGCACTTTGGCGCGCGAGCAGGAGTGGATCGCGGCGTCGCCGAAGGCCCGCCAGGCGAAATCCAAGGCGCGCTATCAGCGCTACGAGGAGCTGCTCAAGAAGGCGAGCGAGAAGCAGACCCAGACCGCGCAGATCATCATTCCCGTGGCCGAGCGGCTCGGTAACAACGTCATCGATTTCGAGGGGCTGACCAAGAGCTTCGGCGATCGCCTGCTGATCGACAATCTCACCTTCAAGCTGCCGCCCGGCGGCATCGTCGGCGTCATCGGCCCGAACGGCGCCGGCAAGACCACGCTGTTCCGCATGATCACGGGACAAGAGAAGCCGGACGCCGGCACCATCACCATCGGCGAGACCGTGCATCTCGGCTATGTCGACCAGTCGCGCGACGCGCTCGATGGCAACAAGACAGTGTGGGAAGAGATCTCCGGCGGCAACGAGCTGATCCTGCTCGGCAAGAAGGAAGTCAACTCGCGCGGTTATTGCTCGTCGTTCAACTTCAAGGGCGCCGACCAGCAGAAGAAGGTCGGCGCGCTGTCGGGTGGTGAGCGCAATCGCGTGCATCTCGCCAAGATGCTGAAGTCCGGGTCCAACGTGCTGCTGCTCGACGAGCCGACCAACGATCTCGACGTCGATACCCTGCGTGCGCTCGAAGAGGCCCTGGAAGACTTCGCCGGCTGCGCCGTCATCATCAGCCACGATCGCTGGTTCCTCGACCGTATCGCGACCCACATGCTGGCCTTCGAGGGCGACAGCCATGTCGAATGGTTCGAAGGAAACTTCCAGGACTATGAGAAGGACAAGATGCGCCGGCTCGGCCAGGACAGCGTGATTCCGCACCGGGTCAAGTACAAGAAGCTGACGCGCTGATCTCAGGACATCGCAAGGCGCGACGCTGTCTTCGTTCCGGGACAAAGCGTCGCGCCCAGGCTGCGGCCAGTTGTCGCTTCCATGTGCGACGTGATTGCGTAGATAGTCGTTCCGCAATCCCATCCAGCCGCGAGAAAATCCCATCATGTCTTCCCCCGACGCGACCCTGTCCTCCAAGGGCGGAGCGCTGCGCCCCATTCCAATGCTGATCTTCGGCTCGCGCTGGCTGCAGCTACCGCTCTATGTCGGGCTGATCATCGCACAGGGCGTCTATGTCGTGCTGTTCCTGAAGGAGCTCTGGCACCTGTTCGCTCACGCCTTCGATTTCTCCGAGCAGCAGATCATGCTCGCGGTGCTCGGCCTGATCGACGTGGTCATGATCTCGAACCTGCTCGTGATGGTGATCGTCGGCGGCTACGAGACCTTCGTGTCGCGGCTGAATCTGCAGGGCCATCCCGACGAACCCGAATGGCTCAGCCACGTCAATGCCAGCGTGCTGAAGATCAAGCTGGCGATGGCCATCATCGGCATCTCTTCCATTCATCTGCTCCGTACCTTCATCGAGGCCGGCGCGCTCTCGTCGGGCAAGTCGAACTACACCGAGACCGGCGTGATGTGGCAGACGATCATCCACACGGTCTTCATCCTCTCCGCGATCGGCATCGCCGTGGTCGACAAATTGTCGAATGCCGCGATCGAAGAGGCGAAGCAGGCGGGGCATTGAGCGGCAGCCTCGAGTTCCGCCGCGCGGTCTGCTGACGTTCACAACGGCCGCGGGCTGTGCTAGCCCTATCGGATGGCTCGGCAGCTGCTAATCCGTTTGCGCAGGCTCGTTCTCGTCGGTCTGGTGCTCTGCATGTTTGGCGATGGCCAAGCGAGCGCGACCGACGCCGCCTTCACGGAGTTCGTCAACTCGCTCTGGCCCGAAGCCAAGGAGCAGGGCGTCTCCCGCGCGACGTTCGAGGCCGAGACGCGCGGGTTGGAGCCTGACTACAAGCTTCCCGATCTGCTGCTGCCCGGCCGGCCCGCGACGGGGGCGCCGGCGCAGGCCGAGTTCGTGCAGGTGCCAGCCGACTACATCAAGGAAGCGTCGATCGCGCGGCTGGCCGCGCATGGTGAGAAGCTGATCCAGAAATATCGTTCGGCGCTCGCCGAGATCGAACGCCGCTTCGGCGTGCCGGGGCCGGTTGTGCTCGCGATCTGGGGCCGCGAAACCGATTTCGGCCGCTATGCGCTGCCCTACGATGCGCTGCGCGTGCTGGCGACGCAGGCCTATGTCGGCCGGCGCAAGGACCAGTACCGCACCGAGTTCATCATGGCGCTGAAGATGCTGAGCGACGGTGTCGTGTCGCGCGGCGATCTCAGGGCCTCATGGGGCGGGGCGGTCGGGCTCACCCAGTTCCTGCCGTCGGAGTACTACAAGCACGGCGTCGATCTCGATGGCGACGGCAAGGTCGATCTCTGGCATTCGGTGCCGGACGCGCTGGGCTCGGCGGCGCTGCAGCTTGCGAACAAGGGCTGGCAGCGCGGCGTGCGCTGGGCCTACGAGGTCAAGCCGCCTGCCAATGTCGATTGCGCGATGGGTGTGCCGGAGGTGAAGAAGCCGATCGGCGAATGGCTGCGGGCCGGCTTCGTCCCGGTGCGTGGCCAGCGGCTGAGCGCCGCCGAGCAGCGGCAGCCGGCGTCGCTGCTGCAGCCTGAGGGCATCTATGGTCCGGCTTTCCTGGCGACGGCGAACTACTTCGTCATCAAGGAGTACAATTTCTCCGATCTCTACGTGCTGTTCGTCGGCCACCTCGCGGACCGCATGACGAGCCCGGCCCCGTTCGCGACGCCGTGGGCGGCGTCGAAGCAGCTTCGGAGCAAGGACGTCGAGGCGATGCAGAAGGGCCTGACGCGGCTCGGTCTCTACGGCGACAAGCTGGACGGCAAGGCCGGCATGCAGACCCGCGCCGCGCTCGGCGCATTTCAGAAGAAGGCGGGCCTGAAGGTCGACTGCTGGCCGAGCGAGTCGGTGCTGCAGGCGATCGACGCCGCGCGCTGATCGACCGAATTCAGCGGGTTGGCCGGCAGCAAAAAGCCCGGCCGCAGGGCCGGGCTTGCTGCAACGCTATGCGTCGTCAGGATCAGTAGCAGACGCGAACCGGGCGCGACACCCAGCCGTAGCCGTCCCAATAGCGCTCACGGCGCCACACGCACGGCGGCGGGCCCGGCGGAGGGGCTTCGACATAGACCGGACCACCATAGGCCGGGCGGCTGGACGCGATCGCGCCGCCGATCAGGGCGCCGCCGATCAGGCCGGCAGCCACGCCGGCACCCACGTCGCCAGCCTTGGCGGCTGGTGCCGTCACGCTCAGCGACCCGGCGATGGTCGCAACCGCAAGCACTGCGGTCAGGATCTTCTTCATGTTCCGAGATCTCCTGGAAGGCGCCCTCGCGGGCACCAGGTTGGTGATTCACGCACGATCAGGGGCCGTCAGCATCGTGAGAAAACACGACAATCCGTCAACCCTTCGTAAACTCTGTCCGACCTGATGCGACGGAAAAACGGTTTTTTCTGGCCGTGGAGGCCGCCGTTCTCGAAATTCCGGTGCAAGGTCATGGAATTAATGAAGGTGAACGATCACTCGCAAACGCGGACGCGGCGAAGCCGCCAGCCGTAGCCGTCCCAGAAGCGCTGGCGTTGCCAATAGCAGGCATAGCCGGGATCGGCGACGTAGGCAGGCCCGCCGTAATAGGAGTAGCCCGGCCCGTAAGAATATCCTGGCGAGTAGGAGTAGCCCGGCCCGTAATAATAGGGATTGCTGCCCGCAGCGATGGCGCCACCGATGAGGGCGCCGCCGAGCAGGCCGGCAGCGACACCGGCGGCGACACGACCATTGCGCGCTTCAGCAGGAGCAGGGGCCAGCGCTGCGGTCGACAGCGTCGCGACGGCGGCCAGGGCCGCAAGAGTCTTCTTCATGACCTTAACCTCTCTCACTCCAAGTCGGCGGATCGCGCATCAAGCGATACGGCAGGTTCACATATCCCGCTTGAATGATCAATGAACGGGCGCGTTCCATTGGACGACCCATCTCCAGGATGCGTTCAATGTTGCAGTGCACAAAATTCGACCTCGGTTCGGAGCAGGCATGACTCCCACGATGACGATCGTCGTGGCGATCGGACTGACCTCGGCCATCTGCTACGCGCTGCTGGTTCGCGCCGACCGCGGGCCCAACCGCCGCCGCTCTTCCACCGACACCACCATCAGCGATTCCGGCAGCTCATCGCACGACGGCCAGGGGATCGGACTTGCGAGTTGGTTTTCCAATACCTCGTCAGACGTCATGGGAAACCCGATCGATGGCGGGGGTGACGGTGGCGACAGTGGTGGAGGCGACGGGGGTGGTGGCGACTGAGTTCCGGCTGCTCGATCGCCACTCGATGGTCGTCCGGCGACGACTTTGATCTGCGGCAAGCTCGCATAGTTGGAGTCGTTCTAGATTGATCTGGAAATTGGAATCGCTTCAAAAGCGCCGTTTTCCCTTTGCGCGGGTAGCTGCGGATGACTATCGATACCTGACCAAGGACGATTGGCCGGTTTCTCATGATTGTTTGTTCCTGCAACGTCATCAGCGATCACGACATCCGCAACGCGGTGAAGTCTGCGGACGAACTGCCGCGGAACCCCAAGCAGGTCTACGGTTGCCTGGGGTGCAGCGCGGAATGCGGCCGCTGTGCGCGCACGATCAAGACGATCATCGACGAGGCGCTGGGTCCCTGCGCCCGCTCCTGCCAGGTTGGCTGTCAGCACGGCCACCATCATGGGGCGGCGCCGGTGCAGGCGATCGATGACGACCTTCAGAGCCGGTTCGCGCTCGCCGCCTGCTGACAGGCGTTTGCCCTCGGTCGCGTGCTTTCCGCCCTAAAAATGCACATGAACGGGGGTCGTCTCCGCACTTCGAACCTGTTATTGAGCGCCTGCGGCCTCTAACTTTTTCGGAGCTTATCCATGCAGGGCGACCCCAAGGTCATTGAATATCTCAACAAGGGATTGCGCAGCGAGCTGACTGCCATCAACCAATATTGGCTGCACTATCGCCTGTTGAACAATTGGGGCCTTCTCGACATGGCGAAGGTCTGGCGCAAGGAATCCATCGAGGAGATGGAGCACGCCGACAAGTTCACCGACCGCATTCTCTTCCTCGACGGCTTCCCCAACATGCAGGTGCTCGATCCGCTGCGCATCGGCCAGAACGTCAAGGAGATCATCGAGTGCGATCTCGCCGCCGAGATCGGCGCGCGGACGCTGTATCAGGAAGCCGCAACCTATTGTCACGGCGTGAAGGACTACGTGTCGCGCGACCTGTTCGAGCAACTGATGAAGGACGAGGAGCATCACATCGATTTCCTCGAGACCCAGCTCGACCTGATCAACCGGATCGGTCTCGAACTTTACACGCAGAAGCACGTCGGCGGCCTCGAGAGCGAGCACTGACGTCGACGGTGAGGCGGTCGTCCGCTTTCGGTACAGGGTTGATTCAGGGCTGGTGTTTCATGCCTTGAATCGACCGCCCCCGTGACGTGAGGGGCGCCCAGAGTCGTGCTCAGTCGATAATGCCGAAGTCCGTCACGGGCACGACCCAATAGACGAGCTTCGTCCCTGCAAATGCGTTCCTGAGCCGGTCCAGCAGGTGCTCGAGATCCTGTCCCTGCAGCACGACCCGCACGACGACCTCGTCGGCATGTCCCTTGACCCGCTCCGACGCGCTGCGCAGCCGGACGCGGACGCCATGTCCGGACGCATCAGAGGCTGTAAAGCCGCTCACCAGATCGGTCTGCTCGCTCAGATGGTCGAGCACCTCGCCACGAAGCGCATCCGGCACGATCAGTGTCACGCAGACGGCTTGGCTGGTCATGTCGCGTCCTTCGCAGCGGCGCCGTAGCGGCGATACAGGATCGGCAACAGGATCAGCGTCAGCAGCGTAGACGACATCAGGCCGCCGATCACGACGATCGCAAGCGGACGCTGGACCTCCGATCCAGGTCCGGATGCAAACAGCAGTGGGATCAATCCGAGCGCCGTGATGCTCGCCGTCATCAGCACCGGCCGCAGCCTGCGCTTTGCGCCTTCGACCACGATGCGCTGCTCGGAGAGCCCGTGAGCGCGCAACTGGTTGAAATGAGACACCAGCACGACGCCGTTGAGCACGGCGATTCCAAGCAGTGCGATGAAGCCGACGGAGGCCGGGACGGAGAGGTATTCGCCGGTCGAGACCAGCGCGAACACGCCGCCGATCAGCGCAAAGGGAATGTTGACGAGGACGAGCAGGGCCTGGCGCACCGAGCCGAACGTCGTGAAGAGCAGCACGAAGATCAGGCCGATCGCGACCGGCACAACGACGGACAGACGCGCGGCTGCACGCTGCTGGTTCTCGAACTGCCCGCCCCATGTCAGCCGATAGCCGGACGGCAGCGGCAGCTCGGCTGCGACCCTTTGCTGGGCCGCCTGCACGAAGCCGACCATGTCACGGCCGCGGACGTTGCTGCGAACCACGCTCATGCGGTTGCCGTCCTCACGATCGATCTTCACTGGGCCGTCGACCCTCTGGATGCGGGCGACCTGCGAGAGCGCAACATGCTGGCCTGACGCAAGCGTCAGCGGCAGCGCCGCCAGCATCGTCGGAGCCTGCCGCGTGGTCTCGCCGCCGCGGACCAGGATCGGCGTCCGGCGTCCCTCCTCGAGCGCGGTGCCGATCGTTCGGCCTTCGATCTGCGTGCGCAAGGCGGCCGAGATCGAGTCCACGGTGAGCCCAAGGCGGCCCGCCTCCATCCGGTTGACGGCGATCGTGTAGTATTGCGCGCCCTCGTTGAGCGTCGTGTAGACGTCTTGGGCCCCATCGATGTCGGACATGATCGCCGACAGCTTCGCTGCGATCTCGTTGAGCTTGGTGATGTCCGGGCCGAAGATCTTGACCGCGACGTCGCCGCGCACGCCGCTGATCATTTCCTGCACGCGCATGTCGATGGGTTGCGTGAAGCTGAGCGAGACGCCGGGGAAGCCGGTCAGGACCTCGCGAAGCTTCTCGAGCAGGACATCGCGGTCGCTGGTCTGCCGCTGGTCTGCCGGCTTGAGCACCAGGAACGTGTCGGTCTGATTGGGTCCCATCGGATCGAGCCCGAGCTCGTCCGAGCCGGTGCGCGCGATGATGCCGGCGACGTCTGGTACCTTCATCAACGCCGTCTGCAGCCGGGCATTGATGGCGAGGGACTCGTCGAGATTGACGGACGGCAGCGTTTCCACGCTAACGATGACGTCGCCTTCGTCCATCGTCGGCATGAAGGTCTTGCCCAGCTGGGTGTAGCCGTATCCCGCGGCAACGAGGCTGACCAGCGCCGCGATGATCACCTTGCGCTCGTTCCCGAGCGCCCAGTCGAGCGCGGGCGCGTAGACGCGCTGCGCTGCCCGGATCAGCATTGGATCGTCATGCGATGCGGATGTGAGCACGAAGGACGTCGCGACCGGAAGCACCGTCAGCGCAAGCAGCAGCGATGCGGCCAGAGCGAAAATGATCGCCAGCGCGACCGGAATGAAGAGCTTTCCCTCCAGCCCCTGCAAGGTGAGCAGCGGAACGAACACGATGATGATGATCAGGACGCCCGAGGCGACCGGCTGCAGGACTTCGCAAACCGAGCGGTAGACGACGTGGATCAGCGGCGTGGCGCTTCCGTGATCGTGCTTGGCGAGATTGCCGACGATGTTCTCGACCACCACGACCAGCGCGTCGATCAGCATGCCGATCGCGATCGCAAGGCCGCCCAGACTCATCAGGTTAGCGGACATGCCGACAGCCCGCATCACGATCAGCGCCATCACGATCGCCAGCGGCAGGCTGAGCGCGATCACCAGCGAGGCGCGCCAATTGCCGAGGAACAGCAGCAGCAGCACGACAACGAGCACCGTGGCTTCGCCCAGCGCCCGGACCACCGTGCCGACGGCGCGGTTGACCAGCCGACTGCGGTCGTAGAACACGTTGATGGAGACGCTGCTCGGCAGCGACGGCTTCAGTTCGTCCAACCGGGCCCGAACGTCGCGCACCAATTGTCCGGCGTTGGCGCCGCGCAGACCGAGCACGAGCCCCTCGACCGTCTCGCCCTTGCCGTCCGTCGTGACGGCGCCATAGCGGGTGAGTGCGCCGATCTTGATCCTTGCGACGTCGCTGACCCGGATCGGGATTCCGTCGCGGGTGTCGACGATGATCGCCCGGATGTCGTCGATGCCGCGGATGCTGCCTTCGATGCGGACCAGCGCGCTGTCTTCGCCCTGGTTGACCCGCCCGGCACCGTCGTTGCGGCTGTTGGCCTCGATGGCCTTGCGAAACAGCTCGGACGAGATGCCGCGCGCCGCCAGCGCGTCGTTCCTCGGCACGATTTCGAAGGCCCGGACATAGCCGCCGAGCGCGTTGACGTCGGCTACTCCGGGCACCGTGCGCAGCGCTGGGCGGATGACCCAGTCGAGCAAGGTCCGGCGTTCGGCCAGCGACAGTTCGGGACTGTCGATCGTGAACATGAACATCTCGCCCAGAGGGCTCGTGATCGGGGCGAGGCCCCCGTTCACGCCCTCGGGAAAGTCGCGCGAGATGTTGGACAGCCGCTCCGACACCTGATTGCGGGCCCAGTAGATGTCGGTGCCGTCCTCGAAATCGACGGTGATGTCGGCCAGCGCGTATTTCGTGGTCGAGCGAAGGATCTTCTTGTTCGGCAACCCGAGCAGCTCCAGCTCGATCGGTACCGTGATGCGCTGCTCGACCTCTTCCGGCGTCAGGCCGGGAGCCTTCATGATGATCTTCACCTGGACCGGCGAGACGTCTGGAAAGGCATCGATCGGCAGGCTCGGCAAGACAACGGCGCCTGCGCCGATCACCAGCAGCGTGCTGAGGATGACGAAGAGCCGCTGTGACAGCGCGAATGCGACCAGCCGTTGCAGCATCTACTGCCCCAGTCGCGAGAGGATGCCGCGCAACGCCGAGATGCCGCCGATGGCGATCTCGTTCTTGTCCGTGAGGGGACCTGCGATGACGACGTGATCCTGATCCTCCGCGAGCAGGGTGACCGCAACGAGCCGGAAGCCGCCGTCGGTCGCGACGAACACCGCGGTCTGCTCACCGCGCCGGACGAGGCCGCTATAGGGAATTTCCCACGCGCTTTCTCCTGCCGAGACAAAGCCGATGCGGGCCGCCGCCATTTGTCCGGAATGCAGTTCGCCGTTGTTGGGAATCTCGGCGCGGACGAGAATTGTCTGCGTGGCGGCATCGGTCGTCTCGGACACCAGGATGACCTGGCCCGGTGTCGCATAGCCTTCGATGTCGACCTTGGCGCCGGTCTTGATGGCGCCGATGTTGGTTGCGGGAATCGCGATCTCGGCCCATAGCGGCGACAGCCGGGCGAGCTTCACCAGTGACGCGGCCTGTTCCAGGCGCTGGCCCGGCGATACCGCGAGCTCGACCACGGACGCCGTGCGCGGGGCCGTCACGGTGAGCGTCGCGCTGATCGCCGCCTCGCTGCTGAGCCGGGCGATGGCTTCGTCGGACAGCCCGCTGATGTGCAGCATCTGCCGACGTTCGGCGACGACGATGCTGGCCTGGCGCGCTTCGGTCTGGCTCGACTCCAGCACGCGTTGCGGGATGGCCTTGCCTTCGAACAGGTCGGCATTGCGCTTCAACTGCTGAACCGCGAGAACCTCCTGGGCCAGCGCATGCAGGTAATCGCGCTGGAGCGAGACGAAGCTCGGACTCTCCAGCGTGAGCAGCGGTTGTCCGACGGTCACGCGATCGCCGCGGGCAACGGCGAGGTTGGTGATCATCCCCGCGACCGGCGCGCTGACGACCCACAGTTGAGGCGTGGGAATGACGATCTGCGCGGGATAGGGCAGCGTTTTGTCCATCCGGCTGGAGATCGGATGCGTCACGCGCACGCCGAGGTTCTGCGCCTGGCTTGGCGTGAGCTTCAGCTCATCATCGGCCGACGCGGCGCAGGGCGCCACAACGAGAGCCAGCCCGAGAGACGCCCGGGCCAGACGGCCTGCGGACCAGTGAAACAATCGCTTGGGCATCTCGATCAAGAATCTTCAGGTTCATGCATGACACATTCTGTACACTATTTCGGCCGGTTTCCGCGACTGTTGACTTAGGTCAATCGGAGCTAGTCACGAAACCGGAGGTCACTTCTCGTGCCGCCAATGAGTCGCATGAGTGGTAGCCGCACGCGCCAGCGCCTCATACGGCATCGGCGGGAACGAAACAGCTGATGATGATGTCGCCGCGGTGATGGACGTACCACACCACGGCCTCGCCGATCGGGTTGCCGCGGTCGCGGATGATGGCGCGTTCCGGCACCGCCATCCACCGGCCTTCGATCGGTACCCAATAGGTGCCGTCGCGCACGTCATAGGTGGTGCGGTGGCCGTCGGAGACATCGCAGCATGGCACGCCGTTCGGGGCGACCACGCTCTTGAACCACGCGCGGATATCGGGCGGGACGTTGTCGAACTGCCCGTTGTCGAAGGCGGCGGCGACGGTCGCGCAGGCGAGCGAGCCCATCGTGAGACCGGCCAGCACCATCCTGCGCATTCAACGCTCCCTTCTGCGGACCTACATGCCGCGCTGCGGCGCCGTCGCCAGCAATTCGCGCAGCGGCTCGGCGTAGAACTTCGCATTTCCGGTGGTCAGGTGGCCGCGCGTTTCGGCCGAGGTCGGGATGAGCAGGAGCTTGCCGTTGGCGACGCGCTTCATCGCGTCGACCGTGACGCCGGTCTCCGGCGGATTGCGCTCGTCGTCGGCCGAGTTGATCAGCATCACGGTCGCCTTGATCTTGTCGAGATCGGCAGACGGATTGTAGTCGTGCGACGAGTCCCACTGATAGATGAAGTCGTTGGCGTCGGTGGGAATGGGCGTGGCGAGCCGCTCCTCGACCAGCTTGTCGGCCTTGGCCGCGGTCGGTGCCGCGAGCTGATAGGCGATGGTGCCGCCGGCCGTGGCGGTGGCATAGGCCGTGACGGCATATTTCATCATGCGCGGCTGTGTGGTGTAGTTGCCGCCATTGTAGTCGGGATCGTTGCGGATCGTCTCCAGCATCAGCCGGCGCAGCATCCAGTTGCGGGCCGCCATTTCGGTCGGCTGCGAGGCCATCGGCACCGCGGCGTCCATGAAGTCCGGATAGCGCGTGGCCCACACCCAGCTGTGCATCCCGCCCATGGAATTGCCGATCACGAGCCGGACGTGCTTGATGCCGAGGCCCTCGGTCAGCAGGCGGTGCTGCGCATCGACCATGTCGGCATAGTCATAGGCGGGAAACCTGGTCTTCAGCCCGTCGGAGGGCTTCGACGATTTGCCGTGGCCGATGCTGTCGGGAATGATGATGTAGTACCTGGTCGCATCGAGCGGCTGGCCCTTGCCGAACAATTCGCCGGCGAAGGTCGGCACCAACATGCTTCCGCCTGAGCCGCCGGTGCCATGCAGCACCAGCACCGGCTGCCCGGTCGGCTCGCCGACGGTCGTATAGTGCAGCCTCAGCTCCGGCAGCGTCTCGCCGGTGTGAAACTTGAAATCCTTGACGACGAAGTCGCCCTGCTTCGGGGCGGGATAGTCGGCGGCGCGGGCCGGCGCGCAAAAAACGACGACGGCGGCAAAAACGGCGGCAAGCGGTCGAACCATGGACTCCCCCTGATCATGCGCGACTCTTCCGGCCGCGTCGGGGACATGATAGCACGGTCTGCGACTTGGTTCAGTACCGGATTGATGGGACTCATCATGTGCCGCAACATCAAGACGCTGTTCAATTTCGAGCCGCCGGCGACGGAGGCTGAAATTCAGGCCTCGGCCCTGCAATTCGTGCGCAAGCTGTCCGGCTTCAACGCGCCGTCGCAGGCCAACGAGGCCGCCTTCGCCCGCGCGGTCGAGGAGGTGGCCGACGCCGCGCGGAGGCTCTTGACCTCGCTGCAGACCCAGGCCGCGCCGCGCGACCGCGAGATCGAGGCGGCCAAGGCGCGGGAGCGTTCGGCGGCCAGGTTCGGCCCGCGCTGAGGCCCATCGTGCCCTGACAGAGGGCGAAGCTCAGAACCCATCGTCGTCGTGGTCGTGGCGGTCCTGGGCTTGCTTGTCGTGCTTCTTCTTTTTCTTGCCCTTCTTCTTTTTCTTCTTCTTCGGGATATCGATGTCGTGCGGATCGTCGTCCTCGAAGGCCTCGTCCAGCGCATCGTCATGGGTCGTCGCGGCGAAGATGTCGCGCACCGCGACCAGCTCGGCCTCGCGCTCATGCGCCTCGCGATCCCGCGCGCGCTTGTAGTCGTCATAGGCCGCGAAGATCTGCTCGAGCCAGGGCATCAGCTGATCGATCGTCGGCAGCGTGCCCGGCGGTCCCGGTTCACCCTGCGGACCTTGAGGCCCCTGCGGTCCCGGCTTGCCGGGCGGGCCTTGCTCGCCGCGCGGCCCTTGCGGGCCGGGCTTGCCTTGCGCACCTGCCTTGCCGTCGGAACCCGGCTTGCCGCGCTGACCATCTGGCCCGCGCCGCCCGGGCTGCCCCTGCGGGCCACGTGGACCCACGGGGCCCTGCAGGCCGCGTCCGGCCGGATTCTTTGCCACTACCGCAACTCCGCTACACACCTCTGATTCGCGGCGAAGCGTAACAGAGCCGCGATGATGGCAGCAATTGCAGCAGGGCTGCGAGGCCGATTGATCAACATCAATCGGCCTCGCATCCTGATGAGTTCCACGCGATGGGATATCGCGTGGCCGCCGTTGGATCAGGCCGAATAGGCCGGCACCGCGATGCCGTCGGCCGTGTAGATGCGGATCTTGTTGCGCAAAGTGCGCACGGGCATGCCGAGCAGCCTTGCTGCGTGGGTACGGTTGCCGTTGCAGCGCGCCAGGGTCTGCACGATGAGCTCGCGCTCGATCTCGGACAACGGCGTGCCGATCAACAGCGGCAGGACCTCCGCCGCGGAGCGCGACGGTGGCATGGCAAGCGGCACGAGTGACGGACTTGCGGCTTCGGATGACAATTCTTGCGACATAACTCCTCCCGATCAACGCCCACGCCGACACTGAAACGACGCGCAAACATCGAGACCAACTAAACATCCAGCCCGTAGATCACCGTGGTCCGACAAGGTTAATGGGGCCTTAACGCGGGCGTCCTGCTGTCGCACCGGTGCCGAATACCCCGAAATGGCCTTGGTTTCGCGCGGGTCTCGACCCATTTGGCCGGCGTCGACGCGCGTCCACGATGGGGGTGCAGAGGACTGATCGTCGGACCGCCACAGTTCCTGCGCTGCGAGCGCATCATATCGAACACACCGGCGGCTGCGCATGCACGGTGCCGTGCAAAGGGCTAAATTCGGCCCGATCGATTCGCTTAGTGGGGCATGATCGTCGCACACGGCCATCGAATTACCTCAAGCCCAAATTCACTTCGCTGGAGACTTCATCCATGACAATTGCATCCTCGCTTCGCGGTCTGCTGGTGGCACTGACAGCTGCTTGCGGCGCTGTCATTCCGGCCACGGCGCACGCAGATGGCGGCTTCATCACGCTGACCATCTACAAAGCGGGGTGGATCATCGGCGGCTCCGGCGGCAGCGGCGTGTTGAACTTTCATGGCCGCGCCTATCCGCTGTCGACCGGCGGCCTCGACTGGGGTCTGGTGTTCGGCGGCTCGCGCACGGTGCTGCGCGGCCGCGTCAGCAACATCTGGCGTCCGTCCGACGTCGAGGGCGTCTATGGCGCCGCCGGCGCGGGCCTTGCCGTCGGCCGCGGCGTGCGCGGCATCGTGCTGACCAACCAGAAGGGCGCGGTGCTGGAGCTCTCGGGTGAGCAGATCGGCCTCTTGGCGAACGTCGATCTGTCGGGGCTTGCGATCACGATCAGGTAGTTGCGTCGTCGTCGTCATCGTGGACGCCTAGCAACTCACAACAGGTGTCATCGCCCGCTTGCGCGGGCGACGACCGTTGTTGCGTGCTGAGCATTGCCAACACCGTCTCTCTCCCTCTCTTCTGCTCATAAGCCCGCGCTCTCGCCGCACCGCGTGCGCGAGGGATGCATCGTGAGAGCCCCGTCGAAAATCGAGAGGGGCAGGGAAGGCCGGGAGCTCGCCGCTCCCATGGTCCGCGTGCAACAAAAAAGCACGCGGCAGAACCACAGGTTCGGCGGAGACATCCCGGCCTTCCCTGCGCGCATGGTTTGACGGCTTATACGTGGTCTCCCTGGTGCGCCGGGCTTGTTGGCCACCATTGCGCGCGCTACGCTTTCGCATGAGCACGCACGTGACACCAGCTTCGGGGTGTCAGGACATCACGACTTCACCGTACGTGACAGCCGGCGCTCGTCGGGCGCAGCCACCACGTCCACCGCGGCCCACCTCCACGTATCGTGACGACGCGTACGTCCCTCTGCATGAGGCGGGTTGAGCGAAAACATCGTCCTGATTTGCCCGACGTGGCAAGCGCGCGTGGGTGCGACAAACTAACACGACGGGCAGTTTGCGCATGATGCGCATGCGCGGATTGCCCGTCGGGCAGAGATAGGATGCTTCACCTCGGTGACGTGGATAGCCACAACCGCGCGTCGGATCGCCAGCATTGCGCTCTGCGATGCAGCGCCCTCTCCCCTTGTGGGAGAGGGCATCTCCGGCCGATCAGCCCGCTCGCTTGGGTGAGAGGTCTCTCTCAGCAAACTACGCTCGGAGAGGGACCCCTCACCCGAGCGCGTTTGCCGCTCTATACTACATGCCCTCTCCCACAAGGGGAGAGGGCGCAGTCATCGGCATTGCGCGGATCGTCGTCAGCGAGTCGCTTGCCGCAATGATGATGGGCTTACTACCCATCATCACCGCACGCGAGTCGGCTGCGCGTCTGAGGTCTGGGCCAAATGCATCGCCAGCTCCCGCCACGGCGCCAATGTCCACGCACCCGACGCCGCGCCGGACGGCGAGGCGAGCACGAACGTGGTCGGGAAGTCGGCCTGCTCCGGCTGCAGCCCGAGCGCGGTCGCGCCGGTCGGCTGGCCATAGAACAGGCTCGCGGCCTTCTTGCTGGTGAAGGCGACCGTGGCTGGTCGATGCTGTCGGATCTTCGCAATGAAACCGGCGACGTCGACGCCGGCCTTCAGCGCGACATGGTCCATGCCCGCGCCCTGCTTGCACAGATCGGTGAAGCCGATGCCGAGCGCGCGCAGCGCTGGAAACTCGTGCGGCTGGTACAGCCGCGGCGTCAGGCCGACGGCGAACAGCGTCGGCCAGAAGCGGTTGCCGGGGTGGGCGTAATAGTGCCCGGTCGCCGCCGAGCGCTCGCTCGCGGCGGTGCCGACGAAGACGAGGCGCAGGCCGGGCTGGAGTTGGTCGGGCAGGCGATCCATGGCGCCGTTGTCGCATTGTTGCAGTCGTTGCAACAGGCTGTTGACGCGATGCTGCATTGTTGCTGCGGCGGCCGTGGTCTAGGTGACGGCGAGCAACAGGAGCACAGCATGTCGCAACGTCGTCTGTATCATTTCGTCCTTTCCGGCCACGCGCATCGCGTGCGGCTCATGTTGAGCCTGCTTGACCTGCCTTGCGAGCTCGTCGAGGTCGACCTCAAGGGCGGCGCGCACAAGCGGCCGGACTTTCTCGCGCTCAATTCGTTCGGCCAGGTGCCGGTGCTGGTCGACGGCGACGCCGTCATCCCGGACTCCAATGCGATCCTGGTCTATCTCGCCGGCCGCTATGACGGCTCGGGCAAATGGCTGCCGCGCGATCCGCTCGGCCAGGCGCAGGTCCAGCGCTGGCTGTCGGCCGCGGCCGGTCCGCTCGCGTTCGGCCCGGCAGCGGCGCGGGTGGCGACCTTGTTCGGCGCCCCGCTGGACATGGCGAGGGCGCATCTGCTCGCCAACAGCCTGTTCACGGTGATGGAGCGCGAACTCGCCGCGCGGCCGTTCCTCACCGGCGCGGCGCCGACCATCGCCGACGTCGCGCTCTACAGCTACACCGCGCACGCGCCCGAAGGCGGCGTGTCGCTGACGCCGTACCCGAGCGTGCAGGCGTGGCTGGCGCGGATCACTGATCTGCCCGGATTCGTGCCGATGCAGGCGAGCGCGGTCAGCGCCGCCTGACCGCCGCCATGCATGAATGCGTGCGAACGCCGCTTACAGGAAGCAGCGGCGCTCGTCGCGCAGCTTGAGCTGGATGTTGGTCGCCTCGACGAAGGTCGGCACCGGCTTGGAAACGATCTTGTAGGTCGACGGCCACTCCACCGGCTTCGACTGCAACTCGGTGTTCCAGATCTGGCAGATGCCGGTGTTGTCCCAGCGGATCACGTAGTAGCCGGACTTGGGCGCAGGCGCGGCGAAGGCGGTGGGCACGATCGAGGCGGCTGCAATGGCCGTGGCGGCAGCGAACGTGGTCAGGCGACGCATCATCAATCTCCTCAAACGAAACAACGACAATCGCCCGCCCTGCGCGGGCCACCGGCCTTGCGGCCGGACCAAGGCCCAAGTGGTGCGACAAAAGCGCGCGCAACGCAAGCCGCCCGTGCCGTCGTTCACAGCGATGTCCGGGATGTGAATGACGACATGCAGCCGTCACATGGACGCGCGTCAGGCGCGCGCCGGCTTACAGCGTGCAGCGGCCCTGCTGGCGCAGCCTGATCTGGCGGGTCACGGCGTCGTTGAACGTCGGCACCGGCCGGCTGATGACCTGATAGCCTGACGGCCATGCGATCGGCTTGAAGGCGAAAGCCTCGCTCCAGACCTGGCAGATGCCGGTGTTGTCCCAGCGGATGATGTAGTAGCCGGCTTGCGCCGGCGCAGCGGCGAGCAGCGCGGCCGCGGCGAGGCCTGCGGCAAGACAGACTGTGGTGAAACGAGGCATCGTGAAAACTCCGGCAACAAACTGGCCCAGCCCGCGGCCGGCCCTATGTCGGAGCGGTCTCGATCAATTTGAAGGCAGCCGCGCGCGAATCGTGCGGCAAAAGCGCGCGATGCCCCCGGCCGATGATGAGGCGCGATGAGGCGGCGGAGCGAGAGGCCTCTCGGCCTGCGCAGCGCGTCGCGCAGGCCTCAGGAGTGGATGCCTCCGGCGCTCGGTCGGGACGAGAACCGGAGATCGCCGCTGAAGCTCGCGGTCGGAACCAGCGCCGGACCCGCGCCGGCGAGGAGCGGCTGCGAGGCCACCGGCCCCGCGCGCCGACGCAGGAAGTGGCGCTCGAGATAAGCGTAGGACAGCGTGGCCGCCACGACCGACAGCGGCAGCCCGATCGCGAGCCGCAGCGGCCACCAGACGCCGTAGCTGTCCAGGAAATTCAGGACCGGCAGGTGCCAGAGATAGATGCCGTAGAAGATCCGGCCGAGGAAGATCGCGACCGGCCATTCGAAGATGCGGTGGCAGATCGTGCCGTGGCTGCGCATCAGCATGGTCAACGCGAGGATGCCGGGAAGCACGCCGCACACCATGCTGCCGAACAGATAGTAGTTCATGCTCGGCCCGTCCGCCGACCAGAACAGGAAGGTGACCGTGCCCCAATAGATCAGGAGCGGCCACGCCAGCTTCGGCCAGAGCCGGTCGAGCGCGGGTGAGGTGCCGTGCGGCACCAGCCTGAGCACGACGGCCATCGCGCATCCCGCCATCAGTGCATCGGCGCGGGTGTCGAACGCGGTGTAGAGCCGCCGCCACTCGGCCCCATCGAGCACCAGCGCCACGCGCCAGGCCCAGATCGCGGCCGCAATGGCGCAGATGGCGCCGACCAATCGCCAGGTGACGCCGAGGCGTTTGACCAGGACTGCGAAGGTCAGCGGCCACAGCAGATAGAACTGCTCCTCGGTCGACAGCGTCCAGGTGTGGCCGATGTCCTCGATCGTCTTCGGGTCGAACACATACCAGTAGTTGGCGATGTAGGAGAGCGCGATCGCGGCGCGTTCCAGCGCCGGCAGGAACGGCGGCCGCAGCAGCCAGGTGAACAGCAGATAGGCGGCGAGCATCAGCAGCAGCGGCGGCACGATCCGGGCGAAGCGCCGCGCATAGAACTGCCGGAACCTGATGTGGCCGTGCTTATCGATGTCCCGCAGCAGCAGGCCGGTGATGTAATAGGCGCTCGCCACGAAGAACAGGTCGATATAGAGCACCGCGCCCGGCACGAGCGTGTGCGAGACATGGGCCGTAACGACGCCCAGGGTCATCAGCCCGCGCATGCCGTCATGCGAGGGAACGTAGCCGAGCGGATAGACCTGGGCCTGGAAGGCCTCCCGGATCGCCTCCCGCAATGGCGCCGTGGCGGCGCCAACGAGGCGGAACAGGGCATGGATCGGCCATGAATAAAACATCTATCGTGAAATTTTCGGAGATAATGTTTCGGACTATTAAATCCTATTTAAAATTTAAATCGTCCGCAAGAGACGAAAATCGCGGAGCGGGGGCCATCACGACGCAGGGTTGCAGAAGAATGAGGCAGGCCGCTCGCTGCGGTGGCAAACGGCGGCGCGGCTCGGCATCATTGCAGTGGATGAAGGGGGCCTCGCGGTTGAACTGCGCTTGGGCGACGGCGAGTAGCTGAGGCCGGCGAATTCTGCAGGCGGAGCGGTTGCTTCCTGCACGGAGAACGCAGGGCGGGTTAGCGCCCGCGGGACGATTTCACCGCGGAGGGAATGTTTGCCAGGGCGCGTAACCCGCCGCCTGCGCGGAATGGTGGGTTACGCGAACGGCTTTCAGCCATGTGCGAGCGTGGAGAGACCGTCGGTTGCCGTCCGCTAACCCACCCTACCGTTTCACGGCCGCCGCGACGCCCTCGATCTCGATCAGCATCTTCGGATCAGGCAGCGCCACCACCACGCAGGTGGTGCGCGCCGGATACGGCGCCGGCCCAAACGCCTCGGCATAGAGCCGGTTCATGGTCGCAACATCAGCGGCGCGCGTCAGCAGCACGTTGACCTTGACGAGGTCGCGAATATCAGCGCCGCCTTCGGTCAGGACGCGGGTGAAGTTGGTCACGACGTTGGCGAACTGCGCGTCGAAGTCGTCGGGCAGGTTGCCGTGGGCGTCGAAGCCGGGAATGCCGGAGACGAAGAGGAGATCGCCGACGCGGGTGCCGAACGACAGCGGTGGGGCCTTGATGTAGGGTGGGGCCGGGATGTGGTGGATGGGGTTCACGAGCATACTCAGTCACGCCAGAAACCTTCAGTCCTTAGTGATCTTCGGCCCCAGATAAAGGATTTTTAGGCGTTTTGCTGTCCGAGGCGCAGGCCATTCGAAATGCATTCGAAATACTCTATGCCTGATCTTTCCATGCCAATGAGCAAAGATCGTCTTCTTTTTATCGTCTGGATCTGAAAACGTTAGCTCTCGTCTAAATTGCCTTTGGTTCGAATCTGACTCTCCAGTAAAAAGTGGCTCGCTTCCGGTGGCGTTTGTAAATAGAGCACGCACCATTTCGGTAGAGAGAACGCTATCTGATCCATCAGCGTTTCGGCTGACCATGTATTCGTTTAAGTGTCGGCACAACTCGGTTGCTCTATCCCCGATTGTACTGCTGTAGGGTTCTTGCTGAAGGGCAGGATTTTCGGCAAGAATTGGCGCAATCAGCAGTTGCGGGAATTTCAGTCTGAGCGTCTCAGCAAGGGTCGACCAAGAGGTCGGGGCTACCGCTGACGCGCCAGCTTGGTAGTTAAAATCATCTTCCGTCCATACATTTGGTATGTTGTAGCTGCCGTACCTCTCCTCTGGGAGCCCATGCTCGGCAACGAGCGGATTATGCAGGAAATTAACCGCTCCGCCGACAAAGCTCCAAGACCCGGCCAAATGACTAGCGATCATACGTCGAGCTGCTTCACCAAGTCCACTGTCTGTTACGTCTAGCCCAAGACATTCAAAATAATCGTTTTCTTCAGCTTGCCTGTCATCGTCGATAAATGGGCCACGTTGGCTTACCCATTGCAAAATGCGCAGTTTTAAGTCGCGATTTCGTAATTCTTGAACGGCGTGTGCGAGTGTTCTATCCGCGGTAACCATTTGCGCTCCAAAGGAGCGGGTGACATACAAATTGCTACAAGCCGGTTCATTGCGTCTCAGTTCGGCGAGGGTGCGCAAAACTGGCTCGAACTCTGCAATCGAATTAAACTGTCCCTGCAATGACGTGTCATTGACATACCACCGCACTTTCAACTCCATCCAGTAAGCTGGGCTAAGTCGCGCTCATTTTGGTCGAAGAACCCGGATGGCCACTCATTTATATTTCCTTCTCGGTCCATCGTTGGCGATGTAACGCCGTGTTGCGCGCCTTCAACTCCGCCAAAAAAGTGGATGGAGACATCTTTGTGGGAAAGCGCCTTGTTCTTCACGGCGAGACGAACTCCATTAAGAAGGTGGTCGCTGTGTGTTTCGACGATAACCTGAATTCCCTGAGCCGCGAGATTAGCCAGTATTCTTCCCATCGTGGATTGGGCTGAAGGATGAAGGTGAGCTTCCGGGCTATCAATGATCAATGTTTGTCCCGGACGAGAGGTGAGAAGAGACACCAGTATTGGGAACGAATAAGATAATCCAAAACCCACGTTGGCTGGACGTCTCCACTCGTTTGACTCGCCAATCCTAAACCGCAAAGCAAATGATGACGATTGAGGGATCGCGGTAACATTCGCCTGCGCGCCGGCAAATAATGACGAGAGAAGGTCATCGAGGCGTTTCCTTAGAGTGGCAGGATTGGCCTCTTTTGGATCCACGTATTCGTCCACCATCCGGTCATACCAGTACGGTGCGTACTCGCCGCTGCTTCCCACGTCGCCTTGAATGTCTGCGTCAACATCAGGGTATGGATAGACTTCCTGCTGGCTGGCGCGGGTCGCTCCAATGTAAATCAATTTCGCAAGCGAGGAGCGAACAGAATATGTTCTGGCTGGATCGTGAGCTTGCCCGAGTCCTGGAGGCCAGACCGTGTCCTGCCATTCAGCGGCCTGGGTGAATGGTCCAGGTGCAGACGCATTGCTGATAGCCAGGGATCGCTCTCCCGCAACAGCTGAGAGGCGCCAGCCAATTTTATCATTGCCTGCTTCGATGAGGAACTCAGGTTGTCCTTTGGTCGGTGCAATGTCTCCTGCGGAGCCGAGTCTCGTGAGTGAGCCGTTTAAAGGTAGCTTTGCGGGGTTCGCTCCCTGCCGGCTTGCTTGTGCGAGAAGTAACAATGGCTGGATGGATGTCGATTTGCCTGCTCCATTTAAGCCAGTAAGTAGCGTCAGGCGTGCGAAGCCCATGCGAAGATTTGTAAAACACTTGAAGTTCTTTACGGTTAACTGTGTGAGCATTGTTGTTAAGCCAGTCCTGATATGAGTTCCTCAAGTGCGGCAAACCGAACTGAGACCGGCTGAGAGCTGTTTGTTGAGTAAGAAATTGAACGTCTGAAATGGTCGTCGTCCCTGATTAGCTCTATGAGTCCTGATTTGAGGCGCTCCTTTTGTGATGTATTCAGTAGGGGCGCTATTCCAAACATTGTGACGGTGCAGACCTCGAAGAGCGAGATATTCAAGGGGGTGCGGCGCGGGTTTGTCTCGTAAGAGGCTAACGAGCGGCGGAACGCATGTTCCCCGAATAGTTCTCGATTTAGGCCTAAGGCTTCATCGAATCCAATTTTGAGCTGCTTTCTCTCGTTGTCAGAAAGGGTGGATAGGCGCTTTAAGCCTTGTGCTAGGAAAGTATCCATGTCGCCGCTTGTGTAGCTCTTGCTGCCGAGTAATTTGAATGCGCAGAAACGATTTATAGCCTCTCGGTCGCGCATGGATCTGCTGTCTAGAGCTCCTCCTGTCGCGGCGATAAACATATGTCCGCTGGCTGCTTCCTTGAGCCAAGTCGTGCCTGAGCCATTGTATAGCGCGTTTCGCATCTGTTGACGGGTGAGTGCCTCACCGCTGTTTACGCGCTCAAATATATCTAGTCTCGCCCGTTCGGGCGCTTTTGCGTCTAGGATGTACATAGTAAGCTGGGTATCAAGTACCCTTTCCTGCAGGTTTAGAGGCAGGTCTGAGAATGTCTTGCCGTCCAGGCTCGGTCCGTCAGTTGTCGATTGGCCTTTGCGTAGTCCCGCTAAACGTAACTGACCGGTAAGAAAGCGGGCAAATGTCGTCAGCCGCTGAAGGCCATCTACTACAACAATGCGACCATCCTCCGCTTCAGCAACATAGAAGACGGGCAACGGAATGCGCATTACGCAGCTCTCTATTAGTTTTGACTGTTTCTCCGTTGACCAAACAAAGTCGCGTTGAAAGTCTGGATCTAAAATATAGCGATTGTTTTGAATGCGATTAACGACGTCAGATACCGTCCTTGTCTCTGTTCGCACGAAAACGGAATCCAGCGGATAGTCGTCCCAATTGCCGCTCGCCGAATCGTCGCCTTCGTAATCGGCATCTTGCTTTGTGATGGACATCCAGGGATTCCGTCCTATATCCTGCCATTTTAGGTTACGACGATGTCTTTTACAACGCCTTGTTGCTCTCCTTCACCTTCTCCGCATCCAGATACACGCTGCCGCCCATTTCCTTGAACTTGGCGCTCATCTGGGCCATGCCGTCCTCGATGGTACCGCTGATGGTCATGCCAACGGTGGTCGGATCATTCAGCGTGGCGGCGTAGTCGCGGACGTCCTGGGTGATCTTCATCGAGCAGAATTTCGGGCCGCACATCGAGCAGAAATGCGCGACCTTGTGGGCTTCCTTCGGCAGGGTCTCGTCGTGGAAGTGCTTTGCGGTCTCCGGATCGAGGCCGAGGTTGAACTGGTCGGTCCAGCGGAAGTCGAAGCGGGCGCGGGACAGCGCGTCGTCGCGGAGCTGCGCTGCGGGATGGCCCTTGGCGAGATCGGCGGCGTGGGCGGCGATCTTGTAGGTGATGACGCCGACCTTGACGTCGTTGCGGTCGGGCAGGCCGAGATGCTCCTTCGGCGTCACGTAGCACAGCATGGCGCAGCCGAACCAGCCGATCATCGCCGCACCGATGCCCGAAGTGATGTGGTCGTAGCCCGGCGCGATGTCGGTGGTCAGCGGCCCCAAGGTGTAGAACGGCGCCTCGCCGCACTCCTTGAGCTGCTTGTCCATGTTGATCTTGATCTTGTGCATCGGCACGTGGCCGGGGCCCTCGATCATCACCTGGCAACCCTTGTCCCAGGCGATCTTGGTCAGCTCGCCAAGCGTTTCCAGTTCAGCAAACTGCGCGCGGTCGTTGGCGTCCGCGATCGAGCCGGGGCGCAGGCCGTCGCCGAGCGAGAACGAGACGTCATACTTGCGCATGATGTCGCAGATCTCCTCGAAATGGGTGTAGAGGAAGCTCTCCTTGTGATGCGCGAGGCACCACTTGGCCATGATCGAGCCGCCACGCGAGACGATGCCGGTGACGCGGCTCGCGGTGAGGTGGATGTAGGCGAGCCGCACGCCGGCATGGATGGTGAAGTAGTCGACGCCCTGCTCGCACTGCTCGATCAGGGTGTCCTTGTAGAGCTCCCAGGTCAGCTGCACCGGGTCGCCGTTGCACTTCTCCAGCGCCTGGTAGATCGGCACGGTGCCGATCGGCACCGGCGAATTGCGCAGGATCCACTCGCGCGTGGTGTGGATGTTGCGGCCCGTGGAGAGGTCCATCACGGTGTCGGCGCCCCAGCGGATCGCCCACACCATCTTGTCCACCTCCTCCTCGACCGAGGAGGTCACCGCCGAGTTGCCGATATTGGCGTTGATCTTGGTCAGGAAGTTGCGGCCGATGATCATCGGCTCGAGCTCGGCATGGTTGATGTTGCAGGGGATGATGGCGCGGCCGCGCGCGATCTCGGAGCGGACGAATTCCGGGGTGATGAAGGCCGGGACCTCGGCGCCGAAGCTCTCGCCGTCGGCGAGCGCGGCCTCGGCGCGGTCGAGCTGCTTTTTGCGGCCGAGATTCTCGCGCTCGGCGACGTAGATCATCTCCTTGGTGATGATGCCGGCGCGGGCGAATTCGAGCTGGGTGATCTTGTGGCCGTCGAGGCCGCGCAGCGGCTTGTGATGCGCGGTGAAGGCCTTTGCGGCCTTGTCGGCGCCGACATTGCCGTTGTCCTCCGGCTTGATGTCGCGGCCCACATATTCCTCGACGCCGCCGCGCTCGCGCACCCAGGCAATGCGGGCGCGCGACAGGCCGGCGTTGACGTCGATCGTCACGGTCGGATCGGTGTAGGGGCCGGAGGTGTCGTAGACAGGCAGGTTCGGCTCACCGGCGCCTTCCGAAAGGATGATCTCGCGCAGCGGCACGCGCAGGTCGGGCGCGGCATCAGGCGTCGCGTAGATCTTGCGCGAGGAGGGCAGCGGGCCGGTGGTGACGGCGGGCAGCGTGGTGTCGGGATTGGAGCGGATGTTCATGGGATCCTCCTTCTCAATTGTTGTTGTCGGAGTGAATGGGGGACGTCACTGCGAGGAGCACTTGCGACGAAGCAATCCAGGGCTGCTCACGTCGCTCTGGATTGCGTCGCTTCGCTCGCAATGACGGTGGAGAGAGTTGAGCCTCATGCCAGTTGCTCGCTCGTACCGAGCCGAGGGCGAAAATGAGTTGTCGACGTAAGGGGCGGATGCTGTTCAGGCTCCCTCCCCCCTTGTGGGGGAGGGTTGGGGAGGGGGGTAACCCCGCGTTCGGTGCTCGTGGCTCACCCCCCTCCCTAGCCCTCCCCCACAAGGGGGGAGGGAACGAGCTCGCGTGGGGCGAGGTCGGGGCCCAATCGCTCTCAGACGCATTCGCAATAGCGGCGCGCATCAGGCCGGCTCCTTCGTCGCATCGAGCCAGGCGCGGACGCGGGCGTCGGGGTCTACGTTCTGCGTGACGTCGCTGACGACCGCGATGGAATCGGCGCCGGCGGCAAAGATCTCCGCGGCCTGCTCCAGCTTGATGCCGCCGATCGCGACCAGCGGAATATTGCCGACGCGCTTCTTCCAGTCGCTGATCTTCGCGACGCCCTGCGGCGCGAAGCGCATCGCCTTCAACGTGGTCGGGAAGATCGGACCGAGTGCGACGTAGTCGGGCTTGGCGGCGAGCGCGGTCTCCAGCTCGGCATCGTCATGCGTCGAGAGGCCGAGCGTCAGGCCGGCCTCCTTGATCGCGGCGACGTCGGCGTCGGCGAGATCCTCCTGGCCGAGATGGACGTGCGCGGCGCCGGCGACGATCGCGGCGCGCCAGTAGTCGTTGACGATCAGCCTGGTCGCGGTGCCCTTGGTGATGGCGAGCGCGTCGGTGACGATCTGCAGCGCCTCGCCGTCATTAAGGTCTTTCGCGCGCAACTGCACCGTGCCGACGCCGAGCTTGGTGAGACGCTCGACCCAGGCGAGGCTGTCGACGACGGGATAGAAGCGGTCAGGATACGGCATGCCAGAACGGTGTCCCAACGACAGGGGTGGAGGGCGAGGCGAAATCACGGGCGTCCATCAGCCCGGCCTCAAAGGCGGTGCGGCCGGCCTCGCAGCCGAGCCGGAAGGCGCGCGCCATCGCGACCGGGTCGGCGGCTTTTGCCACCGCGGTGTTGAGCAGCACGGCGTCGTAGCCGAGCTCGAGCGCCTCCGCCGCGTGCGAGGGCGCGCCGAGGCCGGCGTCGACGACGAGGGTGATGTCGGGCAGGCGGTCGCGTAGGAGCTTGAGCGCATCGCGATTGGTGATGCCCTTGGCCGAGCCGATCGGCGCCGCCCAGGGCATCACGACCTTGCAGCCGGCATCGACCAGGCGCATCGCGACCGTGAGATCCTCGGTGCAATAGGGGAAGACCTCGAAACCGTCCTTGATCAGGATGGTCGCGGCTTCGACGAGCCCGACCACGTCGGGCTGCAAAGTGTCGTTGTCGCCGATCACCTCGAGCTTGATCCAGGACGTGCCGAATAATTCGCGCGCGAGCTTGGCGGTCGTCACCGCCTCGCGCACGCTGCGGCAGCCGGCGGTGTTCGGCAGCACCGTGACATTCAGCTCGTTGATCAGCTTCCAGAACGCGTCGCCGGTCTTGCCGCCGGCCGCCTCGCGCCGCAGCGACACGGTGACGATCTGCGCGCCCGAGGCGCGGATCGCGTCCTGCATGATCGCGGGCGAGGGGTAGAGCGCGGTGCCGATCAGCAGGCGGGAGGTGAAGGTCTTGTCGTAGAAGGTGGGCATCAATGGTCTCCGTCATGTCGGACGGTGGTCGCCGCAATGAAGCCTGTCATCCCCGCGAAAGCGGGGATCCAGTATTCCAGAGGCGGCTCGGACACGCAGATAGGCCGCGGCGTACTGGATCGCCCGGTCGTTTTCGCCGAGACGCGCTTCGCGCTTTCGCCGGGCGATGACAGGTGTGCGTGGGGCGCGACCTCCCTCCCCACGTCGTCCCGGCGAACGCCGGGACCCATACCGCGTGATCTGGCGTGGGACCTCGGTGGGAGAGATCGAGCGTCAACACAAAAGCCGGTGGCTATGGGTCCCGGCGTTCGCCGGGACGACAGCGGAGTGCGTGGCGCAAGCGAGCGCTCCATGAACGTCACCCTCCCTGCCGGGGTGTGATGATCTCGATCTCGTCGCCGGTCTTGAGCTGCGTCTCCGCCCAGCGGCTCCTCGGCACGACGTCGTAGTTCAGCGCGATCGCGAAATGGGTGCCCTCGTAGTCGAGCTCGGAGAGCAGCGCGGCGACGGAGCTCGCGGCGATGTCGCGGGCCTCGCCATTGACGGTCACGCGCATCGCATCACCTCGTTGTCGATCTGGCCGTGCGAGATGTAGTTCAGCGTCGCCTGCGCCAGCGCGGGCGCGATCAGGAAGCCGTGGCGATAGAGGCCGTTGACGCGGATCTCGCGCTCGCCCTTGATGGTGATGCGCGGCAGATTGTCGGGATAGGCCGGCCTGAGCCCTGAGCCGAATTCGAGGATGCGGGCCTCGCCGAATGCGGGATGCACGGAGTAGGCGGCACCGAGCAATTCCAGCGCCGAGCGCAAGCTGACGCCGGTGTCCTCGGCCTCGAGCGAGGTCGCCCCCAGCATGAACAAATTGTCCTCGCGCGGGATCAGATAGAGCGGGAAGCGCGGATGCATCAGCCGCACGGGCCGCGCGAGCTGCACCTCGGCGGTCTCGATCAGGATCATCTCGCCCTTGACGCCGCGCAGCTCGCGCTCGGCGTCGCGCGCCTCCAGCCCGCGGCAGTCGATCACGAGGCCGTCGAGATCATCAGCCGTGACGTCGCTGTTGAACAGCACCCGGCCGCCGGCCTCGACGATGCGCTGATGCAGCTTCGGTAGCACGCGGCGTGGCTCGACATGGCCCTCGGTCGGATAGAACAGGCCCTCGCGGAAGCGCCCCTCCAGCGACGGCTCCAACGCCGCAAGCTGCTGCGCGTCCAGCCGCTGATAGCCTGAGGTGCGGCGGGCGAAGCGGTCGTAGTCGGCGCGGTCGCGGGCATGCGCGATCACCAGCGAACCGTTGAACGGCGTGTCCGGCAGCTCGCGCCGCCAGATGTCGAGCGAGGCGAGCCCGAGCCGGCTGATGATCGGCTCGGCGACCTCGCTCTCGCAATAGGGCGCGAGCATGCCGCCTGCCCAATGGCTGGTGGAGAGCATCAGATCGGCGTCGCTGCGCTCGTGCAAGGTGACGTGATGGCCGGCCCGCGCGAACAGCAGGGCTTGCCAGGCACCCGCGATGCCTGCACCGATGATGGAAACGGGGACATCCCCGCGCGTGGTTGTCTGCTGCATCCCTGTCCCTTCGCCGGCATGACCCGGATCAGGTTCAAAGGGTCACCGCACATCGCTGCGGTATCTCAGCTCCCCTCGGAGCTCCCCTCGGAACGCGCTTAAAATAGACCGATATCCCCCCGTGTCAACGGAGTGTCACGGAAAGACAATGCCGACGGCCCTTGGAACCAATGGCGATCAGTGCGCCCGCGCGTGGCGGCCGGTTGCAATCTTCGGGGTGATGTCGAGCGGGGCGCTCGTCCGCTCGGAGCGGCCGGCGGGCCGCGCGTCAGCCAGGCGCTGCCGCTTGGCCTCCTCGTAATAGCCCCTGGCGAAGTAGAGCACGGCGCGGTCGTGGTCGCCGCGGGCGGCACGGTAGGCGCCGGCGAGATAGCGCACGCCATAGGTGAGGTTGGTGTTCGGATCGTGCAGGCCCTGCGCGTCGCCGGTGTAGCCGAGGCCGCGCGCGGTGCCGAGCTTGATCTGCATCAGGCCGATGCAGCCGCAGCGGCCGACCAGGTCCTTCTGGTATTTGCTCTCGCGCACGATGACGCGGTGGATCAGCGATTCCGGAATGTTGTTGGCGGCGGCGTGCACCGCTACCAGCGCGTCGATATGCGGATGGCCGGTGTCGATGTGGCGCGGCTTGGCCTCGGCCGCCTTGCGCTCGGCCTCGCGGGGCTCGGCCGCAGCGGCATCGGTGTCGGCTGGCGCTGAGGCATTGGCGTCCATCGGCGGCGAGGTGTCGGCGCTGCTGACGGCCTCGATCGCCTCGACCTCGCGCGCGGCCTTGGTCACCGCGCTGCGTACGGCCAGCTCCCTGGTGCCGTCAGAGCGGACATGGGCGAGCTTGACCTTGCCGGCCTTCGGTTTGGCTGCACTGTCCGATGCGGTGCTCGCATCATCGGCAGCCATGGCGAACGGCACGGGACCAGCCATCGCGAAGCCTGCAATGCAGGCCGTCAGCACGAGACGTCTCATGTGTCAGGATCCCCCGGGAACCACACGCATGCCGAGTAGCCCCCCAGCACGCGCTTTACACTTTGCACACCGTAATTGGCGCAAACGCCGGGCGATAATGTGGCAGGAATGGGGCGAAGACGCCGGGTCGAGTCCGGATGCGCCGGCGGTTTACCGCGAATTATACCGTGCATGCTTGGCTGGCGGAGCAATTCCGCCAACGGGGCCCTGCCGCGATGACGCTGTCCGTCACCCACACCGAAGCCACCGCCGGGCGCGCGCAGGCGCTGCTGCCACTATGGGTCGGCGCCGGCGTCTATGCGCTGCTGCTGATCTCCGGCAACCGGCTGCTCAACGATCCCGACACGTTGTGGCAGATCACGGTGGGGCAGTGGATCATCGACCACCGCGCGGTGCCCGAGGTCGACGTCTATTCCTTCACCATGCGCGGCGCGCCGTGGATCTCCACGCAGTGGCTGGCGCAGGTCGCCTATGCCGCAGCCTACAAGGCGGCCGGCTGGACCGGACCGGTGGTGCTGGCGGCGTCGGTGATTGCGCTGTCCTTTGCGCTGTTCGCGCGTGCGCTCGGCCGGCATCTGCGCGACAGCACGACATTGGTGTTCGTGGTCGCGGCGTTCCTGCTCTGCCTGCCGCATCTATTGGCGCGGCCGCATGTGCTGGCGTTTCCCATCCTGGTCGCCTGGATCGCCGGTCTGATCGACGCCGCCGATCGCAAGGACGCGCCGCCATGGCCGCTGGCGCTGCTGATCGCGCTATGGGCCAATCTGCATGGCGGCTTCGTGTTCGGCCTGTTCTTCATCGCGCCCGCCGCACTCGACTCGCTGGTCAACGCCGATCGCTCGGTCCGCTCCAGCCTGGCGCTGCGCTGGGCGGGGTTTGCGGCGCTCGCGCTGGCGGCGAGCTGCTGCACGCCCTATGGCTGGAACGCGCTGCTGGCGTCGCAGAAGATCCTGTCGCTGGGACAGGCGCTGCCGCTGATCGTGGAATGGAAGGCGACCGATTTCCAGGGCCTCGGCCCGTTCGAGATCTGCCTGCTGATCGCGATCGGGTTCGCGCTGTTCCACGGCCTCAGGCTGCCGCCGGTGCGCATCCTGATGCTGCTCGGCCTGCTGCACATGGCGCTGGCGCAGGCGCGCGCGGCGGAGATCCTGGCGCTGGTCGGCCCGCTGGTGCTCGCCGGGCCGCTGGCCCGGCAGGCGGGCGCGCTGCCCGTGCTGCCGCAGGCGCGCGCGTCGGGAGCCGCGCTGACGGGGGCGGTGATGCTCGTGCTCGGCGCCGGCACCATCGCATCGGCCTCGATCCTGAACTACACGCCGAACATGCGCGGCACCCCGGTCGCAGCCGTGACCGAGCTGAAGAAGCTCAACCTCACGCGGGTCCTCAACGACTATGATTTCGGCGGCTATCTGATCTCAGCCGGTGTCGCGCCGTTCATCGACGGCCGCACCGAGCTCTATGGCGAAAAGTTCTTCGTCGATCACAATGCCGCCTCCGGCCTGATGGAGCCGGACAATCTGTTCCGCCTGCTCAAGGACTACGACATCGAGGCGACCCTGCTGCGCACGCAGAGTGCGGCGACCAAGCTGCTTGATCACGTCGACGGCTGGCAGAAGGTTTATGCCGACGATATCGCCACCATCCATCTGCGTAATCCAGGCGCCCGCCATGTCGCGGAACCGGCGGTCACTTCCGGAGGCAATTGAATCAAACGCATTGATCCCATCCTCGGATCCCATCCTCGTGAGGTCGGATGTCGCGCGGCATCCCGGCGCGTGCAAATCAGCCGCTGCGCGGCTATGATCCCGCCCGTCAGTTCGACAGCATGCCTGACTCATTCAAGAAGACTGAACAGAGAGGGAGCGCGTCATGGCCGTGAAGGCAGCCGACATCCAGTTTCGCAATTTCGACAACGCGCAATCCGCGATGCGCGTCCTCGACCTGCCGCGCAACAATCCCTGCGCCCAATGTGGCGAGCCGATCGCGCTGCCGGCCTGGGTCGAGAAGGATGGGCGGCGCACCGCCTATCTCTGGCACTGCCGTCTCTGCGACTATCGCTACGAGACCATCGCGTTCTATGCCGAGGCCGTCGATGAGGACGGCGCGATGGCCGCGTAGCTGATTCAGAATGCGCCGCTCTCTCGGAAATATCGAAGCTCGGAGTTTTCGTCGATCGACCGACCAGTCGTCCCGAATGAGATGGCCCTGACGCAGTCGGCGGGCAGGGCAATCTCCTATGGGCTGAGCCGTCGTGGCCCCCTGGTTCGAGACGCTCACCACGAGGGCTTGGATTTATGAGGGCTTGGATCTTGCCAAGCAGCCCTCGTCCCGAGGAGCCCGCCGCAGGCGGGCGTATCGGGCTGCCAGCCTCTTCCAGATGCGATTGACCTGCGGGAGGTGAGCATCGAACCGCGTTGCGGGATCCGTGCTCGACGCGCGCAGCTCAACGAAGACCGCCGACTCGCAGTCCTCTGCTGTGAGGGGCGGCTCTTCCGGTTGCACGGGCTCCCAGTCGAACGCTCTCCTCAAACGCGATTCCAGCTTTCGGCTCGCCGGCCCGGCGCGCTCCCGAGTGTCACAAAGCGACGTTGTCGCGCTGCACCGAGGCGGCTTGTCGCGCAAAATGACGAAATCGTAGTTCCCACGGAACGCTGGGGGGCGGTTGCAGTTCTCTCGTCATCATACACATTGAGAGGAGACACCACATGGTGATGAAAACTGTTGCGGCCGGCCTCGCCGGTTCCCTGTTGCTCGCGACCGCGGCGTTTGCTGCGGAGAGCACCACCACGACGACCAGCACCACGATCCGCGCCGATACGACCGCGGCGTCGTATCAGGGCGACTGGCGCAGCTCGAAGCTCGTTGGCGTGAAGGTCTACAACAACAACAACGAGAATGTCGGCTCGATCGACGATCTGCTGGTCGACAAGAGCGGCGCGGTCAAGGGTGTCGTGATCGGCGTCGGCGGCTTCCTCGGCATGGGCGAGCACCTCGTCGCCGTCTCGTTCGATCAGATCAAGTTCTCGGATCAGCCGGTTCAGGCAAGCACTGCGTCGAATGCCCCGGCCTCCGGCACCACGTCCTCGACCACGCCGCCGGCCACGACCACGACTGGTGCGGCCACCGGCACTTCGTCCTCGTCGATGAGCTCCACGAAGAACCGCTGGTATCCCGATCACGCGATGATCAACGCGACCAAGGACCAGCTGAAGTCGATGCCCGAGTTCAAGTACTCCCAGTAACGGCATCGCCGACGAAAATAGCTGCTCGTCTCGATCGCGGCGCGCCCGGCTTGTCCGGGCGCGTTCGCGCGTCATGCTGCGGGGCGCAAGGTGGTCTGGCCGAGCGGCAGCTCGATGCGGGCGATCAGCCCGTGCGGCCTGCGATCGTGCAGCGACAGTTCGCCGCCATGAGCCTGGACGATCGCCTTTGCGATCGACAGGCCAAGCCCGAAGCCGGTGGCCTCGTCCATGTTGCGGGCATCGTCGCCGCGCACGAACGGCTCCAGCATGTCGGGCTTGCGCGCATCGGCGATCCCGGGTCCGTCATCCTCCACATCGATCGTCAGGCGCTTCCCCGACGCAGTTAACCTGATGACCGTTTCCTTGCCGTACTTCACGGCGTTCTCGACCAGATTGGTGACCGAGCGCATCAGGTCGTCGGGCCGCACCGTCGCCATTGCGTGCGCCGGGCCGATATAGGTGACGCTGTGGCCGACGTCGGCGAACTGGTCGGCGACGAGCTGCAGGATGCTCGCGATATCGACCAGCGTCATCGGCTCGAGCTTGCGGCCGTTGCGCAGGAACGACAGCACCGAGCCCAGCATCGCATGCATCTGATCGAGATCGGCCAGCATTCGGCTGCGCTGCAGCTCGTCCTCGACGAACTCACAACGCAGCCGCATGCGGGTCAGCGGTGTCCGCAGATCGTGGCTGATGGCCGCCAGCATCTTGGTGCGGTCGTTCATCAGCGCCGTGATGCGTTGGCGCATCCGGTTGAGAGCGCGCGCCAACGATCGGATCTCCTCCGGTCCGCGCTCGGGCAATTCCGGCGCATCGCCGTCGAGGCTGAAATTCTCGGCGGCCTTCGCGAAGCCCGACAGCGGCGATGTCAGTGCGCGCGCGGCCCACAGGCCGAGCAGCGTCATGCTGATCAGCGCGAACATGATCGTCGTCAGCCAGGGCGCACCCCAGAACGGCGGCCGGTGCGGCCGGTCGACCATTCGGGCCGAGACCATGTTGCCATCGGGCAGAGCGAAGATGACGGTGCGCGTCTGGGAGCCGGGCGGCGGCATGAAGATGCGATAGCCTGGGCCAAGGCCGCGAAAGCCGCCTGGACCGTGAGGCCGTCCGTCAGGCATCTCCGGAGGGGCCGGGCGGCGCTCGTCGCCACCGCTCCCGATGCCGACGTCGGGGCCGGCCGGCTCGTGCAGGCGGCCGGGATCACCCGGCAGAGGTCCCGCGTGAGGCTTGAGCTCGAACTCAGGATAGGCACGAGCGATGTCGGAGATCAGCCGAGGTCGCTCGGCAGCAGGGGCGCGGCCAAGAATGCGGATGGCCGTCGCGAGCTGAAACGGCCCGACCTCGTTTTCGGGGTCGGGCTGCTCGGCACGATAGATCAGGAACGTCGCAGTGATGATGGCGTGGAGCGCCACGATCGAAATGGCCACCAGCGCCGTGATCTGGCCGCGGATTCCCTTGAGGTTGAGAAAGCCGAACGACATCATGACATCGCCATTCGATCCGATGGTCAATGGCTTTGCGGGCCGGTCACCACCTCGACGACGGGCGTGAACATGTAGCCGCCGGAGCGCACGGTCTTGATCATGGTGGCCTCCTGCGGGTCTGGCTCGATCTTGCGGCGGATGCGGCTGACCAGCACGTCGATCGAGCGCTCGAACGAGCCGGCGCTGCGGCCCTGCGTCAGGTCGAGCAGGCTGTCGCGCGACAGCACGCGGCCCGGCCGCTCGCAGAAGGTGCGGAGCAGATCGAACTCGGCGCTGGTCATCGCCACGCGCGCGCCTTCGGGATTGCGCAGCTCGCGCAGCCGGAAGTCGATCGTCCAGCCGAGGAAGCTCAGCGCGGTCGCGCCTTCGGTTGCGCTCGCCGTCATCGCGGCCGCCTGCCGGCGCAGCACCGCGTTGATGCGGGCGAGCAGCTCGCGCGGATTGAACGGCTTCGGCAGATAGTCGTCGGCGCCCATCTCCAGTCCGAGGATGCGATCGACGTCCTCGCCGCGCGCGGTGAGCATGATGATCGGCACTTGCGACTCCGCGCGCAGCTTGCGGCACAAGGTCAGGCCGTCCTCGCCGGGCAGCATCACGTCGAGGATCAGGAGATCGACACGGTGGTCGCCCATGATGCGGGTCATCTCGCGGCCGTCGGTCGCGGTGGTCACGTTGCAGGCATTGTTGCGCAGATATTTTGCGATCAGCGTCCGCGTCTCGCGGTCGTCCTCGACGACAAGAATGTGTGGTTGTGTCTGGGCCATACCGACAAGTGACCTAGAATCGCGGCGTTTTGCGAAGAATTTTGTTACGGAATGTTTCCTGCGACGGGCGCGCGGAAAGGGCCCGACGACATCTCTCTGCGCCGTGTTGCGGCTTTCGTGAGAGCGCGTCAAGCCCGCGCAGTGGCGGGAGCGCTACGGTCCCGTCTCGCGTCCGCGCCGCGCATGACGGCCCAGCTATGCGCTTGCGGATGATAATACCAGATCGGTCGTGAAGCGGAATGATGACGAAGCCGTCGATGCCCCGCGTCCGTCTATTTGTCGATCGCCAGACTAATGGCGCCATCCATTTGGCTTCCCATGTCCTGCTCCTGAAGTGGCCTCGGCCGTCGAGGATCACGAATTGCCGCCGGTTTCGGCAAGGCGTCGTCGTCCAGGCGTAGCAACGGGCCGTTACAGTCCTGGCAATGTATTGACTCGAACCGACATCGTGCCCTCCGCCGAGGCGATCACGCGCAGCACGGTGGCGTCGAAGGCGATGTCGGTCAAAGCGAGATTGTTGATGTCGGTATCGACGCGGATGCCGTTCTCGTTCTTCTGCAGCTCGGCGACCGCCGTGGCGATCTTGTCGCGGACGTTGTCGGCGAAAGGCTTGAGATCGACCACCGAACGTTCCAGCAGCGCGCGTTGCAGATGCGGCACCACGGCGCGAGCGGCGGCGCCGAGCAGGCCGAATGCCGCGTCGGATTCGACGGCGAGCTGCAGGTCGGACAGCCGCAGAATCTGCTGCGCCTGATCCACCATGGGGCGTCCCCAGATGTGCACGGTCGCATCGGCGCCGAAGCCGAAGAGGCTCTCTTTCTCCTTGCCCTTGACCTGCAGCGAGATCAGCAGCCGGTCGCCCGAGGGCACGACGGTCGCATGCTTGACGGTGACCGCGACTGGGCCGGAGCCGTCCTCGGGGAACGTCCGCCCCGCAAGTTGCGAATCGACGAGCTTGCTGAGCTCGGTGAAGGGGACGTCGATCGGAACCGCGACATTGATAGTTCCGGCGGTGGGCGGAATGATCGTAATCTTATCGGGGAACGGACACTCCGGCTTGGTCTCGGCCGCCGTGACCCGGGTCTCCGCTTCGATTCCCATGGTGACGCTGACTGCGTTGGCATCGATCGCGGGCTGCGCGGCCAACGCGCGCGTCGGCTTGATCTCGAGCCAGACGGCGGGCAATCCGGGCGCGGTGCCCTGCAGCGGCACCGAGCGACAGGCGCGGGCCCATTGCGCCTGCGCCACGCGTCGGATGGTCGGGTCCTTGCGCAGCCTGTCGCTGAGCGCGCTGAGTTGCTCATTGACGGTCTTGTCGATGATCGGCTTCATCTGCGCCGGCACGTTGACGCGGGCACCCGCCACGGTCAGCGCGGTGTCGCCGAGATTGACCTGGGCGGCGAAATTCGGCTCGACATACCATGAGGCGGCGAGCCGCGGCCGCATCGCGATCAGGACGTTGCCCTTGATGTCGGCGGTGGCGTTCAGATTCTTGATGTTGATGCCGCCGATCTGCTTGGCGGCATCCGAGCCGAGCAGGCCGCCGATGGCATCGCCGAGCGCGCCGGTCGCCTTGGCGGACAGCGATCCGGTGACGTTCAGCCGGCCCGAGAGCGGCGTCGCCAGGGACAATGTGTCCTGGGTGCCGGTGGCGGCGATGACGCCGCGGGTGACCGTCCAGCCGATGTCGGCGTTCTGCAGGATCTGGTTGACGGGGTTGTCGGCCTTGCCGGAGAAGTTGCGCGGCGCGGCCTTTTCGGCGGCGTCACGAATCGCGCCGAGCGAGATCGACACAGGCGTCATGATGATCGAGTTGCGCGTGGCCGGCGGCAGCGGCGGCAGTTGGGTCAGTTGCGGCGCCGGCGTGCTGCCCGAGAACAGAAACACCTCCGCGATGATGATGCCGATCAGCACGACGGCGGCAAGGCCGGCGGCGCCGATCAGGATCATCCGCAGCCGGGGCGGCGAGCGCCGCCGTGGCTGCTGCGGTCTCGGAGCGAGCGGATGAGGTCTGCTTTGCCAATCCGGTCGCGGCGTCGGAAGATTCATGTCGGATCCACGGACTCCAGTTGCCACGGGCCGGCTCGTGCCGGAAGCGGCGAGATCGCGGTTAATGCAAGATTGCCGAGCTTACAGGGCCGGACGGAGGCGCGCCAGGGCAGCCGATGAAGCAGGCCACCATCAATCGGCCGTGATGGTGAATGGCGAAATGTGCGCAAAGAAATGACCGCCGCGGCTTTCGGGCCTCGGCGGTCCAGTCAGGGAGGATCCGGGAGAAGGAACGAGCAGTGCGGCCCGCGCAGGTCAGCGGGTCATGCGGCCGAGATCGGCGCGGCGCTCCATCGGCAGCACGATCACCTTGGCGCCGACGCCGACGCGGGAATAGAGGTCGATCACGTCCTGATTGGTCAGGCGGATGCAGCCCGACGACACATGCGTGCCGATCGTCTCGGGCGCGTTGGTGCCGTGAATGCGGTAGACGGTGCCGCCGAGATACATCGCGCGGGCGCCGAGCGGATTGCCGGGACCGCCGGCCATGTGACGCGGCAGATAGGGCTGGCGCGCGATCATCTCCGGCGGCGGCGTCCAGTCCGGCCATTCGGCCTTCCTGGTCACCGACTGCACGCCCGACCAGGTGAATCCGTCACGGCCGACGCCGATGCCGTAGCGCATCGCCTGGCCGTTGCCGAGAACGTAGTACAAATACTTGTTTGGTGTGTCGATGATGATCGTGCCGGGCGCTTCGCGGGCCGCGTAGCTCACGACCTGGCGGCGCAGGCGCGGGGGCAACTCATAGGCGGTCGCCTCGTCCTCGCGCGGCGTGATCAGTTGCGGCGTCGTTGCCGGCGGCTCGTAGGTCGCCACTGGCGGCTGCAGCAGGAAAGGGAAGGGGAGCGGGGCCGGGGGCGCGGCCAGCGTCGGCGTTGTGGCAACGATCGTGCCGACGATCAGCGCACCGAACAGGATGCGGGATGGCGAACGGACTGTGCCTGGCGTGAACATGGACGTCCCCTTGTTTGATCGCTTGGTGCGCGCTGCCATTATCTCGGCCGGCGTCGTCAAAATCGGCTGCCTGTCATCATTCTTTGTGGCGCTTCGACCCACGCCTGATGCTGCAACTCATAGGGGAGAAAAGTTTCGTTGCGTTTGCGCGCTGCACGCAAAACGGTTTCGTCGGCTTAACCGTTTGTTTCATGACGGTTTCACGACAGCGCCTGTACGACGCCGCCACGGATCGCGGGAAAAATAGCGGCGGGCGGGCAAAAAGACCCTTCGACAGTTCGATGACGTCACACGCCTGAAATAACAATGTCGGAATTTGCGGCCGTTCAGAATCGCTGCAACTTTCCGGATCGCCTTATGCGGATCTTAATCGCAACCGACGCCTGGCACCCGCAGGTCAATGGCGTGGTGCGCACGCTCACCTCGCTGGCGCGCGCGGCCGCCGGCCTCGGCGCCGACATCACCTTCCTCACGCCGGAAGGCTTTCCATCGTTCGGCGTGCCGACCTATCCGGGCCTGCGGCTCGCCGTGACCAACGGCCGCGAGATCGCCCGGCGCATCGAGGCCGCCGCGCCGGATGCGATTCATATCGCCACCGAAGGCACGATCGGCTGGGCGGTGCGCCGCTACTGTCTGCGCCACGGCCTGCCGTTCACGACGTCCTACACGACGCGCTTTCCGGAATATGTCTCGGTGCGCACCGGCATCCCCGATGCCGTCGGCTACTGGGTGATGCGCCGCTTCCATGATGCGGCTGCGATGACCATGGTGGCGACCAATTCGCTGAAGCAGGATCTCGCTTCGCGCGGCTTCAAGAAGCTGGGCTTCTGGACGCGGGGTGTCGATACGAGACTGTTCAATCCGGATGAGCCTGTCACGCTCGATCTGCCGCGTCCGGTGTTCATGACGGTCGGCCGCGTTGCGGTCGAGAAGAACCTCGAGGCGTTCCTGTCGCTCGATCTGCCCGGCTCGAAGGTCGTGATCGGCAACGGCCCGCAGAAGGCGGAGCTGGAGCGCCGGTTTCCGACGGCGCATTTCCTCGGCGAGAAGACCGGCAAGGATCTGACCGCGCACATGGCCGCCGCCGACGTCTTCGTGTTTCCGAGCCTGACCGATACGTTCGGCGTGGTGCAACTGGAGTCGCTGGCCTGCGGCACGCCGGTCGCGGCCTTCCCAGTGACCGGTCCGCTCGACGTCATCGCCGATCATCCGATCGGAGCGATCGACTGGGATCTGCGCGCAGCATGTTTGAAGGCGCTGACGATGTCGCGGGAGACCTGCCGCGCATTTGCGCTCGACCGCTCCTGGGAGAACAGCGCGCGCCAGTTCATCGGCAATCTCGCCGTGCTGCAGCCGTCCCGCGTCGTGCGTCCGACCCCGGTGCTGGCCGGTCAGAGCGCCGTGCGCGGCTGACGGCAGATGTTGCGTCACTCCATCAATTCCAAACCAAGTGAGATGTAACGATGGCAGAAACCATGAAGCTCGACGGCGCGCGGGAGCTCGACTTCGATCGCGAGCAGGTCGAGCAGGCCTATGACCGCTGGGCACCGATCTACGACCTCGTGTTCGGCGGCGTGTTCGAGAAGGGCCGCAAGGCCGCGATATCAGCCACCAACAAGCTCGGCGGCCGCGTGCTCGAGGTCGGCGTCGGCACCGGCATCTCGCTGCCGCTCTATGCGCCGCATGTGCGCGTGTTCGGCACCGACATCTCCGAGGCGATGCTCGGCAAGGCGATGCGCCGCGTCGCCGACCAGCGGCTCAAAAACGTCGAGGGCCTCGCGGTGATGGACGCCGAGCAGCTCGACTTCCCCGACGACTCCTTCGACGTCGTGATGGCGCAATATGTCGTCACCGCCGTACCGAACCCGGAGGTCGCGCTCGACGAATTCGCGCGCGTGCTGCGCCCGGGCGGCGAGCTGATCATCCTGACCCGCGTCAGCGCCGACGACGGCCTGCGCCGCGTCATCGAGCAGGCGTTGCAGCCGGTGGTCCGCCGTCTCGGCTTCCGCACCGCCGAGTTCGGCTGGTCGCGCTATCTCCGCTGGCTCGCCGGCGCCGAGCGCATGGAGCTGGTCGAACGCCGCCTGATCCCGCCGCTCGGCCATTTCTCGCTGGTCCGTTTCCGCAAGCTGGAGCGTGCCGCCGCGGCCTGAGCCGCGGCAGCCCTCTGCCGCCGCTGCGGCGTTCTCCGTAGTCCCCAACGTCTCGCTGCGTCCGATCGTGTGACATCTTGATGATGTCACACGATCTACACCGAATCCCTGTACACGACCTGCAACTCATTCTTCGGAGCAACCATGATCAAGCATTTCCTGGAGCAGCTGCGGATCCAGCGCTGGGACGACCACCGCTATTATCATCACAGCCGCATCAACCAGAGCCTCCACTTCGTCAGCGCGCTCAGCTTCATGATCGCCTACGTGATGATGGTGTTCGATCCGCTGGTCTCGGCGCTGATCGGCTGGCTGGTGTCGATGACCTCGCGCCAGGCGGGCCACTTCTTCTTCGAGCCGAAGGGCTACGACCACGTCAACCAGGCGACCCACGAACACAAGGAAGAGATCAAGGTCGGCTACAATCTGCAGCGCAAGGTCGTGCTGATGTCGATCTGGGCCGCGGCTCCCGTGGTGCTCTATCTGCAGCCGACCCTGTTCGGCCTGCTGTCGCCCTGGACCTCGGCGATGGATTTCGTGCGCGAGACCGCCAAGCTGTGGCTCGTGATCGGCATCGGCGGGCTGCTGTTCCGCACCGTGCACCTGTTCTTCATCCGTGACGTCGAAACCGGCCTCGTCTGGATGACCAAGATCATCACCGACCCGTTCAACGATTTCGTGCAGTATCGCTCGGCCCCGCTGGCGCTGCTGCGCGGCGAGCTGATCGACCCCGGCCTGCACCTGATGGGCGAGAGCCTCGAAGAGCAGCACGCCTGAGCCGGACGCTGCGTTTGAGTTGCGCGATGCCCGGGCCGGTCCCGGGCATCGGTGTTTGTGGGAAGGCCAAAGTGAGATCGATCGCGCCCGAAGCCGAAGCGGCGGTGCCACCCTCCCCTAGAGGGGGAGGGTCGACGCGCGCGCAGCGGGCGTCGGGGTGGGGTGATCTCTCCACGAGCACTGAACTGCGTCGAGAGATCACCCCACCCCGCCTCACGCGCCGCTGCGCGCCCCGTGAAGCGACCCTCCCCCTCCAGGGGAGGGTGGCAGCGAGCTCAGCGTCTGACCACGGCGCCGAGCATCTCTTTCAGGATCTGGCGCTTGATCGTCTTGTTGGTGAGGGTGCCGTCGTTCCACCACCAGCCGTCCTGCTTCATCTTCTCGGCTGCCATGACGAAGCGCCTGGTCACCTCGGCGAAATCGGCATCGGTGTAGTTCAGGCTGAAGATCAAGCGGCCGGTGCCGACCCAGCTCAGCGCCAGGCCCTCGGCGCGCAGGTAGTACTGCAGCATCCAATTGTAGCGCGACGGCACGGGGTACTCGACCAGCCAGATCGACTGCAGATTGGACACGCGCACCGGCAGCTCGTGCTCGGCCAGTGCGGCGTTGAGTTGCGCGGCGCGGCCGTTCCAGGTCTCGTCGAGGCCGTCGTAGATGGCACGGAAGTTCGGGCTGTCGAGCCGGCTCAGGAACTCGTCCATCGCCGCCATCACGTAAGGATGCGAGTTGAAGGTGCCGCGGGCGAAGCAGATGTCGGCCGGGCGGTCGTCGCGGAAGCGGCGCATCAGCTCGCGCTTGCCGCAGACCACGCCGATCGGCAGGCCGCCGCCGAGGCTTTTGCCGTAGGTCACCATGTCGGCCTTGACGCCGAAATACTCCTGCGCGCCGCCCGGCGCGAGCCGGAAGCCGAGGAACACCTCGTCGAACAGCAGCACGATGCCGCGCTCGGTGCACACCTCGCGCAGCTGCTTCAGCCAGGCGGCATAGGCCTCGCGGTCATAGCGGCCCTTGCGCGAGGAATCCACCAGTGCCGAATCGCCGGGCGCATTTCCGTTCGGGTGCAGCGCCTGCAGCGGGTTGACCAGCACGCAGGCGATGTCGCGGCGCGTGCGCAGGACGTGCAGGGTGCGCTCGGACATTTCGGCCAAGGTGTAGGTCTCGTGCGGCGCGATCGGATTGCCGACGCCGGGCTGCACGTCGCCCCACCAGCCGTGGTAGGCGCCGGCGAAGCGCACCAGATGGCTGCGGCCGGTGTGGTAGCGGGCGAGCCGCACCGCCTGCATCACCGCCTCGGTGCCGGACATGTGGAACGAGACCTCGTCCATGCCGGACAGCTCGGTCAGGCGCTTCACGTTGTCGGCGACGACCGGATGATAGAGCCCGAGCACCGGGCCGAGCGCGCTCGCGCGCCGCTCGGCGGCCGCGATGCACTCCTTGTAGAAGTCGTAGCCGAAGATGTTGACGCCGTAGGAGCCGGTGAGATCGTAGAACCGGTTGCCGTCGAGATCGGTCAGGGTCACGCCGGAGGAGGCCTGCATGAACGAGCCGGCGCCGAGCTGCTCCTTGACCAGCCGGCTGTACTGGAACGGCACGCGGTAGGACTGCGTGAACTGCAGATCGGAGATGCGGCTCGCGGCTTCCGCCGTCAGCGCGCGGCTCTTGGCGAACTTCTCCTGGAACAGCGTGCCGAGCCGGAAGAAGCCATCCTGCCGCCGGGTCGCGACATCCGGCGGAGCGCCGTCGGAGCGGAAGAAGTCGTCGATGTCGAACTCATAGCGCGGGATCAGCTTCGAGATCCGGCGCGACATCTTGGAATGGCCGGCCAGCGAGCGGTGCTTGGCGCGCGACAATTCGATGCGAGCCTTGACCTTCGGGGCGACGGCGGCCGTCACGGCAGCGCCAACGGCGAGCGATACATAAGGAATCGAGTTTTCCATCATGTCCAAAAGCGCTAACCCCTCCTGCTGACAGATTCATGACAGTCAAAAGCCTGATCGCCTCCGTCACCCAACAGGAAGACCTCAACTTCCTGCTCACCAACCGCGTGCCGCGCGCCGCGCTGACCCGCTTCATGGGCTGGTTCTCCAAGATCGAGACTCCGCTCGTCCGGGACGCCTCGATCGCGCTGTGGAAGCTGTTCTCCGACCTCGATCTCTCGGAAGCCAAGGAAAGCCGCTTCAAGAGCCTGCACGCCTGCTTCACGCGCGAGCTGAAGCCCGGCCTGCGGCCGTTCGATCCCGATTCCACCATCGTCACCAGCCCGTCGGACGGCATCATCGGCGCCCACGGCCTGATCAAGGACGGCGAACTCTATCAGATCAAGGGCGCGCCTTATTCGCTGCGTGATCTGGTCGCCGATCCCGCTGTGGTCGAGACCCATCGCAACGGCTGCTTCGTCACCTTGCGCCTCACCTCGAGCATGTATCACCGCTTCCACGCGCCGGCCGACATGACGATCGAGCATGTCAGCCTGATCCATGGCGACGTCTGGAACGTCAATCCGATCGCGCTGAAGCGGGTCGAGCGGCTGTTCTGCAAGAACGAGCGCGCGGTGATCCGCACGCACCTCGCTTCCGGCGAGCCGTTCACGATCGTGCCGGTCGCCGCGATCCTGGTGGCGAGCATCCGCCTGCATGCGCTGGACCGCGTATTGAACGCGCAGACCGAGCGGCCGCTCGCCTACACCTGTAACAACAATGTGCGCAAGGGCGACGAGCTCGGCTGGTTCGAGCATGGCTCGACGATCATCCTGCTCGCGCCCGGCGACTTCACGTTCTGCCCCAATGTGACGGAAGGCGCCCGCATCCGCGCCGGACAGCCACTGTGGCGCAGGCGCGTCGCCGCCGGATGAATGTCAGGTCCACGCTTGCGGAATCTCGATTTCGTCGTTGCGCAGTCCTATATCGGAGCGTTCAACTGGCGAATCGGACCGCGGGAGTTGCGGTCGTTGCGGCTCGGGAGAGGCGATGGCGAGAGCGCCGATCATGGCGGCAGGTGGCATCGTGCTGCGGCGGGAACAGCCGCCGCGCATCGCGGTCGTGCGCCTGCGCAAGCGCGACGAATGGGTGCTGCCCAAGGGCAAGCTCGACGACGGCGAGACGCCGCGCGACGCTGCCAAGCGCGAGGTGCTGGAGGAAACCGGCCACAAGGTCACCGTGCACGAGTTCCTCGGCACGTTGGTCGTCGACACCGGCACGCGTTCCAAGGTCGTGCATTACTGGCGCATGGAAGCGGCCGATGAGCCGTCGCAGCCGCTGATGGACGACGTCCGCGCCGTCGACTGGCTGCTGCTCGATGCCGCGGTCGCGCGGCTGTCGCGCGATCATGAAAGGACGTTCCTGGAGATGGTCGGGCCCTACGCGCTGGCCGGACTGATCCGCAAGACCAGGGCGAAGCCGGCGCCGGAGGTGGCCAGAACGGTGGAAAAGACCCCGGCGGCAGCTGAAAAGATCGTGGCGGAGAAGGCCGCCGTCGCCGAAAAGTCTGCCGTGGCGAAGAAGCGCCGCAGCCGCGTCAGCGAGCCGCCTGCGCCGCCTGCAGAGATCGCCGCCGTCACCGCAGCCGAGCACGACGCGCCCGCGCCGGAGATCGCACCAACGCCGGCAGTGGCGGCCACAGCAGCGGCGCCGGAGGCTCGGCCGGACCGGTCGGAGACGGAGGCACTGTCCGAGGTCGGCGCGACGATCGCGCCGCAGCCCGCCGAGGCGGAGCGCGTGCCCGAGGATGTCGAGCGGGTGGAAGCTGTCGTGGCCGCGATCAAATCGCTCGTTCCGGACCGTCCGGCGACGCGTGGCGGCGCAGCCGGCGCCGTGCCGACACGAGAGACGGGCAGCTCCGAGCCGCAGCCTTCCGATGCGGATCGCGAAGCTGCCGATGATCCGGTCGGCAACGGGACATCGGCGGGAGAGCCGCGCCTCACCTTGGCCCAGAAGATGCGCGCCTGGCTTGGCCGTGCCGCGTGAGGTGTTCGGCCGACCGGCGTGCCGCCGATGATGCTTCACGATCTGGCCGCGCTGGCGGCCGCTTTCAGCATCGCCGTCAGCAACATCATCGCGCCGTCGGCCGTCCGCCAACTCGGTCCCGTCAGGTTCAACGCGATCCGCCTTGCGGCGGCGCTCTTGAGCATGCTGGCCTTGGTGACGCTGCGAGGCCACTGGGCCGCGCCGTCCGGTGATCAGCTGCTGATGCTGGCAGCATCGAGCCTGCTCGGCGTCGTCGTCGCGGATTCCTGTTTCTATGCGGCGCTGGCCCGGCTGGGGCCGCGCCTGACCGCCGTCGTCTACGCCAGCTGGGCCGCATTCGCGGCCGTGCTCGGCTATCTCCTGCTCGGTGAGACGCTGTCCACGATCAAGATGACGGGCGTGGGGTGTATCGTGAGCGGCGTGTGGGTCGCGATCGTCTTTCGACAGCCTGTCGCGGTCGCTCAGGAAGCGCACGGCTCGGTCGGAGCAGGTTTGTTGTTCGGTCTGGCGGCCGCGCTGTTCGCGGCGGCCGCTGTCCTGATGGCGCGTCCCGTGATGGCCGCGGGTCTGGATCCGGCATTGGCCACGTCAATTCGCGCCGCGATCGGATTGGCTGCTTTGGTCGCCTTGTCCGTCATGCCGCGTTTCCGCAGCTCGTTCGCAGTGGATCGATCGGTCGTCATGCGGTCCGCGCTGAGCGGTGTGCTGGGGATGGGCGTCGGCATGACACTCGTCTTGTTTGCGCTGACCAGCCGGCCCGTCGGGATCGTCTCCAGCCTGTCGTCGACGACCCCTGTCATGATCCTGCCGCTGCTGTGGTGGAGCACCGGGCTCAGGCCCGCGCCGGCCGCCTGGCTGGGCGCCGTCCTGGCGGTGTCGGGCGTCGTCGCCATCACCAGCGGATTTTGAGTCCGCCGGCGCAGGTGGCGGACCGCGGACGCGCTTGCCGCACTCTCTCCTTGGTTGGTGGCGTTGCGTAACATCTCTCCATGCTTCCGCCCCACGCTGTCCGGATTTTCCTAGGAGAAACATGGCGCCGCTCGCGAGGGGCGCGCAGATTGGTCGGCGTGAGGCGGTCCGGGCATGGTCGAAATCGACGTCGCGGCTTTCGTGAGATCATGCACCCCGGCCACCATCCGCCTGGCGATGCTGTGCGCGGCCCTCGGCCTGTCGGGCTGCGCCACGGCGCCGATGACGCAGAGCGGCGCGCTCGCGTCCTATCAGTCGCTGGCGGAATCGAACGGCCTGCTCGCCAAGTCGCAGCTCAACGTCGACAAGGACAATGTGCTCGCGGCGCAGACCGTGCGTATCATGCCGACATCCTTCTCGGGCCAGGCCGGCGCGGTGCTGACGGACCAGCAGCGGCAGCTCGTTGCCAATGCCGTCGACCGCGCGCTGTGTCTCAACCTGAGCGAACGTTTCACGGTCGTGGCGCCCAATCAAAGGGCCGATCTGACGACGCGCACCTTCATCACCCAGGCGACGCCGACCGATCCGGTTGCCGCCGGGGCCTCCAAGGTCGTGTCGGCCGTGCCGGGCGCGCTCGGCGTTCCTGTTCCGGTGCCGCGGCTGCCGATCGGGCTCGGCAGTCTCACGATCGAGGCTGAGGCGCTCGACCGCAAGGGCCGGCAGCAGGCCGCAATGGTATGGGCGCGCGGCGCCAATTCGTTCACCAACTCGCCGGTGCTGTCGCAGGCCGGCGATGCCTACGATTTGGCAGGTTCGTTCAGCGCCGATTTCGGCCAGATGCTGGTGACCGGCGAGACCCCGTTCGGCAAGGTGCCGAAGCTGCCGTCGATCGAACGGATCGGCGCGGCGCTCGGCGGCAAGCCGAAGAATGCGGCATGTGAGGCGTTCGGCAGGGATCCTGGAGTCATCGGCATGGTCGCCAACCGCCTGGGCGCCCCGCCGGAATGGGTCGACAAGGGTGCTGTGCAAAGGGACGCGCAGGCGAGCACACAGATGGCGAAGCAGTAGCGGCCATCTGCATCCGCATGCCATGGGAATGCGAGACGCGGCCGCGTAGGAAAGCATAGGCGCGGTGCGGTGCTGGCACACCTCGGATCGGCGCGGCCGGCGCGCGCTACTCCGCCGCCTCGCTCTTGCCCTCGATCAGCAGCACGTCGAGGCTCTCGATCTCCTGCATCGCCCGGCCGGCGATGCCCTGCAGGTCGCCATACAGTCCCGCCGTCGAATCCAGCACGCCGCGCAGTTGCTCCTCGCGCTTGGCCCAGAGCCGCATCATGGTCTTGCGCTCGCGGTCGAGGTCCGATTGCATCTCGGTGAAGCGCTCGACGATGGCGTCGATGCGGTGGCGGAAACGGGGGCCCGTGAGATAGGCGTAGACCATCTCCATCTTGGTCTGCTGGCCCTCCTGCGCGAGCTTGCTGCAGGCGACGTCGATCAGCGACTGCCGCAGTGCCAGCGACAGTGGCAGCGCGAAGCGCGGCTCGGCGACCCAGACGCCGTCGATCAGGTCGAAGCCGTCGACCCCCTTGGGCAGCGCGCTCGAGACGATCAGCGCGATGTCGGCCTTGGCGGCGCGCAGGTCGTCGCGCAGCTTGACCAGCCAGCCATCGCTCCAGTTCTTGGTGCGCTTGGACTCCCACAGGATCGCCCCGCAGACCTGGCCGCTGGGGGCCACGACCCGATGGATCACGTCGCCGCCGAACTCGCCCTTCGGCACCGGCTCGACAAGGTCGCGGGGGAAGCGCGCACGCAGTTGTGACTCTAGCTCGATCTCGAGCGCCTCGCCCTGCAGTTGCTGCGAGCCTTGCTCGGCCTTGCGGCGGAGTTCCTCGATCTGGCGCTGCATGCCGGCGATCTGGGTTTCCTTCTCGGCGACCTTGGCCTTCAGCGACTCCTCGGCCTCCAGCCGCGCCTTGTCGCGCACGGCAACAAGGCTCTCCTGCACCTTGGTCTCGATGGTGAGATCGAGTTCGCGGCGGGCCTCGTCGAGCTCGCGCTGCTTGCGCATCATCTCGGCCTGCGCCTTCTGGGCGTCGGCGAGCTTGGCGTCCTTGCTGACGATGGCCTCATGCAGCTCGGCGAGCTGGCGGTCGCGGTTGCCCATTTCGTCCGCAACGGCCTGGCGGGCCTTCGCCGCCTCGGCCTGCGCGATCGCGGCGCGCTCGGCCTTCAGCTTGGCGGCGACCTGCTGATCGATCGCGGCCTTGGCCTGGGCGATCTGCTCCTGCGCCGCTTTGAGCTGCGCCTCGCGGCGGCCGAAATCGGCTTCCTTCGCCTGGAGCTGCTTCTCGAACTGCCGGCGCGTCTCCGCGATCAAGGGCGCTGCGAGCTGCTCGGTCAGCTTGATCTCGGTACGGCAGGAGGGGCAGACGATCTGAGGATCGGTCATGATTCGCATCCTTCCATGAAGGCCGAATCTAACCGGCCGCCGCGTGGCGTTTAACCCACGCGGACGGCTTATCCCATGCAATTATCTGCGATTCCCCGCCCTTCGTCGTCTTACACGCCGTGCGGCGTGGCCTCCGGAGCCGCGGTGTTATCCGGCGCCTTGATGCGGAACCAGGCGACGTAGAGCGCCGGCAGGAACAGCAAGGTCAGCACTGTGCCGACGATGATGCCGCCCATCATCGCATAGGCCATCGGGCCCCAGAACACCTCGCGCGCGATCGGGATCAGCGCCAGCGAGGCTGCGGCCGCCGTCAGCATGATCGGCCGCATGCGGTGCTCGGTCGCCTCCATCACGGCCTCCCACGGCGGCCGTCCTTCTTCGCGCAGATGCTCGATCTGCACGATCAGGATCACCGAGTTTCTGATCAGGATGCCGATCAGCGCGAGCACGCCGAGGATGGCGACGAAGCCGAGCGGCGCGCCGCTCGGCAGCAGCGCCGCGACGACGCCGATCAGGGCCAGCGGCGCCACCGCGAACACCAGGAACAGACGCTGGAAGCTCTGCAGCTGCAGCATCAGGATGGTCGCCATCGTGAACAGCATGATCGGGACGACCGCGATGATCGGCGCCTGGCTCTTGGCGCTCTCCTCGACGCTGCCGCCGGTGGCGACCTTGTAGCCGGCCGGAAGTTTGGCGTCGAAGGCCGTGATCGCCGGCTTGAGCTGATCGACGACCGTGTTGGGCTGCACCTGATCGATCACGCTGGCCTTCAGGGTCAGCGTCGGCTGCCGCGAGCGGCGCCAGATCTCCGGCTGCTCGATCTGGTAGCGCAGGGTCGCCAGCGCCGCGAGCGGGATCGACTGGCCGTTCGATCCGGACAGCTGCAGATCGCGCAGCGTCTCCAGCGACTGTCGTTCCTTGGCCTGGGCGCGGCCGCGAACGTCGATCAGATAGATGTCGTCGCGCACCTGGGTGATCGAGGTGCCGTCGAGCACGCCGTTCAGCGCGTTGGCGATGTCCTCCGAGGTGACGCCGAGCTGGCGCGCCTTGTCCTGCAGCACGTCGACTTTCACGACGCGCGCCGGCTCCATCCAGTCGAAGATGACGGCCCCGAGATGGCTGTTGCCGCGCAGGACGCCGGCCAATTCCTGCGCGATCTCGCGCACCTTGGCCACATCGGGCCCGCTGACGCGATACTGCACCGGGCGGCCGACCGGCGGGCCGATGTCGAGCAAATGCACATAGGCGTCGGTGCCGGGGAACGTCTTGGTCAGATAGGCCTGCAGCTTGGCGCGGGCACGGTCGCGCGCCTCGAGGCTCTTGGTGACGATGATGATCTGGCCGAACGACACGTCGGCCGGCTGCACGTCGAACGACAGCACGAAGCGCTGCGCGCCGGAGCCGACATAGGTCGACCAATGGTCGATGTCGGGATCGCCCTTCAGCGCCTCCTGCTCGAACTGCGCCATCTGCGCATTGGTCTCGGCGATCGAGGAGTTCTGCGGCAGGTTGAAGTCGATGACGAGCTCATTGCGGTCGGAGGAGGGGAAGAACTGCTGCTGCACGAAGCGCATGCCGAACACGGAGAGGCCGAAGATCAGCACCGTGGCGATGATCGTGGTCCAGCGGTGCCGCATGCAGGCATTGAGCATGGCGCGGAAGATCCGCGTCAGCCGGCCGCCTTCGGCATGATGACTCGGCAAGGTCGCGGGCAGAATGGAGACGCCGAGCAGCGGCGTGAACAGCACGGCGACGATCCACGACACGACCAGCGACACCGCGATCACGACGAACAGCGTGAAGGTGAACTCGCCGGCGGCGCTGTTGTTGAGGCCGATCGGAATGAAGCCGGCGACCGTGACCAGCGTTCCCGTCAGCATCGGGAACGCGGTCGAGGTGTAGACATAGGTCGCTGCCTTGCGCAGGCTGTCGCCCACTTCGAGCCGCGCCACCATCATCTCGACCGCGATCATGGCGTCGTCGACCAGGAGGCCGAGCGCGATGATCAGCGCGCCCAGCGAGATGCGCTGCAGGGATATGCCCGTGTAGTTCATGAACAGGAAGGTGATCGCGAGCACCAGCGGGATCGAGATCGCGACGACGAGGCCCGCGCGCACGCCGAGGCTGACGAAGCTGATCGCCAGCACGATGATGACGGCTTCGTACAGTGCCTTGGTGAAGCCGCCGACGGCTTCCTCGACGATCTTGGGCTGGTCCGAGACGAGATGCACGCCGACGCCGACCGGCAGGTCGGCCACGACCTTCGCCATCTCCTCCTTCAGCGCCTCGCCGAAGTCGAGCAGGTTGGCGCCCGCCTTCATGCCGATGGCAAGCCCGATCGCCGGCTGGCCGTTGAAGCGGAACAGCGACGTCGGCGGGTCCTCATAGCCGCGGGTGATGGTGGCGACGTCGGTGAGCGGAAAGAAGCGGTCGTTGATGCGCAGGTTGATCGCCTTGAGGCTCTCCTCGGAGGTGAACTGGCCGGAGACGCGCACGGCGACGCGCTCGGGGCCGGCCTGCAGCACGCCGGACGGCGACACCGCGTTCTGCGCCTGCAGCGCGGTCAGGATGGTGCGCTGGTCGATACCGAGCGCGGCCACCTTGCGTGGCGAGAATTCGAGATAGATCACCTCGTTCTGCGCGCCGACGATGTCGACGCGGCCGACATTGGGCACGGTCAACACCTTGGCGCGGACCTCTTCGACGCGGTCACGGAGCTGGCGCTGGCTCAGCCCGTCGCTGGTGAAGGCGTAGATGTTGCCGAACACGTCGCCGAAGCGGTCGTTGAATCCCGGCCCGATCACGCCGGACGGAAAGTCGCCCTTGATGTCGTTGATCAGGTTGCGCACCTGCAGCCAGGTCGGAACGACATCGCGCGCCTTGGTCGTGTCGCGCAGGTTGACGAACACGGTAGTCTGGCCGGGCACGGTCAAGCTCTTGGTATAGTCGAGCGCCGGCAGCTCCTCGAGCTTCTTCTCGATGCGGTCGGTGACCTGGCGTGTCATCTCCTCGGCGGAGGCGCCGGGCCACTTGGCCTGGATCAGCATCGTCTTGATGGTGAATGACGGATCCTCCTCACGGCCGAGATGCAGGTAGGAGTAGAGACCCGCGGCCATGAACGCGATCATGAAATACCAGACGAGCGAGCGGTGCTCGAGCGCCCAGTCGGAGAGGTTGAAGGACTTCACGGCTGAGATTCCTGATCGATGCGGACGGACTGGCCATCCTTGAGACTGTGCACGCCGGCGGTGACGACGCGCTGTCCGGCGTCGAGGCCGCCGGTGACGCGGACGCTGCCGTCCTCGTTCCTGGCGATCGTGATTTCCTGTCGCTTGACGGTCTTGCTGGCCGCATCGATCAGCCAGACGAAGCTCTTGTCGTTCTGCTCCAGCACGGCCGAGCGCGGCAGCCGGATGACGGTCTTCTGCTCGGTGTCCAGCGTGGCGGTCACGGTGGTGCCGAGGCGCATGATCTCCGGCGGGCTGTCGAGCGTGATGCGGATGCGGCGCGTGCGCGTCGTGGCATCGGCGCGCGGCGCGATCTCGCGGACCTTGCCTGCCGCGCTGATGCCGGGATCGACCTGGAGCCGCACGGTGAACGGCGTGCCGGCCTGCAGGCCGCCGGCGATGTCGTCGCCGACATCGATGACGGCTTCGCGGACGTCGGGCCGCGCGATGGTGACGACGCTCACGCCCGGCGAGACGACCTGTCCGACTTCCGCGCCGACCGCGGTGACGATGCCGGCGAAATCAGCCTTGAGCTGCGCGTAGCCGAGCTGCTCGCGCGCCTTGGCGAGGTTGGACTGCGCCTTGACGACGGAGGCCTGGGCGGCTGCGCGCGACTGCTCCGCGCTCTCCAAGGTCGCCTTGGTGGTGGCGTCGGTTTCCAGCAGGGTGCGCTGCCGGCCCTCGGTGCCGGTCGCATTGGTCAGTTGCGCCTGGCTGCGCGAGACCTCGGCGGCCGAGGCACGCACGGCGAGCTCGAGCGCGGCGGGATCGATCGCCGCCACCACCTGGTCCTGCTTGACCGTGTCGCCGACGAAAACGGGACGCGAGATCAGCCGTCCAAGGACTCGGAAGCTCAGATCAGACTTGTAGCGCGGCTCGATGGTGCCGGTGACGGCCGAGCCGTTGGCCGCCTGCGGCTCGATCTTCATCGACAGCACAGGCCGGACCGGCTCGGGGGCGGCGGCCTGCTCGTTGCAGCCGGCGAGCAGGGCGAGCGCGCCAAGCGGAAGAACACAACGCATTGGCGTCATCACGACCGCTTCTCCTCGTTGAATGTGATCTGTTGTCCGACGCTGAGCAGCTTGCCGCCATCGGTCACGACGCGATCGCCGGGCTTCAATCCGGCCGAGACGACGATCGCGCCGGTCTCGTAATCCTCGATCGTGATCGGCTTCAGCGACACGGACTTGTCGGCGGCATTGACCAGCCAGACCGCCGGCGTCTTGCCTGCGGCCGTCAGCGCGCTCCATGGCAGCACGATGCGCTGCTCCGGCTTGATGAAGCCGGTGGCGCTGACGGCGCTGCCGAGGGTCATCTCAGGTGGCGGAGTCTCGATCGCGATCTTGACGCGGACCGTGCCGGACTTCGGATCGATGGTCGGCGAGACCTCGCGCACCGTGCCCTTGGCGGTGACCGAGGGATCCGACAGCAGCGAAAGCGCCACCTTGCTGTCGTCGAACTTGAGCGACAGCGCGGCCTCGTAGACGTCGATCACGGCGTCGCGGGCGCCGTCATGGGCCAGCGTGAACACCGACTGCGCGGCCTGGGCAACCTGGCCGACCTCGATGTTGCGCGCGGTGATGGTGCCGTCGGCATCGGCGCGCAGCTCGGTATAGGTCAGGGCGTCCTTGGCCGTGCCCAGCTGCGCCTTGGCGGACTCCAGCGAACCCTCCGCCGTGCGCAGCGTCTCCTGGGCCTGGTCGAAGGTCGCCCGTGTCGTGAAGCCGCTCGACAACAAGGTCTGCTGCCGGTTGAAGTTGGAGGTCGCGACCTTGACCTGCGACTCCGCAGCCGTCACGGCGGCCTCCGCGGAATCGAGATCGGCCTGCTGCTCGGCCGGGTCGATCTTGGCCAGCAACTGGCCGGCCTTGACGTGCGCGCCGACCTCGACCAGCCGCTCGGTGACGCGGCCACTGACCCGGAACGACAGGTCCGCGAGCACGCGCGCCTGGACGTCGCCGGTCAGCGTGATCGATTGCCGCCGCTCCGACAGCTTGACCACCTCGGTCCGCACCAGCCGGGACGGCGGCGCCGTTGCGGCCGTCTTCTGCTCGCAGCCGGCCAGCAGCAGGCCAACGGCAGCACAGCCGGCCACGGCCAGCAGGCGTGAGCCCGACGTCCGAAGGAAGGGGAATCCTGCGAATGGAGACATGGTCGTATCTTCGGCCCGGTTGGGTGGTGACGGTCGTCCCTGTCCCGCCGCGCATGCGCGCCGGATCAGAAGCGCCTGTTGGTCGCAAGCAGCCCGCAGAATTCGCTCAGCCGCCTGCCGTTGCAAGGAAGCAGGTTCACGCGAGAGTTGAACACCATCCTCTTGACAGTGCGTGAATTAGACAATCAAATCTAGAATATATCGTCTAGTAACATTCTCGTGGCGGTTTCCAATTACCCCTATGCGGCTTGTCGGGCGTTCCCGTTGGGACATCGGCATCGCTGCCGCCGCGATGAACGAAGGCATGACGCGAACGTGCGACGGAAAGCTGCGACCGACCTGAATGACCCCGCGCGCTCGACGGCTCGTGCGCCCCGCCAGGCGCGCGGCCGTGAGCGCCGCGAGCAGTTGCTCGACGCGGCAGCCGCCATCATCGCCGAGGCCGGGATCGGTGCCGTCGGCATGCACGCCGCAGCCCAGCGCGCCGGCGCGTCGATCGGCTCGGTCTATCACTTCTTCCGTGACAAGGAGCAGATGCTCGACGCGCTCGCCGAGCGTCACGATGCCGAGCTGCAGCCGGCGTTCGATCGCGTGCTGCAGCGAAGCGATGCGGAATGGGCAGCGATGTCGCCGCCGCAGGTCATCGAGCAGTTGATAGGCTGGGCGATTCGCTACTTCGTTCGCCATCCAGATGCGCTGGCGACGCTGGATCTGCACGATCAGACCATGCATGCCGAGTTCAGGGCCCTCATCGACCGCGTCATGCGCGCCAAGCTCGGCGATGAATTGGGCCAACAGGCGGCCACCACGCTCGATGCCGTCGTGCTCGGTACCCTGCTGTTCACGCGCGAGCAGGATCCGCGCAGTCGCGACGTCGTGGTCGCCGCGCTGCCGGAGATGATGGCAACCTATCTCACGGCGCTGGAGGCGAAGCGGAAGCGGCCGAAGGGCTGAGGTACAGACGCCGTATCGACGCGATCAGTGCGGCGACCTGAACGGCCACTCGCTCCTTTTCCGATGGATCGCCACCGAGCGCGGCGTCGCTGTGTCCTCGATCGGCTTGGCCGAGAGGATGATCTGGTCCTCGCCGTTCCAGCGGTCGAACTCGTAGCACCATTTGCCAGTCTCCGGTGTCCGATAATGCCTGTCCTTCAGCGCTCGATCGCGAGACGGATGATCGACGACCGCGAGGGTCGTTCGGTGCCGCCGACGATGCTGCAGATCAGACGGAACGACGAGGCAGGCGCGGCCGTATGCATCCCGCTCATCGCACGGGCCCCGCTGGCGATGGCGTGTCGACATGATCCATCGTCGTCATCGACAGCGGCTGCGGGCCCTCGACGAGAGCAGGGCGATCGCGGCGATGGGCCAGCCGCTGCTCGCCGCTCCGATTGCGTTTGCTGGCGATCCCTTCGACCAGCCGGGCCACGACGCCGACCACGGCAAAGCTCACGAGCAGCGAGATGCACAGCAGCCCCAGATAGAGCTTCAGCACCGAGCTTGCGAAGCAGGCAAGCGCGATGAGCGCGACAATGGCCAGCCGGCCTTTGACGGAGATCGACATGATGGAGCGTTTCGCTGATAGCTGATTGTGGGCGCCACTCTAGCGCCATGTTTTCTGCAGCCAAGCCGCGTCCCAATGGGTGGTAAATTTTGCCGCAAGGTCATGACGACAATCGGATGCGCTCCAACTCAATCGTCGTTGCTCGGATCTCAGCTCAACTGCGCGTTGTGAAAATCCGGTTGTCCCAGCGTCGGCTTCACGCATGCGTCGTGGGGAACCGAAGCGAGCATCTGCAAGCACGCCGTCGCGCAATGGCCGAGCCGACGGCTGCGTTGTCGGCGAATGCAGGAACGGTGGGTCGAGTGCTTGTTGCGCGCCGAGAACATGCCCCGCGACCGTGAGGGCAAACGATATACGCAACCCGGGCCGATCGCGCCGCGGGAGCGCCGTGGTACGTCTTCTCTAGAGAACCGCGATGATTGAAAGTCGAACCGTTGCCAGGGCGCATGAGCTCGCGCGGGTGCGTGGGCTCGGCGAACGAGCTGTTTGACAGGTGAAGAGGACAGTGAAGGTGAGCGGCTATTGCGCGCCCGCCCACGCCGCGAGCACGGCGCGCTCGTCGCCGGTGATCTCGGTGATGTTGCCGGGCGGCATGGCGCTCGACCACGCGGCGTTGCGCGCGATCAGCCGTGCATTGCGCTGGATGTTGTCGGCGGTGTCGAGCCGCACGCCCTTGGGGGCTGCGACGATGCCGTCCCATACGGGCTCGGCGGCGTGGCACATGCTGCAGCGGGAGGTCACGATCTCCTCGACCTGCGCGAATGTTGGCGGCGCGCTCATCGTCGTCTTGGCGTCGCGAGGGCCCGCCGCGGACAACAGCAGGATGCCGATCATGCCCGCGGCCGCAACGCCCCACACCCACCATGGCGACGGATGACCCTGGTGACGCGCGTTGAAGAAGTGGCGGATCACCGGCCCAAGCGCGAGCACGATGGCGACGATCGCCCAATTGTAGCGGGTGCCGAACAGCAGCGGATAGTGATTGCTGATCATCAGCACCACGACCGGCAGGGTCAGATAGTTGTTGTGGACCGATCGCTCCTTGCCGGTCTTGCCGAGCCTGGGGTCCGGGGCCTGACCTGCGATCAACGCGGCAACGATCTTCTTCTGGTTGGGGATGATCACCGCGAACACGTTGGCGACCATGATGGTGCCGATGATCGCGCCGATCTGGTTGAAGGCGCCGCGGCCGCTCAGCACGTGGGTGAAGGCGTAGGTGAGCGCGACGAGGAAGATGTAGCCGCCGATCGCGAACGGCAGCTCGTGCCTGGCAAGGCCGCTGCGGCAGGCGCCCTCGTACAGCAGCCACGCCAGCGCCAGCGAGCCGAAGCTGAACAGGCCGGCCTGAACGGGCGTGAGATCGAGGATCGACTTGTCGACCAGGAACAGGTCGGCGTTGAGATAATACACCACGATCATCAGCACGAAGCCGGACAGCCAGGTGGTGTAGGCCTCCCATTTGAACCAGGTCAGCTCGCGCGGCATCTGCGCCGGCGCCACCAGATATTTGACGATGTGGTAGAAGCCGCCGCCATGGACCTGCCAGGCTTCGCCCATCACGCCCGTCGGCAGGCCCTCACGCGGCTTCAGGCTGAGATCGAGCGCGATGAAGTAGAACGAACTCCCGATCCACGCCACCGCCGCGACCACGTGCAGCCAGCGGAAGATCAGGCTCAGCCATTCCGATATGATCGAGGCCCACATCGTGCGCTCATCTCCTTTGTGCAGCACGCGCCGAACGACGGCCGCCTGCGCCCCATCTGTTGCATCGATCCCGTGTGATTTCCAGCGCATCGCTTTGGCAGGCCGTGCACAGGAGACAGGCCTTCATGCGCACTTGATCTGGTGGACTTCGACCGCGCGATTGCGTTCAATGCATCCGGTAACGACGCATGGCGGACGCGATGAAGAGACCGGTCCTGATCATTCTGGTGATGGCGCAGCCCGCCTTGGTGCAATCCGCCTTGGCGCAGACAGCGCCCGCGCCGAAGCCGGCAGCAGCCAGGCGCGCCGATGCCTGCGCGCCGATCGGGCGCACCGAGGACGGCAAGCTGGTCTATTCGATGAAGTGCGAGATCACTCCAAAGCCGGTCGCGCCTGCCGCGCCACAGGCGGCCGCGCAGCCGACGCAATCTGCTCCGACAGCCGAGCCGGAGCCCGAGACCGAGCGAAGCGGCCTGTTCGGCTGGTCCTACGATCGCCGGTCGAAGCCCTAGCGCAGCCATCTCCCACCTCGGACGTGCTGCGCTGAGGAGCTGGTGGCCGCCGGACGCTCGTCGACCGGACGAAATGTCTCGCTCATGCGCGTCCCCGGATCGCCGCCATCATTGGCTCATTCGCCGAATGTCTCCTGCAACTGCGGAAACAGCCGGTCCGGCTTGAACGGCACGGCGGTGAAGCGGATGCCGGTGGCGGCACGCAGCGCGTTGCCGAGCGCGGCGGCGACGGGATTGTAGGGGCTCTCGCTCATCGACTTCGCCCCCAATGGGCCGATCGTATCGCTGGTGTCGGCAAACAGCACTTCGGTGCGGGGCACGTCGGCATAGGACGGCACATGGTAGTCGCGGAAGCGCGGATTGATCACGCGGCCCGTCTCGTCGATCACGATCTCCTCGTAGAGCGCAGCACCCAGCGACTGCGCAACGCCGCCCTCGATCTGGCCGCGGCACTGCATCGGATTGGCGACGCGGCCAGCATCCGCGGCCTGCACGCTCTTGAGGATCTTGACCTCGCCGGTGTGCTTGTTCACGGCGACGCGAAAGCCCTGGACGTTGAACGCGACCGAGCGCGGCGTGCCCTGCGAGTTGCCGCTTGCCGTGAGCGGCGATCCGCTGAGCTTGGCAATCTCGGAAAAGGACAGGCGCCGAGCGCCGCAACTGATCGCATTGTCAGCGATCCGGCAGCCGTCCGGATCCAGGTTCCAATGATCGGCGGCGAAGCGCTTGAGCGTCTCGGCGAGCGCCTCCGCCGCGGCCTGCGTGGCGCGGCCGGCCACGAACGTGCCGGTCGAGCCGTAGGCGCCGGTGTCGTGGCCGCCATGGGCGGTGTCGGACTGCTCGAGGGTGATGCGGTCGGGCGTGGTGCCGAGCACGGTCGCCGCGATCTGGCGATGCACGGTGCTGGTGCCATTGCCGAACTCGGCGGTGCCGACGGTGAGCACGAAGCCGCCGTCGTCGCGCAGGCTGATGGCGGCGTCGGCGAAGTGGCCGTCAGGCGGCACCGTATCGATCATCGTCAGCGCGATGCCATCGCCCGTCAGCCACTCGGCCGACAGCTCCGGCGTCGGCGTCGTCTCGGCCATCGCGCGCTCGACCAGATCGAGGCACTGGTCGAGCCCGTAGGAGCCGTACAGCACGTCGCTGTGCTCCGATGCGGGCGGCGCCAGCATAGGATCGCCGGGCCTGACGATATTGCGGCGTCGCATCTCGACAACGTCGATGCCGAGCTGCCGCGCGAGCTCATCGATTGCGGCTTCGACCGCGAAGGTGGTTTGCGGCAGGCCGTAGCCGCGATAGGCGCCGGCCGGCACCGTGTTGGTGTAGACGGCGATCGCGTCGACCTTCTTGTTGGGACAATTGTAGACCGAGATCGACTCGCCGCAGGCATGGAACAGCACGGGCCCGGCGTGATTGCCGTAAGCGCCGGTGTTGGAGACTACATCGAGCTGCAGCGCGGTCAGCTTGCCGTCGCTGTCGGCGCCCGCTTTGATCGTGACACGCATCGGATGTCGCGTCGAGGTCGCGATGAACTGCTCCTCTCGGGTGAATTCGAGCTTGACGGGACGGTTGGTCTTCAGCGCGGCGAGCGCGAGGATATCCTCGACGAACATCTCCTGTTTGCCGCCGAAGCCGCCGCCGACGCGCTCGCAGAACACGCGGACCTGGTCGGGAGGCAGGTCGAAGATTTCACACAGCGCCCGCCGTGTCAGGAACGGCACTTGCGTGCTGGAACGGACGGTGAGCACGCCGTGGTCGTCGAGCCAGGCGAGACCGCCGTGCGTTTCTAGGGCGGCGTGCTGCACTCGCTGCGTGGTGAAGGTGCCTTCATAGGTCGCGGCGGCAGACGCGAGCGCGGCGGCGACGTTGCCGAACTCGCCGTGGGTCTCGGCGACGATGTTGCGGCTGACGTCCGCGATGCGATGCGCAGCCATACGGCCGGCGTGAATGACGGGCGCGCCGGGCGCGATCGCGGCTTCGGGATCGACCACGGCAGGCAGGATCTCGTAGTCGACGACGAGGCGTCGGCAACCTTCCTCAGCGGCGGCTTCGCTGTCGGCGACCACGGCGGCGACCTTCTGGCCGATGAAGCGGACGACGTCGTCGAGCACGCGGGTGTCGGCCGGATCCATCCAGGCCTGCTCATGGCGCGCGGTGGAGAACAGCGTCGCCGGCGCATCCTCGTGCGTCAGCACCGCATGCACGCCGGGCACCGCCAGCGCAGCCCTCTTGTCGATGCCGACGATGCGCGCATGCGCGTGCGGGGAGCGCGCGAGCTTGACGTGCAGCAGGCCTTCGACCGTCGTGTCGAAGGTGTAGCGTGCCCGGCCGCGCACGACGTCGGGGCCGGCGGGGGCCGGCAGGCTGCGTCCGAAGGCTTCGCCGGCCGTGACATCCTCGACATGGGTGAGGCCGAGCAGCGCGTCCTCGATGGCGCGATAGCCGGTGCAGCGGCACAGATTGCCCTTCAGCGCCGCGCCGAGATCCTTCACCTGCGCCTGGTTCAGCGAGGCGCAGGTGACGATCATGCCTGCGGTGCAGAAGCCGCATTGGAACGCCTGCGCATCGAGGAAGGCCTGCTGCATCGGATGCAGGCCGTCATCGGCGGCGAGACCTTCGACAGTCGTGACCGCCTTGCCCTCGGCGCGAAAGGCGGGGATCAGGCAGCTGTGCACCGGCTCGCCATCGAGCAGCACGGTGCAGGCGCCGCAATCACCGGCGTCGCAGCCCTTCTTGACGCCGAAATGGCCGGCGTCGCGCAGAAAGGTCCGCAGGCACTGTCCGGGGCGCGGGGCAGCATCGACTTCCTTGCCATCGACGATCACGCTCATGGCCGCGCGCCGCCAGCGAGCTCGGCGCGAATCTCCTCGGCGAGGCGCAGGGTCATTGCCTTGCGCCAGGCGGGCTTGCCATGAACATCATCATGATACGACGTATCGGGGATGTCGCCGAAGATGCTCGCGCGCAGCAAGGTTGCGTCGGGCATGCTGGCAAAGCGCAGCTGCAGCGGCTTGACGGTCGATCCGGTTACGGTGAGCAGCAGGTCGCCGTTGCGGCCCGAGGTTCCGATCAGCAGCGCGCCGGAGCGTCCGACCGGAGTGAGTGCGATCTGGCGGAAGGCGGTGCGGCGCTTGAGCGCGGCCAGCGGAATGTCGATCTGGCGCAACAGGTCTCCAGGTGCGAGCACGTTGCTGTTGTTGCCGGTGACGAAGTCGGTGACCCTTATGCGCTGCTCGCTGCCGTCACTCCTCCAGATCGTGCAGACGCCCTCGAGCGCGGCGAGCAGCGAGATCATCGGCCCGGCCGGCAGCGACATGCAGAGATTGCCGCCGACGGTCGCCGTCTTCCAGATCTTGAAGGAAGCGAGGAACGCGCGGCAGCATTGATCGATCAGGGGCGCCGCGATCCAGTCGGCCGGGCAGGGCAGCGCGTCCAGCGCGGCGACGCTGCAGGTCGCGGCGATGCACAGGCCCTGATCGCTGATGGTGAGTGGCGGCCAGGCGAGCTCGCTGAGATCGATCAGCCGCGACAGCTGCGCCTGCGGTTCGGAGAACAGCCACGTGCCGCCGGCCAGCCAGGCATCGCCTGCCTGCCAGCTGGGCAGCTCGGCCCGCGTTCTCGGGCGCACGACCTCCGTGATGGTGTTCAGATCCATGGTGATGCCAGCTCGTGGGCGCAGCCTATCGCGGGTGGAATCCTTGCAAGACCAGCGCCAACTGGCAATAGGATGACGCTGGCCTTCCGCTTGCAAGTTACCGGCACACGCAAACGCCCAATCAACGAGACGAGGCAGCCATGAGCACGACGCCGATCTGGATCAAGGACCCGCTCGCCATTCTCGCCGAGGATGCTGCGCGCGGTGTCGTCGTCAAGGACGGCCGCATCGTCGAGCTGGTGCCTGCCGGTGCCGAGCCGGCCACCGCTGATGCGGCGACCTATGATGCCAGCGCGCATGTCGTGATCCCCGGGCTGATCAATACCCATCATCACTTCTACCAGACGCTGACGCGCGCGCTGCCGGCCGCGATGGACCGCGAGCTGTTCCCCTGGCTGAAGGCGCTCTATCCAATCTGGGCGAAGCTGACGCCGGAGGCACTGGATGCGGCGGTCACGGTCGCGATGGCCGAGCTGATGCTGTCGGGTTGTACGACCACGACAGATCATCACTACGTCTTCCCCGCCGGGCTCGAAGATGCAGTTGGCATCGAGGTCGCGGTGGCGAAGCGGCTCGGCATTCGGGTGCTATTGACCCGCGGCTCGATGAACTTGTCCGAGCGCGACGGCGGGCTGCCGCCGGACAGCGTGGTGCAGGACGAGGACACGATCCTTGCCGACAGTGAGCGCGTGGTCGCCACCTATCACGAGCGCGGGCCGGATGCGATGGTGCAGATCGCGCTGGCGCCGTGCTCGCCGTTCTCGGTGACGGGATCGCTGATGCAGAAGACGGCTGCGCTCGCCGACAAGCTCGACGTGCGGCTGCACACGCATCTCGCCGAGACCGAGGATGAGAACCGCTTCTGCGAGGCGATGTTCGGCTGTCGTCCGCTGGATTATCTCGAAAAGCAGGGTTGGCTTGGTCCGCGCACCTGGCTTGCGCACGGCATCTTCTTCAATGCCGAGGAGATGAAACGGCTCGGCAAGGCGAGGACGACGATCACGCACTGCGCCTGCTCGAACCAGTTGCTCGCCTCCGGCTGCTGTCCGGTGTGCGAGATGGAAGAGGCGGGCGTCGGCATCGGCCTTGGCGTCGATGGCTCGGCCTCGAACGACGGCTCCAACCTGATGCAGGAGGTGCGCTCCGCTTTCCTGCTGCAGCGGGCGCGCTACGGCGTTAGCCGGATCAGCCACAAGGATGCGCTGCGGTGGGCGACGAAGGGCTCGGCCGCCTGCGTCGGCCGGCCCGAGCTCGGCGAGATTGCGGTCGGCAAGGCCGCCGACCTCGCGCTGTTCAAGCTCGACGAGCTGCGCTTCTCGGGTTCAGGGGATCCGATCGCCGCGCTGGTGCTGTGTGGCGCGCACCGTGCCGATCGCGTGATGGTCGGCGGCCGCTGGACCGTGATCGACGGCGCCATTCCGGGGCTCGATGTCACCCGGCTGATCCGGCGCCACAGCGCGGCGGCAGCTCAGATGCAGGCGGGGTGAAGACGATTGTCAGGCCGGCTGTGGGTCCAGGAAGCGCTCGGCGTAATGGCAGGCGACGAGGCGGCCGTCGAGCGGGCGCAGCGGCGGGCGCTGCGCGCGGCAGAGATCCGTCACGTAGGGACAGCGGGTCGAAAACACGCAACCGGCCGGTGGGTCGAGCGGCGACGGCAACTCGCCCTTGGGCACGATCCGCTGACGTTTGCGGCCAAGGCCCGGCGTGGCGTCGACCAGGGCCTGCGCATAGGGATGAAGTGGCCGCGCGAAAATGCGCTCCTTCGGCCCGTGCTCCATGACCAGTCCCAGATACATGATCAGCACGTCGTCGGCGATGTGCCTGACAACACCGAGGTCGTGCGAGATGAAGAGATAAGCGAGCCCCAGCTCACGCTGCAGATCGGCCAGCAGGTTGAGCACCTGCGCCTGCACCGACATATCGAGCGCGGAGACCGGCTCGTCGGCGACCAAGAGCTTCGGCCGCAACATCAGGGCGCGCGCGATCGCGATGCGCTGCCGCTGGCCGCCGGAGAACATGTGCGGATAGCGGCCATGATGCTCCGGACGCAGCCCGACCTTCGCCATCATGTCGAGCGCCTGCGCGCGCCGCTCCTGCTTGGTGAGGTCGGTGTTGATGATCAGCGGCTCCTCGAGGATGGCGCCGACGCGCTTGCGCGGGTTGAGCGAGCCATATGGATTTTGAAACACGATCTGCACGGTACGCCGCAAGGTCCTCGAGGCGCCGGCCGGAGGATCGACGGCGTCGAGGCCGTCGAGCATGAGCGTGCCGGCGTCCGGCTTCTCAATGAGTGTGACCAGTCGCGCGAGAGTCGATTTGCCGCAACCGGATTCGCCGACGACCGCCAGCGTCTTGCCGGTCTCAATGGCAAAGGACACGCCGCCGACGGCCTGCAGATGCGCCGGGGCGCGGAACAGGCCCTGCTTGACCTCGTAGCTGCGCTTGAGACCGTCCGCGGTGACGAGCGCCGTCATGACAGGGCCTCGTGGGCCTGGCACGGCGCACAGGCGCCATGCCGGTCGGCCTCGATTCGCTCTTCGCGCGTGGGATCGCCGAGCGGGTAATGACAACGCACCAGGCCATCGCTCCAGGGACGCAACTCGGGACGCACCGCATCGGTCAGCGGCGTCGCATAGATGCAACGCGGGCTGAACAGGCACCCGGGCGGCCGGTCGTAAGCTCCGGGCACCACGCCAGGGATGGTGGCGAGCCGTCCCCCGTCGCTCGCTTCCGGGCGCGCCGCCAGCAAGGCGGCCGTGTAGGGATGCTGGGGCGAGGCGAACAGGCTCGAGGTCGGGCGCTGCTCCATGATCTGTCCCGCATACATCACCGCGACGCGCTCGGTCGTGTCCGAGACTACGCCCATGTTGTGGGTGATGAGGATCAGCGCCATGCCGCGGTCGCGCTGCAGCGACAGCAGCAAATCCAGGATCTGGGCCTGGATGGTGACATCGAGCGCCGTCGTCGGCTCGTCGGCAATCAGGAGCTTCGGATTGCAGGCGATCGCCATCGCGATCATGATGCGCTGGTTCATGCCGCCCGAGAGCTGGTGCGGATAGGACGAGAGCCGGCTCTCGGCGGCGGGAATGCCGACCTGCTCCAGCAACTCGATCACCCGCCGCCGCGCGGCCTTGCGGTTCATCCCCTCGTGAATGCGCAGCGTCTCGGCCAGCTGATAGCCGATCGTGAACGACGGGTTGAGCGACGTCGTCGGCTCCTGGAAGATCATCGCGACGTCCTTGCCGGTGAGGGCGCGCCGCTCGCGGTCGGACAGGGTCTGCAGATCCCGTCCCTCGAACAACATTTTGTCGGCCTGGACTTGGCCGGGGTAGGGCACCAGTCCCATCAGGGCCAGCATGCCGACGCTCTTGCCGGATCCGGACTCGCCGACGATGCCCAGCACCTCGCCCTTGTCGAGCGCGATGCTGACGCCATCCACGGCACGGACCATCCCGTTCCGCGATGGAAATGCGACCGACAGATTTTCGATCTCGAGAAGCGGCATCGGATCGCCTTCACTCTCTTGCGCAGATTATCGTTTGAGCTTGGGATCAAGCGCGTCGCGCAGCCCGTCACCGAGCAGGTTGAAGGCCAGCACGGTCAGCAAGATTGCCAAGCCGGGCAGCGTGACGACCCACCAGGCGCGCAGCACGAATTCGCGCGCGTCCGCCAGCATGGTTCCCCATTCGGGCAAGGGCGGTTGCGCGCCGAGACCGAGAAAGCCGAGCGCGGCGGCGTCCAGGATCGCGGTGGAAATTCCCAGTGTCGCCTGCACGATCAGCGGCGCCGCGCAGTTCGGCAGCACCTCCTTGAACATCAGGCGGAGCCGGCCGGCGCCCGCGACCTTGGCCGCGATGACGTAGTCCTTCGAGACCTCGCTGATCACGGCCGCGCGCGCGATCCGCACGTAGTGCGGCAGCAGCACGATCGCGACCGCCAGCATGGCATTCATCAGGCCGGGTCCGAGGATTGCGACAATCACGATTGCAAGCAAGAGGCTCGGCAAGGTCAGCGTGATGTCCATCAGCCGCATGATCGTGATCTCGGTCACGCCGCGGAAAAAGCCGGCAACCAGGCCGAGGATCGTGCCCGCTATCACCGACAACGTTACCACCGCGATGCCGATCAGCAGCGACAGCCGCGCGCCATGGATGAGACGGGACAGAATATCGCGCCCGATCGCATCGGTGCCGAGCGGATAGGACAGCGATCCGCCCTGCTGCCAGAACGGGGGCTTCAGGAACACTGCGTTGTTGGTGAGAACAGGCGAATGCGGCGCAACCACATCGGCTGATAGTGCGAGCAGAAGCAGGACCGTGATCACCACGAGGCCCACGACGGCGCCTGCGTTTTTTCTGAAGTCCTGCCAGAACTCCAGCAATGGAGACGGTGGCGCGTCCGCTTGCGCGACAACGATGCGGGTTGGGAGGTTCTCGGCGCTCATCGCGTGTACCGGATGCGGGGATTGATCAGCCCATAGGCGATATCAACCAGCAGATTGACGGTCATGACGATCGCGCCGATCAGCAGCGTGCCGCCCTGCAGCACCGGATAGTCGCGGCGGTTGATGCCCTCGATCAGCCATTTGCCCACGCCCGGCCAGGAAAAGATGGTTTCGGTAAGGATGGCGCCGGTGAACAGTACGCCGACCTGCAGCCCGATCACCGTCACCACCGGGATCAGCGCATTGCGCAAGGCGTGAATCGCGATCACGCGGAACGGCGGCAGCCCCTTGGCGCGGGCGGTGCGGATGTAGTCCTCGCCGAGGACCTCCAGCATGGCCGATCGCGTCATGCGGGCGATCACCGCGAGCGGCACCGTGCCGAGCACGATCGTCGGCAGGACGAGATGTGACAGGGCCGAACGAAACGCGCCGACATCACCGGCCAGGAGCGTATCGATCAGCAGGAAGCCGGTCACCGGCTCGATGAAATACTGCACCGCGATCCGGCCCGACACCGGCGTCCATCCGAGCTGCACCGAAAACAGCAGGATCAGCAGCAGTCCCCACCAGAAAATCGGCATCGAATAGCCGGTGAGCGAGATCCCCATCACGCCGTGATCGAAAATCGAATTGCGCCTGACCGCGGCGATGATGCCGGCCGGCAGCCCCACGCACAGCGCAAACAGGATCGCGCAGACCGACAGTTCGACCGTCGCGGGGAACAAGGTCTGGAATTCGGCAATCACCGGCTCATGGGTGACGATCGAGCGGCCGAAATCTCCGTGCGCCAGCCGCGACAGATAGAGACCATACTGCACCAGCACGGGCTGATCGAAACCGTAATCCTTGCGCAATTGCGCGAGGCGGGCCGGATCGATGCCGCGTTCGCCCGCCATCGTCTCGATAGGGTCGCCGGGGATCAGGCGGATCAGCACGAACACGAGCAACGTGATGCCGATGAAGGTCGGGACCACAAGGCTGAGCCGGGTAAAGACGAACCGCAACATGCAGAGCTCTGTCAACTTTCCCCGGAAGGTCTTCGGGAGGGCAGCGAAGCGGAAGCGGCGAAGCAGCGAAAGCTGCTTCGCCCTGAGGTCCGCTAATCCTTGACGTCGACGCCGTAGAAGCTGTGGCGTCCGAACGGCGACAGCTTGAAGTCGATCACGCGTTTGCTGACAGGCTTCAACTGCACCGCATGCGCGATCGTGAACCACGGTGCCTGCTCCTTGAAGACCACCTGGGCCTGTTCGTAGAGCTTGGCACGCTCGGCCTGGTCGCTGACGGTCTTGGCCTTTACGACCAGTTCGTCGAACGGCTTGTAGCAGAACTTTGCGATGTTCGACCCCGATGCCGATTGTGCCGAAGCACAGCCCAGCAAGGTGTGCAGGAAGTTGTCGGGATCGCCGTTGTCGCCGGTCCAGCCGTACATGCCCATCTGGTGCTCGCCGGCCTGCAGCCGCTTGCGGTATTCGCCCCATTCGAACGACTTGATCTCGGCCTTGACGCCGATCTTGGCGAGATCGGCCTGCATCAGCTCGGCGATGCGCTTGGCATTCGGATTGTAGGGACGCTGCACCGGCATGGCCCACAGATCGGTCTCCAGGCCGTTCGGGAATCCGGCATCGGAGAGAAGCTTCTTGGCCGCGTCGGGGTCATAGGGATCGTCCTTGACGGCGTCGTTGTAGGACCACATCGACGGCGGGATCGGGTTCTTTGCCGCGATGCCGGTCGACAAATAGACCGCGTCGATGATCGCCTGCTTGTTGATCGCCATGCTGAGCGCTTTACGCACGCGCACGTCATCGAACGGCTTCTTCTGCGTGTTGAAGGCGAGATACCCAACGTTGAGGCCCGGCTGCTCCAGCACGGTGACGTTCGGGTCCTTTCTGATCGTGTCGATATCGGCCGGGTTCGGATAGGGCATCACGTCGCATTCGCCCTTCTGCAGCTTGGCCCAGCGAACGGATGCATCCGGCGTGATCGCATAGACGAGGTCGTCGATCTTGGCCTTGCCGCCCCAATATTGGGGAAACGCCTTGTACCGGATCACGGCGTCCTTTTGATACTGTACGAGGTAGAATGGACCAGTGCCGATCGGATCCTGGTCGATTTTCTCGGGCGTACCGGCCTTCAGCATCGCGTCGGCATATTCCTTCGACTGGATCGCGGCGAACGGCATCGCGAGATCCGCGAGGAAAGGGGCTTCCGGCTGATTGAGGGTCACCTTGATCGTATAATCGTCGATCTTCTCGACCGACTTCAAAAGTTTCGGCATCGCCATGTCGCCGAAATACGAATGGTTCGGGCTCGTCACCTTGAAATAGGGATTATCCTCCTTCCATTGCCGCTCGATCGAGAACAGAATGTCGTCGGCATTGAAGTCGCGTGTCGGCTTGAACGACTTGGAGGTCGAATGCCACTTCACGCCCTTGCGGAGGTTGAACGTGTAGGTGGTGCCGTCGGGCGAGATCGTCCAGGTCTCGGCGAGACCTGGCACGACTTGCGTGCTGCCGCGCTCGAACTCGACGATGCGGTTGTAGATTGGCTCATTGCCATCGAACGATGTCCCAGTTGTGTTGACACCGGGATAGAAGTTCTCCGGGCTGCCTTCCGAGCAGAAAACCAGGGTCTTGGCGAAAGCGGCTGGAGTCGTCAGTAGCGCCGACGTGCAGACGGCAACGAGCAGGATAGATCTGTTCACAGTTGGAACTCCCGGTTACGGCTGTCAAGGCATCGCAAGGCGGAGCATCATTGGACTCGACCCAGACGATGCGGCCGTACCACACGATGCATTCGGGTAACGATCTACCTCATCATCCGTCGTAACAAAAGGTCCAACTCAAATGTGAGTACCGATCACCCTGCCGCAGCAGAGCTGCAGGGTGATCGGCAGCTCCAGCTTGATTACTTGCCCGGCACCTTGTCGTCGATGCCCTTGACGTAGAAGTTCATGCCGAGGATCTGGCCGTCGGCGAGATGGTCGCCGCCCTTGCACTCGATCTCCTTGCCGTCCTGGCCGAGCACCGGGCACTTGAACGGGTGCAGCTTGCCGGCGGTGATCGCCGCCTGGGTCTCCTCCGCCAGCTTCTTCACGTCATCGGGCATGTTGGTGTAGGGCGCCATCTCGAACATCTTGGAATCGAGGCCGCCCCAGGTGTCCTCCGACTTCCAGGTGCCGTCGAGCTCGGCCTTGACGCGCGCGATGTAGTAGGGGCCCCAGGTGTCGAGGATCGAGGTGAGCTGCGCCTTGGGGCCGAACTTGATCATCTCGGAGTCCTGGCCGAAGGCGAGCTTACCGCGCTCGGCTGCGATCTGCATCGCGGCCGGGCTGTCGGTGTGCTGCATGATGACGTCGGCGCCCTGGTCGATCAGCGCCTTGGCGGCGTCGGCTTCCTTGCCCGGGTCGAACCAGGTGTTGGCCCAGATGATCTTGACCTTGATGTTCGGGTTGACCGTCTGCGCGCCGATGATCGTGGCGTTGATGCCAGAGATAACCTCCGGGATCGGGAACGAGCCGATATAGCCGAGTACGCCGGTCTTCGACATCTTGCCGGCGATGATGCCCTGAATGTAGCGGCCCTGATACCAGCGCGCCGAATAGGTCGACATGTTCTTGTCGCGCTTGTAGCCAGTGGCGTGCTCGAAATGCACGTTGGGATATTTCTTGGCGACCTTCAGGGTCGGATCCATGTAGCCGAACGAGGTCGTGAAGATCAGCTTGTTGCCGGCGCGGACCAACTGCTCGATGGCGCGCTCGGAGTCGGGGCCTTCCGGCACATTCTCGAGATAGGTCGTCTCGATCTTGTCACCGAGCTCCTTCACTAGCGCCTGGCGCGCGAGCTCATGCTGATAGGTCCAGCCGAGGTCGCCGATCGGCCCGAGGTAGATGAAGCCGATCTTCAGCTTGTCGGCGGCGTGCGCCACGCCGGCGATGCTTCCCGCCAGCACCAACGCGGCGGCAGCCCCCAGAAGCCTTTTCATCATCGTCAATATCTCCAAACAGTCGGGGGGAAACCTCGTGAGCCAGAGCGTCGCGCCCCATCGCTGGCGCTCCGGATGATTGCTTCAACGATCCGGCACGAACACCGTCCCCAGCGCCGCCGGCGCGGTGGAGCCGCCGGTGCGGGCGCGCGACAGCAGCACCAGGACGATCACGGTGGCGAGGTACGGCAGCGCCGACATGAACTGCGAGGGGATGCCGACGCCGGCGCCTTGCGCATGCAGCTGCAGGATCGTCACCGCACCGAACAGATAGGCGCCGATGACGAGGCGGCCCGGCCGCCAGGATGCGAACACGACCAGCGCCAGCGCGATCCAGCCGCGCCCCGCGGTCATGCCGGGAATGAAGAACGGCGTGTAGGCGAGCGGCAGATAGGCGCCGGCAAGCCCGGCGCAGCCGCCGCCGAATAGCACCGCGAGCAAACGGATGCGCAGCACGGGATAGCCGAGCGCGTGGGCGGAGACATGGTTGTCGCCGCAGGCGCGCAGCACCAGGCCGGCACGGGTGCGGTACAGGAACCACCAGACGGCGATGATCAAGGCGAGCGACAGATAGACGAACGCGTCCTCGCCGAACACGATACGGCCGACCAGCGGGATGTCGCTGAGGCCGGGGATGGAGAGGTGCGGCGCGGTGCTGATGCGCTCGCCGATGAAGCGCGCGCCGATCAGGCCGGACAGACCGATGCCGAGGATGGTCAGCGCGAGGCCCGTCGCCACCTGGTTCACGGCGAGGCCAAGGGTCATGAACGCGAAGATTAAGGACATCAGCATGCCGGCGACGATGCCGCACAGCGCGCCGACGATGATCGAGCCGGACAGCCAGGCCCCACCGAAGCCGCAGGCCGCGCCGACGATCATCATGCCCTCGACGCCGAGATTGAGGACACCCGAGCGCTCGGTGACCAGCTCACCGGTGGCCGCCAGCAGCAGCGGCGTCGATGCGGCGAGCACCGACAGGATGATTGCTTCAACCAGCACCACTTTGCACCTGCCGCGCGGCCAAGACGAGCTTGAAACGGTAGAGGATGAGCGAATCGCAGGCGAGCACGTAGAACAGCAGGATGCCCTGGAACACCTTGGTCACATCGAGTGGAATCTTCATCGTGATCTGGGCCTGCTCGCCGCCAATGAACGTCAACGCGAGGAAAAGCCCTGCAATGAATATTCCAACCGGGTTGAGCCGCCCGAGAAAGGCCACGATGATCGCGGTGAAACCATAGCCCGGCGAGATGCCGGGCTGCAGATGTCCGATGGGGCCCGCCACCTCGATGATCCCTGCGAGACCGGCCAATGCGCCCGACACGGCGAACGTCAGAAGGATGAGCTGGTTCGCATTGAAGCCGCCGAACCGCGCGGCACGCGGCGCCACGCCGACGACGCGGATCTCGAACCCCTTGATGGTGCGCTCGAGCAGCACGAAGGCGCCGGCAACGACAATCAGCGCGATGATGCTGCCGAGATGCAGGCGTCCGCCCTCGATCAGCACAGGTACGGTCGCGACCGGATCGAACTCCGCCGTGGTGGGGAAGTTGAAGCCGGCGGGGTCGCGCCAGGGGCCGCGGACGAGATAGTCGAGCAGGAGATCGGCGACGTAGACCAGCATCAGGCTGGTGAGGATCTCGCTGGCGCCGAACTTGACGCGACACAGCGCCGGGATCAGCGCATAGAGCGCGCCCGCCGCGCCCCCCGCGACCAGCATCGCCGGCAGCACCCAGTGCCCGGCCTCGGTGCCCTGCGTCTTCACCGCGATCCAGCTGCCGGCCACGGCGCCGATCAGGAATTGACCCTCGGCGCCGATGTTCCAGGCGTTGGCGAGGTAGCACAGCGACAGGCCGATCGCGATCATCACCAGCGGCGTGGCCTTCACCGCGATCTCCTGCAGCGAATACCCGTCGGTGAGCGGCGCGATGAAGTAGACGCCGAGCGCAGTGATCGGGTTCTTACCGAGCACGGCGAACAGCACGCTCATGGTGACGAGCGTCAGCCCGATCGCGATCAGCGGCGAAACCAGCGCAATGATGCGCGAGCGCTCGGCGCGCTTCTCAAGCACGAGCTGCATGCGCGGCCTCCTTCTCGATGCTGGCGCCGCCCATCAACAGGCCGAGCTTTTCGCGCGTCGCCTCCGCGCGTGGCAGCGCCTTCGAAAGCTGCCCGTGAAACATCACGGCGATGCGGTCGGCGATCTCGATGAGTTCGTCGAGGTCCTGGCTGGTCACGAGGACGGCAGCGCCCGCGCTGGCGAGATCGATCAGCGCCTGGCGGATGATCGCGGCGGCGCCGGCGTCGACGCCCCAGGTCGGCTGGTTGACGACCAGCACCGCCGGCGTGCGCAGGATCTCGCGGCCGACGACGAACTTCTGCAGATTGCCGCCGGACAGGCTCGCCGCTTCCGGATCGCGCTTCGCCTTGCGGACATCGAATGTCTCGGTGGTGCGATCGACGGTCCGCAGCGTCGCTGCCGCGTTGATGAAGCCGTGCCGGACCATGTCGCTGGCCGCGTGTCCCGTCAGCAGCGCATTCTCCGACAGCTTCATCCGCGGGGCGGTGCCGTGCCCCAGCCGCTCCTCCGGCACGAAGGCGGCTCCCATCTTGCGTCGCTGGCTGATCGAGAGATTGCCGCAAGCGAGGCCCTCGATGATGATCGTGCCGGGCTCTTTGACGAGGCGTTCGCCGGACAGCGCAGCAAATAGCTCGTCCTGGCCGTTGCCGGCGACACCGGCAATGCCGAGGATCTCGCCGCCCTTCAGCTCGAAGGAAATGTTCTTGAGGCCCACGCCATGCAGCTCGCTGGGGGCGAGGGTGAGATCATTGACGACCAGGCGCGGCACGGTGGTGCGTCGCTCGGCCGGCGGCTTCACTTCCTTGATCTCGGTCCCCACCATCATGCGGGCCAGCGAGGCAGCCGTCTCCAGCTTCGGATTGCAGGTCGCGACCTTCCTGCCGCTGCGCAGGATGGTGGCGGTGTCGCACAGCCGCTTCACCTCCTCGAGCTTGTGGCTGATGTAGAGGATGGCGCGGCCTTCTGCTTTCAGTCGCTCCAGCACGACGAACAGCTGGTCGGCCTCCTGCGGCGTCAACACGGCGGTGGGCTCGTCCAGGATGAGGAATTTCGGACTCTGCATCAGCGCCCGCACGATCTCGATGCGCTGCCGCTCGCCGACCGACAATTGCCAGACCTCGCGCTTCGGATCGAGCGGCAGTCCGTAGTCGCGCGCGACGTCCGCGAGCCGCGCTGACATGGACTTGAATGGCTCTTTGCCGTCGAGCCCGAGCGCCACGTTCTCAGCCACGGTGAGGTTGTCGAACAGGGAGAAATGCTGAAACACCATGCCGATGCCGAGAGATCGAGCCTCGGCCGGGCCGGACAGCTTGATGGGCACACCCTGCCAGCGCAACTCACCGGCGCTCGGCTGCACCAGTCCGTAGATCGTCTTCACCAGCGTCGACTTGCCGGCACCGTTCTCGCCGAGCAAGGCGTGAATCTCGCGTGGCCGGATCTCGATGTCGATCTCGTCGTTGGCAAGGAAGTCGCCATAGCGCTTGGTCAACCCGATCGTCTGCAGGAGCGGAGGCGTAGGGTTCGGATCGGCCGGCGCGGGTTCAGGCATTTGCTGCGTCGTGGGCAGGGGAACGAAGATGCCTCAATTGTGATCTAATTTGCCGCGGCGCGTAAGAGGCGAAAAGCGCCATCCTCTGCCCAACTCTTGTCCAAGCGCCCATCGCGCGGCGATCGGCGAATGCAGCGCGCCCTTGGTTGCAAGCAGCGTACGCTGCAATCAGCCGTGATCGATAAAGCTCTGTGGCACTATTGAGACACTGGCCGGAAATCGATCCGCCGCGGCAAGCTGCACGTTGGATGAGCAGCGTCATCCAATACGCGTCAGGGGCGCGCTTGCGCCCAGGCTTGCTCGCGAAAGCGCGCGGAAGGCCACGCGGGGGCTTTCGGAAAAACTTCTGCAATGTGAAGCGGCAAGATCGGAATTTGGGAGCATCGCGGCCGCGGCCAATCGTCCCATGTTCAGGCCTGCGTCTGCTGTCGTCGCTGCTGCAATACGGCGGAACCTTGATCAAACTGCGGGCAAGTCCTGGAGAAAGTTGAGGCTTCTCCAGCCGGTGGAACGGCGCAACTGTGCATGCAAGTCGGGAATCGGCGCTTGTCAACTGGGGGTGTTCTGAATGTCGTTACGTCACACAATCGCAGCGGCCGTCGCGCTGGGCGCGGTAGCGCTTAGCTCAGTCGGTGTCGCAGGGGCTGCCGACCTGCCCGCCAAGGCGATCGCGAAGAAGGCTCCGGCCGAGGTGCCATTCTTCCTCGTCGTCGACAATCGCGTCAGCTACTCCTACATCTTCGATGCCAGCCAGCCTGGTGCATGGAGCGTCAACGGCAACGGCACGTTCAACGCCAAGACCGCCAAGCAGGTCTATTCGTTCACCCATTTCGACGTCTGGGGTTACGGCACCAACTTCTTCACGATCTCGCTGTTCAAGTCGGACCACAACGACCCGGCGGGGCCCTGCACGCAGACCGGCGGCATCGTCTCGCCCAACGCGGGCTTCGCGTTCACGCCGGCGAGCTGCGCCGGTGCGACCGAGATCTACGGCCTGTTCCGCTCGACCTTCGGCTGGAACCAGATCTTCAACACCAAGGCCTTCACGGTGGGGCCGCTGCAGAACATCTCGTTCGAAGTGGGCATGGATGCCAATACCGAGAACCGCTACTTCGGCGCGGCCAAGCGTGACGTCGTCGCCGGTCTGCAGTTCGCGTTCAACCTGCCTTACAAGGGCTACTTCAACGTCGCTCCCTTGATGTACTGGGAGTTCGCCAACCACAACTCGTTCTCGCAGTGCGGCGCCGGCTGGTCGAACCCCTGCATCTCCGACGGCAACACCTCGTTCAAGCCAACCTGGGCGGTCGAGACCAACTACTACATGGATCTCGGTTTCCTGCCTGAGAGCATGCAGTTCTTCTCGATCTCGGGTCGCGCCGGCTGGTATGGCAAGAAGGGCACCGATACCGAGCCGCTCCCGGCCAGCGTCGCGAACGGCGTCTATCCGACCAAGGTCGAGTTCAATTCCGAGCCGATCCGCCTGACCTTCGATGCGTCGAAGGCGATGTGGGGTGAGAAGCAGAGCCACATGATCGACGTCTGGGTGGCCTATCGCTACTGGCAGAACAAGTTCGGCCTCGACCACAACAACGCGGTCGGCTGTTCCGTCGCCGGTGGCGGCGGCACTCGCGTCGCCACGGGCGCTTGCACCGAGTCGTCGCTCTACTCGGGCGTGACCGTGAAGTTCTGATACGGATCGAAGCACTCGAAGAGGGCGCCGCGGCTCGGTCGCGGCGCCTGCTTCATTTGTCCCAGGCTCCTTCATGCAGCGCCGCGGCTTCCTCCTCCAACAAGGGGCCGACAATCTCGGTTGCGCGCTGGCCGCTCGCGAACACCTCGCGGCAGGGCAGGTCGAGCGTCGGGTTCTCCGGATGGTTGCCGGTAAGGTCGCGTAACCGCCGCTCGCTGAGGCCGTAGACCACGCGTCCGATGCCGGCCCAGTAGATGGCGCCCGCGCACATCGCGCACGGCTCTGCCGACGAATACAGCGTAGCCACAGCTCTGATCTCGGGGGCAATCGACGTGCAGGCCTGCGTCGCGACCAGTCGTTCTGCGTGCGCTGTGGCATCGCGCGCTGGCAGGTAGCCGTTTTCACTTTCGATCAGGACCCTGCCGTCAGCATCGACGAGAATGGCGGCGAACGGGTGATTGCCGTGTGACATCGAGCGGAGGGCGACAGCGAAGCTGTGGCGCAGGAAATGCGCGTCGCGCGCCTGTGTGTCGGCAAATCCGTCTTCGTCCGCAGGGGCCTCGCCATCGATCTCCACTAGACTGCTCCGCTGTCTGTCCGGCGATCCTGAGCCGTCCGGACGAGCTTCGCAAGGGAGGCGATGTCTGCAACCTGCGTTGCGGGGCGGCGCACGAAGCGGGGCAGGCGGGCAGGCTACGATGGCCGCGAGCGCGGATTCCAGGATTGCCGTCTACGCCGCGCCGACGATGATGAGAATGAGAGTAACGATATTGGGTGCGCGTCCGATTCTGCTCTTGGCTGGGGCATGAGATGCGTATCAAAGCCAAGCACCGGGCTCGTTCCTAATTTGGCGCAGCTACGACGCGTGGTGCGCTCAGCAGCACAATGACGAGCAGTGCGGCCAACATCCAGAACGCGGCCGGCAGGCTGGTGGCCGCGGCGACGAAGCCGATGCCGGCGGGCCCAAGCAGTACGCCGGAGTAGCCGGCGGTGGTGACGGCGGCGACGGCCAGCCCGACCGGCATCGCTGTCTGCGCGCCGGCCCGGCGGAACAGCACCGGGACCAGGTTCGATGCACCCAAGCCGATCAGCGCGAAGCCGGCCATGGCAGCAACAATCCAGGGAACCGCGAGCAGCACGACGAAGCCGATGATCGCGATGACGCTGCCCCCCAGTAACGTCGCGCGATCGCCGATCCGTGCAACCACGGCATCGCCGACGAGACGCCCGGCGGTCATTGCGATCGAGAACATGATGTAGCCCAGCCCGGCTTGCGCGGCCGGCAGGCGGCCCGACCCGGCGAGCAACAGCGCGCTCCAGTCGAGCATCGCACCCTCGACCAGGAACATGATCGCGGCGAGCGCCGCCAGCAGCAGCACTGCGCCATGAGGAAGCACGAGCAGAGGGCCCGATTGCGCCGGTTTGCTCGCTATCAGTCGTGGGGCAGCCACGGTCATCGCGGCCAGGGCGAGCGCACAGCAGGCGAGCGTGCCGAGCGGCGGCGCGACATCGAACGCGAGCAGCGCAGTCATGACGCCGGAGCCTGCGAAGCCGCCGATGCTGAACTGCGCGTGGAAGCCGGACATCAGCGGACGCTCGCTCAGCCGCTCGACGTCGATCGCCTGGATGTTCACGGCGACGTCGAGCGAGCCGAGCGCCGCGCCAAAGGCGAACAGCGCAAGCCCGAGCGTGGCTGGCGTTGAGGCGATCGTCAGCGGGGGCAGCAGCATGCTCAAGGCGATGCCGCTGACGATGACGACGGGCTTGCTGCCGTAGCGGGCGCTCAGGAGACCTGCCGCCAACATCGATGCGACCGAGCCCACGCCGAGCGAGAGCAGCAGCAGCCCGAGCGTCGCATCGTCGACCCCCAGCCGCTGCTTGGCGAACGGCACCAGCGGCGCCCAGCAGGCGATGCCGAAGCCGGCGACGAAAAAGGCCAGGCGTGTCGCGAGCCGCGCCGCGCGGTGATCCGAACTCATCTGGAAGATTCCTGAAACTCCGAAGGCGCCGTCATCCGGGCGGGGTGGCGGTCATGATGGTAGCTCCCGCCCGTCTGAGCAGGGCGAGTCGGGCCGCCGGCGCATCATGCTCGACGGTGAGCTGGCTGATCGTCTTGGCGCCGGCGATACGGTGGGGGGCTCGGGTCTCGAGCTTCTCGTTGGTGACCATTGCGACGCTTACGCGGCTCAGCGACAGCAGCGTTCGCTTGAACGTTGCGTCAGTCGGATCAACCGCGCTGATGCCGCCTTGCGCCGATACAGCGCAGGCGCCGATGAAGCAGCGGTCGATGTTCAAGCGCTGTACCTGCATGATGGCGTCGGCGTCGACACAGCCGCCGACTGCGGGGTGAACGGAGCCGCCGATCACGATCAACTGCAGGTCCTGCCGATGCAGCACGGTTGCGGCAATGTCGATGGCGTTGGTCGCGACGGTGAGATCGAAATCATCGGGCAGGACTTCAGCGAGGGCGAGATTGGTGCTGCCACTATCGAGGAAGAGAAACTCCCCATGCGCGATGCTGCGGGCGGCCGACCGGGCGAGCGCCAGCTTGCGTTCGCGATCTTGCCCGATACGCGCCGCCATCGGTGCCATGCCGCCGACGATCGGCAATGCGCCGCCATACACGCGGCGGCAGCGTCCTTCGGCGGCAAGCGCGCGAAGATCGCGCCGGATCGCATCCTCGGAGACGCCGAATTCGTCGGCGAGGGCGGTCGCGATGACCGCTTGCCCCGCAGAGAGGCGGCCGGCGATCTGGTCGCGGCGCGCCAGTGGAAGGTCTGACATGCCGCTTGTTATCATGCATAAACAAGAATAACAACGTGCATAATCGTGCATGATGCAATTTGTTGTTTGCGTGGCCCGCCCGGCGTGCCATTGCCAGATGTGGAAGTGTTCGGGAGCAGGATGTGACCGCCGTCTATTCGTCAGCAACGCCGGCCTTTGTCGCCGTCGACTGGGGAACCTCCAGTTTCCGTGCCTGGCTTATGGCCGGAGACGGGACGGAGCTTGCCGAGAGCCGTGGTGGCGAGGGCATGCTGCATTGCGCGACATCAGGCTTCGCGCCGGTGCTGCGCGATCATCTGGCGAAGCTTGGCGCACCGGCCGATGTTCCGGTGCTGATCTGCGGCATGGCCGGCGCGCGGCAAGGCTGGGTCGAGGCGCCGTATCTGCACACGCCCACCCGTCTGGATGCGCTGTATGCCGGAGCGATCAGTGTCGACGCCGACCGCGACGTCAGAATTCTGCCGGGACTGGCGCAGGTTCGCGCGGACCGGCCGGACGTGATGCGCGGCGAGGAAACCCAGCTGCTCGGCGTCACCGAGCCGGATTTCACCGGGATCGTCTGCATTCCGGGCACCCACAGCAAATGGATCCGGATCGATGCCGGCGTGGTGATCGACTTCGCCACCTACATGACCGGTGAGCTGTTCGCGGTGGTCTCTCAGCATAGCATCCTGATGCATGCCGTCGAACCGGAAGCCTCGACCGTCGAGCACGACACAGCGTTCCGCGAGAGCCTCGCGGCGGCCCTGGCCGCGCCGACGGCACTGACGAACGCGCTGTTCCGGCTGCGCGCGGCGCAGCTCCTCGGCTTCGAGCGGCGGTCCGATGGGGCTGCAAGGCTCTCCGGGATTCTGATCGGCAGCGAAATCGCCGATGCGCGCGCGCGGTTCGGCGCCGAGCTTCCACTCCGGTTGATCGGAGCGGGCCGGCTCGGTCGCCTCTATCGCGAGGCGCTGGCCGCTGCTGGTTTCGACGTGAATGAATGCGATGCCGAACAGGCGTCACGCCGCGGCCTGCTCAAGGCCGCGCGGCAGATCTGGGGAGCACGTTTCTGAAATGACACAGTCCGTCGCCTGGCCGCATGTGAAGCGGTCGCTCGTTGCGATCCTGCGCGGTATCAAACCCGACGAGTCCGAGGCCATCGTCGATGTCCTGATCGAAGCCGGTTTCGAGCTGATCGAGGTTCCTCTCAACTCGCCGGAACCGTTCGTCTCGATCGAGCGTCTGGCATCTCGGTTCGGCAAGGACTGCCTGATCGGCGCAGGAACGGTCGTCAATGCCGCGGATTGCGTGCGCGTTGCGGAGGCCGGCGGGCGCCTGATGGTCAGCCCGAACGTCGACGTCGAAGTGCTGGCGACGGCGCAGGCCTACGACATGGTGACCATGCCCGGGGTCTTCACGCCGACCGAGGCCTTTCTGGCTTTGCATTGCGGCGCCTCGGCCCTGAAATACTTTCCGGCGTCAGTGCTCGGTCCGTCGGGGATTGCAGCGCAACTTGCAGTCCTGCCGAAAGGCGTCGTGGTCGGCGCCGTCGGCGGTGTGTCGGACAAGACGCTCGCCTCCTACGTCGCCGTCGGCGTGCGCGCCTTCGGTCTCGGCTCGAGCCTGTACAAGCCGGGCATGAGCGCGAGCGATGCGCGGGAGACAGCTCGAGCCTCGGTCGAGGCGTATGACGAGGCTATTCGCGGTCAGGGCTGAGCTGGTAACTCGTGACAGTTTCGTGTCTGTTCCCGAAACCCGTTGTGAGGGCTCGGCGTTGTAGGTGAACATATTGTTCGTCCTTGGCAAGTGCCATGATCCGCGCCATCGGGAAGAAGATCACACCGGCAATTTCGGTGCCCTTTCGCAAGCAAAGTTCCGCCACGGCCATCCACGTCGAGCCGACCAAGGCGGACCGCATCATTGCGGACGTAGCTGCACGAACCACGGAACCGCGGCTGCAAAAGCTCGCACGCGGCCTCGCGTGGGGGGCGGACGAGAAGGTGTGGTTGGCCCTGACATCGGTGGCTTGGCTGGTGACGCGCGGCCAAAGCAGCCGCGTTCGCGCGACGACCACTCATGCATTGCTGGTCACGGTTGCGGCTTCGGCTCTGCCGCATGCCTTGAAGGCCATCTTCGATCAGACCCGGCCGGATCGCACCACCTTGCGCGGCCATCTCCACGGCGTGGCGCCGTCCGGCCATGCACAGGACGCCTTTCCCTCGGGACATGCGCTGCACATGGGTGCGCTCTACTCCGCCGCCGGTCCGCTGCCGGCACGCGCAAGGATTGCGGTGAGGAGTGCTGCCGTCGGGCTCAGCATCACGCGCGTGATGCTGCTTGCGCATTGGGCCAGCGACGTCGTTGTCGGATTCATGCTCGGCGCTGCCCTCGAGCGCAGCTTGCGCCCGTGGACCGGCTACGAACCACCGGGAGCAAGCCGGACATGACCGAATACATCATCCGCTTCCTGATCGGCGGCGTCATCGTTTCGGCATTCGCGATGATTGGCGACGTGCTGCGTCCGAAGAGCTTTGCCGGATTATTCGGAGCCGCGCCCTCGGTTGCGCTGGCGACGCTTGGCATTGCGATCGTCACACATGACGCCGCCTACGCGGCGGTCCAGAGCCGTTCGATGATGTTCGGCGCCGTCGCGCTCTGTCTCTACAGCATGATCGTGTGCCAACTGCTGATGCGGCTGCATCTGCGCGCGTTGACCGCGAGCCTGCTCGCGATGGTCGTCTGGCTGGTGGCGGCGCTCGGACTCCAGGTGGTCTTCTCTGGAGGCGCGTGATGCTGATCCGCATCTCGCCCTCGGCGCTGAAGGACGGCAAGTGGCACGAATACGTCATCCGCTTCGCGCTGGGCGGCGCCGCGACAGTCGCCGCGGGGCTCATTGCCAAGGCCTTCGGTCCTGCGATCGGCGGCCTCTTCCTGGCATTGCCCGCCATCTTCTGCGCCAGCGTCACCCTGATCGAGGCGCACGAGATCAGGCGCAAGCGCCAACAGGGATTCTTCGGCGAGCGGCGCGGACGCGAAGCGGCTGCGCTCGACACCGTAGGCGCGGTGCTCGGCAGCCTCGGCATGCTGGCGTTCGCGGCCGTATTCTCCACGCTGGTTCAGCTAAGCGTCGCGACCGCCTTCGCCGCCGCAACAACGGCGTGGCTCGTCGTCTCGGTGACAGCGTGGGCGATCCGACGCAAGCTGCGCGTCGCAGCAACGGCCCGCAAGGCTGCGGGCCGTTGCGATACTGCTCGGCCGCAGCCTCCGTTGGTCAGCTCGCGGCGGCGTTGATCTCCAGCGATTCGCCTTCTTCCGCAGACTGGGTGAACGCCTGCAGCGCCTCCGCCATCCGCATGCGGCCGCCGACGCCGGTGATGACGACGTCGACCATCATGAACGACGAATGGAAGTGGCCGTGCGCCTTGAGCTGTCCGACCGGCACGCCCGCGGCGGCGAGGGCTTCCGCATAGGCAATCCCCTCGTCGCGCAGCGGATCGAACTCGCAGGTGACGATGTAGGCCGGCGGCAGGCTCTGCAGCTTGCCCCGCAACGGCGATGCGAGCGGATCGGTGCGATCCGCCGGCGAGCAGTAGATGTCCCAGAACCAGTACATCAGCGACCGCGTCAGGAAGTAGCCGGTCGCATTCTCCGTGTAGGACGGACGATCGAAGCTGCAGTCGGTGGCCGGGCACAGCAGCAGCTGGCCGCCGATATCAGGCCCGCCGCGATCTCGCGCGAGCTGGCAGGTGACCGCCGCGATGTTGCCGCCGGCGCTCCACCCTGCCACCAGCACCGGTCCCTCGCGTCCGCCGAGCTCGGCGGCGTGCTCGGCCACCCAGCGCGTCGCCGCGTAGCCGTCCTCAGCCGCCGCCGGGAAGCGGTGCTCGGGCGCATGGCGATAGTTTACGCTGACGAAAATCATGTTGGAGCGGCGGCACATGTCGCGGCAGAACGGATCATCCGACTGCTCGTCGCCGAGGACCCAGCCGCCGCCATGAAAGTACACCACGATCGGATGCGGGCCGGGCGTCGCCGGACGATAGAGCCGGTAGGCCAGGGGACCATCAGCGCCCTGCAATGTGCCATCCCTGACTTCGCCAACGGGACGTCCAGGCGGCCTCGTCGCGTTGAACTGCGCGACGAATTCACGGGCGCCGGCCGCGCCCATCGATTCGATCGGCGGCAGGTTCATCTCGGCCAGCATGTTCAGCACCAGCCGGACATCCGGCTGCAGCCGCACGATCTCGCCGTCATTGCATTGGGACGCGCCGTTCGGACCTGACAGCTTGAAGCCGAGCATGCCGCGGCTGACGATCTCGTTGCAGATGCCGCGATAGGGGCCGACGCCGCCGGTGTAAGGCATCAGCGTCTGCGGCTTGCCCGGCACGTTGGCGCCGGTGTACCAGGTGTTGGCGAGCCGATGCAGCGTCACGGTCGCGCAGTCTGCCATGTGGCGGGCCCAGCCGGCCTGCGCGGTCTCCGTGGGCTCAATGGTGGTGAAGCCGTCCTCGCGAAGGGCGATGAGACGGTCGACCACCCAGTCGACATGCTGCTCGATCGAGACCGCCATGTTCGACAGCACTGACGGGCTGCCGGGACCGGTGATCAGGAACAGATTGGGAAAGTCCGCGACCGTGAGTCCGAGATAGGTTTGCGGTCCGTTGGCCCAGACATCCTCAAGTGATTTGCCGCCGCGCCCGGTGATCGGATGCACGGCGCGGATCGCACCGGTCATGGCGTCGAAGCCGGTCGCGAACACGATGACGTCGATGTCGAAGCTGCGCCTGTCGGTCTTGATGCCATCAGCGGTGATGGACGCGATCGGCTCCTGGCGCAGATTGACCAGCGTGACGTTGGGGCGATTGAACGTCTGATAGTAGTTGGTGTCGAGGCAGGGGCGTTTGGCGCCGAACGGATGGTCATGGGGCGTGAGCGCTGCGGCGGTCTCGGGATCCTTGACGATCTCGTGGATCTTCTCGCGGATGAGATCGGCGAGCAGCGCGTTGCCGTCGGGGTCGACGCCCTGGTCGGCCCAGAGCTGCGTCAGCATGCCGACGAGGTCGCCAGAGGCCCACAGCTTCTCGAAGCGCTCGCGGCGCTCGGCCTCGCTCATCTGCCAGCTGAACTCGGTGGCCGGCGGAATCGGCACGCCGGTCATCGACCAGCGCGCCTGCTGGCGCAGCCCGTTGCGATCCTCTGCAAGCTGCGCGGCGCGATCGGCCGGGAGCGGACCATTATGCGCAGGCAGTGCGAAGTTCGGCGTGCGCTGGAACACCGTGAGCTGCGCTGCCTGCTCGGCGATGAGCGGGATCGACTGGATGCCGGAGGAGCCGGTGCCGATCACGGCCACGCGCTTGCCGCGGAGGTCGACGCCGTCGTGCGGCCAGCGGCTGGTGAAGTAGATCTCGCCCTTGAAGTCGTGCACGCCGTCGATTTCCGGCGGCTTCGGCTGCGACAGGCAGCCGGTCGCCATGATGTAGTGGCGGCAGGAGACGGCGGGGCCCTTGTCGGTCGTCAGCAGCCAGCGCTCCTTGGCATCGTCCCAGGAGGCGCCGAGGACACGGGTGCCGAAGCGGATGTCGCGGCGCAGATCGTAGCGGTCGGCGACGAAGCCAAGATAGCGCAGGATCTCCGGCTGGGTGGCGTATTTCTCCGACCATTGCCAGGCCTTCTCGAGCTCGGGATCGAAGGTGTAGCTGTAGTCGACGGTCTGGATGTCGCAGCGCGCGCCGGGATACCGGTTCCAGTACCAGGTGCCGCCGACGTCGTTTGCGGTGTCCAGCGTCACGGTCGAGAAGCCCGCCTTGCGCAGGCGGTGCAGCAGGTAAAGCCCCGCAAATCCGGCACCCACGACGGCGACATCGACCGTCTGCGTTTCACCGGCCGACACCTCCGACGCGCGTGTCTCGACAACCCCGTCTGACATGCTGACCTCCCGATGATTTTGTGATTGGAAGAAAGGCTAGCTCTGCTCGCATGGTTTGTCAGCAGCCAAAACAGCGATCTCCGGTTGTTGCAGTGCAGGCCGTGCGGTGCGTCCGGTATGCCAGGCGCTGATTTTGCATCGCAGGCCAAAATGCCGGTGCGGAGTGGACAAGACCCTGGGAAAGCGACAGAAAGCGTTCCTGCCGCGTCGCATTCACCAAGTTTCAACGCATCGCGACTGTAACAACCGCTACACTACGCCACACCCACGACTGAATCAGGCCAGGCCCATGCCGCTATCGCTGCCCAAGCAAAAGATCCGCGTTCTGCTCCTTGAGGGCGTGAACGACTCGGCCGTCCGCATGTTCGAGGCCAACGGCTATACGGAAATCGAACGGCTGCCGAAGGCGCTCGGTTCGGCGGAGTTGAAGCGTATGCTGTCGGGCGTGCACATGCTGGGCATTCGCTCGCGCACGCATCTCACCGCCGACGTGCTGCAGGCCGCCGACCGGCTGATGGTGGTCGGCTGCTTCTCCGTCGGCACCAACCAGGTCGATCTCGATGCCGCGAAGCGGCTCGGCATCCCCGTGTTCAATGCGCCCTATTCGAACACCCGCAGCGTCGCCGAGCTGACGATCGCCGAAGTCGTGATGCTGATGCGCCGAATCTTCCCGCGCTCGGTGTCGGCGCATGCCGGCGGCTGGGACAAGTCGGCCAATGGCAGCCGAGAGGTGCGCGGCAAGACGCTCGGCATCATCGGCTATGGCAACATCGGCTCGCAGCTGTCGAACCTCGCCGAGGCCATGGGCATGCGGGTGATCTTCTTCGATCTCACCGACAAGCTCCGCCACGGCAACACCGAGCCGGTCGAGAGCCTTGATGAGCTGCTGGCGATGAGCGACGTCGTGTCGCTGCACGTGCCGGAGACGCCGGCGACCGCCAACATGATCGGCGAGCGCCAGATCCGTCACATGAAGGACGGGGCCTATCTGATCAACAATTCGCGCGGCACCGTGGTCGACATCGAAGCGCTGGCCAGCGCGCTGCGCGAGGGCAAGCTCGCCGGCGCCGCGGTCGACGTGTTCCCGGCGGAGCCGGCATCGAACGCCGATCCGTTCGTCTCGCCGCTGCAGGGCCTGCCCAACGTGATCCTGACCCCGCATGTCGGCGGCTCCACCGAGGAGGCGCAGGACCGAATTGGTGGCGAGGTCGCGCGCAAGCTGATCGACTATTCCGACGTCGGTTCGACTTTTGGCGCCGTCAACTTCCCGCAGGTACAATTGCCGGCGCGCCCGACCGGCACGCGCTTCATCCATGTCCACCGCAACGTGCCGGGCGTACTGCGCCAGGTCAACGAGGCGGTGGCGCGGCACAACATCAACATCCTCGCGCAATATCTTCAGACCGATCCCGAGGTCGGCTATGTCGTGCTCGAAACCGACGTGGTCGGCGGCGAGGGCGAGGCGCTGCTGTCGGAGCTGCGCGCGGTGGAAGGCACGATCCGCGTCCGCGTGCTGTATGATCACGACCGGCCTTGAGGCCGTGGAGGCTGCTGCGCGATGACCGGCCAGTCTGCATCGTCTTCAGCCTCGTCCGTCGTTCTCAGCACGACGGTTCCCGCGCGCGTGCTGCGCCATGATCCGCAATATGGCATGTCGACGCTGTTCTTTGCCGATGGCGAGCTGCGCGTGCCGATGGTGGACGCGGCGATCGACGCCGGCGTCTCGGTGACCATCGAGGCCCGCGACGTCTCGATCGCGCTGTCGCGGCCGATGGACGTGTCGATCACCAACCGGCTGCCGGGCCGGATCGAGCAGATCCTGCCGCTCGAGCCGCCCTACGTGCGCGTCACCTTCGATCTCGGCGCGACCAGGCTGCATGCGCTGGTGACGCTGGAGTCGGTCGAGCGGTTGGCGCTGGAGCCGGATCTGTCCGCCTGGGCGATGATCAAGAGCGTCGCGATCGGACCCGGCGCGGTTCGGCCTTCGGAGCTGCCTCGGCCGCGCCGCTGGCCCGCTTCTGATAGCGGGGATCCGTAGCCTTCTGCAGCTCGCCGAGCGCGGCGGCCGTTGCGGTGCGCGTGCGCCGCTCCATCGAGCGGTACAGCGCGATCAGCCGCTCGCCGAACGGCGTGATCTCCGCGCCGCCGCCCCGGCGCCCCGGATGAGTCTCGAACACCGGCGTCTCGAAGGTGCGGTTGAGCGCATCGACCATCAGCCAGCATTTGCGGTAGGAGATGCCGCTCGCGCGCGCGGCGCCGAGGATCGAGCGCTCCCTCCGGATGATATCGATCAGCAGCAGATCCTCCGGGCACAGGCTGCCGCCATTGCCGAAGTTGATGGTCAATGCGATTTGAGCTTCGCGCTTCATCCCATTCCGATCCGCTCGCGTTGAGAGCCAACCATGTCACGGGTGGCTCGCGATGTCACCCAGCGGCCGTACCGCGCCTCGATCCAGCCCGGTCGGCGCGCGATATCGGCGTCAATGTGCTCGGCGAACGCGCCGGCAAAGCGCGTCCACGCGTCCATCATCGCCGGTGAGACCGCCGTGATGACCGGGAGGCCGGCTGCGATGGCGGAGCCGAAGGCATCGGCAAGGCCACCTCCTGCCGCTTCCTGCTTGCCGAACTTGCTGAGGATCACGATGTCGGTGCCCCGCGAGATCGACTGCTGCACGGCGGCGCAGGCGAGCACGAGGCCCTCCGGGTCGAGATTGCAGGCCTGCGACTCCGGGCCGAGATCCTGAGAGATCGCGAACACGCGGCCATCGTCGAGGCTGCGCAGCATCATGGCCTTGCACGGCCTGGCCTTGTCGGCGCTGCTCTCGATCACGCCGGAGACACGCAGGCCATTCTCCGAGAGCCGCTTGGCGAAATCGCCGAGCATCTCCTGGATCACGCTGGACGCTGCGCCCTGCAGCGCCACGATCTGACAAGTCCCGACGTCAGCGACACCCATGGCAGTCCTCCTCATACGTTGGCGGAGACGCGGCCCGCCTTCCGACCGGTTTGCATGATCTGGTGAAGGGCCGCGACGACGCTCGCCGCGATAGCCTGTCCGCGCTCGTCCATGCCGGTCCAGGCGGCTTGACGGCCGCGCGGATCGATCTCGAGCAGCTTGACGTTGGCCGGCACGCGTACGCCGTCGCGGGCGATGCCGCGCAGCGCGCCGTCGAGCGGTGCGAGCACCGGCGTGCCGCCGAGCGAGCCGAGCTGCAGGCCCTTGTAGACCCGGGTGCCGATGTCGAGCGGGGTGTGCCAGACGGCCTCCTGGTCCGAATAGACGAAACGCTCGCGGCCGGCGCCGCCGAGATCGCGTGCCTTGCCGTCCGCATCGCGCGTCGTGCCATGGGCCAAGATCGTGCCGGTCTCGCGGGGATGAGTCTCGATCGCGACGTCGCAATTGTGCCCGATCGCGAAACGCGGCCCGATGCCGACGGCGATACCGGCGACGCCGCGCAGATCCGGCGTCACCAGATGCTTTTGCATGCGGGCGTCGACGATGACGGCCGGATAGCGGAAGGCGATGATGTCGGTCAGATGCATCCCGGTCACGGCGGCCTGGTCTGGCTCACGGTGAATCCGCACGACATCGGTGATGCTCTCGGCGCGGGAGCCGATCACGCCGTCGAGGTCGCGCATCTCGCCGAACAGGACATCATGGAAGGCCATGCCGCGCCGGATCACCGGCGGAAAGGCGTCATGGCATAGTACGACCGCGAAGCGGGCATGATTGAGCTTGGCCGCGACGGCGGAGGCGATCTCGTTGGTGCCCAGCACCAGCGCAAGCGGCTTGGGCGCGTTCGGATGCCAGGTGACGGCGGCTTTCATGCTGATGACCTCTTGTTGCGAGATCCAGGTAGCAAGCACCGGGCCAGACGATGTCCTGCCGCTCAACTCGTTCATTGCATTGACGAAATCAAAGCGCCTGTCGCTTTGTCTCATCCGAAGTTGTATTGTTTACGATATAACATGAGGGGGGCTATTGTCACGTATGCAACATCGCGCGATGTTGCCGAATGCCAGGTGTTGGATTCAGGCGATAGGCTCTTCGCGGCGGACGAGCGCGACACCCTTGACCTGGGCATAGACCGCAAGCCCCGCCCGCAGGCCGAGCTCGTTCCACGAGCGCTGGGTGACACGCGTCAGCAGCCGCGCGCCGTGACCATCCTCGCCGAGTCCGAGCAAGGCCGTGACGCGGTGGTCCGACTGGCTGCGGATCTCGAGTATTCTGGCGCGGAGCACGTTGACGATGGTGCTGCGGCTCGGCGTTTCCAGCGCGAGACTGACGTCGTCAGCGAGCACGCGCAGGCGGCGGCGCGCGCCCGGCGTGAGGGGCTCGGCCGGGAGCAGGAACTGGCCGCCGGGGACTTCGAGTGTCGCCATGCCATCGGCCGTATCCTGGGCGGTGACGGTGGCGTCGAGGCTCACGGCGGCGTCGCGCGACAGCGCGAGCGGCAGCGACAGGTCGGCCTGCAGCACGGACAAGGGGCCCGAAGCCAGGACCGCGCCATTGCGCATCAGCACCAGCTGATCGGCAAGCCGCTCGACCTCAGCGAGGTCGTGGCTGATATAGAGGATCGGCAGGTCGAGGGCGGCGTGCAGCCGCTCCAGATACGGCAGGATCTCATCCTTGGTCATCTGGTCGAGCGCCGACAGCGGCTCGTCCATCAGCAGCAGCTTCGGTTGGCTGAGCAGCGCGCGGCCGATCGCGACGCGCTGCCGCTCGCCGCCGGACAGGTGGCGCGGCGAGCGGTCGAGCAGCCGTCCAAGGACGAGCAGCGCGACGACCTCGTCGAAGCCGATCGCGGCCGCGCTGCTCGAGCCAGGATGGCCGTACATCAGGTTGCGGCGGACCGAGAGGTGCGGAAACAGATTGGCTTCCTGGAAGACGTAGCCGATCGGACGCTGATGCACGGGACGAAAATGCTTTTCGTCCTGCCAGACCTCGCCGGCGACGGAGCATAGCCCGCCGGCGAGATGGTTGAGGCCGGCAATGCAGCGCATGACCGCCGTCTTGCCGCAACCGGACGGACCGAAGATCGCGGTCACGCCGCGCGCCGGAACCTCGAAGCGCGCGTTCAGCTCGAAGCGACCGAGCGTGCCGTGGAAATTGACCCTGACCGTGCTCATGACGTGCTGCGCGTCATCTTCTTCTCGATCAGCATCATCGTCAGAATGACGCAGAACGAGAACACGACCATGCCGAGCGCCAGCACGGAGGCCTCGGTCCATTGCGAGGTCTCGACATAGTCGTAGATCGCAACCGAGAGCACCTTGGTCTTGCCGGGAATGTTGCCGCCGATCATCAGCACGACGCCGAACTCACCGACGGTATGGGCGAAGCCGAGGATGGCGCCGGTGAGAAATCCGGGGCTCGCCAGCGGCACCGCGATGGTCCAGAACACGCGCCAGGGTGAGGCGCGCAGAGTGGCGGCCGCTTCCAGCGGCTTTTCGCCCATGGCCTCGAAGGCGTTGCGGATCGGCTGGACGACGAACGGCATCGAGAACAGGACCGAGCCGATCACCAGGCCCGGAAAAGTGAAGGCCAGCGTGCGCGCCCCCCAGAGCGAAGCCAGAGCGCCGCCCGGACCGCTGGGGCCGAGCACGACCAGCAGGTAGAATCCGAGAACCGTCGGCGGCAGCACCAGTGGGATCGCCACCAGTGCCGCGACCGCCTCCTTCCACCACGCCCGCGACCGCGCCAGCCACCATGCGATCGGCGTGCCCACGATCATCAGGACGATCGTCGCGAGCGCTGCCAGTTCGAGCGTCAGCCGGATCGGTTGCCAGATATCGGCGGAGACGTGGAGGTTCATGAATCCTAATGCTCAGGTGCCCGACTTCGGATCCAGAGCATAGCCGAACTTTTCGATGACCGCACGGGCTGCCGGGGTCTTGAGGAAGGCCAGGAATGCGGTGGCGGCCTCGTTGCCGGCGGACGCCTTCAGCAGCACGGCATCCTGGCGGATCTCGCCGTAGAGATTCTGCGGCACCAGCCAGCGCGAGCCGCCGGCGTTCGGCATCAGCTGCGACAGCGCGACGAAGCCGAGCTCGGCATTGCCGGTGTCGACGAATTGGTACGCCTGCGAGATCGTGTTGCCCTGGACGATCTTGGGCTGGATCGTCTCATAGAGCTTCAGCGCCTTCAGCGTCTCGACCGCGGCGGCGCCATAGGGCGCCGCGGTGGGATTGGCGATCGACAGCTTGTTGAACGCGTTCGCCTTCAGCGTTTCCTCGCCTTTCACCGCGTTGGGGTCCTTGCTCCACAGCACGAGCTTGCCGATGGCGTAGGTGAAACGGCTCCCGGCGACGCCGAGGCCCTCGTCGACCAGCTTCTTCGGCCGTTCGTCGTCGGCGGAGAGCAGGATCGCGAACGGCGCGTTCTCCTTGATCTGGGTGTAGAACTGTCCGGACGCGCCGAAGCTCATCACCAGTTCGTGCCCGGTCTTGGCCTTGAACAGCGCCGCGATCTCCTTGGCGGGCTCGGTGAAGTTGGCGGCCACGGCGACGTTGGCGCTGCCGGCGAACGCAGTCGCGCAGGTCAGAAGAATGGCCGCCGCGCACAGAGCGGCGGTGAGGGAGCGTGTCGATCTCATCGCATTGTCCTTGTTCATATCCACCGAGGCGGGTTCGTTTCGGTGAATTGCAAGTCCCGTTCCGACGCATGGGCCGGTGCCGACGCCAAGCTATATCCATTCGTATACATCAAAATAGACAGGTCGGCCAGTTCCCGTCAACCCGAGGCGATCTCGAGCGAACGCGATGCGCGTCAGTGTTCGACTTTCGACAATCGATGCCGGGCAGTGTCGGAAACATGACGGCCCGAGGACCTCGATCCTCGGGCCGCAGCGGGACTAAACCATCCGTTCCCAGAGCTGCCGCACCAGCATTCCTGCACGCTTCTCGATTGCTGCGGCGGCATCGAGCGCGAGGTCCTCGCGATAGCGGCCGGCGATCAGCTGCACGCCGATGGGCTGGCCGTTGTGGACCGTGACCGGCACGACGGCGCCGGGCAGGCCGAGCACGTTGATCGCCGAGATGAAGCGGATCTCGTCGAAGAAGATCTCGCGCACACGCTCGGGGCTGATGGTGTCGTCGCGCGGACCGGGCGTCGGCTTGACCGTGGTCGGCGCCAGCACGATCGGGTAGTCCTCGAAGAACAGCTGCCAGGCACGGATATGCGTCGAGCGCTGCGCCGTCGCGTTCATCCAGCCGGCGAGGTCGAGCATCTCGGCCTTGGCGCGCATCCCGCCCCAGGCCTTGTGGAAATCCTCCGACGTCACGGCCAGCATCTTGGCTTCCTGCATCACCACCACCTCGTTGGTGATGATGTCGCACCAGGTTTGCCAGACGCCGGAGATGTCGGGGACCTCGACCTCGCTGACCCGGTAGCCCGACCGCTCCAGATGATCCGCTGCCTGCCGCAGCGCCGCGTGCACGGACGGATCGACGTCCATGTCGTCAGGGATCTTGGCGAGCGCGACCTTGACCGGCCGCTTGGGCTCCACGCCTTCCAGTGGCGCTGGCACCCACCACGGATCGCGCGGATCGCGCCGGCTCATCACCTCCAGCGCCAGCCGGACGTCGGCGACGCTCCGCGCCAGCGGCCCCTGCGACGACATGAGATGTGCGAGCATCGGCCGCTCGGCAGCAGCGCTCTCGTTGTAGGCGGGGATGCGGCCCTGCGTCGGCTTGATGGTCACGACGCCATTGCAATGCGCCGGCCAGCGCAGCGACCCACCGATGTCGTTGCCATGCGCGATGGTGCCGATGCCCGCCGCGACCGCGGCTCCGGCGCCGCCCGACGAGCCGCCGCAGGTGATCTCTGGATCCCACGGGTTCAAGGTCAGCCCGTGCAGCGGGTTGTCGGTGAAGCCGCGGAACGAGAATTCCGGCGTGTTGGTGAGGCCGAGCACGATCGCGCCGGCCTGCTTCAGGTTGCGCACGACCGGCGCGTCCGACGGCGCGATGATCCCCATCTGCGATGGAACGCCGTTGGGATTCGGCCGCCCCTCGTAGTCGACGTTCTCCTTGATCGTGACCGGCACGCCATGCAGCAGGCCGCTCTTGTCGCGCGCCTTGTCGGCCGCACGCGCAGCCTTCAGGGCGTCTTCGGAGAGATCGACGACGACGGCATTGAGCTTCGGATTGACCTCATGCATGCGCGCGAGATGCGCCTCGGTCACTTCGACCGAGGAGACCGCGCCGGCGCGGATCGCAGCTGCCGTGTCGACCGCCGACCACTGCCAGACCGGTCCTTTCGGCAGCCGCGGTCTTGGCGCGGCTGCCTTCGCTTGTGGCCTGTGCTGCGGCTTGGCCTCCACGGGCTTCTTGTTGGCCGTGGCGGTCACGGCCGCGCGCTTCGGAGCAGGCTTGGCGGTCTTCGCCGCCGGCTTCTTCTTTGTTGCCGTTTTCGCCATTGTGTTCCCCCCCCCCAAGGTTGACGTTTCAGGCGATCGACATCATCAGCGGCGGCTCCACTTCGGCAGGCAGCGGGCTGACATAAGGTGTGCGCATCGTCCGCTTTTTCAGGTCGGCCTTGGCAGCTGCAATCAAGGCGGGTTCGTTGAGCGCCTTGATGCCCAGGCCGGCCATGGCCTTGGCAGCCTGCACCATGGCCTTGTGCGCGGCTGGCGTCTTGCCTTGCGCGACGACCTGCCAGGTGTGGAACGGCGTGCCGATCGCTACCGTCGGTGCATGCACCTGCACCGTCGGCACCACCCAGCTGACGTCGCCGACGTCGGTCGAGCCGATCTGCGGATTGCGCTTGGCATTGAGTGGCACCAGGAAGTCGGCCAGCGGCTTGTCGGTCGGGTCCAAGCCGATGCTGTAGTAGACCGAGGCAATGTCCTTGTCGGTCAGGGTCGCCTGGATCTGTCCGGCGAAATCCTTGTCGGTCGCGTCGAAATGCGGCGGGCCGAGCTCCTCCATGATCCCATACAGCGCCTCTTCGAGCGGCGTGTTGGGCAGGATGTTGGAGACCGCGGAGATGATCTTCATCTCCACCTTGGTCTCGGTCATCAGCGCCGCACCTTGTGCGATCTTGTGCACACGCTCGACCAGCTCGTTCATGCCGGGCAGGTCTCGGGCACGGATCGAGTAGCGCACCCGTGCATGCGCCTGCACGACGTTGGGCGCGATGCCGCCGGTGTCCAGCAGCGCGTAGTGCACGCGGGCGTCGCTCGGCATGTGCTCGCGCATGTAGTTGACGCCGACATTCATCAGCTCGACCGCGTCCAGCGCGCTGCGGCCGAGATGGGGCGAGGCGGCCGCATGCGAGGTGCGTCCGGTGAAGATGAAGTCCGCGCGCGTGTTGGCGAGAGAGGGCGTCATCACCACTTCCCAGAAGCTCGACGGATGCCAGGTGATCGCGATGTCGGCATCCTCGAACGCGCCCGAGCGCACCATGAAGGCTTTTGCGGCGCCGCCTTCCTCGGCCGGGCAGCCATAGTAGCGCACGCGACCGGGAACCTTGTTGGCGGCGAGCCAGTCCTTCACGGCGGTGGCCGCGAGCAGCGCCGCCGAGCCCAGGAGATTGTGGCCGCAGCCGTGGCCATGGCCGCCGGTCTCGACCGGACGGTGCTCCGCAACGCCGGCCTCCTGGCTGAGGCCGGGCAGGGCGTCGTATTCGCCCATGAAGGCGATGATCGGGCCGCCTTCGCCCCATTCCCCCATCAGCGCGGTCGGGATTCCCGCGACCTTCTCGGTGATGCGAAAACCCTGGTGCTTCAACTCGGCGAGGTGTTCGGCGGACGAGCGGGCCTCAGTGTAGCAGACCTCGGGCATGCTCCACACCCGGTCGCTGAGCTCGATGAAACGGGTCTTGATCGCGTCGACGCCGCGCCAGATCTCGCTGCGGTTGTCCATCTCCGGTCCTTGTCCTTTGCTGCCGATGGGAAGCCGATAGAGGTATCAGCTAAGTTCCCGGGCGCCTAGCGATCCCGGGCGGGAGCAGCCATGCGGCATGCACCAGGCCGAGGGCGAGCGCGTCATCCTTTGAGCAGATGATGCCGCGATTGGATGCAGCGCGGTGATTGCGGCAGCGCAAGGTCAGGCGAAGCGGGACGACCCGTTCTCACATTTCGGAACTATCGCCGTGCGCCATTACCGGGATCGCCGAGGAACGATCGCGGGCGGGCTTGGTTCTCGCTGCCAGGAGCACGATCGCCATGCGTGCAGGACCGATCGCGATCACCGTCGCATTGCTGCTGATTCTCGCAGCCGCCATCGTCTTCGCCTATCAGGGGCTGACCCTGCCGGGCGATCCGATGCCGCGAGAAGGATGGATCGCGCTCACGCTCGGCGTGGTGTTTTCGCTCATCGTGGGAATTGGGCTGATGGTGCTGTTGTTCTACAGCAGCCGCAAGGGTTACGACGAGCCGTCACAGTTCCGGGCTGATGATCATCCCGACTGAGACCGCTCAAGCCGGACGCGGCGGATGTTGCGTACGCGGATGCCGGTCGTGAAGCAGCTTGGCGAGCTCGTGCCTCAGATCGTCGTGACCGCGCATCGCCGTCTCGAACAGCGCCTCCTGGATGTCGCGCGGCATGTCGCCCCAGACGCCGATGGCGGCGTTTCCGAGCAGCTCTGCGAATCGCTTGTCGTCCATGCGGCACCTCCGCACGATCTGACGTGCGAGGACGGCAAAGGTTCCAGGCGGGCTATTGCGTGGTGAACAGGACCAAGGCGATCGCGACGGAGAGCGCGACCGCGGACACCGTCCCCGTGGTCGACAGCACGCCCATGCGCCACAGCGCGCCGGCAAAGACGATGATGATCGGCGTCGCGGTGAGGAGGCCGAGCTGCGCTTCGGTCATGGGATCTGCTCCTGACGATGCCGGCTCTTAGCGTGCCTCGCCGGTCCGCTGTTTGCGCGCCGACAAAGAGTCCAACCGACGGTCCGACTAGCCTCTCGACGTTCAACTCGGAGGCAGGGATGTCGGCGCTCGCTTGTGAGCCGGAGCAGGAGGAACGTTGGGGCGTGCTGGATGGTCTGCCCGGCGACGCCATGATGTGGGTGCTGATCCTCAGCGAGCTCGTCGCCTTCGGCCTCCTGCTGGGCGGTTTCGTGGTGGCGCGGGCCCTCAACCCCGTCGTGTTCGCGGTCGGGCAGGCGATGCTCGATAGCCGCCTGGCCGCTGTGAACACGGCCGTGCTGGTCACCAGCGGCTGGGCCGCCGCGCGAGCTGCTGCTTCGGCGCGGCACGCCTCGACCGGGAGCGCCCGGCGCTGGCTCGGGCTCGCCACGTTGCTGGGTGCCGTTTTCATCGCCGTCAAGCTGACGGAATATGGCGGCGAGATCGCCGCCGGCGCGGGCATGGAGACATCACCGTTCTTCACCCTCTACTTCCTACTGACGGGCTTTCACCTCCTGCATGTTCTGCTCGGCATCGTCATCCTGGCCGTCGTCGGCCGCAGCGCCACCGCCAATGGCGTCGAGACCGGGACCGCCTTCTGGCACATGGTCGACCTGGTTTGGATCGTCATGTTTCCGGTCCTCTATCTGGTCGGTTGAGCCATGTTCCGTGACCGTTTCGATCGAGCCTGGCTTCAACTGCTGGCCCTCGCCATTGCGACGCTTGCAGGGTCGCTGCTGCTGCCGAGCCGATGGCTCGTCGATGCGGCCGCACTGCTGCTCGCATTGGCAAAGGGCAGGGTGATCGTGCTCGATTTTCTCGGCTTGCGCGATGCGCCCGCGCTGTGGCGCGGCCTGCTCACCACGTGGCTCGTGGCCCTCGTTGTGCTTGCCGGGCTCGCGGTCGCAATCCGCGCACTCATCTGATCGGTCCATCGCCGCGCTCGTTGCGCTCCGACAAAGAGCCCCTCGGCATTGCCGGTAGATTGCTTTCACACCATCGAACTTCACCAAACGGAAAGGACGTGTCATGGCGGAACGCCTGACCAAGTCGGCCGCGCGGAACGTCTTTTACGGCGGTTCGGCCTTCTTCTTTGCGATCTTCCTCGGGCTCACAGCGCACAGCCACTACTACATGGTCACGACCTCGACCAATGCGTCGACGCTGTCCGACGGCGTCGCACGCGGCAAGCACGTCTGGGAGAAGAACTCCTGCATCAATTGCCATACCCTGCTCGGCGAGGGCGCCTATTTCGCGCCCGAGGTCGGCAATGTCTGGGACCGCTGGGGCGGCAGACAGGACCCGGCCGCCGCGCGCGAGATGCTGAAATCCTGGATGCAGTCGCAGCCCTCGGGCGCTCCCGGCCGCCGGCAGATGCCGCAGTTCAATTTGTCCGACCAGGAGCTCAACGACCTCGCCGACTTCCTGCAATGGGCCGACACGATCAAGCGTCAGGACTGGCCGCCGAACAAGGCCGGCTGAGCCGGCATCCCGCCCCCCGTCATGAGAGAGATCCGCGATGAGATATGAGACCCAGAAGGTCGCGATGCTGTATTTCTACGGCGCGCTGACGCTCTTCCTAGCCCAGGTCATCTTCGGCCTGCTCGCCGGCACCATCTACGTGCTGCCGAACACGCTGTCGGTCCTGCTGCCCTTCAACATCGTCCGCATGATCCACACCAACGCGCTGATCGTGTGGTCGCTGATCGGCTTCATGGGGGCGACCTACTTTCTGCTGCCCGAGGAGACCGAGACCGAGCTCTACAGCCCGCTGCTCGCCAAGATCCAGTTCTGGATGTTCTTCGGCGCGGCGGGGGCTGCCGTGGTCGGTTATCTCTTCCACTACCATGAGGGCCGCGAGTTCCTCGAGCAGCCCTTCATCATCAAGGTCGGCATCGTCGTCGTCTGCCTGATGTTCCTGTTCAACGTCACCATGACAGCCCTTAAGGGCCGCAAGACCACGGTAACCAACATCCTGCTGTTCGGCCTGTGGGGCGTGGCGATCTTCTTTCTGTTCGCTTTCTACAATCCGGCCAATCTCGCCGTCGACAAGATGTACTGGTGGTACATCGTCCATCTCTGGGTCGAGGGGGTCTGGGAGCTGATCATGGCCTCTATCCTGGCCTTCCTGATGATCAAGCTCAACGGCATCGACCGCGAGGTGGTCGAGAAGTGGCTCTACGTGATCATCGGGCTCGCGCTGTTCTCCGGCATCCTCGGCACCGGCCATCATTTCTACTGGATCGGCGCCCCCGGCTACTGGCAGTGGATCGGCTCCTTGTTCTCCACCCTCGAGGTCGCGCCGTTCTTCACCATGGTGATCTTCACGGTACAGATGACCTTGAAGGCTGGCCGCAAGCACCCGAACCGCGCTGCGCTGTTGTGGTCCGTCGGCTGCTCGGTGATGGCCTTTCTCGGCGCCGGCGTCTGGGGCTTCCTGCACACGCTGTCGTCGGTGAACTACTACACCCACGGCACCCAGGTCACCGCTGCGCACGGCCACCTCGCCTTCTTCGGCGCCTATGTGATGCTCAACCTCGCCGTGATGGCCTATGCCGTGCCGCAACTGCGCCAGCGTGCGCCCTACAATCAGTGGCTCTCGATGGCGAGCTTCTGGATCATGTGCACGGCGATGATGACGATGACCTTCGCGCTGACCTTCGCCGGCGTCGTCCAGGTGCATCTGCAGCGCGTGCTCGGCCAGAGCTACATGGACGTCCAGGACCAGCTCGCGATGTTCTACTGGGTGCGGCTCGGCTCCGGTGTGTTCGTGGCGATCGCGGCGCTGATGTTCGTCTGGGCCGTGCTGGTGCCCGGCCGCGCCAAGGAGCCCGTGATCCCCGGCGCGCTGCAGCCGGCGGAGTGAAATCCCGCAGGCGGCGGCCTCGATGCCGCCGCCCGCATCCCCCGATTCGGAGAGTGATCATGAAGCCCGCGCTGCACGCGATCGATACCGCCCCGTCGTTTCCCTCGTACACGCCGACCGGCAATGAATGCGCGCTGTTCGAGCATGCGTTCCGGCATCGCCTGCCGGTGCTCCTGAAGGGCCCGACCGGCTGCGGCAAGACCCGCTTCGTCGCGCACATGGCGGCGCGGCTGGAACTGCCGCTGCACACGGTGGCCTGTCACGACGACCTCACCGCCGCCGATCTCACCGGACGCTATCTGCTCAAGGGCGGTGACACCGTCTGGACCGACGGCCCGCTGACCCGCGCGGTACGCGAGGGCGGCATCTGCTATCTCGACGAGGTGGTCGAGGCCCGCAAGGATGTGACCGTGGTGCTGCATCCCCTCACCGACGACCGCCGGATCCTGCCCTTGGAGCGTACCGGCGAGGAGCTGATCGCGCCCGACGGTTTCATGCTCGTGGTGTCCTACAATCCTGGCTATCAGTCGCTGCACAAGGCGCTCAAGCCGTCGACACGGCAGCGCTTCATCGCCATCGAATTCGGCTTCCTGCCCGCCGAGCAGGAGATCGCGGTGGTCGCCGCCGAGAGCGGGCTGCCGCCGGAGCGCGTTCGGCCGCTGGTGGCGCTCGCGCATCGCCTCCGCGCGCTGCAGGGCCATGACCTGGAGGAGGGCGTCTCGACGCGGCTCCTGGTCTATTGCGCAACCCTGGTTGCGGCTGGCACGCCCGTCGCCGACGCCGTGCTCGCCGCGATGATCGAGCCGCTCACCGATGACGCCGACGTCAAGGCCGCTTTGCGCGAGGTCGCGCGTGCCGTGATCGGGTGAGCCATGCTCGACTTTCTCGAACTGGAGGAGACCGTCGGCCGCGCCTGGCACCGCATGGTCGGCACGACCTCGAGCTATCCGGTCCATCCGGATCAGGCCGTCGCGCTGAACGAGATCAGCGGCCGCATCGCCGTGATGTTCCGCGCGCTGGGCGGCGAGAGCGGCGTGCAGGTCGCCGGAGCCAAGGCGCGCAAGTCGGGCCATCGGCTCGGCTGGCGCCAGCGCATTGGCCTCGGCGACGAATGCCTCGATCAGGCCGGGCGCGACGGCGCCACCGTGTTCCTGCCGGAGACCATCGCTTTGCTGCCGGATCGCGCGCTCAATGCGCAGCTCTATCACTGGCTCGCGGCGTGGTTCGCGACCATGGCGGTCGAGCCGATCGCGGAGCGCGATCCGCTGCGGCATGATCTGCTGGCGCTGCGCCGGGCCTGTGAGACGACCTCGCTGGTGCTGGCGCGCTTTCCGGGACTGGCGCGCACGCATGCGCAACTCGCCGAAGCGCTGGCTGCGGCGCGGCCGCGGCGGCCGCTGCCTCGGCTCGAGCAGCAGGTCGAGCATATCGTCATGGCGCTGCTTGGCGCCGGCGCGCCGCCCAAGGGCGCGCTGTGGAATGCGGTCATCGCCGGCGGCGCGTTGCCGGAGGCCGCCCCGCCCGGCTATCGGACGATGCTGCCGTGTCCGCTATGGGGCGATTGCTGGAGCCGCGATGCCGTTGCCGCGGCGCGCGATGACGACGAGACGCAGACGCCCGCGGAGCAGGAGGGGGCACCCGACACCCGCAAGCGCTTTGCGCGGCGCGAGCGCGACGACACGGCCAAGCGCCATCCGTTCATTCTCAACCGCTTCGAGAAGATCCTGGCGATGGCGGAGATGGTCAATGTCGATCGCCCTTCCGACGATACCGACGATGACGATGCCCGCAAGGCCGCCGACGATCTCGATGAGCTCGCGATCGCTAGGCGCAAGGGGCGTCCGGCGAGCAAGCTGAAATTCGATCTCGACCTGCCGCCCGAGGCGGTGGACACGGCCCGGCTCGACAGCGGCCGGCTGTATCCCGAATGGAATTATCGCAGCGGAGCCTATCTGCCGGATCATTGCCGCGTCGTGACCGGCGACGCCGCCGAGGCGGGCGAGGCGTGGGCTCCGGACGATGCGATGCGTCGGCGCATCCGCAGCGTACGGCGCAGGTTCGAGACCTTGCGGCCGCGTCATGAGGTGATGCGCGCGCAGGCCGATGGCCACGACCTCGACATCGACGCGCTGGTGCGCGCGCGCAGCGATCTCAATGCCGGCCATGGCGGACTTGATCGCGTGCATCTGGCGATGCGCCCGCTCGCGCATGATCTCGCGGTGACTCTCCTGGTCGACGTCTCCCTGTCCACCGATGCGTGGATCGACGGCGTGCGCGTGCTCGACGTCGAGAAGGAGGCGCTGCTGGTGCTGGCGCATGGGCTGTCGGCCTGCGGCGACAGCCACAGCATTCTCACCTTCACCTCGCGGCGCAACTCATGGGTCCGCCTGGAGACCGTGAAGGCATTCGGCGAGCCGATGAGCGGGCGGGTCGAGCGCCGTATCGGTGCGCTCAGGCCCGGCTACTACACGCGCATCGGCACGGCGGTGCGTCACGCCGCCGGCGAGCTCGCCGAGCGACCCGAGCGCAAGCGTCTGCTGCTGGTGCTGACCGACGGCAAGCCGAACGACGTGGATCACTATGAGGGACGTTTCGCGATCGAGGACACGCGCAAGGCGGTACAGGAGGCGCGGCGCGGCGGCGTCGCCGTGTTCGGCGTGACCATCGACGCGTCGGCGCAGTCGTATTTTCCGACCCTGTTCGGCCGCGGCGGCTACGGCATCGTCGGCAACATCAGGCGACTGCCCGCAGCACTGCCCGCACTGTATCGGCAGATTGCCCATTGAGGTCGGACGTTGGTTGCGAGTTGCGAGCTGTTTCTCACCTTTCGGGAACTTGCCCCCCTTCAGGTCGCCGGCTCGCGCAGATTTCGCAACGGCACCGGCAAATGACCCATCAGCTTGTCGAACTCGCCGGGGTCGAGCTTCTCCCAGAGAATCTCGAAGATGCCGCGTGCGGCCCTGAGCGGATCGACCGGGAATTGTGGCGGCAACTGACGGAAGATGTCATCGACGAAATATTCGAGATGGCGGTCCTTGGTCGGCGTCGCCGCGTGATGCCAGCCTTCGTAGTAGATGCCGCGAATGAGCAGCGGCAGCTGCGCGCCGAAGTTCACGGCGGTCGCCATCGGCAGGCGGTCGCGCAGCACATGCAGCACCGCGCGCAGCGCGTTGTAGGCCTGCTGTCGGCTCGAGAGCGCGAGGCGCTGCTCGATGGCCTTCAGCCAGATGTTGGTTTCCTGGACGGTGTGATCCAGAGCCGTCACGCCGATCTCGCTCATGTGATTCTCCATGAATGCTGCACAAGATGAATGCTGCACAAGGACCGTTCGCGGGACGCCGAACGAGGCAACAGCGACGACTGATTCGCTAGGGAGCCTTGTGAGTAGGCGGCGCGTTCTCAGCGAGGATGTTGATCTGCATCAACGCGAGTGTTGTGGCCGATCGTGAGGTAAATGGAGGGTCAACCGCGCCGGGCCGCCGTTGACGGTTCCCGCTCATCTGCGCCGAGCTGCCGACAGGGATACCGGGCGGCGGGCGCGGCATCCGTGATCTCACGGGGATCGGGGTTCACACTGACAAACAGCAGGACAGCACATCGCGATCTCGCGGCGCAGGTTACGCCCGAGGCTTGCATGACGTCACCCTCTTCAAGTGAGAGGGCGCAGGGAAGGCCGGGAGCTCGCCGCCCCCATGGCCCCCGTGCGGAAAGAATGCACGGGGCAGGAACCACAGGTTCGGCTGAGACATCCCGGCCTTCCCTGCGCGACGGTGTTACGGCTTATACGCATTCTCCCCGGTGAACGGGCTGTCTTGCCACCGTCACTCGTGCGAGGCTGACACCTCATCACGAGCTTGACGCCAGCGTCGCGGCGCCAGGACCATGCGACTTCGCCGTCCGCGCCGTGCCGTTCGTCCGCAGGCATGACACCCGCTGCGACACGTTGCGTCCATCGCATCCCGCACTCCACGTCTCGTGACGTTCGCGACACGCCCCTCTTCATGAGGCGGGATGCGCGAAATGTCGCCCCGATTTGCCCGACGGTGCAAGCGGTTTATCTGCGGCAGACTGGCACGACGGGCAATTCGCGCATGGCGGTCATGCTGAGTCATTCATTCGATGCGCCGGGATTTTGCGTGACCTCGCTCAGTTGGAGCGCGCATCTCACGCTGGAATCGGGCTCCTGCCTTGGAGGCGGCGCGAGGTGAGCGCTGCGGGCACTGAGAGACGTGCGACCACAGCGCTCGTCGTTCGCGGTGGCGAGCATGACTCCGAGCGTCCGGAAAGCTCGCAAATCTGAAACTCGCGCGACTCGTTCGCAGTGAACATCCCGAGATCATCGCGGGCCGGCGCTGCTCCGTCAGGTTGAACCGTAATCGTCCTGCTTGTGAAGAACACGTCTTCGCTTGCTCGTCGCGACAGACTCACCTTACATCGGAGTCGTCCGAGGCGGAGAGATCGCGTCTCGACACCCCTTCAACTCACGAATCGACGTCGCAATGCTCAAGTCTGCCCAAGAGAAGTCTGTTCACAACAAGCCTGCTCAAGACAAATCCGGCAAAGACCTTCCGCTGACCGGCTATGCCGTCGTGGTCGATGGCCAGATCAAGACCGAGTTCAAGACAAAAGAGGGCGCGCACAACGGCGCGCATGATCTGAAGCGCCGGTTTCCGATGTTGCAGATCAGGGTGTACGACGCGGAGACGAAGCAGACCCACGACATCGAGTTGGCGCGGGCGTGAGTCGGCCTGCCGTGCGGGTCTTGGTGTCGTGAGGACGCAAGGCCGTTGCACCTTGTTGAGGTCATCGCAATCGTTGTCGATGTTTGAGTGTATGGAAGGGATGCTCCTGATCTAGCCGAGGGTGCGGTGCCCGGTACTGCGCCCTCGCCCCCTGTGGGAGAGGGCGCTGTATCGTGCAGCCGCGTCGTGGCTGGAGTGCACGGAGACGGCTGTCGCGGCCTGCGCGCAAGATGTGCCGAGATGCGCCGTTGCGGTGTCGGGTGGTATGAGCCAAGCTTCCTCATCTCCGACCATGCGAGCAGCCGTCATGACAGAAACCGCCTGGAACAGACTTTCCGCCGAAGCGCTTCGCGCGCTCGCGGCGCGCGACGCGATCGTGCTGTTGCCGGTGGCCTCGACCGAGCAGCACGGCCCGCATCTGCCGACGGGAGTTGACGACTTTCTGTGCAGCGAGGTCTGCCGTCGCACCGCGCTGGAGCTGGCTCCAGACTATCCCATCGTGGTCGCGCCGACCGTCTGGTGCGGGCTTGCCGACCATCACGTTCCGTTCGGCGGCACCTTCACCCTCGGTCTCTCCACCTACCACGCCGTGCTCAGGGACCTATGTCGCTCGATCCTGAATGCCGGCTTCCGCCGCATCGTGATCGTCAACGGCCATGGCGGCAACATTCAGGCGCTGGCCACTCTCACCGGCGAATTGACGCGCGATCTCAATGCGCCGATCGCGACGACGACCTATTTCATGGAAGGGCGCGAGGTGATGGCTGCGGTTCTCGAGGATCAGGAGGGCGTGATGCATGCCTGCGAAGCCGAGACCTCGATGATGATGGCGGTTCATCCCAGCCTCGTCGATGCGGCGAGGCTCGACGCGGCCTTTGGGCCGAGCTTCGACATCATGGGCTCGCTGGTGCCGTCGCTGAAAATGTTCAGATCGTTCGCCGACATCACCACCTCCGGCGTCGCAGGCGATGCGCGCAAGGCATCTGCTACAAAGGGCGAGAAGCTGCTCGCCGGCTGCGCGGCGGCGCTGGCGGCGCGATTGCGGGCGGGCGAGCCATGGTCGACTGCAACAACTCCGCCGCCAGCCGCAAGATGACAGCGACGCGGAGCATCATCCCGGGAAGCCCGCCGCAGGCAGGCGTTTCGGATGATGGGCCGCAAACGATACGTCCACCGGTTTAATCATGGACGGCAAGCTCAGCCGCGTTCCGCGGAAGCGGCGAGACTCGGAGCCCCGATCGCGTCGACGCAACCGGCGAGACTCCGGCTCGCGTTGCGCACCTCGTTTCGAAACGTCTTCGCCAGATTCGACAGCGGCCTTGCCTCGGACCACAGCACATAGGCCGACACCGTGGTGCAGGGCGTGAACGGCCGTACCACGAGATCAGGCCCGCCCTGACGCGGCGAGAACGGATCGACCACGGCGACGCCGACGCCGGTCGAAGCCAGCACGCAGGCCGTGTTGCAGTAACGCACTTCGACGGTCGGCTGGAAGTCCGCATCGGCTTGCCGGAAGCTCTCGCGCACGGCTTCGCCGAGGCGCGTGCCGCGTTCGAGGCCGATCAGCGGGAACCCGGCGAGATCCCGCGCGGAAATCACGTCGCATTCGGCAAGCGGATGCCGGGCCGGCATCACGCAGACCATCTCGCCGGTGTGCACGACCTCATGGGCGATCCCGGGATGGTCGGACAGTCCGAGCGCGAAACCGAGCTCGGCGACATTGCCGAGCACGCCCTCGATGATGCCCTCGTAGCGGCGCACGTCGAAGAACATTCGCGTCTGCGGCCGGCGCCGCAGGAAGCCTGACAAGGTCGGCGGGATGATGCTGTAGGCGAGCGGCGGCGTGGCGACGATCGACAGATGACCCGTCTTCTGCTCGCGCAGGTCACGCACGCGGTTTTCCAGCCGGGCGTGCAAGGTGAAGATCGCCTCGCTCTCCTCATAGAGCGTCATTGCCTCCGGCGTCGGAAACAATCGGTTATTGACGCGCTCGAACAGGGTGAAGCCGGCCTGGGCCTCCATCGCCTTGAGCGCGTTGCTGATCGCGGGCTGCGACAGCGCCAGCTCTTCGGCGGCGGCGACGGTGGTGTGATGGCGGATGACGGCCCGCAGGATCTCCAGCTGGCGCAGGTTCATGGCATGGTCGTCCTATAAGCCCCGGTGATGGTCTCGGCCAAAATATCATAGCGCGCGGCCGTGTGGGCAGATTGCAAATCCCGCGCCGCTTTCGCCAAATGATCCCTTCTTCCAGTGCGCGCATCCAGGCGGCGTTCCGCCTGATCGTTCGGCATGGCGCACAGATCGGAGGCACCATTGAGCCGAATCTTCCGCGCCGCCGCCGCCCAGATGGGACCGACCCAGCGCGCCGACAGCCGGACGCACACGCGGTCCCGCATGATTGCGCTGCTGGATCAGGCCGCCAGCCAGGGCGCGAAGCTGGTGGTTTTCCCCGAGCTCGCCTTCACGACGTTCTTTCCGCGATGGATCCTCGAAGACGAGGCGCTCGACGACCATTTCGAGCGGTCGATGCCAAACCCGGCCGTCGCTGCGCTGTTCGACCGGGCGCGAGAGGTTCGTGTCGGCTTCTATGTCGGCTATGCCGAGCTGACGCCGGACGGACGCCGATTCAACAGCTCCATCCTGGTCGATCCCGACGGCGAGATCATCAGCAAATATCGCAAGGTGCATCTGCCGGGCTCGGTCGAGCCGCGGCCGGGCGCCAGGTATCAGCAGTTGGAGAAGCGCTATTTCGGCTACGGCGATCTCGGCTTTCCAGCGGTGCGCGCCGGCAGCGAATGGGGCGGCGCGATCATGGGGATGATGATCTGCAACGACCGGCGCTGGCCGGAATCGTGGCGCGTGCTCGGGCTCCAGGGCGTGGAGCTGGTCTGCGTCGGCTACAATTCCGCGGCCTACGATCCCAATGGCGGCACCACCGAGGATGCCTCGCTGCGCACCTTCCATTCGACGCTGGTGGCGCAAGCCAACGCCTACATGAACGCGACCTGGGCGATCGCGGTCGCCAAGGCCGGCGACGAGGACGGCAGCGGGCTGATCGGCGGCTCCTGCATCGTCGATCCCAATGGCTGCATCGTGGCGAAGGCGACGACGCTCGCCGATGAGGTCATCGTCGCCGACATCGACCTCGATCTGTGCCGCCAGGGCAAGGACAAGATGTTCAACTTCGCGGCGCATCGCCGGCCGGATCAGTACAAGGTCATCACCGAGCGCGCCGGCGTGGTCGAGCCGGTCGCGGTCGATTAGCCGTTCACATGGGGGAGTGTCGCAGGATGCGCCGTTCGTCGTTCGCAGGTTTCGTCATCCTCGCCTCGCTCGCTCCGGCGGGAGCCGCGGAGCTGCCCGCCGAGATCAAGCAGGCTGGCGTGCTCAAGCTCACGGTCAACTCGACCTACGCGCCGATGGAATATCACGACCCCGCCACCAACGAGCTGAAGGGGCTCGACATCGACCTGGCCAACGAGCTGGCGAAGCGGCTTGGCGTCAAGATCGTCTGGAGCGAGACGCCGTTCGCCGAGCTGATCCCATCGCTGCAGACCAGGCGCGCCGACTTCATCATCTCCGGCATCTCCGATCGCGCCTCGCGGCGCGAGACCGCCGACTTCGTCGACTATCTGGTCACAGGCCCGCAATTCTTCGTGCTGGCGGAGAGCGATGCCAAGGTCGCGACCGATCTGTGCGGCAGGAAGATCGGCACCACGCGCTCGACCAGCTTCCCGCAGGAGATCGAGAAATGGAGCAAGGCGGTCTGCGAGGCCGCCGGCAAGCCGGCGGCGCAATATGTGCCGGGGGAGAACTCGATCGATGTCCGCAACCAGCTGAAGCAGGGCCGCATCGAGGCCGCCGTGCAGGGCAGCGAAACCTTGCCCTATGCGCAGTCGCAGGAGACCGGCAAGTATCGCATCGTCGGTGAGCCCATCGCCTTCGGCTACCAGGGCATCATGTTCCGCAAGGATGATGCAGGCTTTCGTGAGGTCGTGACCGAGCAGATCAAGGCGATGATCGCCGACGGCAGCTACAAGGTCATTCTCGACAAATGGGGTCTCGGCGCCAATGCGGTGCGCGAGCCGATGCTCAACGCGGCGCCGCAATGAGCCGGAGCGAGGCGCTGGCCGGCGGCTTCCCGGATCTGTCCGGACACAGGATCGCCCGCGAGGCGCACTGGGGCCGCTGGCTCGCGGCTGCGGTCATCGTCGTCATCCTCGTCGCGATCGGGTGTGCCTTCGCCAAAGGGCAGATCGAGTGGTCGTTCGTCGAACGTTTCCTGACCGCGCCGGTGATCCTGCGCGGCATCGTCAACACCATGGTCATGGCCGTCGCGGCGATGGCGCTCGGCATCGCGCTTGGCGTGGTCGTCGCGATCATGCGGCTGTCGCCCAATCCGGTGCTGAGGTCGGTCGCCGCCGGCTACACCTGGCTGTTCCGCGGCACGCCGCTAATCCTACAACTGCTGCTGTGGTTCAACCTCGCGCTGGTGTTTCCGACCATCGGCATTCCCGGCCTGTGGAGCGCGCGCGCCGTCGACGTGATGACGCCGTTCCTGGCCGCGCTGCTCGGGCTCGGCATCAACCAGGGCGCCTACACCTCGGAGGTGATGCGGGCCGGGCTGCTGTCGGTCGACATCGGCCAATACGAGGCGGCGCAGGCGATCGGCATGGGACGGCTGCAGGCGCTGCGCCGGATCATCCTGCCGCAGGCGATGCGGGTGGTGATCCCGCCGCTCGGCAACGAGTTCATCGGCCTGGTCAAGGCGACCTCGCTCGCCAGCGTGATCCAGTATCCGGAGGTGCTGCACTCGGCCGAGAACATCTACTACGCCAATTCGCGCGTCATCGAGCTTCTGATCGTCGCCGGCCTCTGGTATCTGCTCGTGGTTTCGATCCTGACGCCGCTGCAGATGCTGCTCGAACGCCGTTTTGCCCGCGGCATCGCGCGGGGTCGCTGATGACGCCGCTCGTCGCCATCCGTCAGGTCAGCAAGCGCTTCGGCGAATTCCAGGCGCTCAAGCAAGTCTCGCTCGATGTCTTCGAGGGCGAGGTGGTCTGCCTGATCGGGCAATCCGGCTCCGGCAAGACCACCTTGCTCCGTTGCGTCAACCAGCTGACCACGGCCGACAGCGGCGGCATCTGGCTCGACGGCGCGCTGCTCGGTTTCCGCGAGCAGGATGGCCGGCTGCATCGGCTGTCGGAGCGCGAGATCGCGCGGCAGCGCCTCGCCTGCGGCATGGTGTTCCAGCGCTTCAATTTGTTTCCGCACATGACGGCGCTGGAGAACGTCATCGAGGGGCCGGTGCAGGTGCAGAAGCGTGGACCGGCCGAAGCGAAGGACGAGGCCATGGCGCTGCTGCGGCGGGTGGGCCTCGCCGACAAGGCGGGCTCCTATCCATCGCAATTGTCGGGCGGCCAGCAGCAGCGCGTCGCCATTGCGCGCGCGCTCGCCATGAAGCCGCGGCTGGTGCTGTTCGATGAGCCGACCTCGGCGCTCGATCCCGAGCTGGTCGGCGAGGTGCTCAGCGTGATGAAGGAACTCGCGACATCGGGCATGACCATGCTGGTGGTGACGCATGAGCTCGGCTTCGCGCGGGAGGTCGCCGACCGGGTGGTCTACATGGATCAGGGTGTGATCGTGGAGAGCGGCCCGGCCCGTGAGGTGCTGCGCGCGCCGCGCGAGGCGAGAACAAAGGCATTTCTGGCAGCTGAAGTGGGGTGAGGTGATGGGTTTGAAGTCGATCATGTTGGCTGGGTTCATGAGCGCGGCCGTGGCGGGCGCGGCTCTCGCCGCCGAGCTGCCGGCCGAGATCAAGCAGAGCGGCCTGCGCATCGCGGTGGTGCCGAACTATCCGCCGATGGAGTTCAAGGATCCGGCCACCGCGACCTTGACCGGTTTCGACGTCGAGCTCGGCGAGGCCTTGGCCAAGAAGCTCGGCGTCAAGGCGGTGTGGCAGGAGACGAGCTTCGACCAGTTGATGCCGGGCCTCGCCACGCAACGCTTCGACATCATCCTGACCGGCATGACCGACTACAAGAGCCGGCAGGACACCGCGACCTTCCTCGACTATCTGCGCAGTGGTCCGCGCTTATTCGTCCAGGCTTCGCGCGCGGCCGAGCTCAAGGAGCCGGCCGCGCTGTGCGGCAAGAAGGTCGGCGCCAGCAGGCGTACGATGTTCCCCAAGGACATCGCCGCCTGGAGCGAGAAGAACTGCGGCGCGAGCCCGATTCAGTTCGTCGGCACGGAAGGCTCGGCCGATGCGCGGACCCAGCTCAAGCAGGGCCGCATTGACGCCGCCGTGCAGGGCAACGAGACCTTGCCCTACATCATGGATCTCGAGCCGAACACCTATGTGCCGGTCGGCGCGCCGATCGCCTACCAGTATACGGGGCTGGCGACGCCGGTGAAGGCGGAGGAGCTGCGCGAGGCCTTGCGCGACGCGCTGGAGGGCCTGATCGCCGACGGCAGCTACAAGGCGCTGCTGGCCAAGTGGAAGCTCAGCGACAATGGAATCGAGAAGGTGCTGATCAATGCTGGACAGTAAGGCGCTCGCAGGCATTCCGCTCATTCCCGCCAACACCGCGCCGCCGGCGCCGGACTATCCATGGCCTGCGCCGTATCGCGCGGCCATGTTCCTGTCGTTCGACATCGACGCCGAGAGCGCCTGGACCTCGAAGGATCCGGCGCATGCCGCGCGTCTGGTGACGATGAGCTTTGGCGGCTATGAGGCGCGCGTCGGCACGCCGAAGCTGCTCGAGCTGCTCGCCGAGCTCGATCTCAAGGCGACGTTCTTCATCACGGGATGGGCGGTCGACGCGCACCCGGCGATGGCCGAAGCCGTGCTGAAGGCCGGCCACGAGATTGGCCATCACGGCTATCACCATCTTTTGCCCGATCCCGGTGATCCCTTCATCATCGAGGAGATCGAGCGCGGCTTCGAGGCGATCCAGCGCCGGCTCGGCGTCCGGCCGATCGGCTACCGCGCGCCGTTCGGCGAGTTCTGCGAGGAGCTGCTGACAGCGCTGGTGCGGCAGGGCATCATCTACACCTCGTCGTTCCGCGACGACGTCAGGCCGTATCGCCATCGCCTCGCGGACGGCAAGCCCGGCACGATCGAGATCCCGGTGACCGCGAGCTATGACGACTGGATGCACGGCCTGTCGGCGCGGTTCTCGCCGCGCTCGATCTTTCCGAAAGAGCATGTGCTGTCGATGTGGAAGGACGAGCTGGACGAAGTCCGCGACTGGGGCGCGATGGTGACGACCGTGCTGCATCCGCAGGTCTCGGGGCGGCCGATGCGTTTCCGCCTGTTGCGCGAGTTCCTGACCTACGCGAAGTCGTGCCAGGACGTCTGGATCACCACCGGCGCCGAGATCGCCGCCAACTATCAGCGCCACGAAGCGGCCGAAGCGAAGGGCGCATGAGCACGACCGCGATCTTCGGCAGCTACGTGCTGGCGCGCAAGGACGGCGCGCAGGACGTGCTGCGCGACCGTTGGGTGCTGATCGAGGGCAAGCAGATCGCGGCCGTGACGGCCGATAAGCCTGCGGCGGACGAGGTGTTCGACCGGCCCGGCCGCTTCGTGCTGCCGGGCCTGTTGAATCTGCACAACCACATCTTCAGCGAGGCGATCGCACGCACGCTCACCGAGGACGGCAACGGTCGGCGCAACAACAAGAGCATCGTCTACACGGTGCTGCTGCCGCTGTCCAAGCGCGGGGCCGAGATCCTTTCGGTGGAGGAGCGGCTGGCGATCGGCCGCATGGGGGTGCTGCAGCTCCTGAAGGGCGGCGCCACCACGGTGATGGAGCCGTTCCGCAACACGATCCCGGAGCTGTTCGATGCGGCTCTCGAGATGGGCCTGCGCTTCTACGGGGCGCCCTATCTGTTCTCGACATCAGATGCCAAGGCGGATGCCTCCGGCGTCGTGACTTACGCGGGCAATGACGGCGAAGCCGACATGGCGATCTGGAATGCGTTGTATCAGCGCTGGCACGGCCAGGGCGACGGCCGTATTCGTCTCGCGATGAGCCCGCACGCGACCGATACTTGCGGACCGGATTTGTTGCGCGCGGCTGTGAGCCGGGCGCGCGAGCTCGACATTCCCATCACGACGCACATGGCGCAGAGCGCAGGCGAGGTCGCGACCATCGCGCAACGCTATGGCGGCCGCACCCCGGCCGAATATCTTGATTGGCTCGGCCTGCTTGGTCCAGATCTGCTGGCCGCGCATTGCCACGCCTCGACCGATGCGGACCTTGCGCTGATGGCGGCGCGTGGTGCCGGCGTGCTGAACTGCCCGCGCGTCTTCGCACGCGCCGGCGTCACCGCCGCCTTCGGCCGCTTCGCCGCGCATGGCGTACGCACGGCGGTCGGCACCGACGGCTACAACATGGACCTGCTCGGCGAGCTCAACGCGGCATCGATGATCTCGAAGATCGCGCTGGGAAGCGCCGAGACCGCGAGCGCGCCGGAACTGATCGACGCGGTCACGGCGATCGCCGCCGCGATGATCAAGCGGCCTGATCTGGGCGTAATAGCACAGGGTGCGACCGCCGATCTCACCGTCGTCGACATGACGCATCCGCATCTCCAGCCGCTGCACGATCCCCGCCGCGGCCTGATCGCCCTCGCCAACCGCGCCAACATCGACCAGGTGATGGTCGACGGCCGGCTGCTGATCCACGACGGTCGCTATCTCCACGGCAACGAGGCGACTATCATGGCCGCAGGTGCTGCTGCGATCGAGAGGATCTGGGCGCTGCCGGAGGCGCAGGCCGCGTTCGCCGGCTGACCGCTGCTACCTCGTGCCGTAGGCGCGGTCGCCGGCATCGCCCAGACCCGGCACGATGAAGGCGTCGTCGTCGAGGCCCTCGTCGATCGCGGCGGTCCACAGCGCAACATCAGGATGCAGGCCGCGCACGCGCTCGACGCCTTCTGGGGCGGCGATCATGCAGACCATGCGGATGTCCTTGGCGCCGCGCTCCTTGAGCCGGTCGACCGCGGCGACCGCGCTGTTGCCGGTCGCGAGCACCGGTGTGACGACGACGGCGAGGCGCTCCTGCAGGTCGGACGGCGCCTTGAAGAAGTACTCGACGGCGGTGAAGGTCTGCGGCTCGCGGTAGAGGCCGATATGGGCAACGCGCGCGGTCGGCACCAGGTCGAGCATGCCGTCGACGAAGGTGACGCCGGCGCGCAACACCGGTACGAACACCAGCTTCTTGCCGGCGATCTTGGCCGACTGCATCCGCGCCAGCGGCGTCTCGATCTCGACCTCCGTGAGCGGCAGGTCACGCGTGACCTCGTAGCACAGGAGCATGCCGATCTCCTTGAGCAGCTCGCGAAACGACTTGGTCGAGATCGACTTGTCGCGGATCAAGGTCAGCTTGTGCTGCACCAGGGGATGATCGACGACCGTGACGCCTTCCATGGCTTTCATCTCCGAAGCGTAGGGTGGGCAAAAGGCGCGAAGCGCCGTGCCCACCTGATATTAGCTCAGCTTGGAATGGTGGGCACGCTGCGCTTTGCCCACCCTACAGGCACTTCATCAGTTTCGTCATTGCGAGGAGCGGAGCGACGAAGCAATCCAGACTTCCTTCCTGGCCCTGGATTGCTTCCGCCGTCGCCCTTCGGGCTATGGCGGACAAGTCGCTTCGCTCGCAATGACGGAGGCGCAAGATCGATGAGTTTAGCCTCACCCCCCCTTAAAACACCGTGCCGTCGCTGATGATGGTCAGCGGCGGCGAGCCGTCCGGGCGGCGGGCGAAGGCGAGCTTGCGGCCGGCGCCCCAGCTGCCGCCTTCGAGGATTCGCGCCAGCGGCAGCTGCTCCGCGGTCTGGCCGGTGCGCTGACGGATCAGCAAGGCCAGACGGTCGAGCAGGGCGACGGTCAACGCGCGCCATTCCACCACCAGCGGCGAGTCGACTGCATGGGCGCGCGCGGCATCGGCAGGGTCGCGCAGCACCAGCACGCCGCCATCGACGAACAGGCCGCCATTGCGGTATTCGGCAAGGCCAGTGAGGCCGTCGATGTTCTCGACCACTAGGCCCGCGCGCTGCAACGGTTCGATCAGCGAATAGCTCAGCCATTGCGACAGCTTGTGCAGCGGGACGAGGTTGCTGATGCCATCGTCAGTCGGCAGTGACGGATGACGCCAGCAGTCCCCGAGGCTGGTGCCGTTCAGCAGGATGCGCGAGGGCCAGATCCGGCCGAACTGACGCAACACCGATTGCAGGATCGCGTCCGCCTGAATGCGGCCGTCCTCAGCACGCGCGGCGAGGTCATCGAACAAGCCGCCAGGTCTTGGCGTATCACGATTTGGGAAGATGCTCCGATCGGAATGGGGATTGACGACGGCGCCCAGCCTTCGCAGCAATTCGACCCGGCCTTCGAGTCCGACCAGTGGATTGTCGGCACCGACCTGAAAGCCGCGTTCGAGATCCGCGACCGTGAGCTGCTTGAGCTTCGCCGCATCGGCCCGCAGCGGATCGTTCGCGTCGGCCGAAAACGCACCGCTCACGAACATGTCGAGGCTGGCCAGCGCCAGCCCCTCTGAGCGGCCGATGCGCGTGCCAGTCACGGCGTCATGATAGCGCCACGCCGCGCCGGCGCCCGCGTCGAGCAGCACGCTGGTGATGGCGAGATCGAACTCGGCGCGCGCCCGTGAGGCCGCATCATTCCACTGAATCTTGTCTGCGACAGCGGCCCAGCGATCGACGCCGCCGACCACGAAATGCCGCCAGCGCGAGTGGAACGGCACCTCGCCATCGGGATAGGCCTTGCTGGTGACGTCCAGCACGAGGTCGGCGATTGCATCGAGCTTGCCGATCTCGACCCGAAAATGCGGCAGCTTGTCGGCAAGACCGAGCGCAAGCATTTGATGCGCCCGCTCGCGCACTGCGCGGGCCGAGAGGAGATAGGAGACGTCGTCCATGATCTCAGGCTTCGCTCAGTATTTCTCGAGCGGCCGGCCGACGGTGTCGCCGAGCGCCTCGGGCTTCTGCGGCTCCAGCGAGAAATAGCCGGCCGCCTTCTTCGCCGCGATCTCGACGTGGGCATCCGCCGGAATCAGCTCGTCCGGGATCGGCACGCGCTCGACGATGTCGACGCCTTGGCCCACCAGTGCGTCATGCTTCATGTCGCTCATCGAGATGAAGCGGTCGATGCGTTTGATGCCGAGCCAGTGGATGACGTCGGGCATCAACTGCTGGAAGCGCGCATCCTGCACGCCGGCGACGCATTCGGTGCGCTCGAAATAGGCGGCGGCGGCGTCGCCGTCCTCCTGGCGCTTGCGCGCATTGTAGACCAGGAACTTCGTCACCTCGCCGAGCGCGCGGCCCTCCTTGCGGTTGTAGACGATGATGCCGAGGCCGCCGTTCTGCCCGGCCGCGACACATTCCTCGATGCCATGGATCAGATAGGGGCGGCAGGTGCAGATGTCGGAGCCGAACACGTCGGAGCCGTTGCACTCGTCATGCACGCGACATGTGATCTTCGTCCGGCTGTCATTGAGCTTGTCGACGTCGCCGAACAGATAGACCGTGGTGCCGCCGATCGGCGGCAGGAACACCTGCAGGTCGGGCCGGGTCACCAACTCCGGATACATGCCGCCGGTCTGTTCGAACAGGCCGCGGCGCAGATTGGTCTCGCTGGTGCCGAACCGCGCGGCCACGCCGGGCAGGTACCACACCGGATCGATCGCGATCTTGACCACCGACACGCTGCCGTTGGCGTGCACGACATCGCCATCATGAACGAGGCGCTTGGCGGCGAGCGCCGCATGCAGTTCCGGCAGCTCGATGCGCGCCTTGGTCACGGCGATCGTCGGCCGGATATCGATTCCTTCCGCGATCTCGCCGCCGAAATTCTCGGCGACCAGATGGCCCCAGGGATCGAGCGCGACGATCTTCGCCGGATCGCGCCATTGCGTGAACGGGCCGATGGTGGCGGCGGGATGGGTGTTGGTGAGATCCGGACGGCGGATCGGATCGAGCGCACCAGATGATACCGCGAGCGCGCGGTAGACCGTGTAGGAGCCGCCATGGCTGCCGATCACGTTGCGGTCCTGCGGACGCGACACCGTGCCGATGATCGGGCCGCGCTCGCGCGCGCTCTCGGCGCCCCAGTGGAGCGGGAAATTGTGCTTGGCGCCTGGCACCGGGTGCGAGGTCAGGCGAATGTGATCCGTACGGTTGGAGCGAGTCATCGGACAGCTACCCCCAAAACGGCAACGGCCCGCCTTGACGACGGGCCTGAGCAGAACGCGTTCACGTTTTCCATGCATCAATATAGCAGTTTTTCCCCGGCAAACAAGTGCTTCCCGGCGGCCGTCTATTTGTAAACGAATGGTATCGACCGCTGGCCGCGCGCTGCGGCGGACGGGCCTTGGCATGGCGCTTGCCTTTTCGCAGCTGGGCCGCCAGCTTGGCGCGCGTATGGAATCCCTGGCGGCAGCATGGACCTGATCATTCGCAACGCGGTGCTGGCGCAGCAGGGCGAACTGCGCCGCGCCGATATCGGAATTTCCGATGGTGTCATCGCTGCGATCGCGCCGTCGCTGCCAGCCGACGGCGCGGAGCGCGACGCGGAGAATTGCCTCGTCGTTCCCGGCTTCATCGAGACGCACATCCATCTCGACAAGACTTGCATCCTCGACCGCTGCACCATCCGCGACGGGACAGTCGCCGAGGCGGTGCGCGAGACCGCGGCCGCGAAGCGCAACTTCACCGCTGATGATGTCTACGCGCGAGCGAAGCAGACGGTGGAGCGCTGCGTCAGCCATGGCACGATGCGCATGCGCACCCATGTCGAGCTCGATCCCGGCATCGGCTTCATCGGTTTCGAGGCGATCCGGCGGCTCGCAAAGGACTATGCCTGGGCGCTCGATCTCGAGATCTGCGTATTTCCGCAGGAAGGTCTCACCAATTATCCCGGCACCGAGGAGCTGCTGATCGAAGGCCTGCGCCGCGGCGCGCGAACCATCGGCGCCGCCCCGTATTTCGACACCGACCCGCCGGCGCAGATCGACCGCATCTTCGCGATCGCGCGCGAGCACGACGTCGACATCGACATGCATCTCGATCTAGCCGAGACGCTCGATCACATGCAGATCGAATATGTCTGCCGCAAGACCGAGGAATATGGCTGGGGCGGCCGCGTCGCCGTCGGTCACGTCACGCAGCTGTCGCTGCTGCCGCCGCAGCGCTTCAAAGCCATCGCTGCGCAATTGGCCAATGCCGGGGTCGCCGTCACCGTGCTGCCCTCGACCGACCTGCATCTGATGGGTCGCCGGCAGGATCATGCTATCCCACGCGGCGTGGTCCCCCTGGAGCCGCTACGCGCTGCGGGCGTGACCTGCTCGCTTTCGACCAACAACGTGCTCAACCCGTTCACGCCCTATGGCGACGGCTCGCTGATCCGCATGGCCAATCTCTATGCCAATGTCTGTCACGTCTCGCGTCCCGATCATTTGGCCGGCTGCCTCGACATGGTGACGCATGATGCGGCGAAGCTGATGCGTCTCGCCGACTACGGCATCAGGGTCGGCGCGCCGGCCGATCTGGTCTGCATCGATGCGTCGACGCCGACCGAGACGGTGGCGACCCTGGCGCAGCCGCTATGGGGCCTCAAGCGCGGCCGCCCATCGTTCTCGCGGACGCGGCCCGTGCTGTATCGGCCGGGGTGACGCCAGAGTTAGAATAGGAGACCAACCATGCGCGTGATCAACGTTGCCGCCGCCCAGATGGGGCCGATTCAGCGCGCCGACAGCCGCGAGGCGGTGGTGGCGCGCATGATCGCGCTGCTGGACGAGGCCAAGCGCCGGGGGGCCGATCTCATCGTCTATCCAGAGCTGGCGCTGACGACGTTCTTTCCACGCTGGTACATGGAGAATCAGGCGGAGGTCGATAGCTGGTTCGAGCTGATGATGCCGAACGCCGCCGTGCAGCCGCTGTTCGATCGCGCTGCGCAGCATGGTATGGCGATGTATCTCGGCTATGCCGAGCTGACGCCGGATGGGCACCACTACAACACCGCCATCCTCACGGATCGCAGCAGCACCATCGTCGGTAAGTACCGCAAGGTGCATCTGCCGGGCCACGAGGAGTTCGAACCGGAGCGCAGCCACCAGCATCTGGAGAAGCGCTATTTCGAGCCGGGTGATCTCGGCTTTCCGGTGTGGCGCAATCTCGGCGGCATCTTCGGCATGGCGATCTGCAACGACCGCCGCTGGCCGGAGACCTATCGCGTGATGGGGCTGCAGGACGTCGAGCTGGTGCTGATCGGCTACAACACGCCGTCGGTGAACTCATTGAAGAGCGCGGAGGGCCTGCAGCAGCGCCTGTTTCACAATCGCCTCTCGGCGCAGGCCGGCGCCTACCAGAACTCGTGCTGGGTGGTGGCGGTCGCCAAGGCCGGCGTCGAGGACGGCCATCACCTGATCGGCGGCAGCCTGATCGTCAATCCCGACGGCGAGATCGTCGCGGAGGCCGCGACGGAAGGGGACGAGGTGCTGGTCGTGCCGTGCGATCTCGATGCGACGCGGTTCGGCAAGCAGACGATCTTCGACTTCGCCAGGCATCGGCGGATCGAGCATTACGGGCTGATCACCAGCCGCACGGGCGCGGTGCCGCCGGAGTGAACAACGAGTTTTTTAGCTGCCGGAGCTAAGCAGATCGCAGTTATTGTGCTCGACTCCAGCGACGACAATGGTGTCGTCCCGGCGAACGCCGGGACCCATACCGCGGAAGCTATCGAGGAACGTGACTGTTAGTTGCCTGCCTCACCGCAGCCGGTGGTTATGGGTCTCGGCTCAAGGCCGGGACGACAGCCGTGTGTGAGGCGACCGGTCGGGCAGATCAGCGAATGCAGAGCGCAAGGCTCAGCGCCACTCACCCAGCAAACGCCACCGCGCCGAGCGCCATCGTCACCGCAGCCTGGGTCGGATCGATCACCGGAATCCCCAGCGCCTCCTCTAAGCTCTTCCGGTGCCGCGCCATGCCGGCGCAACCCATCACGATGGCGCCGGCGCCGTCCTCCTCCTTCAGCGCGCGGCCGACCGCGATCATCTTCGCCAAGGTGCCTTCGCCTGACGCCGTCTCCGCCACGGTCATGTCCAACGGCCGTTCCGCGGCCAACCGATCCATCAAGCCCATCTGGCGGAGATAGCGGATGTGGCGGCGAATCGAGCGCTGCGCGATGGCGAGAACGCCGAACGTGTCGGCGCGGGTCAGCGCGGTGAGCACGCCGCATTCGGCGATGCCGAGCACCGGCCGTGCCGTGGCCTCGCGGCAGACATGCAGGCCAGGGTCGCTGTAGCAGGCGATCACGAACGCGCTGGACGCGTTGTCGCCCTCGACGAGACGCCGCAGCGGCAGGGTGACGCTGTCGGCGTCCTTCTGGCTCTCGATGCCGTATGGACCTTCCTTCAAGGTCTCGCAGACGATCTCCGGCCCGTCGGCGAACATCAGCGGCTTGAGCGCCGCCGCCAAGCCGTCGGTGACCACCTGGTTGGAGTTCGGATTGATCACGGTGATGCGCGGGCGGGACATGGGAGCTACCTGCTTCTTCAGTGTTGACGGCGCGTGACAGGCAACCACTATGCCATGGCTGACGCAATGGGGCCGATGCGGTCGTCTCGCGTCCACGGCGTTCCATCTGGCAGAACTAGGAGATCGCGATGACCGAGCCGGCCTATGACCTGATCATCCGGGGAGGGCGCGTCGCCACCACCACCGACACGTTCGAGGCCGACGTCGCGATATCAGGCGAAACCATCGCGGCGATCGGCCGCGGGCTCGGCCCGGCCAAGCGCGAGATCGATGCGCGCGGCAAGTATGTGCTGCCCGGCGGCGTCGACAGCCATTGCCATATCGAGCAGTTCTCGGCGGCAGGGATCGTCAATGCCGACACGTTCGAGAGCGCCACCACGTCGGCCGCCTTCGGTGGCACCACGTCCGTGATCTCCTTCGCGGCCCAGCATGTCGGCATGCAGTTGCCGCAGGTGGTCGAGGACTATCACGCGCTGGCGCGCAAGGGGGCCGTGATCGACTACGCGTTCCACATGATCGTCGCCGATCCGACCAGGGAGACGCTGGAGCGCGATCTGCCGGCGCTGATCCGCCAGGGCCACGGCTCGATCAAGATCTTCATGACGTACGACCGGCTCAAGATCGACGACGAGCCGCTGCTCGACATTCTCGTCGCCGCGCGCGAAGGCGGCGCCATGCTGTGCGCGCACGCCGAGAACCATGGCATCATCTCCTGGATGGTGAAGCGGCTGCTGTCGCGCGGCTACACCGCGCCGAAATATCACGCCATCAGCCACGCCCGCTTCTCCGAGGCCGAAGCGTTCAACCGGCTGATCGGCATGGCCGCCCTCGTCGATCAGCCGATCATGATCTTCCACGTCTCGACCGCGGAAGGCGCCAAGGTGATCCGGGATGCGCGCGGGCAGGGGCTGAAGGTGTTTGCTGAGACGTGCCCGCAATATCTGTTCATGACGGCCGATGATCTCGACAAGCCCGGCATCGAGGGTGCGAAGTGGATGTGCAGTCCGCCGCCGCGCCGCGCGCCCGATCAGGAGGCGCTGTGGCAGGCGCTGTCGCTCGGCGACCTGCAGACGATCTCTTCCGATCACGCGCCGTATCGGTTCGACGAAACCGGCAAGCTGCGCGCCGGCCCCAACCCCAACTTCAAGCAGATCGCCAACGGCCTGCCGGGCCTGGAGCTGCGGCTGCCGCTCTTGTTCGACGCGATGGTGTCTAAGGGGCGGCTGGGCCTCAACAAGTTCGTCGAGCTGACAGCGACGGCGCCGGCCAAGATCTACAATCTGCATCCGAGAAAGGGCGCGATCGCGATCGGCGCCGATGCCGACATCGCGCTGTGGGATCCGGACAAGCACGTCACGATCAGCGATGCCGCCATGCACGACCTCGCCGGCTACACGCCATTTGCCGGGCGCAGCGTGCAGGGTTGGCCGGTGACCGTGCTGTCGCGCGGCCGCGTCATCGTTGACGGCGGCAGACTGTCGGCCCAGCCCGGCTCCGGCCAGTTCCTCGCCCGCAGCGGTGGCGAGGCTGCGAAGCCGACGGGGCGCCTGGTCGCGGATATGGACCCGGAGCAGAATTTTGGGGCGAAGCTGCTCTAGGCGCGAAGAGCTGTTGGAGTAGCTGATCATGTCGACGCGGTCGCTCCGCTGTCCGCCGTCCTGCCCGGGCTCGACCCGGGCATCCACGTGCTTCCCAGGATGCTGCCGGACGTGGATGGCCGGGACGGCGCTAGGCCATGACGTGGGGAGAGAGCTGAATGCCCTTCGTCGATCGCTGTCCACGCGAGGAACTCTTTGATGCATGTCCTGATCTTCGGCGGCGCCGGCTTCGTCGGGCTCAACATTGCGCAAGGCCTGCTGGAGCGCGGCCATGCTGCGACGATCTTTGACGCAGCAGGTTTGCCGGCGGCAGCGCAGCGCGCCCTCGCGCCGTATCGCGAGCGTCTGCACCTGGTGCAGGGGGACGTCACCGATGCGAGCGCCGTCGCGGCCGCCGTCGCCAGCGGCTGCGATGCCGTCGTGCTCGGCGCCGCGATCACTGCCGGGCCCGAGCGCGATGCGGCTGACCCGGAGCGCATCCTCGCGGTCAATCTGCTTGCGCAGGTGCCGATCCTGCAGGCGGCGCGCGGCAGCGGCATCCGCCGCGTCATCAACCTGTCCTCGGCGGCGTCCTATGGCGACAGCGGTCAGCGCTTTGCCGTGCTGGAGGAGACCATGCCGTGCGAGCCGGTATCGCTCTATGCGATCACCAAGTTCGCCTCCGAGCGCGTCGCCGCGCGGCTGTCGGATCTGTGGCAAACCGACGTGATCAGCGTGCGCCTGTCGGCGGTCTTCGGCCCTTTCGAGCGCGCCGGCGGCGTGCGCGACACGCCATCGCCGCAGGCGCTGATCGCAGCCTGTTGCGCGCGCAATGCCCCGGCGCTGCTGAACGAGCCGGGCGACAAGGACTGGGTCTATGCGGTCGACGTCGCCGACGCCATCTGCCGGTTGCTGGAAGCCGAGAGGCCGCAGCACAGGCTCTACAACATCTCCAACGCAGCCATGTTTACCGCCGAGGCCTGGGGCCGCGCCTTCGCGCAAGGCCGCTCCGGTTTCGTCTGCCGGCTCGCGGAGCAGGGCGAGGCGCCGACGGTGCCGGTGTTTGCTCCGAACCGCGGCCGGCTGTCGACGACGCGACTGGCCGAGGAGTTCGGCTGGCGCGCGCGCTTCGACTGCGCGGCATCGGCGGAGCATTTCGGCCGCTGGTTCGATCAGCACGGGAGAGATTGAGATGAGGCTTGCAGGCAAGGTCGCGATCGTCACCGGCGGCGGCTCCGGCATTGGGCGCGCCAGCGCCGTGATGTTCGCGCGCGAGGGGGCGCATCTCGCCCTGGTCGATCGCGACGCTGCGGGCGCGGATGAGACGCTGGCGCTTGTGCGGAGCGCGGGCGGGGATGGCAGCGTCCATGTCGGCGATGTCGGTGATGCCGACTTTGCCAAGGCGACCATCGAGGGCGTGGCCGGGGCACGGTGCCGGCTCGACGTGCTGATGACCGCGGCCGGCTTCTCCTGTGGCGGCACCGTCGTCACCACCGATCCCGCCGACTGGGACGCGGTGTTCCGCGCCAATGTCGGCGGCACCTGGCTGTGGGCCAAGATCGCGGTGCCGATCATGCAGAAGCAGAAGGCCGGATCGATCATCACCGTGGCGTCGCAGCTTGCGGTCGCCGGCGGCAAAGGCAACAGCGCCTATATCGCCGCCAAGGGCGCGATCATCAGCCTGACCCGCACCATGGCGGTCGACTTCGCCGCCGATGGCATCCGCGTCAATGCGCTGGCGCCGGGCGCGATCGACACGCCGCTGCTGCGCCGGAGCTTTGCGCGCCACGCCGATCCCGAGCCGGTGCGCGAGGCCTCACGCCAGCGCCACGCCATGAAGCGCTTTGGCGCGGCAGACGAGGTCGCGGCCGCCGCGCTGTTCCTCGCCAGCGACGAGGCGTCGTTCACGACCGGCATCGTGCTGCCGGTCGATGGCGGCTGGCTGGCGGCGTAGCTCAACGCCTCGCAGTGCCGGATTTCCGATCGCGCCCGCGCAAAATGTCCGCAAGCGCGGCCGCGTTGCGTGATAGCGGCTCGAAGCGTGGCGTCAGCAGATGCGCGCGCATCGGAATTTTCGGTGCGAGTGGCCGTGCCGCGAGGTCGGGCCAGGCGCGGCCGCGCAGCACGAATTCGTCGACCACGGCAAGGCCCGCGCCGGCGCGGGCCATGGCGCAGGCGTCGGGCGTGTAGCGCACGATGGTGGTCGGCTCCGGGCCGCCGGCGAGGGCCGATGTGACGATGTGGCCATAAGGCGTCTGCCGGCCGAAGCCGACCAGCGGATAGGGCAGCATGTCCTTCGGCCTGATGCTGCGCAGCTTCGCCAGGGCATGATCGGCCGGCATGATCACGTGCAGCGCGCCCTCCGCGATCGTCTCGACCGCGACTGTCGGCTCGTCGACCGGCAGCACGGTGATGCCGAGATCGGCGCGGGCTGTGCCGACGCGGCTGACGATCTCCAGCAGGGTCAGCGACTCGAACTCGACACGCAGGTCGGGAAAGCGGCCGCGCAGCCGCGCCAGCGCCTCCGGCACCATGCTGTGTCCCGCGCTCGGGCTCGCCACCACGCGGATCGTCCCGGTGCCGCCCGCGCGCAACTCGTCGGCGAGATCGTTGATGCGCGCGACGCCGCGATGGACGTGCTCGACCTCGGCGAACAGCCGCCTGGCCTCCGGCGTCGGCTGCACCCGGCCGCTGATGCGCTCGAACAGCTTGAGCTTGAGGCCATCCTCGGTATAGGCCAGCAGCCGGCTGATCGCGGGCTGCGACACGGACAGCAGCCGCGCAGCGCCGCTGATCGAGCCTGTCATCATGATGGCGCGGAACACCTCGATCTGGCGCAGATTGAGCGGCATGCGACCTCTTGTCTCGCTGCGGATGGCTGTCGATTCTAGCTGCCGCTGCCGTCCCATAACAAGCTGTTATGGGCGGCGGACAAATCGGTATGGTCGGCTCCAGGCTCGCTTTGCTAAGCTTCGCTCGCCGGGTGACATGACTGATGGAGAGAGCGTGAGCGACAGCGAGCGTGTCGATCGCGATTGCGCGTGTTTCATCCGGTGGCCGGCATGAGCGCCGGTCTCGCCGCGCTGACGGCCCAGGTCCGCAGCGATCTTGCCAGGATCGCGCATCCCAGCATGCCATGGCTGACGCCTATCATCGGTCCCGATGGCCGACCTGCGCGCGATGTGTTGATCGTCGGCGGCGGCCAATCGGGTCTTGCCACCGCCTTCGCCCTGCTGCGCTCACGCGTCAGCAATATTCTCGTGCTCGACAAGGCCGAAGCTGGCCGCGAAGGACCGTGGCTCAGCTATGCGCGCATGCCGACCCTGCGCAGCCCGAAAGATTTCACCGGACCGGATCTCGACATACCCTGTCTGACCTATCAGGCGTGGCACGAGGCGAAGTTCGGCGGCGAGAGCTGGCGCAATCTTGACCTGATTCCGCGCGAATATTGGGCAGACTATCTCGCCTGGTATCGCGAGGAGCTCGACCTTCCCGTGCGCAACGGCTGCGAGGTCGTCGATATCGCGCCGGCCGCTGATGGACTGCTGCAGGCGACCGTGCGCAGCAAGGATGGTGAGGCGACGATCTACGCCCGCAAGATCGTGCTGGCGACCGGGCAGGAGGGGATGGGCGACTGGAGCATTCCGGAGCCGCTGCGCCATTTGCCCGCAACGCGCGGCGCCCATTCCGGCGCCGAGATCGATTTCGACAGCTTGCGCGGCCGCCGCGTCGCCGTGATCGGCGCCGGTGCCTCGGCGTTCGACAATGCGGCGGCTGCGCTCGAAGCCGGTGCGGCGCGCGTCGATCTGCTATGCCGCCGAGCGGAAATCCAGCTGATCCAGCCCTATCGCTGGCTGACGTTCCGCGGTTTCCTGCGGCATTTCTCCGAGCTCGACGACGTCTGGCGCTGGCGTTTCATGCGCGCGGTCCTCGAGTTGCGCGAGGGCTTTCCGCAGCACACCTATGATCGCTGCGCCCGTCATGCCGCGTTCCATCTACACGAGGGCGCGCCGATCGTGGCCGCGTGCGAAACGTCCGACGGAGTCGTGCTGCGGACACCGCAAGACGAAGTCACAGTCGATTTCGTAGTCAGCGCGACGGGCATCTCGATGGACTTCGCAAAGCGTCCGGAGCTGCAGAGCTTTGCCGCCAACATCGCACGCTGGTGCGATCGCTACACGCCCGACGCCAGCGAGCGCAACGACCGGCTCGGCGCCTTTCCCTATCTCGCCGACGACTATGCGCTGTGCGAGCGTGTGGCTGGCGCAACGCCGTGGATCCGCGACGTCCATGTGTTTGCCATTGCCTCGACGATGAGCTTCGGCGCGTCGGGTTCTTCCATCAATGCAATGACCACAGCGGTGCCGAAGCTCGTGCATGGGCTGACGCGCGGGTTGTTCAAGGCCGACATCGACAAGCATTGGGCCAGCTTCCAGGCCTACGATGTGAAGCAGGCCGAGGTGCGCCGTGGCACGTGAATTGCTGCTGCGATCTCATCTGATGCGCTCCCATCTGATGCGCTTGCGCCGCCGGTGACCGCTGGCAGGGTATTTCAGTCCCGGATTTTGAGACCAATGAGGGAACAAGGGCGATGAGTTTCGAGATGTCCAAACGTTCGTTGTTCGCTGCGACCGCCTTGCTCGCGGTGATGCTGGTTGCGCCATCGGCGCATGCGCAGAGCCGCGCCGAGACTCTGCGCTATGTCACCGGTGCCACCGTCAACACGCTCGATCCGAACATTCCGGGCTCGACGCGCGAGGCCTTCGCGCTGTCGATGTCGAGCTACGACCGGCTGGTGTCGTTCGGTCGCAAGCAGCTCAATGGTAAGTGGGTGTTCGATCTCGACACGATCACCGGCGAGCTCGCTGAATCCTATCAGGTCAGCGCTGACGGTTTGAAGATCACCTTCAAGCTGCGCCCCGACGCCAAGTTCCAGGACGGCTCGCCGGTGACGGCCGAGGACGTCAAATGGTCGCTCGACCGCTGCGTCAGCGCGCCGATCCTCGGCAAGGCGCAACTGCTGACGGGCTCGCTGACGTCGGCCGATCAGTTCAAGGTCATTGATCCCCTGACGTTCGAAGTGACCTTGCCGAAGCCGGACAAGCTGGCGCTGCCGAATCTCGCGACCGTCTATCCGATCATCATCAACTCCAAGCTGGCCAAGGCGCATGCGACGGCTGAAGATCCCTGGGCGCTGAACTGGACCAAGGAGAACGCGGCCGGCAGCGGCGCCTACATCGTCGAGACCTTCAAGCCCGGCGAGCAAGTGATCGCCAAGCGCAACGAGGCCTGGAACCGCGGCACGCCGGACAAGCCGGCGGCGTTCAAGCGCCTGATCATCCAGTCGGTGCCGGAGCCGGCGACGCGCGCCAACCTCGTCGAGCGCGGTGATGCCGATCTGGTCATCGATCTGCAGGCGAGCGACGTGCAGTCGCTCGAAGGCAAGGGCAAGCTGAAGGTGATCTCGACGCCGCAATACAATGCGGTGACCTTCATCTCGATGAACAACACCATTCCGCCGTTCGACAACGTCAATGTGCGTCGCGCCATCGCCTCTGCGCTGCCCTATGACGACATGTTCAAGGCGGCCTTGTTCGGCCGCGGCGCGGCGCTCTACGGCGCGACGTGGGCTGACGGCAAGCCGCCGAGCGGCGGCTATCCGATCCCGCAGCCGATCAAGCTCGATCTGGAGAAGGCCAAGGCCTATCTGAAGGACGCCGGCATGGCGGACGGCTTCTCCACCACCTTCAGCTTCAATGTCGGCCAGGCGGCGACCGCCGAGCCGATGGCCGCATTGGTCAAGGAATCGCTCGCCAAGATCGGCATCAAGGTGGACATCCAGAAGCTGCCGGATGCGCAGATGTCGACCGCGATCAACGAGAAGAAGCTGCCGTTCTTCACCGAGGGCATCGTCGCCTGGCTGCCCTCGACCGACTACTTCTATCGCAACTTCTACACCGGCAAGCAGCGCTGGAACTACTCCTCGACCGACAATGCCGAGCTGGAGAAGATCGCGCAGGAGGCGCGCTTCGAGGCCGACAAGGCGAAATATGAGGAGCAGGGGAAGGCGCTCAACGCCGTCCATTTCGACCAGATGTTCCAGATCCCGATCTGGCAGGCGGCGCAGGACGCGGTGATGCAGCCGACGGTGGATGGCTATGTCTACCAGTTCACGCGGCAGGTCGATTATCGTAACCTGAGCCGCAAGTAACGGGGACGGCTGATAACCATGGGCACGATCGGCGCAACCTTGGCTCGGGCGGGACGGCGCTTCGTCTCGTCGCTGCCGGCGCTGTTCGGCGTCCTGGTGTTCACCTTTCTCTTGATGCGCGTGCTGCCGGGGGACCCGGCCGTGTTCTTTGCCTCCGGTCCCAATGCCGGCCAGGAGGAGATCGAGGTGATCCGCCGGCAGCTCGGGCTCGACAAGCCGCTGCCGAACCAGCTCGCGATCTATCTGTACGACGTCGGCCGCGGCAATCTCGGCCGTTCGATGATGACCGGGCAGGCCGTTGCCAAGGACCTCAAGGAGCGGCTGCCGGCCTCGCTGGAGCTGACGTTGACCGCGTTGCTGATCGCGCTGGTCTCGGCGGTGCCGCTTGGCGTGCTCGCAGCGCTCCGGCCAGGGTCGCTGGTCGATCACGGCGTGCGGCTGTTCTGCTCGCTCGGCGTCTGCGTGCCGACCTTCGTCTCCGGTCTGCTGCTGATCTACGTGTTCTATTATCTGCTCGGCTTCGCGCCGGACCCAACGGGCCGCATCGACATCTTCGCCACGCTGCCGCCGCAGCGCACCGGTTTCCTGATCATCGATTTCCTGCTCGCCGGCGATCTCGACGGCTGGTGGGCGGCGGCGCGGCAATTGATGCTGCCGGCGCTGACGATGGCGCTGTTCGTGATCGCGCCGCTGGCGCGGATCACCCGCGCCTCGATGCTGGTGTCGCTCGGCAGCGACTTCGTGCGCACCGCGCGCTCGGTCGGGCTGTCGTGGTGGCGCATCGTCGTCACCTATGCGCTGCGCAACGCGATCCTTCCGGTGATCACCATCGCAGGCATCGTATTCTCGACCATGCTCGGCGCCAACGTGCTGGTGGAGAAGGTGTTCTCCTGGCCGGGCGTCGCCTCCTACGCGCTCGATGCGCTGCTGGTGTCGGACTACGCGCCGGTGCAGGGCTTCGTGCTGCTGATGGCGACGATCTTCGTGATCGTCAATCTGCTGGTCGATGTGCTCTACGGCATCGCCGATCCCAGGGCGACAGTGGCGTGAGCATGAGCACGATCGAGACCGCGTCGACCCTGCGCCATACCGCGTTCGTGCTACGCGGCAATCCGGTCACCGCCGTCGCGGCCGGCGGCGCGCTGCTGCTGGCACTGATCGCGATCGTTGCGCCGTGGCTCGCGCCTTACGATCCTGTCGCGTCCGAGGTTTCCGCCGCGCTGCAGCCGCCGAGCGCGGCGCACTGGTTCGGCACCGACCAGCTCGGCCGCGACGTGCTGAGCCGCCTGATCGTCGCGAGCCGGCTCGATCTCACCATCGCGGTGACGGCGGTCGCCGTGTCCTTCGCGCTCGGGTCGGTCGTCGGTGCGCTCTGCGGCTATGCCGGCGGCCGGCTCGACAAGGCGGTCGGCCGCTTCGTCGACGTCCTGATGGCGTTCCCGCTGTTCGTGCTGGCGATGGCGATGGTCGCCGCGCTCGGCAACCGCGTCGAGAACATCGTGATCGCGACCGCGATCATCAATCTGCCGTTCTACATCCGCTTCGCCCGCGCCGAAGTGAACATCCGCCGTAATCTCGGCTGGGTCGAGGCCGCGCGGGCCTGCGGCGAGAGCCACATCGCCGTGGTGCTGCGCTTCCTGCTGCCGAACGTGCTGCCGGCGATGGCGGTGCAGATCTCGCTCAATCTCGGCTGGGCCATTCTCAATGCCGCGGGCCTCTCCTTCATCGGCCTCGGCGTCAAGCCGCCGACGCCGGAATGGGGCATCATGGTCGCCGAGGGCGCACGCTTCATCTCCACGGGGCGCTGGTGGCTGGTGGCGTTTCCCGGACTTGCGCTGATGAGCGCGGTGCTGTGCTTCAATCTGCTCGGCGACGGCCTGCGCGACATCCTGGATCCCCGGATGCGCACGTGATGTCTCGTCAAAACCAAGCAGAGCCGGGCGCATCCGAGGATGCGCACGTGACGGCGCCGCTGCTCGAGGTCGAGAAGCTCAAGGTGACCTTCTCGACTCGTCGCGGCCTCGTCGAGGCGGTGCGTGGCGTGTCGCTGTCGCTGCAGCCCGGCGAGATGCTGGGCCTTGTCGGCGAGAGCGGCTCCGGCAAATCGGTGACCGGCTTTGCCATCACCCATCTGCTCGACAAGGCCGGCCGCATCACCGACGGCTGCATCCGCTTCAAGGGCCAGGACATCACCCGCGCCGGCGGCGCCGATCTGCGCAGCCTGCATGGCGCAGCCATGGCGATGATCTTCCAGAACCCGCGCGCCGCGCTCAACCCGATCCGCACCGTCGGCCAGCAGATTGCGGATGCGATCCTCGCCCATCGCCGTCTGTCGCGGCCGGAGGCGCAGGCCGAGGCTCTGAGCTTGCTCAAGGCGGTGCAGATCCGCGATCCCGAGCGGCGCATGGGCGCCTATCCGCATGAGCTGTCCGGCGGCATGTGCCAGCGCGTGATGATCGCGATCGCGATCTCCTGCAGTCCGCAGCTCCTGATCGCCGACGAGCCGACCACCGGCCTCGACGTCACCACACAGAAGGTGGTGATGGGCCTGCTCGCTCATATCGCCGCCGACCGCGGCATGGCGACGATCCTGATCACGCATGATCTCGGGCTCGCCGCGCGCTACTGCGCGCGCGTCGTGGTGATGGAGCAGGGCAGGCTGGTCGAGCAGGCCGAGCCGCTCACGCTGTTCCATCGCCCGCAGCACCCCTACACCAAGCGTCTGGTCGCGGCATCGCCGACGGCGACCTCGCGCATCGAGGATCTGGTGCCCGATGGCGAGAGGATTCCGTTGGTCGAGATAAGCGAGCTGCCGCCTCCGCCGCACGGCACGCCGCTGCTGCTCGACGTCAAGAACATCGTCAAGCGCTTCGACGACGGCACCGTTGGGGTGGCCGACTTCTCGATGACGATGCGCGGCGGCGAGAGCGTCGGCCTGGTCGGCGAGAGCGGCTCGGGCAAGAGCACGACCTCGCGCATGATCTGCCGCCTGATCGATCCCAGCGAGGGCGAGATCCTGTTCGACGGGCGGCCGATCGGCCAGATCCCGGCACGCGACTTCCACGCGAGCGAGCTGCGCAAGGACATTCAGATCGTCTTCCAGGATCCGAACGACAGCCTCAATCCGCGCTATACCGCGTTCGACTGCGTCGCTCATCCGTTGTTTCGGCTGATGAACATGCGCAACGGCGACAAGCTGCGCCAGCGCGTGGAGGAATGCGCAGACCGCGTCGGGCTGCCGCGCGAGCTGTTGTCGCGCTTTCCGCACCAGCTTTCCGGCGGCCAGAAGGCGCGCGTCGGCATCGCGCGGGCCATCGCCTGCCGGCCGCGGCTGCTGGTGCTGGACGAGCCGACCGCGGCGCTCGACGTCTCCGTGCAGGCCGTGGTGCTGCAGCTTCTCAACAGGCTGAGGCGGGAGGACAATCTCGCCTTCCTGTTCGTCAGCCACGATCTCAACGTCGTGCGCATGATGTGCGACCGCACCATCGTGCTGCGTACCGGCCTGATCGTCGAGCAGGGCGAGAGCCGGGCGCTGTTCGCCAACCCGCAGACCGACTACACCCGCGAGCTGGTCGAAGCCGTGCCGCACATCGCGCCGCCAGTGGCGCTGGCGCCGGCCTGAACGCACCCATAACAATCGATTATGGACGCCGGACAACTTGGTATTGGGATCGCGATCGGCTGGCCTGTTAGTTTGCGGGCATCGGCCTCTCAAGCCATCAAAGGGTCAAAGCGCTGATCATGACGGAGCTGATCGAAAGGCTGCAGGGCGCCATCGGCGCGGCGCATGTTCTCGTCGCGGCCAAGGATCAGGCGCCATATCTGCGCGACTGGCTCGGCAAGTATCATGGCACTGCGATTGCGGTGGTGCGCCCCGGCTCGACCGCGGAGGTTGCGGCCGTCATGGTGGCCTGCGCCGAGGCGCGCTCCGCCGTGGTGCCGCAGGGCGGCCACACCAGCCTGTCCGGCGGCGCGACGCCGGATGCGGGCGGAAGGGCGGTCGTGCTGTCGCTGGCGCGGATGAACCGTATCCGCGCGGTCGATCCCATCGGCCAGACCATCGTGGTCGATGCCGGCGTCGTACTGGCCAAGGTGCAGGACGCCGCGCGCGCGGCCGGCTTGCTGTTTCCGCTCAGCCTGGGCTCCGAGGGCAGTTGCACCGTCGGCGGCAATCTCGCGGCGAATGCCGGCGGCGTCGCCGTGCTGCGTTATGGCGTGATGCGCGAGCTGACGCTCGGCCTCGAGGTGGTGCTCCCGGACGGCCGGATCTGGGACGGCCTGCGCTCCTTGCGCAAGGACAACACCGGCTACGCGCTGCGCGATCTGTTCATCGGTTCGGAAGGAACGCTCGGCATCATCACCGGCGCCGTGCTCAAGCTGTTTCCGCAGCCGACCGCGCGTGCGACCTCCTTCGTCGCCGTGGCCGATGCAGCCGCCGCACTCGCGCTGCTGCGGCTGTCGCGTGCGCATTGCGGCGACCGGCTCACCGCGTTCGAGTTCCTGACCTCGGCGACGCTGGAGATGATCCTGCGCCAAATGCCGGACACGCGGCTGCCATTCGCGGCGCTTCCCGGCGCGGCAGTGCTGATCGAACTGAGCGACATTGGTGACGAGAGCGCGCTGACCGTGCGGCTCGAAACTGCGCTGGCCGAGGCGATGGCGAACGGGATCGCCTCAGATGCCGTGGTTGCTCAGGACGGCACGCAGGCGAAGGCTTTCTGGCGCGTGCGCGAAAGCGTGTCGGAGGCGCTGGTGCGCGAGGGCAAGGCGCTCAAGCACGACATCGCCGTCCCCGTTGCCGAGATCGCCGATTTCGTTGATGTGATGGATGCAGCAGTCCGTGCGGCGCTGCCGGGCATCCGGCCCATGGTGTTCGGTCATCTCGGCGACGGCAACCTGCACTACAACCTGATGCGTCCGCTCGATATGAGCGAGGCGCAGTTCTACGAGCACGGTGCGTGGATCACCCGTATCGTCCACGACGAGGTCACCCGCCGCAGGGGCTCGATCAGCGCCGAGCACGGCATCGGCCAGCTCCGTATCGCCGAGATGCCGCTGTGCAAGCCGCCGCTCGAGCTGGAACTGATGCGACAGCTCAAGGCTACGCTCGATCCGCACGGGCTGATGAATCCGGGCAAGCTGTTGCCGAACGTTTAGTTCGATGCTGATGTCGCCCGTTCGTCCGGCCAGAGCCGACGTGACGTCAGCCTACGTCTTGCCGGATCCGCGCGACAGTCGCACGGGTTCCATTCAGGAAGAGGCTACCGAGTGCCGTCTCAACCGCACGCGCGAAACGAGGATCGTTCGGCAACCCGTGGCCGAAGACTGACGTAACCGACAACAACGCCGGCGCGAGCCGGCTCGCGACCGGGCCGGCCTCATCCGCCAGTGCGCGCAGCTTGGCCGCCAGCGGGTCGCGCGGCGCGATCGGCTGGCCGTGCTCGTCGGTGCCGCTGACGTAGCGCATCCATCCCGCAACGGCGAGCGCGAGCCGGGTGATCGGCACGCCGCGCGCCAGCCGGTCACGGATCGTGCCGAGCAGGCGCTGCGGCAGCTTCTGCGAGCCGTCCATCGCGATCTGCGCCGTGCGATGCTTGAGCACCGGATTGCGGAAGCGGTTGAGCAGCGCGGCGCGATAGGCCGCCACGTCGAAGCCGCCGAGCGCGGGCAGGGTCGGCGTGATCTCCTCGCGCATCATGTCCTCGACGAGACCGGCAAGATCGGGCTCGGCCATCGCCGCGGCGACTGTCTCGCAACCCATGAGATAGCCGAGATAGGCGAGCGTGGAGTGCGCGCCGTTGAGCAGCCGGAGCTTTATCAGCTCGAACGGCGCGACGTCGCGGACGAATTGCGCGCCGCTGGCGTCCCATGCGGGACGGTCGCCGCCGAATTCATCCTCGATGACCCATTGGCTGAACGGCTCGGTCACGACGGGCCAGGCATCGTCGAGGCCGAGCGCGGCGCTGACATCACTGCGGTCGGCGTCGGTGGTGGCCGGCACGATGCGGTCGACCATGGTCGAGGGAAAGCGGACATTGTCCGCGATCCATTCGGCGAGGTCGCGGTCGGTCAGCTCGGCGAAGGCGATGGCAAGGCCGCGCAAGGTGTGGCCATTGGCGGGAAGGTTGTCGCAGGCGAGCACGGTGTAGGGCGGCAGGCCCCGCTGCCGCCGCAGCCGCAGGCCGCCGACGATGAAGCCGAGCGTGCTTCGCGGATGCGTGAGATTGAGAGCGTCGTGACGGATGTCGGGATCATCGGCGCGCAACGCGCCGGTGGCCGGATCGTGGCTGTAGCCCTTCTCGGTCACCGTCGTCGAGACGATACGCACCGCGGGATCGGCCAGCCGTGCGATCAGGCCCGCAGGATCTTCCGGCGCGACCGCAACGCCGGTGAGCGCGCCGATGACGCGCCGCGCATGGCCGGCGCCATCGCTGGCCGTCACGCTGTAGAGGCCGCCTTGCGGTTCGAGCGCATCGCGGGTGTCGGGTGAGCGTAAGGAGACGCCGAGGATGCCCCAGCGCGGATCGTCCTTGAGTAGCGCGTCGGTGTAGACGGCCTGGTGGCCGCGATGGAACGCGCCCAGTCCGAGATGGGCGATCCCGGTCGCGACCGTCGTACGGTCGTAGTCCGGCCTGACGATGCCGGCGGGCAGGCGGTGGAGCGTGGCGGTGCCGAGACGGTCCATGTTTTGGATCAGATGGTTTGCATCAGAAGATCAGCTGCACTTTGCAGCATTCGGTCTGGTTGTACTCGAACGTCTCGAACGCGGTGGCGTAGGCGTCGAGCCTGAAGCGGTGGGTGATGAGGCGCTCCGGCTGCAAGGTGCCGCTGGCGAACCAGTCGATCACCTTGGCGAACTTGCCGCTGTTCAGCCGCGAGGCGTGGATCGAAAGCTCCTTCGCCGTGACCTTCTGCTGCACGATCGTGGACGGCTCGGCCGAGAAGCCGAGCAGGCCGATCCGCGCGGCGGGCGAGGCGATCTCAATCGCTTCAGTGAGAATGGCGGGGTGGCAGGCGGCATCGATGATCAGTGTCGGCTTGATGCCGGCGTCCGCGAGCGCCGCGGGCAGGGCGGTCTGTGCGGTGTTGATGACGCGATCGGCGCCATTGTGCCGCGCCGCGTCGAGGCGTTGGTCGATGCGGTCGGTGACGATCAGCTCCTTGACGCCATAGACGTGCTTGAGCACCTGGATCACCGTCAAGCCAATGGGCCCGGCGCCATAGACCAGCGCGATGTCGGAGGCGAAGACGCTTGTGTGGTCGGTGATGTTGGCGGCGATCGAGAACGGCTCGACCAGCGGCGCCTTGTCGTCGTCGACGCTGTCCGGCAGCAGATGCGCGTTTGCGGCCGGTACGCAGGCATATTCCGAAAAGCCGCCGTCGCGGTGGACGCCGAGCACGGCGAGTTCAGCGCAGACATTGGGGCGGCCGACCGAGCAGGGATAGCAGCGGCCGCAGGCGACGACGGGGTCGACCACCGCGCGGGCGCCGAGCTTGGCGTCGACACCGTCGCCGAGCTTGTCGATGCGGCCGAAGAATTCGTGGCCGATCACGCGCGGATAGCGCGCGAACGGGTTGCTGCCGTGCAGGATGTGGATGTCGGAGCCGCAGATGCCGGCGCGCTCGACCTTGATGCGGACCTCGCCCGCGGCGGGCTCAGGAATAGGGCGCGTTTCGATCGACAGGCGGCCGGGCCGCTCCACCACGAGGCTCTTCACGCGTCCCTCCATCCCCTTCAGTGCTCATCTCGATCGCGAGCCGGCGTCGTATAGCAACCTCACAACTTGGATACAAGTTATCTATTGAAACCTATTTTGGTATCCCTTATAGGCTTGGGTTGCAGGAATGACATACAAAAGGCCCCACAGCGGGCCGGCAGGGGAGGTTTGCCAATGTCTTCAGCCACATCCATGTCCCGTCGAAGCTTCGTCGGCACCGCGCTCGCGGGGGCCTCAGCCCTGGCGTTTGGACCGGCCCACGCCCAATCCGCGAAGTATCGCCTGCGTTACGGCACGGCGTTTCCCGCCACCCATCCCGGCGTCATCAGAATCATCGAGGCGTCGGAGGTCATCAAGAAGCAGACCAGTGGTCTGGTCGACCTGCAGGTCTATCCGAACAGCCAGCTCGGCAGCGAGCCCGACATGTTCTCGCAGGTGCGCAGCGGCGCGCTCGACTTCATGTCGACGTCAGGTGTGAACCAGACGGTGGTGCCGATCGGCGGCATCAATGCGGTGGCGTTCGCGTTCGAGAGTTACGACCAGGTGTGGTCGGCGATGGACGGCGATCTCGGCAACCATGTGCGCGGCGAGTTCGCCAAGGTCGGCCTGCACGTGCTCCCGAAATGCCTCGACAATGGCTATCGCAACATCACCTCCGGCGCCAAGCCGATCGCCTCGCCCGACGATCTCAAGGGCTTCAAGATCCGCGTGCCCGGCAATCCGCTGTGGGTGACGCTGTTCAAGACGCTCGGTGCTGCGCCGACGCCGATCAATTTCGGCGAGCTTTATGCGGCGCTGCAGACGCACATCGTCGACGGCCAGGAGAATCCGCTGGCGCTGATCCAGAGCGCCAAGCTCTACGAGGTGCAGAAATACATCGCGCTATCCGGCCATATCTGGGACGGTCACCACATCTTCGCCAATGCGACGCGCTGGAACGGTCTGCCCGCCGACGTGCGCGACGCCATCACCGCGGCGCTGTCGGAGGCCGCCGTGAAGGAGCGGCAGGACATCCAGAGCTTCAACGAAAAGGCGCAAGCCGAAATGCAGGCGGGAGGCGTCGCGTTCAACAAGGTCGACACCAAGCCGTTCCGTGACGCGTTGCGCACCGCCGGCTTCTACACCGAGTGGAAGACCAAGTTCGGCGCCGAGGCCTGGGGCCTGCTCGAGAAGTCGGTCGGCCAGCTCTGAGGCTGGCATCGCGCGCGGACGCGCAAGCAATCTGCGGGGAGGATGCAATGGCCGTTGACATGACAGCGACGACTCCTGTGCCGTCGCATGGCGCGTTCGCGCGTTTCGATCAGCTGCTCGGCCGCACGGTCGAGGCGCTGGCCGCTGCTCTCGTCGTTGCCGAGCTGGTACTGCTCGGTGCTGCGACGGCCGCGCGCTACGTCTTCAATGCGCCCTTGATCTGGTCCGACGAACTCGCGACCGTGCTGTTCGTGTGGCTGGCGATGCTCGGTGCCGTCGTCGCGCTGCGCCGCGCCGAGCACATGCGGCTCACCGCCTTTGTGCGCAACCTCTCGCCGGCATGGCGGGCACGCACCGATGCGCTTGGGCTGATGCTGGTCTGCACCGTGCTGGTCGCGCTGGTGATGCCGTCCTGGCATCATCTCGAAAGCCATATGATCAGCCGGATGCCGGTGCTCGAGATCAGCGAAGGTTTTCGCGAGGCCGCGATGCTGGTCGGTGTGCTGCTGATGCTGCTGACCGCCGTCGACCGGCTGATCGAGCAGGCGAGCTTGCCTCAGATCGTCGGCGCGTTGGCGCTGGTGCTGGCGGGGGCAGGCGTGCTCTATGCCGCCGCGCCCGTGCTGGAGGATCTCGGCAACTACAATCTCGTGATCTTCTTCTTCGTCCTCGTCGCGGCTGCGATGGTGATCGGCGCGCCGATCGCTTTCGCCTTCCTGCTCGCGACCGTCGCCTACTTGCATTTCAGCACCACGGTGCCCGTCTCGATTGTACCCGGCCGGGTCAGCGAGGGCATGTCGCACATGGTGCTGTTGGCGGTGCCGATGTTCGTGCTGCTGGGAGCGCTGATCGAGATCGCCGGGCTGGCGCGGGCGATGATCCTGTTTCTCGTGTCGCTGATCGGCCATCTCCGCGGTGGCCTGCAATACGTGCTGCTCGGCGCGATGTACCTGGTCTCCGGCATCTCCGGCGCCAAGGCGGCCGACATGGCGGCGGTCGCGCCGGCGCTGTTTCCGGAGATGAAGCAGCGCGGCAGCCGGGAGGGCGATCTGGTGTCGCTGCTGTCGGCCTCGGCCGTGATGTCGGAGACGATCCCACCCTCGATCGTGCTGATCACGGTCGGATCCGTCACGGGCGTATCGATCGCCGCGCTGTTCACCGGCGGGCTGCTGCCGGCGGTCGTTGGCCTGATCGCGCTCTCCGTCGTGGTCTTCATGCAGACCCGCAAGGAGGACATGGGTGGCGCGCAACGATTTGATGCCAAGACGCGGCTGAAGCTGTTCGCGATCTCGATCCCCGGCCTCGGCCTGCCGATCGTCATCCGTTCGGCGGTGGTCGAGGGCGTCGCCACCGCGACCGAGGTCGCTGCCATCGGGGTCATCTACACGGTGCTGGTCGGCATCTTCGTCTATCGCCAGTTCGACTGGAAGCGGGTCTATCCGATCCTGGTCGATACCGCCTCGCTGTCCGGCGCGATCCTGCTGGTGGTGGGTGCGGCCACCGGCATGGCCTGGGCGCTGACCCAGTCCGGCTTCTCGCAACAGCTCGTCGATCTCATGGTCGCCGTACCCGGCGGCCGCTGGGGCTTCCTCTTGATCTCGGCCCTCGCCTTCGTCGTGCTCGGCAGCGTGCTGGAAGGCGTGCCGGCCGTGGTTCTGTTCGGGCCGCTGCTGTTCCCGATCGCGCGGATGATGGGCGTGCACGAGGTGCACTACGCCATCATCGCGGTGTTCGCGATGGGGCTCGGCCTGTTCACGCCGCCGTTCGGCGTCGGCTTCTATCTCGCCTGCGCCATCGGCCGTGCCTCGCCCGACGAGGTCATCCGCCATGTCTGGCCGCATCTCGCCGCGCTCGTGGTTGCGCTGCTGCTGATCGTGTTCCTGCCATGGATCTCGATCGGCTTCCTGTGAATCGGATAGACTGCCGTCATGGATGACGATCTGACACCGCTGACGCGAATGGACGGCAAGGCCGGGCGGCGGCTCGCCGACCAGGTCTATGAGCGGCTGCTCGAGGACATCGTCTCCGGCGCGCTGCCGCCGGGGACGCCGATGGCCGAGCTCGATCTGTGCGAGCGACTCGGCGTCAGCCGCACGCCGGTGCGCGAGGCGCTGATCAAGCTCGCCGATGTCGATCTGGTCCGAATCTATCCGCAGAGCGGCAGCGTCGTCGCGCCGGTGTCGCGCGAGGCGTTCGGCGAGGCCCAGTTCATCCGCGAGCATCTCGAATGTGCGCTGGTTGCCGAGGCCGTGCGCTACATGGATGCAACCTCGCTGCGCGAGCTGAACAAGCTGATCGAGAAACAGAAGGCGGCGGCGACGCCGGCGGAGTTCTACGCCCATGACGAGGCGTTCCACCAGACCATCGCCCGCACCAGCCGGCATCCGCATGTCTGGCAGGTGATCCGCCAGACCAAGATCCATTTCGACCGCGTCCGGCATCTGACCTTGATCGAGGATGCCGGCCACATTCCGCTCCTGATCGCGCAGCATCAGGAGATCCTGGACGGGCTCGCGGCCTGCAACGAGGCCCAGGCGGTGGCAGCGATGCGCCGTCATTTGCGCGAGGTGTTCCGCCGCGCTGACGGCATTTTCGCACGGCAGGAAGAGTTGGCGCAGGCCGAGCCGCGCACAAGGACGCGGCGGCGGCGCTGACCGCGCGCGTGAATCATTTTGGAAGGTGGACGACATGGAACAGACGTGGCGCTGGTTCGGACCGGATGATCCCATCACACTGCCGCAGGTCCGCCAGACCGGCGCGACCGGCATCGTGACCGCGCTGCACCACATTCCCTATGGCGTGGTGTGGAGCACGGATGAGATCGTCAAGCGCATCGGCATGATCGAGGGTGATTCATCGCTGCGGCTGCGCTGGAGCGTGGTCGAGAGCCTGCCCGTGTCGGAGGCGATCAAGCTCGGCGAGGGCGACCTCTCTGACCTGTTCGACAATTACCGGCAGTCGCTGCGCAACCTCGCGGCCTGCGGCGTCACCACCGTCTGCTACAATTTCATGGCCGTGCTGGACTGGACCCGCACCGAGCTCGCCTTCCGCCTGCCTGGCGGCGCCACCGCGCTGCGCTTCGATCAGGATCGCTTCGCCGCGTTCGACTGCTACATCCTGCAGCGCCCCGGCGCCGAGGCGGAGTTCTCCTCCGACGTGCTCGACCGTGCCCGCGCGTGGGTGGCGCAGGCATCGGAATCCGACAAGGACCGTCTGCTCGCGACCATCATGGCGGGGCTGCCGGGGGCCTACGATCGCTACGACGTGCCGGGCCTGCGCGGCATGCTGGAGAAATATCGCGGCATTGGCCATGCCGAGCTGCGCGCCAACTACGCGCGCTTCCTGCGCGAGGTGGTACCCACGGCGGAGGAGTGCGGCGTCAGCCTGTGCGTCCATCCGGACGATCCGCCGCGGGACCTGTTCGGCCTGCCGCGCGTGGTGTCGTCAGCCGATGATCTGCAGTTCATCGTCGACGCCGCCCCGTCCAAGGCCAATGGCATCACGTTCTGCACCGGCGCGCTCGGCGCCGGCGGACAGAACAACGTGCCGGCGCTCGCCGAGCGCTTCGCTCCGCACATCCGCTTCGTGCATCTGCGCAACGTCACCAAAATGCTCGACGGCTCGTTCATGGAGGCGGAGCATCTGCGCGGCGACGTGGACATGGTTGCGGTCGTGACGACCTTGCTGAAGGAGCAGGCTCGCCGCAAGGCCGAGGGTGAGCCGGACTGGCGGATTCCGTTCCGGCCCGACCACGGCCACGAACTGGCGGACGACATCGGTCGCGGCACCCATCCAGGCTATCCGCTGGTCGGCCGGCTCAAAGGTCTTGCCGAGATCCGCGGCGTCATGACCGCGGTAGCGGCCATTAACCGTCTCCCGGTTTGATCGGCAGGGCAGGATAACGCGCTTGTCAGGGCGCGTCGCGTGACCGAGGATGCCGGCCCGAAGCCTTCCACGAGTTGAACCGATGTCGACCTCGCTCTTCGATCTCTCCGGCAAGACCGCGCTGGTGACCGGGTCCTCGCGTGGCCTCGGCCGCGCCATCGCCGAAGGCTTCGCCAAGGCTGGCGCGCGGCTCGTCATCAACGGCACCGACCCGGCGCGCACGCTGGCAGCCGTGGAGGAATTCCGCGCCGTGGGCCATCAGGCCGAGGCCTGTCCGTTCGACGTGACCGACGAAGAGGCCGTCGTCCGCGCCTTCGCGCGCTTCGATGACGAGGGGATTGCGATCGACATCCTCGTCAACAATGCCGGCGTCCAGCACCGCAAGCCGCTGGTCGAGTTCACCACCGACGAGTGGCGCCGGATCATCGAGACCAATCTCACCAGCGCCTTCGTGATCGGGCGCGAGGCCGCCAAGCGGATGATCCCGCGCAAGAGCGGCAAGATCATCAACATCGGCTCGCTCGGCAGCGAGCTGGCGCGGCCGACGATCGGACCCTACACCACGGCCAAGGGCGGCATCCGCAACCTGACCCGTGCGATGGCGGTCGAATGGGCGGCGCACGGCATCCAGGCCAATGCGATCGGTCCCGGCTACATGCTGACCGACATGAACCAGGCGTTGATGAGCAATCCCGACTTCAACAATTGGCTGATGTCGCGCGTCCCGGCGAAGCGCTGGGGCCGTCCGGACGAGCTGGTCGGCACCGCAATCTTCCTGGCCTCCGAGGCCTCCACCTATGTCAACGGCCAGACCATCTATGTCGATGGCGGCATGCTGGCGTCGATGTAGGATCGGCCGGGACAACGAGCCAGGGAGAACAGCCGATGCGAGCCGTCGTGATTCATGCGCCCAAGGATCTGCGCATCGACAGCTATCCCGATCCGGCGCCCGGGGCAGGAGAGGTCCGGGTCAAGATCGAAGCCGGCGGCATCTGCGGCTCGGACCTGCACTACTATCATCATGGCGGCTTCGGCACCGTCAGGATCAAGCAGCCGATGGCCCTGGGCCATGAGATCGCCGGCATCGTTGCCGCGGTGGGCAGCGGCGTCAGCGGCCTTGCCGAAGGCGCGCGCGTCGCGGTCAACCCGAGCCTGCCGTGCGGCAGATGTGTCTATTGCCACGAGGGGCTGCGCAACCAGTGCCTGGACATGCGCTTCATGGGCAGCGCGATGCGCGATCCCCATGTGCAGGGCGGCTTCCGCGAATTCGTCACCGTCGATGCCGCGCAGGCTGTTCCGATCGCGCCGTCGCTGTCGCTCGGTGAGGCCGCAATGGCCGAGCCGCTGTCAGTGTGTCTGCATGCGGCGCATCAGGCCGGCTCGCTGCTCGGCAAGCGCGTGCTGGTGACCGGCTGCGGCCCGATCGGTGCACTGTCGATCCTGGTTGCGCGTTACGGCGGCGCGGCCGAGATCGTGGCAACCGACGTCGCCGATGCGCCGCTTGCGGTGGCGCGCGCGCTCGGCGCCAGCCATGCGTTCAATGTCGGTGCGGAGCCGTCCGCGCTCGATCCGTGGCGGGCCGGCAAGGGCACGTTCGACGTGCTGTTCGAGGCGTCCGGCAACCAGGCCGCGCTGCGTGCCGCACTGGATGTCATCAGGCCCGGCGGCATCATCGTCCAGCTCGGGCTCGGCGGCGAGATGACCCTGCCGGTCAACACGCTGGTCACGAAGGAGCTGCAATTGCGCGGCACGTTCCGGTTCGACCGCGAATTCGAGCTGGCGGTGCGGCTGATGGGCGAGGGGCTGCTCGACGTCAAGCCATTGATCTCGGCCGCGCTGCCATTCGAGCAGGCGGTTGCCGCCTTCGAGCTCGCCAGCGATCGAAGCCGGTCGATGAAGGTTCATTTGACGTTTTGATGGATGGATCGACGCCGATGAAAGTCGCCTGCATCGGAGAGTGCATGGTGGAGTTCGCGCAGGAGGACGGCAGTCTGTTCCGGCGCGGCTTCGGCGGTGACACGCTCAACACGGCGCTCTATCTGGCCCGGCTCGGCGTGCCCACCTCCTACGTCACGGCGCTCGGCGATGATCCCTTGAGTGCCATGATGCTCGCGGCCTGGCAGGGCGAGGGCATCGACACCTCGGAGGTGCTGCAGGTCGAGGGCCGCGTGCCCGGCCTGTACATGATCGAGCGCGATGCCAAGGGCGAGCGCAGCTTCCTCTATTGGCGCGACCGCGCGCCGGCGCGCGAGCTGTTCGATCGCGCCGACAGCGACATGCTCGACAGGCTTTCGCGCTTCGACTGGATCTATCTCTCCGGCATCAGCCTCTCGCTGTACGGCGAGACCGGCAAGGCCAAGCTGCGCGAGCTCTTGACGGTGGCGCGCAAGCGCGGAGCGCGGGTCGCCTTCGACGGCAACTATCGGCCGCGCGGCTGGGCCAGCCGCGAGGCGGCGCAACGCGCATTCCGCGCGATCCTGCCGCTGGTCGACGTTGCGCTGCCGACGCTGGAGGACGAGCAGATGCTGTTCGGCGATTCCGATGCGTCGGTCAGCCTGCGCCGCTTCAAGGATGCCGGCGTGGGCGAAGTCGTCGTCAAGCGCGGCGCGCGCGGCTGTCTGATCCATGCCGATGGCGTGCTGGTCGACATCGCGCCGCCCGCGGTGCTCAAGCCGATCGACACCACGGCGGCCGGCGATTCCTTCAATGCGGGTTACCTGGCCGCGCGCATCAAGGGTGTGCCGCCACGGAAGGCGGCGTTGGCGGGCCATCGGCTGGCGGGGGCCGTGATCATGGCGCCGGGGGCCGTGATTCCGGCAACCGCGATGCCACGGGACATTCTGGCGATGAGCGAGGCGTGATGAGCACTCTGGACAAGCGCGCGAAGCTCGATGCGGTGCTCGCGCTGGCGCCGGTGATCCCCGTGATCACCATTGACGATGCGGCGCACGCCGTGCCGCTGGCGCGCGCCCTTGTGAGCGGTGGTCTGCGCGTGATCGAGATCACCTTGCGCACGCAAGCTGGTCTCGATGCTGCGCGGGCCATCATTGGCGAGGTGCCGGATGCCGTGGTCGGAATTGGCACGGTGCTGACACCGGCGGACTACGAGCGCGCGGCCAGGCTTGGCGCGGCGTTTGCGATCAGTCCGGGGCTGTCGATCGAGCTGCTGGATGCAGCGAATGCCGGCGAGCTGCCGTTCGCGCCGGGCGTCCAGACCGCGTCGGATCTCATCGCCTGCGTGACGCGCGGCTATGAGCTGGTGAAGTTCTTTCCGGCGGTGCCGGCCGGCGGACTTGCCGCGCTCGATGCGCTGGCCGGACCATTCCCGAGCGTGCGCTTCTGCCCGACCGGCGGCATCAATGCCGGCAACGCCGCGCAATGGCTCGCGCACAAGAAGGTCGTTGCGATCGGTGGCTCCTGGGTCGCGCCAGCGGCGGACATCAGGGCCGGCGCCTGGGCCGCGATCGAGCTGCGCGCCCGAGAGGCGACCAAGCTGCGCTAGCTGAACGCTGCTGACAACTTAAGATTTCATTGGTGTATGCTGTCGCTCTTGGGCAGTGTGCGCGCGCGGGCTCGCACATCCTTTTCAAAAAGTATTACAGTCAAATAATATGACTAGTCAGCCCTGAGGTTCCGTGGAATAACGGGCGCGTCGGCTGTTAAGGCCGGCTGAAAAGGTGCGACGACACCGCTCGAAGCGGTGGCGCATCCAAAACAGATCATTTTGGGAGAGAACGCCTGATGACCCTGAAAGCCCTCTTTGCGGCCTCCGCGACGGCCGCCTTGTTGCTTGCCACGTCCGCCAGCGCCGCCGAACTGACCGTCGGCTTCTCGCAGATCGGCTCCGAGTCCGGCTGGCGCGCCGCCGAGACCTCCGTCTCCAAGTCGGAAGCCGCCAAGCGCAAGATCAACCTGAAGATCGCCGACGCGCAGCAGAAGCAGGAAAACCAGATCAAGGCGATCCGCTCCTTCATCGCGCAGGGGGTGGATGCGATCTTCCTCGCGCCGGTCGTGGCCTCGGGCTGGGATGCCGTGCTGAAGGAAGCTAAGGAAGCCAAGATTCCGGTGGTGCTGCTCGACCGTGACATCGATCCGTCGGGCAAGGACCTCTATCTGACCGCCGTCACCTCCGACAGCGTGCATGAAGGCGAGGTCGCCGGCGAGTGGCTCGCCAAGACCGTCGGTGGCAAGGCCTGCAACGTCGTCGAGCTGCAGGGCACGGTCGGCGCCAGCGTCGCCACCAACCGCAAGAAGGGTTTTGACGCGGTCGTCGCCAAGAATGCCAACCTGAAGGTCGTGCGCAGCCAGACCGGCGACTTCACCCGTGCCAAGGGCAAAGAGGTGATGGAGAGCTTCATCAAGGCCGAGAACGGCGGCAAGTCGATCTGCGCGGTCTATGCCCACAACGACGACATGATGGTCGGCGCGATCCAGGCGATGAAGGAAGCCGGGCTCAAGCCGGGCAAGGACGTCCTGACCGTCTCGATCGACGCCGTGCCGGATATCTTCAAGGCGATCGCCGCCGGCGAAGCCAATGCGACCGTCGAGCTGACGCCGAACATGGCGGGCCCGGCCTTCGACGCTATCGTCGCCTTCAAGGAGAAGGGCACCGTTCCGCCGAAGTGGATCCAGACGGAATCGAAGCTCTACACGGCCGCTGACGAGCCGCAGAAGATCTACGACAGCAAGAAGGGCCTCGGCTACTGAGCCTGGCTGTTGAGCCGTCGTCCCGGCGCTCGCCGGGACGACGGACGACAAGTCGCCGGCGTCCGCACATCGTGCGGACGTCAACCTTCCTGGTGATCGCCAAGTAGTTCGTCATGTCTGATAGTTCAGCTCCGCCGGCGATGCGTCCAGCCCTGCTGGAAATCCGCGGCCTGGCCAAGAGCTTCGGTGCGCTGAAGGCGCTTGGTGATGTCGACTTCACGCTGGGTGAGGGCGAGATCCACGCGCTGCTGGGCGAGAACGGCGCCGGCAAGTCGACCCTGATCAAGGTGGTCACCGGGGTGTTCGCGCGGGACGCCGGCACCGTGCGGCTGGCGGACCGCGAGATTGCGCCGCGCTCGGCCAAGGACGCGGTCGACGCCGGCATCGCGACCGTCTATCAGGAGGTGAATCTGCTGCCGAACCTCTCGGTGGCGCAGAATCTCTATCTCGGTCGGCAGCCGACGCGCTTCGGCGTCGTGCGCGAGGCCGAGATGCGGCGGCGCGCGCATGCGCTGCTGCTGGATTATGGGCTGGACATCGACGTCGGCGCACCGCTTTCGAGCTACTCGGTCGCGGTCCAGCATATCGCGGCGATCGCGCGCGCCGTCGATCTGTCGGCGCGCGTCCTCATTCTCGACGAGCCCACGGCGAGCCTCGACCGCCACGAGGTCGAGATCCTGTTCAAGGTGATGCGAAAGCTCGCGGCTGATGGCATCGGCATCATCTTCGTCAGCCACTTCCTCGACCAGGTCTACGAGATCTGCGACCGCGTCACCGTGCTGCGCAACGGCCGGCTGATCGGCTCGCGCGAGATTGCCGATCTGCCGCGGCTCGACCTGATCCGCATGATGCTGGGCCGCGAGCTCGCCGAGACCACCGGCGAACGTGCCGCTGGCCAGCCCGAGACCGCACGCGAGGTCTGTGTCAGCTTCAAGGGCTATGGCAAGCAGGGTTATCTCGCTCCGTTCGATCTCGAGCTGCGCCGCGGCGAGGTGGTCGGGCTCGCCGGCCTGCTCGGCTCCGGCCGCACCGAGACGGCGCGGCTGGTGTTCGGCGCCGAGCGCGTCGACAGCGGCGCGGCCACCGTCAACGGCGAGACCGTGCGGCTGAATTCGCCGCGCGACGCCGCCGGGCTCGGCTTCGGCTATTGCCCGGAGGAGCGCAAGACCGAGGGCATCGTCGCCGATCTGACCGTGCGCGAGAACATCATCCTGGCGCTGCAGGCCCGGCGCGGCCTGCACCGGCCGCTGTCGCGGCGCGAGCAGGATGAGATCGCGATGCGCTATATTCGCCTGCTCGACATCAGGCCGCCCGATCCGGAACGGCCGATCGGGCTGCTGTCCGGCGGCAATCAGCAGAAGGCGCTGCTGGCGCGTTGGCTCGCCACGTCGCCGAAGCTCCTCGTTCTGGACGAGCCGACGCGCGGCATCGACGTCGGTGCCCATGCCGAGATCATCCGCCTGGTGCGCGAGCTGTGTGAGCAGGGCCTGGCCCTGCTCGTGATCTCCTCGGAGCTCGACGAGATCGTCACCTATTCCAACCGCGTCATCGTGCTGCGCGACCGTGCCCATGTCGAGGAGCTGAAGGGCGACGCCGTCGAAGTTTCCAGCATCCTCGCGGCGATCGCCGCCGATGGCGAGCCGGCGCACGGGGCTGCATCATGACGCTCCGGATTCCGCGCCGTGGTTTCGCGCAAGCCCTGGCACTGATCGTGATCCTCATCATCGATCGCGCCGTGTCGCCGCAGTTCTTCAACCTGCATCTGCAGGATGGCCGGCTGTTCGGCAGCGTGATCGACGTGCTCAACCGCGGCACGCCGGTGGCATTGCTCTCCCTCGGCATGGTGCTGGTGATCGCGACCGGCGGCATCGATCTCTCGGTCGGCGCCGTGATGGCGATCGCAGGCGCCACCGCGGCGAGCCTCGCCGATACGCAGCCGCTGCCGGTTGTGATCGGCTCGGCGCTCGCCGTCGGCCTCGTCTGCGGGCTGTGGAACGGCATCCTCGTCGCCGTCCTGCGCATCCAGCCGATCGTCGCCACGCTCATCCTCATGGTTGCCGGGCGCGGCATCGCGCAGCTCATCACCGAGGGGCGCATCGTCACGTTCACGTCGCCTGACCTGGTGTGGATGGGCAACGGCGCCGTGCTCGGCCTGCCGACGCCGATCGTGATCGCGGTCGGCATGCTGCTGGTGACGGGGGCGGTCGTGCGCGGCACCGCGCTCGGGCTCCTGATCGAGGCGACCGGGGGCAATGCACGCGCGAGCGAGCTCTCCGGCGTCGGCACCCGCGCCATGATCCTGTCGGTCTATGTCTGGTGCGGACTGTGCGCCGCGCTCGCGGGCGTCATTGCGGCCGCCGACATCATGGGCGCCGACGCCAACAATGCCGGGCTGTGGCTCGAGCTCGATGCGATCCTCGCCGTGGTCATCGGCGGCACCTCGCTGTTCGGCGGGCGATTCAGCCTGGTGCTGGCGGTCGCCGGCGCGCTGATCATCCAGGCCATGAACACCGGCATCCTGCTGTCGGGCTATCCGCCGGAGCTCAACCTGCTGGTCAAGGCGGTCGTCGTGCTCGCCGTGCTGCTGGCGCAGTCGCCGCGCATCGGCGATCTCTCGCGCTTCACCGCGCGCTGGCGGAGGACCAAGCCATGAGGGCATCGACCTCGATTGCGATCACCGCCTTCGTCCTCGTCGCCGGCTTCGCGCTGTGCGCGCTGCAGTTCCCGAACATCGCCTCGACCCGCGTCGTCGCCAATCTGCTCACCGACAACGCCTTCCTTGGCATCGTCGCGGCCGGCATGACCTTCGTCATCATCTCCGGCGGCATCGATCTGTCGGTCGGCTCGGTGATCGGCTTCACCACCGTGTTCGTGGCGCTCGCGGTCGAGCGCTGGGGCATTCCGCCTTTCGCAGCCTTCGCGCTGGTGCTGGTGCTGTGCGCGCTGTTCGGCGCTGCGATGGGCGCCGTCATCCACGTCTTCGACCTGCCGCCCTTCATCGTGACCCTCGCGGGCATGTTCCTGGCGCGCGGCGTCAGCTTCCTGCTGTCCACCGAGTCGATTCCGATCACCGCCCCGGTCTACAGCGCCGTGTCCGATTTTGCGATCAGGCTGCCCGGCGGCGGCCGGCTCACCGCGATTGCGATCGCGATGCTGGTCATCCTGGTTTTGAGCGCGCTGCTGTTGCACCTCACCCGTTTCGGCGCCAACGTCTATGCGCTCGGCGGCAGCCGCGCCGCGACCGCCCTGATGGGCATTCCCGTCGGGCCGATGACGATCCGCATCTATATGCTGTCCAGCGTGCTTGCCGGTCTCGCCGGCATCGTCTTCTCCTTCTACACGGCGGCTGGATATTCGCTTTCTGCGGTCGGTGTCGAGCTCGACACCATCGCCGCGGTGGTGATCGGCGGAACATTGTTGACGGGCGGGCAGGGCTCCGTCATCGGCACCTTCCTTGGCGTCCTGATCCAGGGCATGATCCAGACCTACATCAACTTCGACGGCACGCTGTCGAGCTGGTGGACCAAGATCGCCACGGGGGTTCTGTTGTTCGTTTTCATTGCGCTGCAGCAAGGTCTGATGGCGCTGGCGCGCCGCTCGTCCATCAAACCGGCGGGGGCGAGGACATGACCTCGCAGCTCGTCTCGATTCCGACACGGCGCGCGCATTCCAATCATGCCGAGGTCGCCCGCAGCATCGGCATCGACATCATCTCCGGCCGTCTGGCCGAGGGAGCGCGCCTGCCCGGCGATGCCGAGCTGACGGCGACGTTCGGCGTGTCGCGTCCGGTGCTGCGCGAAAGCGTGAAGACGCTCGTTGCAAAAGGGCTGCTGTCGACCAAGGCGCGCGTCGGCACCGTGGTGCGCGGACGCTCGGACTGGAACATGTTCGATCCCGACGTGCTGGCTTGGCACCTCGATGCCGGCATCGACAAGCGCTTCCTCGCCGACCTCGCCGAGATCCGGCTGGCGATCGAGCCGCGCGCGGCGGCGCTCGCTGCCGAACGCCGCAGCGAGGACGATCTTGCCGCGATGAGCAAGGCAATGGCGCAGATGGAGCGCGAGCCGTCGACCTCGGTCGCCTTCGCCGAAGCCGACCTCGCTTTGCACATCGCGATCGCCAATGCCTCCGGCAATCCCTTCATGCGCTCGATCGGCGCCGTCATCGAAGCCGCCTTGCGCGCCTCGTTCGTCCTGAGCGCCCCGATCGAGACTGCCGATCGCGACACCGTGCTGGTCTGGCACCAGCGCATCATCGACGCGATCGCCGCTCGAGACGCCGAGGGCGCCTCCGAGGCGATGATCGAAGTCATCTACAACGGCCGGCGGCGCCATGCCCAGTCGGCTGCACGAACGGACCGGGAATGAGCAACGACAACGAGAAGAAGACGCTGCGGAGCCAGGCGTGGTTCGGCCGCCAGGACAAGATGGGCTTCTATTATCGCTCATTCCTGAAGAACAGCGGCACGCCGCAGGACCGGTTCGAGGGCCGTCCGGTCATCGGCATCTGCAACACCTGGTCGGAGCTGACGCCCTGCAACGCGCATTTCCGCGTCATCGCCGAGCATGTCCGGCAGGGCGTGCTCGACGCCGGCGGCTATCCGCTCGAATTCCCCGTCTCCTCGCTCGGCGAGGTGACGATGCGTCCCACCGCGATGCTGTTCCGCAACCTCGCCTCGATGGATGTCGAGGAGGCGATCCGCGCGCACCCGCTCGACGGCGTCGTGCTGCTGATGGGCTGCGACAAGACCACGCCGGCGCTCTTGATGGGCGCCGCCTCGGCCAACCTGCCTGCGATCGGTGTTTCAGGCGGGCCACAACTGCGCGGCGTCTATCGTGGCCAGATCATCGGCTCCGGCACCAACATCATCTCGATGAGCGAGCAACTGCGTGCCGGCGAGATCACGCTGAAGGAATTCCACGAGGCCGAGGCCGGGATGAACCGCTCCGCCGGCAGCTGCATGACCATGGGCACGGCCTCGACCATGGCGTCGATGGTGGAAGCGCTCGGCATTGGCTTGCCGGAAAATGCAGCGATCCCTGCTGCGGACGCGCGCCGCAACCTGCTGGCGCGCATGGCCGGCCGCCGCATCGTCGAGATGGTTGCTGAGGATCTCAAGCCGTCCGACATCCTCACGCGGCAGGCGTTCGAGAATGCGATCCGCACGCTGGCCGCGATCGGCGGCTCGACCAACGCCGTGGTGCATCTGCTCGCCATTGCTGGCCGTGTCGGCGTCGAGCTGACGCTCGATGATTTCGATCGGCTCTGCCGCGACGTGCATTGCCTGGTCGACCTGATGCCGTCGGGCCGCTTCCTGATGGAGGACTTCTACTACGCCGGCGGCCTGCCGGCCGTGTTGCGCGCGCTCGGCGAGCGCGGCCTGCTGCACAAGGACGCCCGCACCGTCAACGGCAAGACGCTATGGGACAACGTCGCCGCCGCGCCGAACTGGAACGCCGACGTCATCACCCCGTTCGACTCGCCGTTCAAGACGGAAGCCGGCATCGCGATCCTCACCGGCAATCTCGCGCCCAATGGCGCCGTCATCAAGCCGTCGGCGGCCTCGCCGGAGCTGATGAACCATACGGGACGCGCGGTCGTGTTCGAGAGCGTCGAGGAGATGCATGACGCCGTCGACGACGACAATCTCGACATCGACGCGTCCTGCATCATGGTGCTGAAGAACTGCGGACCGAAGGGCTATCCGGGCATGGCCGAGGTCGGCAACATGCCGCTCCCGGCGAAGCTCCTGCGCCAGGGCGTGCGCGACATGATCCGCATCTCGGATGCGCGCATGTCGGGCACCGCCTACGGCACCGTCGTCCTGCACGTCGCGCCGGAGGCCACCGTCGGTGGACCGCTGGCGCTGGTGAAGAACGGCGACATGATCACGCTCGACGTTGCCGCCCGCGCGCTGCATCTGCATGTCAGCGACGAGGAGCTGGCGACGCGCCGCGCCGCATGGACGCCGCCGAAGCCGCATGCAGCCCGGGGCTATCAGAAGCTCTACATCGATCACGTGCTGCAGGCGGATCGCGGCGTTGATTTCGATTTTCTCGTTGGCCGCAGCGGCTCGCCGGTGCCGCGCGACAATCACTAGAGGTGCCGCATGACCGCTTCCGCCAAAAAGCTCTACAAGGGCGTCTTCCCGGTCGCGCCGACCATCTTCGACGCTGACGGCCGCCTCGATCTCGAGGGCCAGAAGCGCGCGATCGACTTCATGATCGATGCCGGCTCGCACGGCATCTGCATCCTCGCCAATTTCTCCGAGCAGTTCGTGCTGACCGATGACGAGCGCGATCTGGTGATGACCACGGTGCTGGATCATGTCGCCGGCCGCGTGCCGATCATCGTCACCACGACGCATTTCTCGACCTTTGTCTGCGCCGAGCGCTCGCGCCGCGCGCAGGAGAAGGGCGCGGCCATGGTCATGGTGATGCCGCCCTATCACGGCGCCACCTTCCGCGTGCCTGATAGCTCGATCTACGAGTTCTATCGCGGCGTGTCGGACGCGATCTCGATCCCGATCATGGTGCAGGACGCGCCGGTCGCCGGCACGCCGCTATCGGTGCCGTTCTTGGCGCGCATGGCCAAGGAGATCGAGAACCTCGCTTATTTCAAGATCGAGGTGCCGCGCGCGGCCGACAAGTTGCGCGCGCTGATCGAGGCAGGCGGCACGGCGATCGAAGGTCCGTGGGACGGCGAGGAGGCAATCACCCTGATGGCCGATCTCGACGCGGGCGCCACCGGCGCGATGACCGGCGGCGGCTATCCCGACGGCATTCGCAAGATCATCGATCCGTATTTCGCGGGCGACCGCGAGGCCGCGGCGGCGGCCTATGAGCGCTGGCTGCCGCTGATCAACTACGAGAACCGGCAGTGCGGGCTTGCCACCTGCAAGATCCTGATGAAGGCGGGCGGCGTGATCCGCCACGACACCTTGCGCAGCCCGCAGCCGCCAATTCATCCGGCGACCCAGAAGGGACTGATCGAGATCGCGCGCCGGCTCGACCCAGTCGTGCTGCGCTGGGGACGCTAGAGATGAGCGAGCTTCGTGTCGCCATCGTTGGCTTCGGCAAGATCGCCAGGGATCAGCACGTGCCGGCGATCGCCGCCACCGAGGGCGTGACGTTGACGGCAGTGGCGAGTCGCAATGCCTCGCTGCCCGGCCTGCCGCATTTCGGCACGATCGAAGAGCTGCTGCGCGACGGACCCGAGATCGACGCGGTCGCGCTGTGCACCCCGCCGCAGGTGCGCCGTGCGCAGGCGCTCGCCGCGCTGGAAGCCGGCAAGCATGTGATGCTGGAGAAGCCGCCGGGCGCCGCCGTCAGCGAGCTCGATCCGCTGGTCGCGCTTGCCGCCGCGAAGCGGCGCACGCTGTTCGCGACCTGGCATTCACGTTACGCGCCCGCCGTCGAGCCGGCGCGCGCGTGGCTGTCTTCCCGCCAGATTCGCAGCGTGCGGATTGACTGGAAGGAGGACGTGCGCGTCTGGCATCCGGGGCAGGGCTGGATCTGGGAGCCGGGCGGGTTAGGGGTGTTCGATCCCGGAATCAACGCGCTGTCGATCCTGACCCGCATTCTGCCAGAGCCGGTGTTCGTGACCGAGGCGGAACTGTCGTTCCCGTCCAACCGCCAGGCTCCGATCGCGGCCAACCTGTCACTGTCGACGGCGAGCGACCTGCCGATCGCGGCCGAGTTCGACTTCCGCCAGACCGGGCCGCAGAGCTGGGACATCCGGATCGAGACCGACGCAGGCCAGTTGAAGCTGTCGCTAGGCGGCGCGCGGATGACCGCGGACGACCAGCCGATGGTCGACGAAAGGGAGCGGGAGTATCCCGGCCTCTACCGTCGCTTCGTCGAACTCACAAGGACCGGTGCGAGCGACGTCGATCTGACGCCGCTGCGGCTGGTGGCTGACGCCTTCCTGCTCGGTCGCCGCCACGTCGTCGAGCCGTTCGAGGACTGACGCCATGGCGGAGCAGGCACGGATCACCCGGGATGTCTTCGGCACGCTGCCGGACGGCCGCGAGGTCGAGCGCGTCACCTTGCGTGGCGCTCACGGTTTCGAGGCGCGGATCATCACTTACGGCGCGGCGCTGCAGGCGCTGCTGGTGCCGGATGCGCAGGGCCGCGTCGACGACGTCGTGCTCGGCCACGACGACCTGCTGAGCTACCTCAAGCTCCGGAAATTTTTCGGTGCAACGGTCGGACGCTACGCCAACCGCATTGCCAAGGCGCGCTTTTCGCTCGACGGTCAGGACCTGCGCCTCGACGCCAATAATGGTGCGCATGCATTGCATGGCGGCCCCGACGGCTTCGACCGCAAGCTCTGGCAGATCGTCGCCACCGAAGACGGCGCCCAGCCCTCGGTCACGATGCTCTATGTCAGTCCCGACGGCGAGGCCAACTATCCGGGGCGGCTCGACGTCCGTGTCACTTATCAGCTGGCGGGACCGATGGAGTTGGCCGTCAGCTTCAGCGCCCGGACGACCCGGACGACGATCGTCAACCTGACCAACCACAGCTTCTTCAATCTCGACGGCCTGGCCGCCGGCACCGGCATTCTCGATCATCGTCTGACAGTCGAAGCCGACCACTATCTCGCGATCGACGAGACCGCGATCCCGCTGGAAGGGCCGCCGCACGCCGTCGCCGGCACGCCGTTCGATTTCCGCGAGCCGCATGCGGTCGGTGCCCGCATCCGCGCTGACGACCCGCAGATCAAATGCGGTCGCGGCTACGATCATAATTTCTGCCTTCGACGGCAGGCGGGGGTGCGCTTGGCCGCCCGGCTGGCGTCCCCGCGCTCGGGGCGCGTCATGGAGTTGCTCACCGACCAGCCGGGCCTGCAGGTCTATTCCGGCAACTATCTTGACGGGACCGTGACCGGCAAGGGGCGTGTCTATCGTCAATCCGACGCGCTCTGCCTGGAGCCGCAGGTCTGGCCTGACAGTCCGAACCGTCCGGATTTTACAAGCGCGCGCCTTGGGCCCGACGACGTCTATGAGCACGAGACCGTGTATCGCTTCTCAACCGCGGGAGCGCCCAGATGATCGAGCAGGTGCCGACCACGATCCTTTGCGACGAGCGCTGCCATCTCGGCGAGGGGCCGACCTACGATCCCCACACCGACACCGCCTGGTGGTTCGACATTCGTGAAGGCCTGCTGTTCGAGGCCAAGATCGGCAGCGGCGAACTCAGCCGCCATGGCCTCGGCAGGATGGCGAGCGCGCTCGGCCGTATCGATGCCAACAGGCAGTTGATCGTGGCCGAGGACGGGCTCTACATCCGCAGCATCGCCGACGGCGCGCTATCCCCGTATCTCCCGCTCGAAGCCGACAATCCGGCGACGCGGTCGAACGACTCTCGGGTTCATCCCTCCGGCACGTTCTGGATCGGCACCATGGGCCGCAACGCCGAGTGCGGCCTGGGCTCGATCTACGCGCTGCATCGCGGCGAGATCATCCGCCTATTCCCCAACGTCACCATTCCCAACGCGATCTGCTTCTCGCCGGATGGCGCGATCGGCTATTTCGCCGATACGGATGAGAACGTCCTCTACCGTGTCGCGCTCGACCCGGAGACGGGCCTGCCGCGCGGCGAGCCGGAGGTGCTGCTGCGCCATGCCGGTGTCGGTGGGCTCGATGGCGCCGTCGTCGATGCCGAGGGACGGATCTGGAACGCACGCTGGGGCGGCGGTTGTGTCGACGTCTACAGCCCGCAGGGCGAGCATCTGCGCAGCATCGCGGTTCCGGCCAGCCAGGCGAGCTGCCCGGCGTTCGTCGGTCCCGATCTGTCGCGCCTGCTGGTGACGTCGGCCTGGCAGGACATGGACGAGGCGGCCAAGGCGGCCGACCCCGGCCATGGCCAGACTTTCCTTCTTGACGTCGGCGCTCACGGTCGCGCCGAGCCCGACGTCAAGCTGTCGATCTGAGAGGAGGAACAATCAGTCAAGCGTCGTTCAGCCTAACAGCTAACTGGTATCAAGATACGCAATCGGGTATCTCTTGTCAAAATTCGAAAATCCAAAGGGAGTGAAGACATGTCGAGAATGAAGACCATCATGGCCGCCGCGCTGGCCGGCCTCGGCGCGATGGCGCTGTCCAGCGCCGCACTGGCCCAGAGCAAGGGGACCGTCGGCATCGCGATGCCGACCAAATCCTCGGCGCGCTGGATCGACGACGGCAACAACATCGTGAAGGTGCTGAAGGAGCGCGGCTACACCACCGACCTGCAATATGCCGAGGACGATATTCCGAACCAGCTCTCGCAGATCGAGAACATGGTGACCAAGGGCGCCAAGGTGCTGGTGATCGCCGCGATCGACGGCACCACGCTGTCGGACGTGCTGAAGCAGGCCAAGGCCAAGGGCATCACCGTGATCGCCTATGACCGCCTGATCCGCGACACGCCGAACCTCGACTACTACGCGACCTTCGACAACTTCCAGGTCGGCGTGCTGCAGGCGCAGTCGATCGTGGACAAGCTCGGGCTGAAGGACGGCAAGGGACCGTTCAACATCGAGCTGTTCGGCGGCTCGCCGGACGACAACAACGCCTACTTCTTCTACAATGGCGCGATGTCGGTGCTGCAGCCCTATCTCGACTCCGGCAAGCTCGTGGTCGCCTCCGGCCAGAAGGGCATGGACAAGGTTGCGACCCTGCGCTGGGACGGTGCCACCGCCCAGGCCCGCATGGACAACCTGCTCAGCGCCTATTACGGCAACAAGCGTGTCGATGCGGTGCTGTCACCCTATGACGGTCTCTCGATCGGCATCATCTCGTCCTTGAAGGGCGTCGGCTATGGCAGCGGCAACCAGCCGATGCCGGTCATCTCCGGCCAGGACGCCGAGGTGCCGTCGGTCAAGGCGATCCTGCGCGGCGACCAGTACTCGACCATCTTCAAGGACACCCGCGACCTCGCCAAGGTGACCGCCGACATGGTCGATGCTTCGCTGAGCGGCAAGGAAGTGAAGGTCAACGACACCAAGACCTACAACAACGGCGTCAAGGTCGTCCCGGCCTATCTGCTCAAGCCGGTCGTGGTCGACAAGAGCAACTGGGAGAAGGTCCTGATCGAAGGCGGCTACTACAAGAAGTCGCAGGTCGAGTGATCTCATGGCCGGCGAGCGCGGCCATGCGCTCGCCGGCTCCTCTTATCTCAACGACTTCAAGTGTTGCGGGATACAGCGCGATGACGGCAATCCTCGAGATGCGCAGCGTCAGCAAGAGCTTCGTGGGCGTGCAGGCGCTCCGCGACGTCAGCTTTACGGTCGCGGCGGGCGAGATCCACGCCCTCGTCGGCGAGAATGGCGCCGGCAAGTCGACCCTGATGAAGGTGCTGAGCGGCGTCTATCCCTACGGCCGCTATGAGGGCCAGATCATTTTCGAAGGCGAGGAGCGGCACTTCCGTGACATCAACGATTCCGAGGCGCTCGGCATCATCATTATCCACCAGGAGCTCGCGCTGATTCCGCTGATGTCGATCGCCGAGAACATCTTCCTGTCGCATGCGCCGTCACGCTTTGGCGTCATCGATCGCGACGAGGTCTACCGGCGCACCCAGCAATTGCTGGCTCAGGTGGGATTGAAGGAATCGCCGGATACGCTGATCACCGATCTCGGCGTCGGCAAGCAGCAATTGGTCGAGATCGCCAAGGCGCTGTCCAAGCGTGTCAAGCTCTTGATCCTGGACGAGCCGACGGCGAGCCTGAACGAGGCCGACAGCCAGGCGCTGCTCGACCGCCTCGTCACCTTCCGCGAGCAGGGCATCTCCTCGATCCTGATCACACACAAGCTCAACGAGGTCGCCCGCGTCGCCGATCGCATCACGGTGCTGCGTGACGGGCGCAGCGTCGACAGCATCGATTGCCGTGCCGAGCCGGTCCTGGAGGACCGGATCATCAAGAGCATGGTCAATCGCGACATGGCGCACCGCTTCCCCGAGCGGCAGCCGAAGATCGGCGAGCCCGTGTTCACGGTCGAGAACTGGTCGGTCTACCATCCGCAGCATACCGACCGCCAGGTAATCAAGAACGTCGATTTCCAGGTGCGCCGTGGCGAGATCGTCGGCATCGCCGGCCTGATGGGCGCGGGGCGCACCGAATTCGCCATGAGCCTGTTCGGCCGCTCCTGGGGCGTCAACATCACGGGCCGCGCCCGCCTCGAAGGCCACGACGTCACTCTCAACAGCGTACCGGCCGCGATCGACGCTGGCCTCGCCTATGTCACCGAGGACCGCAAGCAACTCGGCCTGATCCTGGCCGACGACGTGCGCAAGAACATCACCTTGGCGAGTCTCTCTCAGGTCGCGCCGAACGGCGTGATCGACGACATCGCCGAGCTCAAGGCGGCGTCCGGCTACCGCGGCCGGATGCGGATCCGCTGCTCCGACGTCTATCAGGAGGCCGGCCAGCTCTCCGGCGGCAACCAGCAGAAGGTCGTGCTGTCGAAATGGCTGATGACCGATCCCAAGGTCTTGATCCTCGACGAGCCGACGCGGGGCATCGACGTTGGCGCAAAGTATGAGATTTACTGTATCATCCAGGAGCTCGCGGATGCCGGCCGGGGTGTTGTCGTGATCTCATCGGAGATGCCGGAGCTGCTCGGAATCTGCGACCGCATCTGCGTGATGAATGACGGCGCCTTCGTCGGCGAGTTCGCCGGGCCGGAGGCGACGCAGGAAAAGATCATGCGCGCCATCATGCGTAATGAAACCATCAAGAACCAGGAGACGGCCGCGTAAGCGGTCGGGAGGACGCCAGCAATGACCGACAAGACGGTTTCGCTCCCGGAGGAGAAGTCGCATAGCGGCTTCCTGAAGAACAATCTGCGCAGCTACGGCATGCTGCTGTCGCTGTTCGTGATCATGCTGTTCTTCCAGTTCATGACCGACGGCACCCTGCTGCAGCCGCTCAACCTCACCAACCTGGTGCTGCAGAACAGCTACATCGTCATCATGGCGCTGGGCATGCTGCTGGTGATCGTGACCGGGCACATCGATTTGTCGGTCGGCTCGGTTGCGGGCTTCGTCGGCGCCGTCGCCGCCGTGCTGATGGTGCGCTATCACGTCGACTTCCCGCTCGCGATCATCGCCTGCCTGATCGTCGGCGCCGCGATCGGCGCCGCGCAGGGTTATTGGGTGGCCTATTTCGGCATTCCGTCATTCATCGTCACCTTGGCGGGCATGCTGGTGTTCAAGGGCCTGGCGCTGGCGCTGCTGCAGGGGCAATCGGTCGGGCCGTTCCCGGGTACGTTCCAGAAGCTGTCGTCCGGCTTCATCCCTGAGTTCATGCCGAGCGCGGCGCATCTTTATCCCACGTCGCTCGCGATCGGCGCGGTGCTGACGCTCATTCTGGTCTATGCCAGCGTCAAGGGCCGTGCGCGCGAGGTGGAGCACGGCATCGAGGTCGAGCCGTTCGGCTTCTTCGCTGCCAAGAACGTCGTGCTGGCCGGCGCACTGATGTATTTCACCTATCTGATCGCCTCGCATCGCGGCCTGCCCAACGTGCTGGTCATCATGACGGCGCTGATCGCGCTCTACGGCTTCATGACGCGCCGCACCGTGGTCGGCCGGCAGATCTATGCGGTCGGCGGCAACGCCAAGGCCGCCAAGCTGTCGGGCATCAAGACCGAGCGGCTCGTGTTCATGACCTTCGTCAACATGGGCGTGCTGGCCGCGCTGGCCGGCCTGATCTTCGCCGCCCGGCTCAACACCGCGACGCCGAAGGCCGGCCTCGGCTTCGAGCTCGACGTTATCGCGGCCTGCTTCATCGGCGGCGCCTCGGCCTATGGCGGCGTCGGACGGGTCGGCGGCGCTGTCATCGGCGCCATGATCATGGGCGTGATGAATAACGGCATGTCCATCCTCGGCATCGGCATCGACTATCAGCAGGTCATCAAGGGCCTGGTGCTGCTCGGCGCCGTCTGCATCGACGTCTACAACCAGCGCCGTTGAGTTCGGCGCGCAGCTCCCGGTGAAGCTGTAACGACCTAGGGTAGGCAACGCGACGCCGAAGGCGGCGCCTGCCCACCACGTCTCGCGACCCGGGTGGTAGCGGTGGGCACGCGGCATTCGCGTCACGAATGCGGCTTTGCCTACCCTGCACATTCACCAGAACTACACCACGTGGAAATTCGACACGCTGTCATTGGCGAGCTGAGCGACGAGCTGCAGCTCCCAGTCGATATAGGCCTGCATCGCTTCGGCGGCGTTGTCGGTGCCCTCATAGGGACGCTTGTAGACGTCGTCGGCAAGCGAGATCCATGAGGACCGATCGCTCTCCAGCACATGCCCGGCAGCCGTCCAGGCGCGCGTGCCGCCGGTGAGCACGCGGAGCTCACGCGTCGTCGCGGCGCGTGCATCCGCAAGCGCAAACGCGGCTTCGCTGCCGTCGTTGCTGGTCAGCACGATCGGACCGTCGCCGGGCAGCTTGGCGAGATCATCCGCAAAGCGCGACGCCAGCACGAAATGTGCGCCCGGAATGTGTCCGGCCTTGTAGCTCGGACTGCGCGTGAGATCGACGATCGTCCACGCAGCGGGATCGGCCGCGAGTTGCTCGGCGCTGATTGCCGCGTCGCCAAGCTGCGGCAGCGGCGGTCGGCGTGCGGCGCGGATTTCCGTTTCGGTCGCTCCAACGACATCCGGTCCCACGACCGCCACGTCCCAGCCCATCTGCTTCAGCCATGACGCCGTCATGCGTGCGCGCACGCCGTCATCGTCGAACAGCACCAGACGGGCGCCGCGCACGCCCACCCACTCGTCGGTCGCCTGCACCAGCTGGCCGCCCGGTGCCGACGCGAAGCCGGTCGGATGGCCGGCGGCATGTTCCTCGGGCGTGCGGACGTCGAGGCAATACAGCGTGCGCACCCCGGCTTCGGCCTGATGGCGCGCGAATGTCGCGGCATCGAGCACGCCGACGCCGACGCGCTCGGCCCAGGCCTTGGCATCAGCCAGCGCGGTCGCGTAGCTCGTCCGTGGCCGCTCCAGGACGCGCGCGGTCTTGCCGCGCTGGACCTGATGGCCGGCAAGTGTCCAGCCGATCGTGCCGTTGCGCAGCGCGTAGATCTTGTTCGGCAGCCCGGCATTGATCAGCGACTGCGTGCCGATGATCGAGCGCGTGCGTCCGGCGCAGTTGACGATGATCGTGGTGTCGGGCGACGGCGCGACCTCGCGCGCCCGAAACGCCAGCTCGCCGCCGGGGACGCTGACCCCGCGCGGGATGCTCATGGTGCGATATTCCTCGAAGCGGCGGGCGTCGAGCACGACCAGATTCGACTCGCGCTCGATCAGCGCCTTGGCTTCGTCGGCCGACAGCGACGGCGTGTGCCGGATGGCCTCGACCAATTCGCCGAACGCCTTGCTCGGCACGTTGACGTCGCGGAACACCTCGCCATGGCGCGCATAGCCCGGCAGCCCGCCAGCGAGCATCGCGACGTCGGTGTAGCCCAGTGCATGAATGCGCGGCACCGCGCGGGCGGCATAGCCTTCGCCATCATCATAAACGACGACGGCTACATTTAGACGCGGCACGAGGTCGAGGATGCGCAGCTCGATCTGCGACAGTGGCAGCGACACCGCGAAGAACGGGTGCGACAGCGAATAGGGGCCTTCCTCGCGGACGTCGAGCAGTGCCACCTCCTCGCCGGCGCGCCAGCGCCGCCGCAACTCGGTCGGTGTGATGATGCGGAAACCGTCAGGCGGCGGTGCGGTCGGGCCAGAGGTTGGGGACGGTGTCATTCGAATATCCGGAAATGAAGTCTCGGGTGGCGCTGGTCTCCGCATCGTACACCGCGCGGCGGATGCGGCCGATATTGCCGCCATAGACGTGGATGCTGATCGAGGAGCGGTCCGCCAGACCGTTGGAGATCGCGTGGATGTCGCCAATGTGTGGCGATACCGCGGCCGTTTGTCCAGCCCGCAGCGGCTCCGGCGCAGCCGCGCGCAACGTGCCGTCCGGCTGCCGCGCGTAGCTGACCGAGAGTTCCTCGCCGCGCAGCACGCCGACGAGGCCCCAGACGCGATGGTCGTGCACCGGCGTGCCCTGGCCGGGGCCCCACACGAAGCTCACGATGGAGAACCGATCGAGCGGATCGGCATACAGCAGATATTGTCGGTAGCGGCCGCCGTCGGCGACCGCAAAGGCCTGAGGCAGCCAGTCGTCATGCGCGACCAGCTCCTTCAGTTTCGGTGCGAGCGCGGCGAGCAGCTCCGGCTCGTTTGTCGTGCTTGCGACGAGGCGTGCCGTATTGGCGACGAAGTCGCGGAAGCGCGCAATGTCAGTCATGTCGGGCTCGTGTCGTATCGAGGCGGAAGGCCGCCGATGGGCGGCGCGATGGGCGAGGGATCTGGTCCCACTCAGACGTGAGGGCCGAGCATCGCGATGTAGAACAGGTCCTCATTGGACAACTCGGCGGCCGGGCGCCGGGTGAGGATGTCGTGCGCTTTGAGACGGCTGTCAGCGCGCCCTTGCGGCAGCAAATGACCGAGCCAGCCTCCGAACCATGAGACGTAGCGCATGAGAGCCTCCGCGCGGTTTGATCACGTCCTTGATATCACGCCACGACCGGCATCGAACAGAGCCCGGCACGGCTCCGCATCACTTTGGCAGATCATGCCTGTTGAAGCACCTCGCCGGCAAATTCCTTTTCCGCATCGTACGCGTCGCGCTGCTCTGCTTCTCCATCGGTCGCGTCTGCGCCGGCATTCCGGCCCGTCAGGCTTTCGTGCCAATGGGTGCGGAATGCCATCCATGATGCGTGATCCTGGAAGGCAACCTCGGCGAACCACTCGACCGTGACGGCGCCGCTCGGCCAGTAGCGTTCCTGGTCATGCCAGCACACGACAGGCCAGCGCGGATTGCGGTAGGAGCGGCCGGTCTCATCATGCAGCGATGGCCGGCCGAGATGATCGATCAGCCATGACATCACCTCGGGCAGGAACGTGGCGGCAAACGACACGCCATGGCGGCCGAGCCGCTGCGGCATGCGCATGACGCGCTGATCGATGATGGCGAAGGCCGGCGGCACCGCGCCGACATTGAACTGGCGGATCATCAGCAGGCGGAAGCCGCAGTCGCAGAGCTCGGCAGGCACGGCATGGATCGCCGTCGGCTGAAGTGGAGCCGCGATGTTCATACCAGTGCTCCCTGCGCCTGTCCGAGCGCGAGGTCGATGGCGTGCTGCAACGCTGTGCGCGTCGGCACATCGCTGCGTTTCAGATAGGCGGTCAGAACGCGTGCCATCCCTGTCTCCCGTCGGCATCTGCACGTTGCTGGTCGCAGCCTGCGCAGATCGCCTTGCGTGGAGACGGACATTCGACCCGAATCCGACGCGACGAAAATCAACAATCCCCGACATTGCTGCCGGTCAGGGAGGGTAGATCAAATTTCGTGCCAGATGCGGCGATCAGTGGAGACGATGGCCGTCGGCGTCGTGTTCCGGCGTCGCGAGCTGCGCGATCGGGCTGGATTGGTGGTGGATCATCCGCCAGGCGCCGTCGATGCGCGCGAAGTGATTGGCCGCCGCGAGCGCCGCGCCGTCGACCAGCTCGATGCAGAGCACGTGGCCATGATCGCCGTCGGCGATCGCGTGCGGGTCCGCGCAGACGATGTTCGGCCGGCCTGGGTTGGCGAGGATGTCGCGCCAGCTGCCGATCACGGCGGTGCGGCCGACGATCGCCGGCCAGCCCGGATGAATGCAGGAGATGCCGTCGCGATCGGCCCAGAGGGCAACGAGTGCCGCGAAATCGCCGGCCGTGAAGGCAGCATAGAAGGCCGCATTGGCGGCCAGGATCTCGCGCTCGTCGCTCATTGTGATGGCGTGAGCCAAGCCGGTGCGAAAATCAAGCAATGTTTGGAAACGCACATCCCCTGGTGCGCAAAAACTTGCAAGCTTCTTGCAGGACCCGGTCGAGACGCGATCGCAACGCATCAGCCGAGGTCCTGCCATGCTCGAAACGGCCATTGTCGGAGGTGGATTGTGCGGAATGGCACTCGCGCGCAGCCTGCAGCAGCGCGGCAGCACGTTCGCTTTGTTCGAAGCCCGACATCGCCTGGGCGGACGTGTGCTGTCGGTCAGGAGCAAGGCGGGGCTTGCGCTGGACCTCGGCCCGACCTGGTTCTGGCCGGACACCCAGCCGCTGCTGACCGGCCTGATCGCGGAGCTCGGCCTGTCCGACTTTGCCCAGCACGATGACGGCACGGTTCTTCATCTGAAGGAGGCGGACAAGTCGGCCGAGCAGATCGGCGGGCCGCCGGTCCACCAGGGCGCGCGCCGGCTCTCCGGCGGCATGACGAAGCTGGTCGAGGCGCTGGCGCGTGATCTGCCACAGCCCTTCATCCATCTCGGCCATGAGCTGGTGCGCATCGTCGATTGCGGCACGCATGTGCGGCTGATCTTTGCCACATCAACGGAATCGGTCGCGATCGAGGCCAAGCGCGCCGTGCTCGCGCTGCCGCCGCGGCTGCTGATCGATCACGTCGGCTTCTTTCCCGAGCTGGACGACGCGACCTTCGATGCGATGCGCGGTGCCGAGACCTGGATGGCGGCGCAGGCCAAGGTCGTGATCGCCTACGACCAGGCGCATTGGCGCGACCAGGGGCGGTCCGGCAATGCGTTCGTCAGCCACGAGCAGGCCGTGATCGGCGAGATCTTCGACGCCTGCGATGCCGGCGGCGACCGTGCTGCGCTCGGCGGCTTCCTCGCCTTCTCGCCCGATCTGCGCGCGACCTTCAGTGTCGGGCTGCCGCTGCTGATGGACAGCCAGATGGTGCAGCTGTTCGGCTCCGCGCTGGAAGGCGGCGAGCAGCACTATCAGGACTGGGCGGCCGAGCGCTTCACCTGCGGCGCATTGGATCGCACCACGCCGCGCGGCGAGCACAGCGAGATCGCCAATCCGATGCTGCGGCGGGCGCTATGGGACGGGCGGCTGCACCTCGGTGGCGCCGAGACCGCAAGCCACGCGGCCGGTTATCTCGAAGGTGCCCTGAACGCCGCCAAGCGCATCGAGCGTGCGATGGCCCGGAGCATGGGCGAGATCGCCGGGCCGCGGCCGGCCGTGGCGATCGGCGACGGGCTGTCGGGCAACGCAGCGAGCCTCGCCTGGTTCGGCGCCTGGGTCGCCGCGCAGCGTGATGCCGCGTTCGACGATTATCGGCAGCGGCTCAACCGCAGCCTCGCTACGCAGCAGCGCGAGCAACTGACCCAGCTCGCTGTTCTCGGAGCCACCGAGGGGGTGTTCGCGGCGGCGCTGCAGGTGCTGGACGCACTGACCTTCGACATGCGCGACGTCGCCGTCGAACGCGGGCGCTCCGCCCTGATGCCGGAGATCCAGAAACCGTTCCGCGATGTCATGCAGTCGCTGCTCGACGATGCCATAGCCTTCAATCGCACCTCCTGCGCGCTGTCGAACTTTCCGTTCGAGCACAAGCCGTCGAAGGACTACGTGCAGACGATCCTGCGCGACATCGCCGCCGCCTGGCAGGAGTTCTCGCTCGCCGCCAACCGCCTGCTGCTGGCAAAGGCGGAAGATGTGATGCGCACGCCGACGAGAATGTCGTCGTGAGTCCGACAGCGTCGAGGTACGACCGATGAAGCTGCAGATCGAACGTTCGACCATCCTGGCGATGGCGGCGGCCTTCCCGCGTCTGGCCTCGTTGACGGAGCAGCTGCGTTTCGGCGACAAGGTCGAGGTCAATATGGCGCAACTCGCGACCGCCGAGCTCGACTTCCTGCGCGACAGCTACCAGAAGGCCGGTCCCGAATGGCACGCCCGCGCGGCGCAGATCGCCACCCTGCAGCGCGCCTTTGCCGATTCCGGCGCCCGGTTCTCCGAGCACGAACTGGAATCGGTGCTGCCGGCGATTGCGCGCTACCTGATCTCGGACGCCATCCGCGGCTGGATGTTCACGGCCAACGTCGCCAGCCGGCCGCTGCCCTATGTCGTGACGCGACTCGACTACACCGCACCGTCGAATGACGAGGCCGGCCGCGTCTTCATCGAGCTCAAGGCCAACGCCAAGGGCGCGATCACCACGTCCACCCTGCGCATCTCCGCCGGCGACATCGTCGGCAGGACGGTCGCCGAAATCTTCGCCGCCAAGGGCTTCCTCAAGGAAACACCCGAGCTGATATCCGTCTATGACGAGACGGCCGAGCGCTATTTCGCCTGGCGCGGCCGCTACGGAGCGCAGTTCTCCGGCCGCGGCATCGGCTTCTTCGCCGATGATCCGAACTCCTCGCATCGCGACATGGACTGGTCGCGCAAGGACGTGATCGTGCTGTCGTCCGGCGGCGGCAGCGCGCGGCTCGTCAACGACGAAGGCATTCTCACCGAGCGGGCGCTGACGCTCGAGGTCACGGGCGACATACTCGGGCAGTACCTGCGCAAGGCTGCCAAGAGCAATCTCTATGACGCCGAGCAGGAGGTCGAAGAATCCAGGGCGGCGATCCCGAAGGGCATCTTCTGCCGCATTCCCGTCCATCCCTATATGCTGATGTTCCATCTCGACCTGCACCATTATCTCTGGGTGCATGCCGACGACATGGTGCCCTACGCCTATCAGCCCGAGCTCAAGCAGAAGCTGGTGCTGCCGGAGGAGCAGACCGACCTGATCGACATCCTCACTGCCGAGATGGACCTCTTGATGGACGACATCGTCGCCGGCAAGTCCGGCGGCACCACCGTGCTGTGCGCGGGGCCGCCCGGCGTCGGCAAGACGCTGACGGCGGAGGTCTACGCCGAGATCATCGGCCGGCCGCTGTACCGCGTGCATTCCGGTCAGCTCGGGCTGAACGTCGCGGCGATGGAGAGTGCGCTGAAGGATGCGCTGACGCGCGCGCAGCGTTGGGGCGCGGTCATGCTGATCGACGAGGCCGACGTCTACATCAAGCGGCGCGAGGACGACATGACGATGAATGCCGTCGTCGGCGTATTCCTGCGTGTGCTGGAATATTTCAACGGGCTCTTGTTCCTGACCACCAATCGCATCGACGACATCGATGAAGCGATCGTGTCGCGCTGCATCGCGCTGATCAAGTTCCAGGCGCCGGACGCGCAAGCGCGCGGCCGGATCTGGCGGGTGATGTGCGCGCAGTTCGGCTTGGACGTCGATGCCGGCTTGGTGGAGCTGCTGGTGGACACGTTCCCAGGCGCGTCAGGCCGCGACATCAAGGGGCTGGCCAAGCTGGTCGCCAAATATTGCCACCACAAGAGCGTCCGCCCGACCATCGAGGTCTTCCGCCGCTGCGCCATCTTCCGCGGCATCGATCTTGGCGACCACGAGCTGCTGCCGGAGGCCGCGGAGTAGATCGGCTACAACTGGCTGGCTTGCCCCAAGGTCGCCGGATTGTACCCTTCCTCGCGCAGCACCCGCTGCACGACCGGGCGCGCGAGCATGCGGCGGTAGTGCGCGAGCAGGTTGGCCGGCAGCGCAATGCCGGTCTTGTCGGCCCAGAACTCGACATAGAACAGGATCGGATCGGCGACCGAGAATTCGCCGCCGAGATGGGACTGCCCGTCGAGCATCTTGTTCAGGATGGCAAAGCCCTTCACGACGATGTTGCGGCCGAGCGCGCGCACCGACTCCTGGTCGGCCTCGCTGCGGCTGAAGGTCGGCGTGGCGAAGATGCGCGCGAAGCCGTGGCCATGCACCGTTCCGGCAATGTAGCTCATGGCTTCGAGCAGCCGCGTTTCGGTCTCGATATCCGAAGGCCACAATCTGGCGCGCGGCCTGGAGCGGCCGAGCCAATAGGCAATCGCCGGCACCTCCGTCAGCACGCTGCCGTCGCTGCGCACCAGCGCCGGAATCGTCGATTTCGGGTTGATGGCCACATAGTCCGGTTTGAAATTGTCGCCGGCCGGCAGGTTGACGATATAGGCCTCGAACACCTCCTCGAGCTCTTCCAGAATGATGTGGATGCCGGTCGAGCACGATCCCGGCGTCATGTAGAATTTCATCGCGGCCATCATTGTCTCCAAGCCGACATCGCGCGTGTCTTCGATGCCTACGGCATGCTTCATGCAAGGATCGGGACAGATCGAGACTGATGCGCCGTGGCTCGACAGGTCGGGCCGCTGCCGTCAGGTTTGCGACAGGAGACGTCATCGCGGTCCCGTAGCTCCGTCGCGCCGGTCAGGGAGCGCCGCGCATGACGGAACGTGAGCCGGAAATCTTCGTGATCTGTCCGACTGCCGGCATCGCGCCGGGTGAAGCCAAGGCGTTCAGCCTGTCGCGGATCGGCGACAATGGCGAGGCGCGGCCGTTTCCTATCGTGATCATCCACACTGTGTCCGGCGGCTTTGTCGGCTATGTCAACAGCTGCCCACACGAGGGCAAATGGCTGAACATCGGTAGCGGCCAGTTCTTCAATCCGGATCGGACGCTGCTGCGCTGCGGACGGCATGGCGCAACGTTCGAGATCGACACCGGGCTGTGCAACGCCGGTGCCTGCGCAGGGCAGAGCCTGGAGCCGATTGCGCTCGCTGTCATCGACGGCGAGGTGTGCCTGTGCGGCGTCGCGCTGGTGGAAGATATTCCCGATCCGTTCGACGACCTCGACGAGACCATGGAGATCATGATCCACCCGGATTGACGGATGGGGTTTCCAACGTCATTGCGAGGAGCGAAGCGACGAAGCAATCCAGAATCCTACCTGAGCCCTGGATTGCTTCCGCTTCGCTCGCAATGACACTCACTACGTGATCTCGTTCGGCGGACCCTCAGAACCCATCCGCCTTCTTGCCCCAGGGATGGGTGCCGGATACAAGCTGTGCCTTGATGCCGGCCTTGTCGACATCGGCCCGGGTTCTGAAAAAGGTCGCCTCGTGCACCAGCGTGCCGTTCTTGGTCGTCACCGCGACATAGCGCGCGACAGTGTCGATGTCGCACAGATAGCCGCCGCCGGGATCGGCGGCGCTGCGCAGGTTGCCATCCCAGTCTACGAAGAATCCTTCACTCATCTCTTTCTCCAGCTTCGTTCAGTCACGTCTCGGGCTGATCGGCGACGAGCTGCGCATAGGCGCTCTCGACGATGGCCCGGCATTGCAGCAGGCGCTGATGCTCGGCCTTGCCGATGCTCACCGTCTCGCCATGATCGTCGGCTGCAGCCGTCGCCGCCTGCAGCGCATCGAACAGCGCCTTCTCGAGCTGATAGATGCGCTCGCTGGCGCGTTCCAGATAAGGAATGGGATTGGCGCGGACATTGGCCTCGTGCAGCGCATCGAGGCTGAGCAGCGTCCGGAAGCGGCGCTCGACCTGGCGCTGCTGCATGCCGAAATCGTGCTCGATGACGGTCACGGCCGGACCTCGGGCGCGGGCGTCTTTGAAGCCGCCGCCTTGGCCGCATTCCGCAGCAGGTTCAGGCATTCGAGCGAAGCGGCCATGTCGAGCGCGGAAAAGCCGTCGAGCGTCTCGGTGCGGATGTCCGCGCCCTTGGCCAGGAGATGTGCGACCACATCGGCCTTGCCGGAGGAGGACGCATACATCAGCGCTGTCGCACCATTGTCGTTGCTGTTGTCGAGATCGATGCCGGCCTCGACCAGCGCGTCGATGGCGTCGAGATGCCGGCCGACGCAGGCGAGCCACAGCGCGTTATTGCCGTCCGCGTTCCTGGCGGCGATGTCTGCGCCGGCAGAGAGCAGCTCGCGGATGACGCCGACATTGCCGAGATGTGCCGCCTTCATCAGCGGCGTGGTCCGATTGGCGATGATGGCGTCGATGTCGTCAGCGGGAAAGCCCTGGGCGGCGAGCCACGCCGCCAGGGCCGGACTGACGTTCGCCGCGCCGCTCCGCGCGGGACAACGCTGACGCCACGCCTCATAGCCGCCGTTGAGGCTATAGACCTCGGTGAAGCCGAAATCGGAGAAGGTCTGCGCGTAGTCCTGGCTGGCATTGCCGTGATAGCAGTAGATCAGGATCGGCGCGCGCCTGCTCGTGCCGGCGATCATCTCGGCGAGATTGCGCTGGGTGAGATGCCGCGCGCCGGCCATATGCGCGGTGTCGAACGAGGCGGAGTCGCGGACGTCGAAGCGCAGCACATCGTCGCGCTGCAGCAGCTCGGCTGCGTGGTCGACATCGATGCGCTGAAACGGAATACGCGGTCTCATGGCAGGACTCCCGCTTCATTGCGCGTGCGGCCGGGATAGGCCGCCAGCGTCGTGATGCGATCATCGGTCAGGGGACGGCCGACCGTGAAGTGATAGAGCACCTGGAACTGCTCTCCGACCACGCCGAGCATCTCGTGCACTGAGTCGTCGAAGAAGCAGCCGATGCCGGTGCCGCGCAGGCCCGCCGCCTCGGCTTCGAGGTAGAGCACGTGGCCGATCAGGCCAGCCTCCCAATGCAGTTGCCGATAGCGCCACGGATGGTCGCTGACGGCCGGCGTGAACTCGGCGAGCATCGCCATCGCAAAGCAGCCGTCGCCCGCGATCGCCTGGTGACAGCTCGCGGTGCGGATCACGCCGCGGCTGTCGGTCGGCAGCAGCCGGAACAACGGCAGATGATCAGCTGCGCGCTCGACCCGCTGCCAGTCGAAGTCGGGACGCAGCGCGCGCCGCAGGCTGGTCTCCGCCCCGCTGCCGCGCGGCAGCGCATAGAGCCCGGGCGTGAGCCCCTCGACGCGATGGACGAATAGCAGTGGATGCAGCCGCGACGCGAACGGCCAGATGGTCCATGGCGGCGTAGCGCGCGGCAGCAGCGCGTCGAGAAGGTGAAGCAACGTTGCGAGATCCATCGTGAACCTGGCGTCGAAGCGCTGCGCGCTGCGACGACCGAGAATGAGCTCGGCCGCGCGCGCCTGTGATTGCCGCGTCAGCGGCGGGCACCGCCACGGAGCGGAGATCGCATCCTGCGCCGCGCCGGCCGTGGCCGCGCTCACCTCGGGGATGATGGGCCAGCGGTAGAGCGGATGGCGATCGAGCCGGTTCGCCTGACCTTTCCACGTGTCGTCGATCGTGGCGAGTGATGGCAAACCGGTAGGCGACCGCGAGCTCGCATCGCGCGGCGTGATCGCGAGCAGCACATCGGCATTCTCGGTCTCGACGCCGGCGAAATCATCCGCGCGATCGAGTCCCATCAGCGCCGCGAGCCTCGCGCTGTCGATGCCGTCGATCACGCGCGCGTACCAGCCGAGCGCAGCGGCGGCGTAGCTGACGGCGCCGATCGCATGTCCGAGGTCGAGCTGGCAGTAGCGGAACGCGCGCTCGCCATATTTCCACGCCTCGCGCCAATGGATCGAGGATAGCGCGAGCCATAGCCGCGGCTCGCCATGCGATGGCCTGCCGCGGCGGCAACGTTGCTCCAGCACGTGATCGCGGCTGACATAGTGATGAAGACCGTCGCTGAGCCCTGTCACATTCTCCGCGATGACATAGGCCTCGGTCGGATGCAGATTGCCGCTGGAGGGATTGCAGCGCAACGCCCAGCGGTCAGGGCCGTACTCCTTCCAGGCCGCCAGCCCGAACGACAATTCCAGCAGCAGCGCGACGCCGTCGATCGTCAACGGCTGGACCGGCGCCGTGGCGTCGCAGGCATCGGCGAAGCTCACGGCGAGACGGTCCGAGGCCAGCGGCAGATCGGTGCGCGGGCTGCCGGCGAACTCGCGGAACGGATTGGGCTGCGCGTCCCAGTCCAGCGTCTCCGGCCCCGCCGCATAGCGCTTGAGGCTGTGCTTGGTGCGGGCGTGATAGGCCAACGCGATGTCGGCGGCGGCTGGAACGTCCGCCGTGCCGGACTGTGACACGGACATGCTTCCTCACAAGGCGCGACCTGCGCGTTCGCGCATGTTGGACGGTCGCTTGGTGACTGCGTCAGGCGGAGCAAAAAACGTTCCGAACAGCCGCGACTGCCTCCCCGTCGTTATGAGCCCGTTGGGCGCAGGCCCGGAATCCATAACCACGGCTGGTGGATATGGATTTCGGGCTTGCCGCTGCGCGTCGCCCTGGAATGACGCGCCGACACAGCGTGTCCGATTCTGAACAGCGCGATCAGAACTGTCCGCTTCTCGACATATCAATGCCGGTGCGTGGTGCCCGATGCGCTGTCGTCGATCAGCACGGCGACCTTGGCCGCGATCGACAGCCACGCCCGATGCGCGGCGATCTTGTGGCCGAGCCTGAAGCCGTCGGCCATGCGGGCCGCGAACGCAGGCCCGTCGGTCCCATGCTGTTGCGCGATGATCCACGCGGTCTGCCACAGATCGGTCTCGGTCGTCACGGTGCTAGAGATCCAGCACCAGCCGGTCGCCCTTGCCGCGCGATACACAAGGCAGGAAGTAGCCTTCGGCGCGTTGCGCCGCCGACAGGCGCTTGTCGCGATGGTCGACCTCGCCCTCGACGACCTTGGTCTTGCAGGTGCCGCATAGGCCCTGCTCGCAGGAGGTTGCGATCTTGACGCCGTTCTCCTCGAGAAACGCGGTCACGGTCTTGTCGCCGGGGATCTTGAAGGTCGCGCCGGTGCTTTTGATGGTGACGTCGAACACCTTGTCGAGCAGCGCCGCGGCCGCCTTCGCGGTGAAGCGCTCGACATGGATGCGCTCCTCGGCAAAGCCCTTCTGCTTGGCCAGCGCGACGATCGGATCCATCCACCAGTCGACGCCGCAGATGAACAGCTGGGTGTCGTCGGGCCGGTCGGCCAGCAGCTCGGCGGCCTTCAGCAGCTGATTGTCCTCGGTGGCTTCCTTGTAGTATGTCGTATCTTCGACGAAGGCCGAGGCCTCGATGGTGCTACGGAACGAATCCGGCGACATCAGCGCGAACACGTAGTGCAGCTCGAACGGGATGTTCTTCGCCTTCAGCGTGTCCGCGATCGACAGGATCGGCGTGACGCCGATGCCGCGCGCCACGAGCAGCGCCTGCTTGGTGTCCTTCGGGATCTTGAAGCGGTTGCGTGGGCGGCTGACCTGCAGCGTGTCGCCTTCGTTGATATCGAGATGCAGCGCCTTGGAGCCGCCGCGGCTGTTGGCATCCTTCCACACGCCGATGCAGTAGCGATTGCGTTCGGCGGCGCTGTTCAGCAGCGAATATTGCCGTGTGAGCCCGTTCGGCAGGGTGACGTCGATATGGCTGCCGGGGGTGAAGCCCGGCAGCGGCTGATCGTCCGCCGGGACGAGTTCGAATGACGCCATGTTGTGCGCCTCGATGGCCTTCCTGGCCACGACGACGGTGTGCAGGCTGTCGGACATCTGACAACTCCATCTTGCGAACCGGCTCATGAGAGGCCGATGCAAGGGGGAGGCCAAGCGGCGTTCGCCGCGGGGCGCGGCGGCTTTTCCGCTTGTGCACGCTGCGATGAGCGCAAGCTCCTGGAGCGCTGGGCCAAGGCGCGCGGCATCAACCTGCCGGAGACATGACCTGCGTCGCCACTGCGGGGGGGGGGCGGCGCGGGTCGTGCGTGCCAATGTCAATGGGCGTCGATCGCGTCCGCCTTGGCGCCGCCGGCGACGGAGTAGCGCATCGGCACCTTGCGGGTCTTCAGAAAGGCTTCCAGCGTCTCGCCGCGAAACGCCGCATAGACCTCCGGGTTGGAGACGCCGATCACGGCGGCCATCTTCTCCAGCACGAAGAAGCTGACGCCGCGTCGGATCATCTCGATCCAGCGGCGGTTCTTGATGAGCTCGCGCTCCTCGTCCGTGAGACGGTGCTCGTCCGCCAGTGCGTCGAATTCCTCAACGAATCTCTTGCGATGCGCGGGGATGACGAGCCGGTGCAGGAAGTCGTTGATGCGGAAATTGGCCTGGCTGCGGCCATGGGTGAACGGGTAGGTGCCGGTCAGCATCTCCGCGCCCGCGAGTTCATGGCCGATGTGTGCGCGATAGGCCGCGACCTCCTGCGGTTCGGGCGCGCCGCCGAGATCCTCGAACACCAGCGTGGCGATGTTGGTCACCGACGGCGCGTAGGTCTGCTTGTGCACGAGCCTCACACTGTCCGACAGCGCACCGCGCATGATCAGCCACATGATGACCTCGGCGCCTTCCATGCCGCCCTTGACCGCGTAGTCGGCGATGCGCATCGCCGTCAGCTGCTCCGGGTCGTTCTCCAGCAGATCGAGGAATTCGTTGTCCCAGTCTTCGTTGAGAAAGCCGGCGCGCTCGCCGTGAACCTGGTGCGACAGCCCGCCGGTGGCGAAGATGGCGACCTTCAGGTCTTCCGGATAGCTCTCGATCGCCTTGCGCAGGGTCTTGCCGAGCTTCCACATCCGCTTCGCATTGGGAATCGGCAATTGCAGCACGCCGACTTGCAGCGGCACCACCATGCCCGGCCACGGGCCGCTGGCATCGCCCATCATCGACAGCGGCGACAACAGGCCGTGATCGACCGGCTTGCCCTGGAAGAACGACATGTCGAACTCGTCCGCCATCATCGCCATCGCGATGTGCTGCGACAGGCCGAGGTGGCCCTTCGCCGGCGGCACGTCGCGCGGTCCGCCGCCTTCGTCGGCGGCGATATAGCGGTCGTCAATGCCGAGCGCGAAGGCGGAGTAGTGATCGAAGAAGAACGAGGTGATGTGATCATTGTAGATCATGAACAGGACGTCGATGTCCTTCTGCTTCACCCAGTCGCGCACGACTGCGAAGCCGTCGAAGATCGGCTTCCAGGCCGGGTCGTTCTGCTTGTTGGTGTCGAGTGCGAAGCCGATGGTGGGCGAGTGCGAGGCGCCGATGCCGCCGATGATCCGGGCCAAGTGTCCCTCCGCGAAATGGGCCGCCGTGGACTGTGACCCGCGGCCGTGCTGGGACGGACCTTACGAAGTTTCCCATGCTAGACAATCATGCTAACGTGCACGGATCGTTTCTCTCGATGAACGAGCGGCTCTAGGATGAAATGGCGGATCGAGGACATTCCGGTGTTCCATGCGGTGGTCGCGACCGGCGGCATGACCGGCGCCTCGCGGTCCCTGGGCATGCCGAAATCCTCGGTCAGCAAATCGGTCGCCCGGCTCGAGCAGGATCTCGGCATCCGGCTGTTCGACCGCAACTCGCGGCGCGTCCGGGTGACCCGCGAGGGCGAGCTGTTCTTCCAGCAATGTCAGAAGATCCTGGATCAGGTCTCTGAGGCCGACGCGGTCATGACCGGGCTGGTCGGCGTGCCCAGCGGCCGACTGTCGGTGGCGCTGCCGCCGGCGTTCTGCGAGGAGATCCTGGCGCCGCAGCTCGCCGAATTCCACCGCCGCTATCCGCGCATCGAGCTCGATGTCGAGGCCACCACGCGGGCGATCGACATGCTGGCCGACCGCTTCGACATCGCGGTCGTGGTCGGCGTGCAGGAGAATTCCGAACTGGCGCAGAAGGTGCTGATCGGCGGCCGCCTGATCTGGGTGACCAGCCCCGCCTATCTCGCCGCGCACGACATCGGCGAGGACGTCCGCGCGCTGGAGCGCCATCTCATGATCTGCGAGCGGCGCTATGGCGATCGCACCCTGACGATCAAGCAGCACGGCCATCTCGTCCGCTTCGACGTCGGTGCGCATGTCGCCCGCATCAACAATCCGCTGGCGGTGCGCCGCGCCGTCGCCCACGGCGCCGGCATTTCCTTTCTGCCGGAGCACTATTGCGTCGAGCTGCTCGGCGAGGGCCGGCTGGTCGAGATCGGCAGGGGGGTCGCGTTCGACACTCGCGCCGCCCAGCTGACCGCGATCTTTCCGAGCCGCAAGCTGATCTCCTCGCGCGCCCGCGCCTTCCTCGACTTCCTCGAGGAGATCTGCGCCGCGTCCGCGCACACCCTGATCGGTCAGACCTGAGGTGCGCCGTCCGTCTGCCTCACGCAAGCCGATGGAATGACGGCGGCAATGGCTCTCGCACCAGCTCGCTCAGATCGAGCGTTTCACCGCTGTCGGCGATATCCGAGAACAACACCTCGATGAAGGGATGCTGACGGTTGGATGCGGCGCCGCGCCGATATTTCCTGCTCACGATCCGCTCGATCGCAGCAAGGTTCAATTGTCCCAGCGCATTGTATTGGACACGAAACAGGCTCTGCCGGCCGCCCGTGTGCTCGATCGACTCGGCCCAGATGTCCATCACCTTGCGGCTGACGAAGGCCTCGACGCCGACGGCGCCATCCTGGGCGAGCAGGCGCAATCCGTCCATCGTATGCGGCTGCTCATCGACGCTAAATTGGCTCAGCGACATCGGAGATCCCTTTCTGTTGCGTGCATCGGCGGTCTCACGGGAGAGTCGAGAACGGCGATCGGCGCGTCGAACGTGTAGGAGAGCCCTGACGGCGCATAGGTCAACTGAACCTCGCCGCCGAGCTGCACGCCGAGCGTTTCGATCAGCCGGGTTCCGAAGCTTCGGCTGGCGGGCTGTTGAACGACCGGGCCGTTTCTTTCGGTCCAGGCGAAGCGGACCCGGCTTTGGTCGACGGTCCACAGCAGATCGACGCGTCCTTCCGGCACGGACAGCGCACCGAACTTCAGGGCGTTCGTGCACAGCTCGTTGAGCGTCATCGCGATGGCGATGACGGCATCCGGCGTCACCAGCACGTCGGGCCCGGTGATCGCAAAGCGTGAGTCGTCGGGCGTGTCGAAGGCCTGGACGGACGTACGGATCACCGTGCGGAGATCGCCGCTGGACAATTTCGCTTGCAGGAGGAGATCGTGTGCCCGTCCGAGGGCCAGGAGCCGCCCGGAGATGGCATGCTGTGCATCCTTGGTCGCCGGCACGTTGCGGAGGCTCTGGGAGACGATGGCGGTGACGGTCGCGAGCGTATTCTTGATGCGATGGTGCAGCTCCTCAAGAATGAGCTTTTGCAGCCTGCTCGCCGTCTCGCGTTCTCTCGCCTCGATTTCGGCCTGCTCGGACCGGGTCTTGGCATTGCTCTCGGCCTCGACGAGCAGGCGCTTCAGCCCGATGATTTCCGTCAGCAGAAAGTCGGGATCCACGACCGTGCCGTGAGGAGGCTCTGTGGTGAGGTTGATCTCGAGCATTGGCTGACATGTCCTTGTACCGGATGCCGCCCTCGGAGGGCACGATGGTACGCAGGAGCAGGCCGCCCCAGCGTCACTTCGTTCGCGAGCGGACACTTCCGTTGAAATGCCCGAGTATCTCGGCGGCGTTCGCGAGGATGGTCGCCTTCCTGATCGCGGCAGCGCGCTCGCCGCCCTGCTGCATCAGGCCCGCCGTCTCCAACGCATTCTCCGCCCTGGTGGCGAGCGTCGCGTGCAGCGATGACCGCTCTCGCTTGGCCGGCTCGGAGGGCTTGTCGGGGTGAACTGGCGCAAGCGCCCCGCTGCGAACGGCGGCCACCGGATCAGAATCGCGGCGACGATCAGCAGCCCAAAGAATGGCGGCGCCAGGAGCGGTCGCACCAACCACGCGCGCACTGGACGTGGTGGTGTTCGAAGAGGTGTTCGAGGTTTTCGACATGCTGTCCGCCTTCTGGTCGCGGCGGGAGCGCATGGCTCTCAGTCACCGATGGCAGCCGGAGGACGCGCGGTGATCATCAATATATGGTGTGCGCGCGCGCAATAGCGAGGTCCAGCCGAAACTATTTGTCGTGAGGATCTGGTCGCCGCCATCGCCTGAGGCGAGAGCGAGTCTGGCCTGGCGGCTCATCCGATGTTCGTAGCATCGTTGCATCGACATGCGAACGTCGGACGCCTGGCTCATTTGTGGATCATGTGCAGTTCTGACCGCGATGCCTTGGCATGAGTCGGAACGTCGGGCGTGTTATCGGCCGATTCCGACGCTCACGCCGGGCGCGCGGATGCCGATGCCGCCACGATCTTCATAGCCACGCTCTTCATAGCCACGCCGCTCGTGCCGGCCATAGCCGTAGGCGCCGCGGTCTTCGCGGATGATGACACGGCGTTCGCGGCTTTGGCGCCAGCAGCGGCCGTTCGCGTTGCAGACCAGGCGAACCTGCTGGATGCTGCTCTCCGGGAGGACCGATATACCGGCCGTGAGCGGGGCAGCGGAGGCGGCTGCAGCCATCAATGTGCTCGCGGCTACTGCGAGAGTGATCGTAAGAATCTTCATGGTGATGAGATGTCTCCGGGTGGGGGGATTGCGTCATGGAACCAATCTGCTGGCCATCCCATGGTTCCCCCGGCGGCGTCATTTGTTTCGTCCCGAGGCTCTGGCGTCGAACGGCTGCCTGCGCGCCATCGTGGCGGCAGCCTGCGCCCGTGACGCCGGAGCGCGGCGATGCTGCGCTCCGGCTGGCAAGGTCATCCCCGCCGCGCCGCCTCGATGGCGGCGACGTCGATCTTCTTCATCGTCATCATCGCGGCGAACACGCGCTTGGCCTCGGCTCCGCCGGCCGCCATCGCGTCGGTGAGTGCGCGCGGCGTGATCTGCCAGGAGATGCCCCATTTGTCCTTGCACCAGCCGCACTGGCTTTCCTGGCCGCCATGGCCAACGATGGCATTCCAATAGCGGTCCGTCTCCGCCTGATCGTCGGTGGCGATCTGGAACGAGAACGATTCGTTGTGGGTGAACGCGGGGCCGCCATTGAGGCCGAGACAGGGGATGCCACACACCGTGAATTGCACTGTCAGCACGTCGCCGGCCTTGCCGGACGGATAGTCGCCCGGCGCGCGGTGCACCGAGGCCACGTGGCTGTCGGGAAACACCTCGGCATAGAACCGCGCGGCCGCCTCGGCGTCCTTGTCGAACCACAGGCAGATCGTGTTTTTGTTCGTCGGCATCGCAGGGGTCCTCTCCGGTCCGGGTGCAGGCCACGCTTCAACCTTGGATAGGCGGCCATTTGGGAGTGCTCAAGCCAGCTCGTATCGATACGGCTGACCCAAGGACGGTCCGCATGCGCACATGCCGACACGACGGCCGGCGTTTCCAGCAGATTTTTTTCAGGTGGTCTGCAGCGGGTCGGTTCCGCCAACGGTTGTGGTCTTGGCGCAGTCATATCGTATGGACGTGTCGTGAGGCTTGCCGCCGCGGGTCCTGCGGCAGGGGGAATTGCATGAAAGCCATCACGCCGTTCGTGATATCGGACGCGCTCGTCCTGCTGGCATTCGTTTTCGCAGCCGGGAGCGCCGCCGAGGCGGTCGGGTTCACCTGCGTCGCGAAGATGTCGCAGCAGCTCACGCCGGCCAAGCTGGAGAGTCTGATCACGCGAACCTGCCTTCGTCTCGGTCCGCTCGTGATCGGCGACGCTGCGATCGGGCAGGGCGTGTGATCTCGATCCGGATTCGTCAGCCGTGAGGCCAGTCGAGGCTCGGGCCGCCGTAGCCGGATTTGCGCCGCGGATATCTGCTCCGCCGTGACAAGCTGCCAGGTAACCTTTCCAGGTCCGCGATCGAACCGTCGGAACGACATGGTCCGGAGCGGTCAGCGGAGGTATCCGATTGCAAATCACACGCCCGCGCATCGTGCGCATCACGCACCGGCCGAGCGGCGAGGTGATTGCCGAGGGGCCGGTCGGACTCTGGGGCATCACGCCGTTCGAAGGAAATCTCTACATCCGGCGGCGTTACCTGAAGACGGGCCATCTTCGGCTGAACTGGATCCCCGGGCTGTGCATCTACAAGTTCTTGTACGTTTGGCTGGACCTTCGGCTTCCGGATGGCCGGCGTGAGCCGTCGATCGGCTGGCTGTACTGGCTACCCAATCCGCTGTTCTTCTTCATCGCATTCCGTCCCGCCGTGCCGCAGTCGTCGCCCGTTCTCGTCGTCGAGGAGGTGACGGAATGAGCGTGGCGAGCCGGCGCGATGTGACCGGCGGCCTGCTGTCGGTCCTCATGGCGGGCGCGGGATCCGCCCTGGCTGCGCCGCCTCACGATGACGTGCCGGCCTTCGCGGACGGGCGCCATCAGCTCATCTTGCTGCGGCCGCAACAGAGCCTGCCGCCGGTGAGGCTGTTTCGCCTCGAGGGCGGGACGCTCGATCTGGCCGCGCTGCGCGGCGCGCCGATCCTGCTGAACTTCTTCGCCTCATGGTGCGCGGCCTGCCGCACCGAACTGCCGGTGCTGGATCAACTCGCGCGCAGCGTCGCCCATGATCGCCTGCAGGTCGTCGCGGTGTCCGAAGACCGGAGCGATCGCGACCGTGTCGGTCGTTTCGTCGGGTCGCTTGGGCTGAAGACGCTGCCGATCTGCCTCGATCCGAACGGATATGTGGCCCAGCAGGGCGACGGCAGCGGCAGGACCGCGCCGTTCATCCTCCATGGAATGCCGATCACCTACCTGATCTCCGCTTCGGGCCTCGTCATCGGATACCTCCAGGGCGCCGCCGATTGGTCGTCGTCGGCGGCCGCCGATCTATTCGCCTATCTCAGGCGCAATTGAGGGACGCCATCTCGAACGCGGCGACGTAACCTTCCGCCGCATCCGAGCGAACCAATGTGCAGGCGTGCCGATGGCCGCCAGACGCCTGCAATGTCCGCAGGCTGAACCCTGAGAATGGAGGAACACGCATGTCCAATCGCACGCTGTCCGCAATGATTGTCGGCGCATTCGCGGTCGCCGCCGGCACGCTTGCCGTGACGTCCGCCTCGGCGGAGATGATGGCCAAGGGCGACATGGAAAAGATGATGAAGGCCAAGCAGGCCGAGACCATGAAGGCCATGAAGGACGGCAAGATGGAGAAGTGCTTCGGCGTCGCGCTGAAGGGCCAGAACGATTGCTTCGCGGGCGCCGGCACGACCTGCGCGGGCACGAGCACGGCGGACTATCAGGGCAATGCCTTCAAGCTCGAACCCAAGGGCACCTGCACGACGATGCAGACCCCGAAGGGATCGGGAAGCCTCACGCCGAAGGCCTGATGCCGCGGGCGGGCTGCGCGCGGCCCGCCTCACTTCTTGATCGGAGACTGCACGTGTCACGCTCGCAATTCTCGACGGCTGCAGGGATCCCTGCACGGGGGGGCGTCGGCCTGAAGGCCGAGCACTACCGCTGCATCGTCGAAACATCGCCCGACATCGGCTTCTTCGAAGTGCATGCCGAGAACTACATGGGCGCGGGCGGACCGCCGCACCGCTACCTCATGGCTATTCGCGAGCGCTATCCGCTGTCGCTTCACGGCGTCGGATTGTCGATCGGCGCCGATCGCCCGCTCGACCAAGCCCATCTCGGCCGCCTCCGCCAATTGATCGCGCGCTACGAGCCCGGATTGTTCTCGGAACACCTCGCGTGGTCGTCGCACGAGTCCGGGTTCTTCAACGATCTGCTTCCGGTCCCTTACACGACGGAAACCCTGAACCGCATCTGCGCCAATATCGACGAGGTGCAGAGCGCGCTCGGCCGCCGCATGCTGCTCGAAAATCCGTCCACCTATGTCGCGTTCGCCGAGAGCAACTGGTCCGAGCCCGCCTTCATTGCCGAGATCGCGCGCCGCACCGGCTGCGGACTCCTGCTCGACGTCAACAACGTGCACGTCGCCGCAACTAATCAGCAGTGGGATCCGTATTCCTATCTCGACGCGTTTCCGCTTGGGCATGTGCTGCAGATCCATCTCGCCGGTCACGCGCGCGAGGAAGACGAGCACGGACAGCCGCTCCTTATCGATACCCATGACCGTCCGGTCGACGACGTGGTCTGGGCGCTGTATGCGCGCGCCATCCGGTCGATCGGCCCCGTGCCGACGCTGATCGAGTGGGACGCCGAGGTGCCACCCTGGCCGGTGCTCGCGGAAGATGCCAGCCGCGCCGAGGCGATCATGCAGATGCAAGTGACGGAGGTGGCGTGATGCCGCCGCCTGCTGAACCTCTCGGCAGCTTTGCGCGGGCGCTGCTCGACCCCGAGCAGCCGGTGCCCGCCGGTCTGGTCGGGCCGGACGGCACGCTGAGCCGGCGACGGTTCGGCGTCTACCGCAACAACGTCGTGGTCGGCTTGACGGCCACGCTGAAGGACGCCTATCCCGCAGTGCATCGCATCGTCGGAGCGGAGTTCTTCCAGGCCATGGCGCGCCGCTATGTCGTCTCCGAGCTTCCGCGCTCTCCCATCCTGCTCGATTACGGCGCCGGCTTCGCCGCGTTCATCCACGGCTTCGCGCCGGCATCGGCGCTGCGCTATCTGGCGGATGTCGCGCGGATCGAGCGCGCCTGGACGGAGGCCTATCACGCCGCCGAGGCCGGGCCGGTCACACTGGCGGCCTTCGCAGCCGTTGCGCCGGCCGATCTGCCCGGGCTTCGCCTGCGGTTTCATCCGTCGTTGCGGCTCGTCGGCTCATCGTTTCCTGCGCTCACGATTTGGCAGATGAATGCGGTTGGAGGAATTCCTGGCCCAGTAGATCTCGCCGCCCGAGAGGCCGCGCTGATCGTCCGTCCGGACGCTGATGTCGTGGTCCGCTCGATCCCCGCGGGCAGCCTCGCTTTCGTCGAGGCCCTCCTGGCTGGCCGATCGGTCCTGACGGCGCTCGAGAATGCGCTGCGCGCCGACGTCCGGTTCGAGCTGGCCGGAACTCTCCACGACCTGATCCACAGCGGAGCCGTGATCGGCTTCGACCTCGCGCCGATGGCGGGGACGGCATGAGAACGGCCGCAACCATTCCAGCCCTCGCCGTCGTCGTGCGTGACGTCGCGGATCGGCTCGCTCGCTTGGCGGGGACCGTGGCGCCGCCGGTGCTGCGGATCGCGCTGGCGGTCCCGTTCTTCAGATCCGGCCTGACCAAGTGGGATGGGTTGCTGTCGCTGTCGCCGGCCGCTTCCTATCTGTTCGAGGATGAGTTCAAGCTGCATGTGTTCGGGCAGGCCTACGATCTTCCCTGGCCTACGGCCTTCGCGTTCTTCGATGGCGTGGCCGAGATCGTGCTGCCCGTGCTTCTCGTGGCCGGGCTCGCGACCCGGCTGAGCGCGCTCGGGCTTCTGATGATGACCGCAATCATTCAGCTCGTGGTCCCCGACGGCTGGGCCAATTTTCATCTGCCATGGGCTGCGATGGCCGTTGCGATCATCGCCCTGGGGCCGGGGCCTGTCAGTCTCGATCGTCTCGCGGCGTCGTTCGGTCGAAAGGCGGAGGGCGCCGATGAGCAGTGATCCGGGCGGTCCCGCACCGCGGCTGAGGCTCGTCGCGGCGGCCGACCATCAGGCGCGTGCCGAGGTTAAGCCGGGGCGGCGGGCGCTCGATTGGGCGATCCTGATGGCGCATGCCCAGGAGGGTGATCGCGTCGCCTATCAGCGGCTGCTGCAGGAGATCACGCCGTATCTGCGCTCGCTCGCGGCCCGGCGCTGCAACGACCGCAGCGACATCGAGGACGCGGTGCAGGACGTGCTGTTGACCATTCATTCGATCCGCCACACCTATGATCCGACGCGCCCGTTCGCGCCGTGGCTGGTGACCATCGCCAACCGTCGACTGATCGATCGGGTGCGGCGGCAGGTCCGCCAGCGTGGGCGAGAGATCGCGCTGGCGCCGGAGCACGAGATTGCAGCCGAGCCCGAGACCAGTGCGGAGGCGGCCCCTGACCGCCGCGAACTGGAGCGGGCGATCGGCAACCTTCCGCCGGCCCAGCAACAGGCCGTGCGGCTGCTCAAGCTCAAGGAGCTGTCGCTCAGGGAGGCCTCGGCGGCGACCGGAATGTCCACGACCTCCCTGAAAGTCAATATGCACCGCGCTCTGAAGAGCCTTCAGAAGCTGCTCATTCCGCGGAACGAGCCATGATCAAGACCGATGACCTGATCGACTCCCTTGCGACCGACATGCGGCCGGTGAGACGGCTGCGGCCGCCGCTGCTGCGCGCCTGCGGCTGGCTGCTGGGAGCAGCCGCCATCGTGGCGTTGCTCGCCGTCAACCAGGGGATCCGTCCGGATCTGGCGCAGCGCCTGCACGATGCGCCCTTCGTCACCAGCCTCCTGGGATCGATCCTGACCGGCGTGCTGGCGGTGATCGCGGCGTTCCTGGTCAGTCTTCCCGATCGCTCGCGACTCTGGATGCTCCTGCCGCTGCCGGCGCTTGCGCTCTGGCTGTCCAACATCGGCTATCAGTGTCTGACGGACTGGGTCTCGATCGGTCCCGACGGCATGAGTCCGGGCGAAGCGGCGCGCTGCTTCACGACGCTCGCGGTGACGAGTCTGCCGCTGTCGCTGGCCTTGCTGGTGATGCTGCGCTATGCCGCGCGGCTTCGTCCCACCATGGTCGCTCTGATGGGAAGCCTCGCCGTCTCTGCGATCACGTCGACGGCGCTCGCGCTGTTCCATACCATCGACGCCTCGGTGATGATCCTGATGTGGAACGTCGGAACGGCGGTCCTGCTCATGGGGGTGGCCGCCCTGTTTGGCCGCCGCATGTTCCTCTCGATCGCGCCACGCGTCTTTGCCCAGGACTGAGTTCGCAGTGCTGCGCGCCACGAACATGGGCGGCAGCGGGCGTAACCTTTGTCGCGTTCGAAGCGAACAGCCAGCAGGGCTTCGGCGCGGGCAGGCCCGCCAGGACGCGCATCGCGCGCGTCGACATGCACGCGGCGCCAGGAGAATAGGACGATGCAACGATCGAAGAATCTGATCTCGTGGGCCGGCCCGGTGCTGCTGCTCGCGTCACTCGCTGCCTCCGGCCCCAGCATGGCGGCCGATGCGAGCCATCTGACCTTCGTCACGCATGCTGCATTCTTCTCGGCCGAGACAAAGCAGCCGAAGTCGGTCGATCCCCATGCCTTCGTCGCGGACGCGGCAGCGCCGGTCGCCGTCGGGCCGCAGAACATCTCGCATGTCGCCGGCTTCCGGCCAGCCTTCATCGATCAGGATGCGATGACCGTTGCAATCTCCAATGCCAAGGGAGAGGCGATCGGCTTCACGCTCGGCGACTGGCTGGCGGCGAGCGGCAGCGTGACGCTCACGCCGGCGGCTGGCGGCAAGGTCGAGATTGCCATGAGCTTCGATCATCTGAAGCCGGGCGGCCATTACAGCCTGTTCGAAAACCATTTCGACCAGAAGCCTGTCGGCTTCACGCCGCTCGACGGCACTGCCACGACCAATGACTTCGTGGCCAGCGCAGATGGCAAGGCCAAGCTGACGATCATGGCGCCGCAGCCTCTGACCCACGACAACGCCGTACTGCTCGTCTATCACAGCGACGGTGCGGCTCATGGCGCGCAGCGCGGCGACATCGGCGTCAATGCCCATCATCAGCTGATCGCACGGATTCCGGAATAGGCGGTCAGAGAGCTGGCGCACGATGGCAAGGCCGGCGAGGTGACCCGACGATTCGTAGGCCATCATGCACGGCTGTGGGGGAGGGGGATCGCAGATGGACAAGAGCGCAGTGCTGGCGGCGCCTGCGGCCGTCCTCTGAGACCGCCGCTTGCCGCGGCCCTCGGACCATGAGAGCTCAGCAACGGCTGCGGACATCAACGACGCAAATGCGATCGCTTTGGTCGTTCAGGGGAAAGGCCTTAGGAGCGACCGAACGGCCGAACGATGAGCTTCTCGCGCTGTTTCGGGGCAGGCGGCCTGCCGATTGGAAAGATTTTGATTGCTGTTTTTCAGAAACTGTGCTTATGTCGGCGCAACCCGCCTCGAGCAGAGGGACGTACGCGTCGTCACGAACGTGGAGGTGGGCTGCGATGGACGTGACGGCTGTGCCAGACGAGCGCAGACGGCACGGACGGCGAAGTCGTGTGGTCCTGGCCTCTCGACGCTGAGGTCAAGTCCGTGAGCGTTGCTTGACGGCACGCGCGGGCGATGGGGGCAAGAAAGCCGATCCCCAGGGAGAGCACGAAGGACACCGTTAACACCGTCGCGCGGGGAAGGCCGGGTCTGTCCGGCTGTACCTGTGGTACCTGCCGCCTGCATTCTTTTGAGCAGGCGGGCCACGGGCCTCAGCCGAGGTCCGGCCTTCCTCGCGCCCTCTCTTTGTTCAGAGGGACACGAATGCTGCATCACCCGGGCACGACGTGCCGCGGGATGAAAGATGCTTATCACTTCGCCTCCGTGATGAGGCCGAAGGTGTCGACATTTACTCAACTGTCGTCCCGGACAAGCGCGCAACGCGCGCGCCGATCCGAGATCATAACCCCAAGGAGATGTGCGAGGCACGATGGTCGACCATTCTCGCCCAGCCGCATCCGCCGCGGCGTATGGATCCCGGGTCGGCGTCCGGCAACGCTCCGCGTTGTCGGACTTGCCCGGGACGACACTGAATGCTTGGCGCGTCTTGGACTTCATCACCAGCAATGTGAGTTTTGCAGCGCTGCTCCGATCCATGTATCCAGCAGCCGCACAACACAGAGGAAATGCACATGACCAAGACCGCCGCCGAAATCGAGGACGACCGTCAGATCCGCGAGCTGTTGCAGAATTGGGCGATCTGGCGCGATGCCGGCGATTGGGAGCGTTTCCGCACGGTGTGGCATCCGGATGGGCGGATGATGGCGACGTGGACGCAGGGCACCGGCGACGAGTTCATCGAGATCAGCAAGGCGGCCTGGGCCAAGGGTGTGAACATCCTGCACTTTCTCGGCGGCATCTCGGTCGATCTCGCCGGCCAGCGCGCGATCGCGCAGACCAAGATGACGATCTCACAGCGCGCCGAAGTCGAAGGCGTCGTTTGCGACGTGCTCTGCACCGGCCGCTTCTACGACTTTCTCGAGAAGCGCGCGGGCAAATGGGGCATCGTGCTGCGCCAGCCGATCTATGAGAAGGATCGCATGGACCCGGTGACACCCGGCGCGGTGCCGGCGCTGGATCGTGCGCTGCTCGAGCAGTTTCCCGTGGGGTATCGGCATCTCGCCTATCTGCAGACGCGCATCGGCTACACGGTGAAGCGCGACATGCCCGGGCTGAAGGGGCCGGAAGTCGAAGCGCTCTATGCACGCGGCGCCGCGTGGCTTCGGGGCGAGCACTCGTGATCGTCGAACCCTGCCTCGCTGGCGCCGCGCTGCCTGCGGGATCTGCTCTCGCCGTGGGGGCGGCTGATCCCTCGTGCCTGTGGTCCCGTTGCCAGGCAAAGATGCCAAGGGATCGAGCGCTCGCTGGGCGGCGAAGGCCGAAGCCGAACGGGTGACATCTGGTCGAGGACCGGCGAGGAATCAACGCAAGTCACTGAATCAGAAAGGATTGTCTGTCAGCTTCGTTCCTTCTGGCGGAACCGTCGCGCGGCTGAGAAGGTGTTTTGTATACAGAGATGGCAGATGTAGACATGGAACAGGCGGAACTTGCGCCTTGTCTCCCATTTATTGTATACAGCGGTCAGTTGGACGTATACCGACACGAGGACACGCCATGGCCGCTTCTTTTCCGATGAATGCCTGGTACGCCGCTGCCTGGGACGCCGAGGTCAAGCAGGCCCTGCTGCCGCGGACGATCTGCGGCAAGCACGTCGTGATGTACCGTAAGGCCGACGGCACCATCGCCGCGCTCGAAGATGCCTGCTGGCACCGGCTGGTGCCGCTGTCCAAGGGGCGGCTGGAAGGCGATACTGTTGTTTGCGGCTATCACGGCTTGAAGTTCAGCCCGCAGGGCCGCTGCACGTTCATGCCCTCGCAGGAGACCATCAACCCCTCGGCCTGCGTGCGGGCCTATCCGGCGGTCGAGCGGCATCGGTTCATCTGGCTGTGGATGGGCGATCCGGCGCTGGCCGATCCCGCGACCATTCCCGACATGCACTGGAATCACGATCCGGCCTGGGCCGGCGATGGCAAGACCATCCACGTCAAATGCGACTACCGGCTGGTGGTCGACAATCTGATGGATCTCACGCACGAGACCTTCGTGCACGGCTCGTCGATCGGCAACGACGCGGTGGCGGAAGCGCCGTTCGACGTCACCCATGGCGAGCGCACCGCGACCGTGACGCGCTGGATGCGCGGCATCGAGCCGCCGCCGTTCTGGGCGAAGCAGCTCGGCAAGCCCGGTCTCGTCGACCGCTGGCAGATCATCCGCTTCGAGGCGCCGTGCACGGTGACGATCGACGTCGGCGTCGCCCCGACCGGGACGGGCGCGCCGGAGGGCGACCGCTCGCAGGGCGTCAACGGCATGGTGCTCAACACCATCACGCCGGAGACCGACAAGACCTGCCACTATTTCTGGGCGTTCGCCCGCAACTACCAGCTTTCCGAGCAGCGGCTGACGACGGAGATTCGCGAGGGCGTGTCGGGCATCTTCCGCGAGGACGAGCTGATCCTGGAAGCGCAGCAGCGTGCGATGGACGAGAATCCAGGACGCGTTTTCTACAACCTCAACATCGATGCAGGCGCAATGTGGGCACGACGGATCATCGATCGGATGATCGCGCGCGAAACGCCGCTGCGCGAAGCCGCGGAGTAAATGGAATGGCTGAGCGTGACAGCGAGCGCTCGATCTCGCAGACCGTCCGTGCGCAGCTCACTTTGCGCGACCTGATTCTCACCGGCGGCTTGCGCCCTGGCGAGCGCATCTCCGAGCTGCAGGCGGTCGAGGCCGCCGGCGTCTCGCGCACGCCGGTGCGGATGGCGCTGGTGCGGCTGGAGGAGGAGGGGCTGCTCGAGGCCATTCCGTCCGGCGGCTTCATGGTGAAGTCGTTCTCCGAGCGCGACGTGCTCGACTCCATCGAGGTGCGCGGCACGATGGAAGGACTGGCGGCGCGGCTCGCCGCCGAGCGCGGCGTGTCCGTGCGCGACACCGAGCCGATGCGCGAATGCCTCGCCCAGATCGACGAGCTCATCGCGCCCGCCGAGCTCTCGTTCGATGGGTTCTCGGCCTATGTGGCGCTGAATGCGCGCTTTCATGCCTTGCTGGCCGAATTGTCGCGCAGTCCGCCCGTGATCCGTCAGGTCGACCGCGCCAGCGCGCTGCCGTTCGCCTCGCCGAGCGGCTTCGTGATGGCGCAATCGGCGCTCCCCGAGGCGCGTCACATCCTAGTGGTCGCGCAGGAGCATCACCGCATCGTCATCGACGCGATCGAGAACCGCGAGGGCGCGCGCGCCGAGGGGATCATGCGCGAGCATGCCCGGCTTGCCGCCCGCAATCTGCGGCTGGCCGTGAAGGCGCGTGGTCCGATGGACCTGGTGCCGGCGGCGGTGCTGATCAAGACGCAGACCAACGGCTGAGGAGGCGATCATGCGATTCCAGGACAATTGGTCGCCTGCGACCCTGGTCTCGACACGCGACCTCGCGCCGGGCATCCGCGAATTCATTCTGCGGCCCGACGGCTATGTCTGCGCGCCCTATGCGGTTGGCAGCCACATCAAGGTCGGCGTTCTCGCCGCCGGCCAGCCCGATGTCCGCTCCTATTCGCTGGTCGGCGAGGCGGATCCGCGTGGCTACCGGATCGCCGTGCGCTTCGCCGAGGATTCCCGCGGCGGGTCGCGCTATCTGTGGTCGCTGCAGCCCGGTGCGCGGCTGGATGTGGCGAGCCCGACCTCGCTGCTGCAGGTCGACTGGCAGCGTCCGCATTATTGTCTGGTGGCCGGCGGCATCGGCATCACGCCGCTGGTTGGGGCCGCGCACGCGCTGCTCCGCAAGACGCCGAACGTCTCGTTGCACTACGTGGTGCGATCGCAGGGCGAGGCGGCCTATGTCGATGAGCTCTCGGCGCTGCTCGGCGACCGGCTCGCGGTGTATGCCGCAGACCAGTCGCAGCGGCTGGACCTGCCCGGTCTGTTTTCGAGTCTGCCGTCCGGAGCAGCCGTGCTGTTCTGCGGACCGATGCGGATGCTGGATGCCGCGCGCAGCGCGTGGGCGGCGTGCGGCCGCGCTCCCGCCGATCTCAGCTATGAGACGTTCGGATCGAGCGGCCGGCTGTCGACCGAGCCGTTCAAGGTCCGGCTGCGTGGCAGCGGCGAGGAAATCGTGGTGCCGCGCGACCGCTCGATGCTCGACGTGCTGAATGTCGCCGGCCATGAGGTCATGGCGGATTGCCGGCGCGGCGAGTGCGGCGTCTGCGCGGTCGACGTGGTCGAGGTCGAGGGCGAGATCGATCATCGCGACGTGTTCTTCAGCGCCGAGCAGAAGCACGACAACCGCAAGCTCTGCGCCTGCGTGTCGCGCGCCCATGGCGTGGTCACGATCGATACGATGGAACGAGCCGACGCGCTGTGAGCGCGATGCCGGCTACTTGTCGGCGAGGCTGACCGGCATCGCTTCCTGCGGCTTGGCGGCCGGTCTCCGGCCGCTCTGCTCCGCGGCAAGAGCGGCCCGCGCCGCCTTGAGGCGCGCGTCGGCGTCCTTGTCGGCGAGCAGCGCGTCGGTGAGGTTGGCCTCCGCGATGTAGGCGGCCTCGGCCGCGGCCTTGGCCGCCGCGATGTTGGTAGCGGTGGGATTGGCCTTCGCCAGCGCCTCCGCCGCGTCGCGGTCGGAAATGGCCTTCTCGTTGGCCGCCAGCGCCGCATCGAGATTGGCGTCGGCGACCGTCTCGGCAGCATGGGCAGCCGCCAGCGTCGCCGCGGCGGGACTGAGCGGCGGCCGGGGGCGCAGTGGTTTCGCCGTGGCCTGCGGCTTGACGGTCTGAGCCTGTGGCGGGAGCGCGGGCGGAGAGGATGGTGGGAGTGCCGTTGGCTGCTGGATGGGAGGTGGCTGGAGCGATGGCATGGTCGGTACGAGCCCGATCGGCACCATCCGCGCAAACGAGCTGCGCGCGTCGCGCATCAGGCCGCCCATGATGTCGTCGAGCGGATCGGCCATCGCGGTCCCGCTCAACGCTGCGCCGGCAAGCATGCCGATCGCACCGGCGACATGTCTCGACGTGATGCAGACGGCCATCGGAGCCTCCCTTGCGACGAGATCGGGCCAGCCGACCCCTCGCGCTCGCCGGCTGCCTTATTCCGGAAATGGGTTTGCAGGGTGGCGCCATCGTGGAGCGTCGCGCCCGACATGCGCCGCATCTGCCACATTGGGCTTTCAGGCGAGCTCTTCGCGCACCCGCGCCGCCGCCCCACACATCGCCTTCAATTTCCCGAAGGCGGTCGCACGCGGCAGATATTTCATGCCACAGTCCGGCGCCACGACCAGCCGCTCCGGCGCCACCACTTTGAGGCCGTTGCGGATGCGCTCGGCGACGACCGCGACCGGCTCGACCTCGGCATCGCCGAGATCGAGGACGCCGAGCACGATGGTCTTGGTCGAGAGATCTTTGAGAACGCCGAGGTCGAGTCGCGGCTGCGCCGCCTCGATCGCGATCTGCGCGGCGTGGCAATCGGCAAGCTCGGCCAGGAACGCATATCCGCTCGGCTTGCTGGAGCCCGGCACGACGGCGGCATAACCGAAGCAGACGTGAACGATGGTGGGCACCGTAATATGATCGAGCGCCCGGTTGATCGCCTTGACGGCATAGCGCCGCGCCGCCCGCGGATTGTTGCGGACCCAGGGCTCGTCGAGCTGGATGACGTCGGCGCCGGCGCGTTGCAGGTCGCGGGCCTCGGCATTGACGACGTCGGCGAAGGCCATCGCGAGCGCCTCGTCGTCACGGTAGAAGTCGTCCTGGGCTTGCTGGCTCAATGTGAACGGCCCGGGCAGGGTGATCTTGGCGGCATGCTTGGTGTTACGGCGGAGGAACTCCATGTCACGCAGCTCGACCGGCTGTGTCCGCCGGATCGGGCCGACGACGCGCGGCACCGGCGTCTTGATCCCGGACGGCGAGATGATGATGGCGGGATTGTCGGCATCGACGCCGTCGAGCGCAGTCGCGAACCGGTTGGAGTAGCTTTCGCGCCGGATCTCGCCATCCGACACGATGTCGATCCCGGCCTGTTCCATGTCGTGGATCGCGACAATGGTCGCATCGTCCTGGGCGTCGTCGAGCAGCGGCCGGGGGATGCGCCACATGCCCTGCATGCGAATGCGGGGAACGGACTTTGACAGCATTGCGCGATCGACCAGCCAATCCGGCTGCGGGTAGCTTCCGACCACGGTGGTCGGCAGGAGATGTCGAGGCATATTCACGCAATGCTCTCCCGCGGGTCCGACTCAACCTTTGATATGATAGCAGGCAGTAAGCTCAGGGCAGAATGCAACCTAGCGTTTTATTCGTCTTCGGATCGTCACGGAAATAGTTCGTATTTTCTGCAGTTTATCAGTTCATCATTCTCCACGAGGCGGCATCATCGATGCAACACATCCTGACCCTCAACTCCGGCTCATCCTCGATCAAGTTCGCCTTGTTCGAGGAAGATGCCGCGCTTGTCGAGGCCGTGCATGGCCAGATCGAAGGGCTTGGCAGTGCGGCGCCGCATCTCGAAGCAAAGCTGAGGGACGGTGCGCTGGCTGACGAACGGCTCGATGCCGCGAGCGCCACCGATCACGAGGCGGCTCTCGGCGTCGTGCTCGAGGTACTGCAGCGCGCCATCGGCCGCACCGAGGTCGACGCCGTCGGTCATCGCGTCGTCCATGGCGGGCTCGCTTTCACGCAGCCGATCGTCGTCAATGACGATGTTCTGAATGATCTGCAAAAGCTCATTCCGCTGGCACCATTGCACCAGCCTCACAATCTCTCCGGCGTCCGCGCCGCCCATCGCGCCTTTCCCGATGCCGTGCAGGTCGCATGTTTCGACACCGCGTTCCATCGCTCGCACCCCTGGGTCAATGACACCTACGCCTTGCCGCGTGAGCTCTATGATCAAGGCGTCCGCCGCTACGGCTTTCACGGCCTGTCCTACGAATACGTCGTTTCGCGACTGAAGGAGATCGCTCCGCTCGACGAGAAGGGCCGGGTGGTCGTGATGCATCTCGGCAACGGCGCCTCGATGTGTGCGATCCGGGATGGGCAGAGCATCGGTTCGTCGATGGGATTCACGGCGCTCGACGGTCTACCGATGGGCACGCGCTGCGGTCAGCTGGACCCTGGCGTCGTCCTCTATCTGCTTCAGGAGAAGCGGATGACCGCCGAGGCGGTCACCGATCTCCTCTACAATCATTCGGGCCTCAAGGGATTGTCGGGACTGTCGCAGGACATGCGCGAATTGGAGGCAGCCGGCACGCCGGAAGCCCGGCAGGCGATCGACTACTTTGTCGACCGCATCAGGCGCGAGCTCGGCGCCATGGCCGCGATCCTCTCGGGCATCGACGCGGTGGTGTTCTGCGGCGGCATCGGCGAGCACGCATGGCGCATTCGCCAGCGCGTCTGCGAAGGCTTCGAATGGCTCGGGATCGCGTTGGACGACGGCCGCAATCGTGCGAGTCATTCCTTGATCTCCTCGGACCGGTCGCGGGTGCGCGTGCGCGTGGTCAATACCAATGAGGAAATGATGATCGCGCGGCACGCCGCGCGCCTGCTTAGGCAGCAATGACTGAGATGGCCGACCAGACCTGCTGATTTGCCGCTTGCATGTCCTTGCGTTTTGGTATCATCGAGGATGAAAGAACAACAAGGCCGGTGGGGAAGCGATGGAAGGCAGCGCGGCGTTGCGTGAGGCGGACATGGAGTTCGACTACGTCGTGGTCGGTGCCGGCTCGGCCGGCTGCGTTCTCGCCAACAGGCTCAGCAGCGACGGCAAGCACACGGTGCTGCTGCTCGAGGCCGGTCCGAAGGACAGCAACATCTGGATCCACATTCCGCTCGGCTACGGCAAGCTGTTCAAGGAAAAATCCGTCAACTGGATGTACCAGACCGAGCCGGAGCCCGGGCTCGACGGCCGCTCCGTGTTCCAGCCGCGCGGCAAGGTGCTCGGCGGCTCCAGCTCGATCAACGGCCTGCTCTATGTGCGCGGCCAGCACGAGGATTACGACCGCTGGCTCCAGCGCGGCAATGTCGGCTGGGGCTATGACGACGTGCTGCCCTATTTCAAGCGGGCGGAAAATCAGTCCCGCGGCGGCGACGACTATCATGGCGTCGATGGCCCGCTGCCGGTGTCCGACTGGCGACACGAGGACCCGTTGTCCGAGGCGTTCGTGAAGGCGGCGGTCGAGGCCGGTTTGCCCTTCAATGGCGACTTCAACGGCCAGAGCCAGGAGGGCGCGGGCTTCTTCCAGACCACCACACGCCATGGCCGGCGCGCCAGCAGCGCAGTCTCCTACCTGCGGCCGGCGCTCGGCCGCAGCAACCTCCACGTCGAGACCGACGCGCTGGCCCAGCGCATCCTGTTCGAGGGACGCCGGGCGTGCGGCGTGACGTTCAGCCAGCGCGGCCGGATGCGGACGGCCCGCGCTCGCAAAGAGATCCTGGTGTCGAGCGGTGCCTATAACTCGCCGCAACTGCTGCAGTTGTCCGGGGTCGGTCCGGGCGAGCTGCTGAAGCAGCACGGCCTCGACGTGGTTCTTGATGCGCCCGGTGTCGGGAGTGACCTGCAGGACCATCTGCAGGTCCGCATCGTGATGCGCTGCAGCCAGCGCATCACGCTCAACGACATCGTCAACAACCCCGTGCGCAAGGTGCTGGCCGGCGCACGCTATGCGGCCTTCCGCAACGGTCCGCTGACGATCGCGGCGGGTACGGCCGGCGCGTTCTTCAAGACCGATCCGCGGCTTGCGAGCCCTGACATCCAGATCCACTTCATCCCGTTCTCGACCGACAAGATGGGCGAGAAGCTGCACACCTTCTCCGGCTTCACCGCCTCGGTCTGCCAGCTCAGGCCCGAAAGCCGCGGTTCGCTGCGGATCAGGAGCGCGGATCCGACGGTGCCGCCGGAAATCCGCATCAATTATCTCGCCAGTGAAACCGACCGGCGGGCCAACATCGAGGGTCTCCGGATCCTGCGGAAAATCCTGGCGGCACCGGCGCTGAGGCCGTATGTCTCGGATGAAGCTTATCCGGGGTCCAAGATCGTGAGCGATGACGACATCCTGGCCTATTGCCGGCAGACCGGCAGCACGATCTACCATCCGACCTCGACCTGCCGGATGGGGGCCGATGCGGTCGCTGTGGTCGATCAACGCTTGCGCGTGCGCGGCGTCGACGGCCTGCGCGTGGTCGATGCCTCGATCATGCCGGATCTGGTTTCGGGCAACACCAACGCGCCGGTCATCATGATCGCGGAGAAGGCCTCCGACATGATCTTGCAGGACGCGCGCTGACGCAGGAATGAGTTCGTGACACGTTTCCGGATCGGCACCCGCAAGAGCACGATGGCCTTGGCGCAGACGGAGGAGATCGCCCGCCGGCTGCAGGCTGCGATTCCGTCGCTCGACATCGAGATCGTCAAATTCGAGACGACGGGCGATTCCGACCAGACCAGCAAGCTGCTCTCGCATGGCGGCAAGGGTGGGGCGTTCGTGGCCGAGATCCGCCGTGCCATGCTGGACGGCCGGTTGCATGCAGCGATGCACTCGCTGAAGGACATGCCGGGCAACGAGGAGACGCCCGGTCTCGTCATCGCAGCGCTGCTGTCGCGCGATCCGCCGGGCGACGTACTGGTGCTGCGGCGCGGGCTGTCGCTCGACGAATTTCGCAAGGATGGCGGCCGGGGCTTCAAGATCGGCACCAATGCCGTGCGCCGGGCCGCCTATGCGCGGCGGCTGTTTCCGCAGGCCGAGCTGATCCATTTCCGCGGCGCGGCCGACACCCGCATCCGCAAGCTCGACAATGGCGAGCTGCAGCGGCTGCCGGACGGCGGCGCCGTGGGGCCGGCCGACGCCCTGATCATGGCGCGCTCCGGGCTGGAGCGGGTCGGCTTGTCCGACCGCGCCTCCTACGAGTTTCCGGTCGCCGACATGCTGCCGGCGGTCGGGCAGGGCATCGTCGCCGTCGAGTGCCCCGCGTCGGATTGGGAAACCCGGCGCATCCTGGCGACCATCGACGATGCGGCGGCGCGGACCTGCGCCGACGCCGAGCGCGAGGTGCTTTGGGTGCTCAACGGCCATTGCAACTCGCCGATCGCAGGCTTTTCGACCATCGACGGCGGACAGTTGACGCTGACCGCCTCGGTGCTCGACGAGGACGGCGGCCGCTTCATCGAGGCGCAACGCTCCGCGCCGGCGGATCGTCCGCGCGAGCTCGGCCGTGCGGTCGGGCTCGAGCTGCTTGCCAACGGCGCGGCCGAGCTGATCGAGCGCAGCCGGCCGCGTTGATCGGTCATCCCCTGTAGGCGCGGACGCGCGCCAGCATCTGCTCGACATGGGCGATCGGCGTCTCCGGCAGGATGCCGTGGCCGAGATTGAAGATGTGACGTCCCCCGGCATAGCTCGCCAGCACGTCGTCGACCGCCTGGTCGAGCGCCGCGCCACCGGTGATCAGCGCCAGCGGATCGAGATTGCCCTGAACGGCCACCTTGCTCTGCACCCGTTCGCGGATAAAGGCGGGCTCCGCCGTCCAGTCGATGCTGACCGCATCGATTCCGGTTTCGGCGACGTAGCCCGGCAACAGCGCGCCGGCGCCACGCGGAAAGCCGATGATCCTGGCGTCGGGCCGCGCCTTGCGGACGCCCTCGACGATGCGTCGCGTCGGCGCGACCGACCAGCGCGCGAACTCGCGCGGTGACAGCACCCCGGCCCAGGTGTCGAAGATCTGCAGCGCGTCGGCACCGGCCTCCAGCTGCTTCAAGAGATAGGCGATCGAGCTGTCGACCAGCGCATCGATGATTCTGCCGAACGCATCGGGATGCCGATAGGCGAGCAGCCGCGCCGGCGCCTGATCAGGTGTGCCTTGGCCCGCGACCATGTAGGTCGCAACCGTCCACGGGGCGCCGCAAAAGCCGATCAGGGCGGTGCTCGGTGCCAGTTCGGCCCGCACACGGCGCAGCGCCTCGAACACCGCTTCCAGCGTCGACAGGTCTGCCTTCGCCGACAGCGTCGCGATCTTCTCCGGCGTATCGAGCGGGTCGAGCCGCGGACCTTCGCCGACCTCGAAGCGGACGCTGCGGCCGAGCGCATGCGGGATCACCAGAATGTCCGAAAAGATGATCGCCGCATCGAAGCCGAAGCGCCGGATCGGCTGCAGCGTGACTTCGGCCGCGAGCTCAGGATTGAAGCAGAGATCGAGAAAGCCCCCGGCCTTGGCGCGGACCTCGCGGTACTCCGGCAAATAGCGGCCGGCCTGCCGCATCATCCAGATCGGCGGTCCGCTCTGCCGCTGACCGGCCAGCACGTCGATGAAAGGCTTGTTCACGGCAGTCTCACTCACGCTCGGGGCTCCGCAACCTTCGGGAACAGTTTACCGTCCGTGATACATGCCCAAGCGGTTCCGGCCAAGGTCATATCCGCTCGGGCGTCGCGGGAGATGCGAGCGTCCCCGCAGTCGCCGGGCGTCACATCGAGGGGAACACGTCCTTCGCCCCTGCGTTGTCGTCCCACAGGGAGATTGGTCATGGCTGAGAAATTCAATCCCGCGCCGCACGACAAGCACGCCGTCGATCCCCGCGAAGCCGCGCGTCTCGACCGCAAGACTGCAACGCAGCTCGACAAGGGACTGATGGACACGTTTCCGGCCTCGGATCCGGTGAGCCTGCAGCAGCCCTCGACGACCCGTGTGAAGGACGATGCTGACGTTGACCGAGACCATTCGCCATCGCTTTGGGACAAGGTGCGATCGGTGTTCGTTCGCTGAACTAACAGGCGGAACGCCCGCCTTGACCGCGGCGCCGCCGCTGTTTGTCCGTAGTCGTACGGGAGATGCCGTAATCTTACGGGGCGCTGCGGACGCCTTTGGACCCGCCGCATTTCAAGGTTAGATAAGATGTCCATGGGACTCTCCCGGCGACCGGAGAGTCCCGCGGAATGGACGTTGGTGCGACCAGAGTTGATCGAAGCCGCCTGCCGATGTGGGCGGCTGGCGTGCTTGCGCTCGTGTCGGTCGCGATTCTCGCTTACAGCGTCTGGGGCGAATGGACGTCCCGACAGGCGGAGGTGCGCAATGCCGAAACCGATCTCGGCAACCTCGCTCACTCGCTCACCCAGCACGTCGAGGATACCTTCGAGCTTGCGGATTCGCTGTTGCGCGGCGTCGTCGCCGCGCTCGAGACCGATGACGGCAAGCTCGGTGCGATCGCCCGACTGCAGACGATCCTGAAGACGAGGAAGGCCAATCTCGGCCGCATCCGGGGCATCTTCGCCTATGGCGAAAACGGCGACTGGCTTGCCACCACCGAGGATGTCACGCTCACCAACTACAACAATGCCGATCGCGACTACTTCGCACACCACAGGATTTCGGCCGATCGCTCGCTGCTGATCGGTCGTCCGGTGCAGAGCAGGGCGGGCGGTCAATGGGTCATCACCCTGTCGAGGCGCTGGAATCACGCGGATGGCCGGTTCGGCGGCGTCGTGCTGGCAACCATCGACGTTGCCTATTTCGCTCGGTTCTACCGTCAGTTTGCCGTCGGTCGTGAGGGGACGATCAGCCTGATGAGCCGTGACGGAGCCGTCCTCGCCGACAATGCGGAACCGGACCCGCAGACGGTCGGGCGCCCGGTACTGGAAGCGATCCCCTATCATCCGGCGTCGGGGCCGTTGCAGTTCCGAAGGTTCGGCGAAACATCCGAACGCATCGGGTTCTATCAGCACGCGCAGCGCTATCCGTTCCTCATTCTGGTGACGCGCACGGAGGCGGAGGTCCTGGCCGAATGGAAGCGTGATGCGCTGATTCGGCTCACGGTGCTGGTCTGTCTGGTCGCGCTCGTCATTGCGATCGGCATCTTTCTCGCGAAGCAGTTGCTGCAGCGGCAGCAGCTCGCCGCGGCGCTGGCGGCAAAGGAGGAGAACTTCCGGCTGCTCGCCGAAGGCTCCAGCGACATCGTGACGCGGATCGAACTGGACGACTGCATCGGCTACGTCTCGCCCTCGACCATGCGCGTGCTGGGCTGGCACCCGTCGCAGCTCCTGGGCAAGCGCGCGCTCTCCGGCGTGCATCCGCTGGATCGCCCGCAGTTGCAGGAGATCCTCGATCAGCTCAGGAGGGGGGCCGTCGACGAAGCACGCGCAACCTATCGCATGCGCCGCCGCGACAAGTCGGAGATCTGGGTCGAGGCCACGATCCGCGCCACCCATCAGCCGGACGGCGTGCTCGACGGCTTCGTCGCCGTCACCCGCGACGTGACGCAGCAGAAGACGCTGCAAGGACGGCTCGAGACGCTTGCGATCGAGGACGGTCTCACCGGGCTCGCCAACCGCCGCCGGTTCGACGAGCGGCTGCTGGAGGAGTGGGGCAGGGCCTACCGCGACAAGACTTCGCTGGCGCTGCTGATGATCGACATCGACCACTTCAAGGCCTTCAACGACGCCTATGGTCACCCGGCCGGCGACGAATGCCTGCACACCGTGGCCGGCATTCTCGCCGACGAGGCGCAGCGCAGCTCGGATCTGGCGGCCCGCTACGGCGGCGAGGAGTTCGCCATCCTGCTGCCGAACACCGATGCCGAGGGCTGCGCCAGGCTCGGCGAGCGGATCAGGCGGGCACTGCACGAGGCCCGCATCGTCCACGATCACAACCCGGCGGGCATCGTCACCGCCAGCATCGGTGGCGCAGTGTGCCGGCCGGGCTTCGAGCGATCGGCCGGCCCGGCCTCGTTGATCGAGGCGGCCGACCGCGCGCTCTATGCCGCGAAGGACGCCGGCCGCGACCGCCTGATCATGGCCGGAGAGGTGATCGATCTGCCCGCCGGCAAGGCGCCTGCGACCGTCCCGGCCTGAGATCGCCGCACACTCAGTAGTGCGGTGGCGGCTCATTGCGCGGCCCCTCGGCATTGCTTTGCGCATCCTCGAGCCGCTCGACCAGCAGGGCGATCTTGCGCTTCAGCGCATCGATCTCGCGCCACTGCGCGGTGATGGTCTGGTTCAGCGTCTCGATCGTGTCGTCCTGGAAGGTGAGGCGCATCTCCAGCGTGTCGATTCGCTCGCCGAGCTCCGCGTTGGATGGATCAGAGCTGCTCATCGCGTGCGCCCTCCGGAACTGCCTTGATCGTAGCCGCGCTGTGCTCCCGCAGACCGTGGCCGAGCGCGACGCGTTCGTCGAACACGAAGCAGCCGCCGCGCCAGCGGCTCTCGGCTTCCGGGATCTCCTCGAGATACTTCAGGATGCCGCCCTTGAGGTGGTAGACCTCGGAAAAGCCGCGCGCCAGCAGCAGCGCGCTCGCCTTCTCGCAGCGGATGCCGCCGGTGCAGAACATCGCGATCCGCTTGTGCCTCGCAGGATCGAGTGCGCGTTCCGCAAAATCCTTGAACTGCCCGAAGCTCAGCAGGCCTGGATCGACCGCGCCTTCGAACGTCCCCATCGCCACCTCGAACGCATTCCTTGTGTCGAGCACGACGGTATCCGGCGCGGCGATCAGCGCGTTCCAATCGGCGGGACTGACATAGGTCCCGACCTGCCGGGTCGGATCGGCGGTGGGATCGCCGAGCGTCACGATCTCCCGCTTCAGCCGCACCTTGAGGCGCCGGAACGGCATGGCCGTGGCGCGCGAGTATTTCAGCTCCAGACTGTCCAGCCGGCCGGCGAACAGCGTTCCGTCGCGAAACTCGCCGACCAGAGCGGCAATTGCCGGTTCGGTCCCGGCCACGGTGCCGTTGATGCCCTCCTCGGCCAGCAGGACGCTGCCCTTGATGCCGCGCTCGGCGCAAAAGGCGTGGAGCGGCGCGCGCAGGTCGCGAAAATCCGGCAGGGCGACGAACTGATAGAAGGCGGCGACGGCGAGGGGCATGCGGCCGTTTACCAGCAGAGCTGACCATAGAAAAGCTGGTATCCCCGGGCATTGCCGAGCCTGGAAGGAATGTGCGATGTAGCCGGTCAGCACTGGCATTCCAGCCACCAAACGATCACGCAGCGAGCAACGATGAGAAGCTTCCATTTCCCCGGCAGGTCGACGGTCCACGCCCAGAACGGAATGATCGCCACCTCGCACCCGCAGGCGGCGCTGGCCGGGATCGAGGTGCTGCGGGCCGGCGGCACCGCAGCCGACGCGGCGGTGGCGGCCTGCGCTCTGCTCGGGGTGATCGAGCCGCAATCGACCGGCATCGGCGGCGACTGCTTCGCCTTGGTCCAGCCGAGGGGCGAAGGCCGGATCATGGCCTATAACGGCTCGGGCCGGGCGCCCGCCGCCGCGACCGTGGACTGGTTTCTCGAGCGCAAGATCCATTCGGTCCCTCTGACCTCGGCTCATGCCGTCTCCGTGCCCGGCGCGATCGATGCCTGGGACCGCATCCTGCGCGACCACGGCCGGCTCGGGCTCGACCGGCTGCTGCAGCCCGCGATCCGCGCCGCGGAGGACGGCTATGTGGTGGCGCCGCGTGTCGCGTTCGACTGGAACAACCAGTTCGAGAAGCTCAAGAACGGCACCAACACCGCGCGCTACTTTCTGCCGCATGGCAAGGCGGCTGCCGTGGGTGACGTGATCCGCCAGCCGGAGCTGGCGCAGACCCTGCGCGTCATCGCCAAGGACGGGCCGAAGGGCTTCTATACCGGCGCGGTCGCCGAGGACATGGTGCAGACGCTGCGTGGCATCGGCGGCCTGCACACCTTGGAGGATTTCGCCAACCACCAGACCGAGGTGACCTCGCCGATCGGCACCACCTACAAGGACTACGACGTCTGGCAGTGCCCGCCGAACGGCCCGGGCATCACCATGCTGGTGATGCTCAACATCCTCTCGCGCTTCGACCTCACGCGCATCGATCCGCTCAGCGTCGAGCGCTTTCACCTCGAGGCCGAGGCCGCGCGCATCGCCTACATGATGCGCGAGCAGCACATCGGCGATCCCGCGCACATGACGACGGAGGTCGCCAGCATCCTCGCCAAGGAGTTCGCCGACGAGTACATCTCGCAGATCAGCCTCGACAAGCTGCTCGACCTGCCGAACGTCGCGCCGCCGATGAATCCGGAGACGGTCTACATCACGGTCGTCGACCGCGACCGCAACGTCTGCTCCTTCATCAATTCGATCGCGCATTCGTTCGGCTCGGCCATCGTCTCCAACGAGACCGGCGTGCTGCTGCAGAACCGCGCCGGCGGCTTCCGCATCCAGCCGGGCCATCCGAACTGCATCGGCCCGGGCAAGCGTCCGCTGCACACGATCATCCCGGCGCTCGCCACCAAGGCCGGCCGCGCCCAGATGTCGTACGGCGTCATGGGCGGCCAGTATCAGCCGGTCGGCCAGACCCACGTGCTGACCAACATCCTCGACTATGGCTGCGACGTGCAGGAAGCGATCGATATGGCGCGCGGTCTGCACTACGAGGGCGTCTATCAGCTCGAGGACGGCGTGCCGGCCGAGGTGGTCGAGGGCTTGCAGAAGATCGGCCACAAGACCGCCAAGGTGGTGTCGCCGCTCGGCGGCGGTCAGGCGATCTGGATCGACTGGGACAAGGGCACGCTCACCGGCGGCTCCGACCCGCGCAAGGACGGCTGTGCGCTGGGCTATTGAGGCCGTAGACGTTCGTGCGTCTGTTGTGCTCGCGCGCCAACTCGTAGGGTGGGCAAAGGCGTGCCGCGCTGTATCGACCCCGCTTCGTTTTCTCGCGCGCCGTGCCCACCCTACGGCAGTTGCACACTCCACTGTCGTCCCGGCCTTGAGCCGGGACCCATACCTCCAGGGAGCGGTTTGAGGCAGGCTGGTCATTGGCCGTTTGCCCATTACGACGGTCGCGGCGTATGGGTCCCGGATCGGCGCCCCGACGCGCTGGCGCGCGCCGTGGCTTGTCCGGGACGACGACGGTTCGCAAGGCGAATTCACGGCTCAAACAGCGATCGACATAGCTTTGCAGTCTCGCGGCGCATCGCGCCCGAGGTCTGCAATCAGTTCGTCCCTCGCGACAATGCAGAGGGCGCAGGGAATGCCGGGTGAAGGCCTCACCCATGGCCCGCCTGCGAAAAGAATGCAGGCGGCAGGTACCACAGGCAAAGCCGATTCAACCGGCATTCCCTGCGCGACGGTCTTCACGCTTATACGCAGTCTCCCTGGTGCGCCGGGCTTGTTGGCCACCATCCCTAGCGCCATGCGCTCGCATTGCGCCAGGTTGATACCAGCATCGGGGTATCAGGACGCTGCGACTTCACGTCCGCGCATTGCCGTTCGTCCGCACGCCGATAAGCATGCTGCGGCAACAACGCGGCCATCGCATCCCCACCTCGCGTGTCGTGACGATCGCGCGCTACGCCCCTCTGCGGTGAGGCGGGATGCGCGGAGAAAATCATGATTTCCGATTATGCGCAAGTGAATTATTTTTTTCGGAAGTCGATGCCGGGCTGGTCAGCCGCTCCCGCATGAGCTAAACCGCGGCTCCCGTGAACGAGCAGAAGCGGTCTGGAGCATGCGGCGTCCGATGAACAGAAGAGTTGCGCTGATGGCGGCGGCATTGGCCGCGGCCGGCGTCGTGCTGGGCTCCCGCGCGGTCTCGGCACAGACCAGTTCCGCCAAACCCACAGGAAAGACCATGACCACTCCCTCCGGACTGCAGATCATCGACACCAAGGAAGGCACCGGCGCCACGCCGACGCGCGGTCAGACCTGCGTGATGCACTATACGGGCTGGCTGTATGAGAACGGCCAGAAGGGCAAGAAATTCGACTCGTCGGTGGATCGCAACGAGCCGTTCGAATTCCCGATCGGCATGAAGCGCGTGATCGCTGGATGGGACGAGGGCGTCGCCACCATGAAGGTCGGCGGCAAGCGTACCCTGATCATTCCGCCCGAGCTGGGCTACGGCGCCCGCGGCGCCGGCGGCGTGATTCCGCCGAACGCGACGCTGATGTTCGACGTCGAACTGCTCGGCGTGAAGTAAGGCGCGCGAATGATGCCGGGAGGGCAACCAAGCGTGCTGCGCGATACAGCGCCCTCTCCCCTTGTGGGAGAGGGCATCACGGGCCCAACCGCGAACACAATGGGGTGAGGGGTCTCTCTCGGCGAGCGACGCTCATGGAGAGAGGCCCCTCACCCGACCGAGCTCGTGGCGCTGTCCTACATGCCCTCTCCCACAAGGGGAGAGGGCGCATTCATGGGCGCCGGCTGGAGCGCTGTAATGATCTGGCTGATAGTTGCCATCTATCGTCAACTAACGACGATGCAAAGACCGGCCCCGTGAGGGGCCGGTCTTGTAGTTGATAGCGTCTTCGCGCGATCTCCGCGACCGCGCCGATCCTGCTCAGAGATTCTTGTTGGCGGCGCCGGCGGCGGTGTTCACCGCGTCCTTGGTCGCCTTCTTGGCATCGCCCAGCGCCTGCTGGCCCTTGCCCTTGATTTCCTGCACGGCACCCTCGCCCTGCAGGCGCTCGGAGCCGGTGGCTTCGCCGATGCCCTGCTTGGCCTTGCCGATGGTCTCGTTGGCGACGCCCTTGATCTTGTCGGTGGTGGCACCCATGACTTCGTCCTCCGCTGATTGTGTGAACTCCACCGATCCAACGCACGCGATGCAGAAAGGTTCGTGCGGAACCGCGAATAGCTTCGCTGCGGCATTTCGGCTAACAATGGCTTGGTTCCCTCGAACAGACGAAATCCCGAGAAGAAATCATGTCAGGCTCTCACGATCACGCGCACGGCCATTCCCACGATCACGGCGACGAGCGCTGGAAGCACGACGGCGTCCGCGTCATTCCGGGCAATCAGCTCGATTCCAACGTGCCGTCGACGCCGGGCATGGACCGCAAGGCGGCGATCAACTTCGCGCGCGTCGGAGCGCAGAAATTGTGGGCGGGCACGGTCACGATCAGGCCTGACGCCAAGACCGGAGCGCATCATCACGGCCATCTCGAGAGCGTGATCTACGTCGTGAAGGGCAAGGCGCGGATGCGCTGGGGCGATCGGCTGCAGTTCACCGCGGAGGCCGGTCCCGGCGATTTCATCTTCGTGCCGCCCTACGTGCCGCACCAGGAGATCAATGCGAGCCCGGACGAAGTGCTCGAATGCGTGCTGGTGCGCAGCGACGGCGAGGCGGTCGCGATCAACATCGATATCGAGCCGGTCGAGAAGCCCGAGACGGTGCTGTGGATCGACCCGGTGCACCGCGATCCCGCCGAGTCGACGTCGTAGCCATCAAGGAAATGGCGGAGCCGTCTCGCGACGGCTCCGCCGGGCAGGGAGCGGCTATACCGCCTTCCCTCTCACACGCGAAGCAGGGGCGACTGTCGCGCGTGTGTCTCGCTGGTCGTTGTACTCGAGCCGCAGTTCGGATGAATGCTGATCAGGCCGCCTCGTTGGCGCGGCGCCAGCTTCAGGATGTGGTTGAGCAAAGTGGTCTTCCCAGCCCCGAGGAAGCCGGACAAGACCGTGACGGGGAGTTTGCACATCGAGATCGAACAGCCTCTTCAGGGGAAAGGGTCGGTGCCGGCGGGCGGGCATGCGGACTCTTTATGCAATGTTATAACGTAACATCATCTGAAGCGGGAGACGGTGTCAAGGGGGGAGCGTGGCGACGAAGGCGTGATTGGGCGGGCCGGCGGCGGCTTGTGGAGTCGGCAGAGGCGGCGGCCGAGATCGCAGGGCGCGAGCGGCTCTGGTGAGCTGGTGAAGTCCTTGCAGTGCTGAAACGACGCTGCAGCCGCCAGCGACACCGCGTTCCCTCTGCCGTGAAGAACGGGGAGAGGGAAGCAGTATCGGTGGCGGGATGCAGCTCCGTTTCATCTCGGAAGAGAGGAGCTGATCCCTTCTCGTGAAGCCGGGTCGTCAGTCCCGGCGACCAGCCGCTGAAACAGCACTCACGAGAATTGGCTCAGCTATGGCAACTACCTCGACAGGAACGCCGTGCCGGCCGGACCACTGGCCGCCGACATCGACAACGCGCCGGGCGCGATCGCCCAGTTGGTCTGGTTCAGGATCAGCGTGTTGAACACCATCGTGACGCTGTTGCTGCTCATGGTCGAGACCGAGTTGATGATGACGTTGCGGCTCGGCAGATACATCAGGCCGGTATAGGACGAGCTGCTGGTGCCGTTGATCGGCAGGTTCGTCGTCGACAGGCCGCTCGGCTCGTACATCAGGATATTGGCGTAGGTGCCGCTGGTCGGCGCCGACAGCGTCGCATTGACGTTGCCGTTGAAGGTGAGCGTCGCGTTCTGGTCGACGAGGTAGAAGGTGACGCCGCTGCCGGTGACCGTCCATCCCGAGTTGAAGGTCATCGCGCCGCCCTTGATGACGTAGAGGCCCGGATTGAGCGTCAGCGTGCCGGAGCCGTTGAAATTGGTCGCGCCGCAATAGACGCCGGGGTTGAGCGTGACCGAGCCGGGATCATAGACTTTGTTGTTGGTGGTGCACGCGCCCACCGTGACGGCGGGCAGCTTGCCGGCAAATGGGTCGGAGATCGCCGCGCAGCCGGTCTCGGCCGGCGGGGTGGCGCCGCCGTTCTTGGTGATATTGGTGCCCTTGATGCAGATGCGCTTGACGTTGAGCGTGGCGTTGAACATCGCGGCCGGGCTCTGCGTCGACAGCACGTGGATCTCGCAGCTCGGCGCATTGAGCTGGGCCCCGGAATTCACCAGCAATGATTGCGCGTTGATGGTGCTGACCAGCAGGATGCAGACGGGCGACGTGGTCTGCGCGCCGGCCTTGGCCGTTGCGGACGCCGTCACGCCGAGCGATGTCGTGCCCATCACGTTGAGGAACGAGGTCTTCACCGAGGTCGTCGCGGTGCCCGACAGCGAGCCGTCGCTGTTGGGCGTGAAGGTCGCCGTTGTGCCGGTGCCGAACCGGCCTTTGAAGCTGCCCGAGAACACCGCGCTCGCGGTCGACACCTGCTGCGCGCTGGCCTGGGTCACGCCGGCGAGGACCGCGGCGTCGACCGACTTCTGCAACTGCGCTCTGGTGTCGCTCGACTTGGCGAAATCGACCGCGGCGCCGACCGACACCAGGATCGGGACGATGGTGATGGCGAAGATCATGCTGATCTGGCCGTCCTTCGCGCGGCCAAATCTCCATGCCCGATCGCGAAGAGTCTTCGACGAAATCGATGCGGTCATGTGCAATGCTTCCTGCTGATGGCTGTCCGAGGCTCGACGCCGGCGGATGCGAGCCCCTGCTGCAAGGAAGTGGCGGTCAGACATTACCGCATGCTGAATCCGGTTCCATAAAGGAACCCGTGGACGGGGTCGTGGGAGCCGAAGGTTATCAGTCTGTTTGCCGGATCAGCGAGAGGTGCCCGTTCGCACCACTCACTGGTAGTAGCCGCGTGAATTGCTTGTATTTGGCGGTGACTGTCGTGAGTTGCAGGCGGTTGGATTGCGCCCGTCGGTGGACGTTGCGCTAATGAGGCGAGCGCCAGATCCGGGGCGAGAGAACGAGGCTGCACACCAATGCGTAGGCGACGAGCGACAGCGTCACCATCGCGGCGAGTGAGGCCATGCCGCCGCCGAGCATGACGATTGCGGCATAGCCGCCGCCCGCCGCGATCAGCACGCGCAGGGCGGAGCCGACGAACGGCCACAGCACGTGCCCCGCGCCTTGGCCGGCAAAAGCCAGCACGAAGCCGAAGCCGAGCGCGGCGTAGGCCGGCGCCACGGTGCGCAGATAGGTCGCGCCCTCGCGCAGAACCCCGGCGTCGCGGCTGAACAGGCCGAGCCAGAGCGGCGGATGCAGCGCCACGATCAGGCCGATGGTCCCGACCAGGGCTGCGCCCGCCAGGGCACTGATCCAGGCGATGCGGCGCGCACGGCCGCGCTGGCCGGCGCCGACATTGATGCCGACCATCGTCAGGGTGGCCGTGCACAGTCCGAACAGGATCGGGATCATGATGTAGTCGAGCCGCGAGGCGATGCCGTAGGCGGCGAGCTCGGAGGTCCCGAAGCGGCCGGCGAGCGCGGTCACCAGGATGACGGTGAGATTGACCATGACCGCGTTGAGCGCGGTCGGCAGCCCGACTCCCAGGATGTCGGCGAACAGCCGGGCCTGCAGCCGCGCAACGCGCACATGCAGGCTGGAGCGGCCGGAGGCCATGTAGCGCACCAGCACCAGCATGGCGCCGCAGTAATAGAGGCCGAAGGCGATGCCCGCGCCGGCGATGCCGAGCCCCGGCAGTGGGCCAAGGCCGAAGATCAGCAGCGGCGAGGCGGGAATCATGACCAGCGCGCCGACCAGGGTGACCAGCGCCGGCACCCGCACATTGCCGGCGCCGCGCAGCGCCGCCGCCTGCAGGTTGACGATCCACACCGGGATCGCGCCGGCGAACAGATAGTTGGAGTAGCGCAGCGCCGCCTCCAGCGCGTCGGCACGCCCGCCGAGCGCGTGGTACAGGGCCGGGCCGAACAGGGCGGTCGCAAGCGTGAACAGGCCGCCGGCGATCACCGCCAGCACGATGGCATGGAACGCGATGGCATCGGCATCGGCGTTGTGCCCGGCGCCGACCGCGCGCGCCACCGCCGAGGAGACGCCGCTGCCGATGCCGCCATTGGACATCATCGTCATCAGCATGAAGATCGGGAACACCAGTGCGACGCCGGCCAGCGCATCGGTGCCGAGGAAGCCGACGTAATAGGCCTCGGCGACGTTGACCGCGGTTTGCGCAACCAGCACCGTCATGGTCGGCAACGCCAACCGGAACAGCGCCGGCAGCACCGGGCCGGAGAGCAATGCCGTGCGGACCGACGCGGCCTTGGCGCGCGGCGGAGCCGCCGGCGTAAAAAGCGAAGTTGGCGCCTCCGGAGCTGCGGTGCCGCTGCGCCGGGCCTCGCCGGTCGCCTGGGTGGAAACGTCCATCGGATCTCCGCGCGCGCCTGGCGAGCCGTTGCTTTTGAATGATGATCGTCATCCAATATGGCAGCGGCCGTGTGCGGGTCAAGGTGACCCTGGCGCAGACCGATCATGAAATGTTGAAGGAGCGCGGTGGTGCACCCGCCAGGGGCGGCGCCAGCCGCTAATAATGGACGCGCAGGCCGATGCCGCCGTGGATGGTGTTGCCGACCGGCTGCGGGCCGAGCGTGCCGTTGACGAACAGATCGGCGATCCAGCCCTGCGGCAGGCGGAAGCCGAGCCGGCCGCCATATTCGAACCAGCCCTGGTTGCCCATGGTCGGCGTCACCGTGCCGTTGCCGGTGACGGTGGCGACGATGCCGGAGCTGGTCGCGAACGACTGGACGTAGCCGCCATTGATGTTGGCTTCGATGCTGGAGCCGAACAGGTGGGTCCATTGGCCGCCGACCTTGACAAGGCTGGTGCGGTCGGTGCCGCCGGCGATCGTCGCATCGAACGGGTTGAAGGCGAGCGCGGGATCGCGATAGCCGGCGACGTGCTGCCACAATTGCCACAGCTCGACCGACGCCGCGAGCTCGTCGCGCGGCGACAACCGGCTGATCCAGCCGGCGCGGCCATAGACCGCGTAGTTCGACGCCGTGGTGGTGCCGTCCGCCGTGACGTTGCCGAGGCTCGTCGCATAGCGCCGGCCGTAGCGCACGCGCTCGTACGGCGTCAGGATCGTCCCGATGTCGAAGAACGGCCGCGACGAGCCCCAATCGGTGAAGTCGTAGCGCAGCGCGAAGGCGCCGATCGGCGCCGAGGTCACATGGTAGCCGTTCTCGTCGTAGTGCGTGTAGGCGAGGCCGGCGAGCAGCGCCAGATTGTTGGTGAGCTGCTTGCGGCCATGGATGCCGGCCGAGAACGAGCCGGCCGCGCCGAACGCGCTGACGCAGTCGTTGCAATTGACCTGCTCGTTGACGCCGAGCAGCACCAGGCCGAGCACCCGGTTGGTGATCATCTGGTTGAAGCGCTGGTCGGCGAGGCCGTTGATCGCGTTCGCGCTGTTTCCCGCGCCGGTGGGCGTCGGCGACGGGGTCGGCGAGATCGAGGGCGAGGGCGTCGGCGTCGGGCTGGAGGTCGATGTCGGCGTGGGCGTTGCGGTGGGCGAGGAGGTCGGCGACGGCGACGCGGTCGGGCACAGCGCCGCCGCGAAATTGTCCACCCCGCAACTGCTCTGCGCGGCGGCCGGCGCGGCCTGCAGGGCGAGCGCGAGCAGCCCGCCGGCGATGGCGGTCATCAGGAGAGCAAGCTGACCGCGGCGCGTTCTCATCGTCACCGCCCGCACAGGATGCCGGTGAAGTCCTGCGGCGGCGCGTTGCTGGCGAGATCGGTGACCGTGCAAAGGCCCGATGTCGACGCGCAGGTGGCGGCAAAGCTCCAGGACGGATTGCCGGTCTTTTTGATCGCGCTCCGGCCCTGGCCGGTCGCGGTGATGATCGCGGTGTCGCCCGGCTGCGTCAGCTCGAGGCATTGGAAGGTGAGGGTGCAGACCCGCGAGGCGCCTTCCTGCAGCACGACCATGGTCTGGCCGCGCTGCGAGCGGATGTCGAGGATGGTGCCGCGCACGCCGATGGTCGCGAGCGGCGTGTTGATCTTGTAGGCGGTTTTCTCGGAATGGCCGGTGACGAAGCGGAACGCGCCGGTGCCGAGCCGGATCGCGATGTCGCGATAGCTGGTCTCGTCGTTGAAGACGGTGCGGTCGAGCGTCAGGGTGGCGTTGGCGCCGAGCGAGAGATTGGTGCTGTCGATCATGACGAGCCGCGCGGCACTGTCATTGCCGGTGCGCACGGTCTCGTTGCGCACGACGCCGTCGCCGACGCTGATCGGGCTGCTCGAGGCACCTGCAACGCGCAGCACGTCCTTCTGCACCAGCACGGCTTCGCCGATGCGGCCGTCGGCGCTTGCGCCGCCCGCGACGCCCAGCAGGGCGGCCGCCGAGATCGCAGCGACACAGGTTCGGCGACGCAGACTCATATCCACACCGAAGATTGTTTCCTGCTCAATCTAGCCGAAGACGGCGCGCGGGGTTGTTGTAAAATGGGCACAAGTTTGCCTCGATGACCGTTCGGTGGTTAGTTGCCGCCACCGTGAGATCAGTTCAACGCGGAGGCCCATGAAGGTATCTGCTGCTCGCCGGGATGACGACGACGAGGACGGCGAGGTTGCGCAGGATGGCGCTCTGTCGGTCCGCCGCTGTGTGATGACGGCATTGCTGATCTTCGCGATCGCGCACGTCGTGCTGATGATCGGGCTCGCCTCGCCGCCGAAATTCGTCTTCGACGAGGTGCACTACGTGCCGGCGGCGCGGCAGATGCTGGGACTGGCGCCGGCGACGCCGCAGCTCAACCCGATGCATCCGCCGCTCGCCAAGGAGCTGATTGCACTGTCGATCAGGACGTTCGGCGACAACGCCTTCGCATGGCGCTATCCCGGTACCGTGCTCGGCGGGCTCGCCGTCGCCGCCATCTATCTGTGCGGCCTGGCGCTGTTCGCGGCGCAATGGCCTGCCATCGCAGCGGCGCTGCTCGCGGCCTTCAACCAGATGCTGTTCGTGCAGGCGCGCATCGCGATGCTCGACATCGGCGCGCTCGCCTTCAGCCTGCTCGGGATCGCGGCCTTTCTGTTTTCGTTCAGGCAGCGCCGGCCGCAGGTCGTGTTCGCGCTGGCGGGCGCGCTGTTCGGCCTTGCGATCGCCTGCAAATGGAGCGGGCTGTTTCCGCTCTTGACGGCGCTTCTCATCGTCGGTCTCATCAAGCTGTTGCAGCACTGGCAGACCTCGTTCGGCGATGGCGAGCCGACCGACTGGTATCGGCCCGAGCAATGGCCGCAACTGAGCTGGCTGCAGATCGTGTTGTGCCTCGTCGCAATGCCGGCCGTTTGCTATCTCGCGACCTTCGTCCCGCTGCATGGCCTGTCCGTCATCGGCATCTTCGAAGCGCAGCGGCGCATCTTCGCCGACAGCGTCACCACGGCGATTGCCGGCCATACCTATATGAGCGCGTGGCCGACCTGGCCGTTGCTGGTCCGTCCGGTCTGGTTCCTGTTCGACAAGACCAGCGACACCGACATCGCCGCGGTGGTGCTGCTCGGCAATCCGCTGGTGCTGTGGCCGGCACTTGCCGCGCTCGGCATCTGCGTCCGGGATTTCATCGCGACGCGCAGCGCGGCGGCGTTCCTGATCCTGGCGTTCTATCTCGGCTGCTATCTGCCCTGGGCGCTGCTGCCGCGCGCGCTGAGCTTCATCTACTACTACCTGCCGTCGGCGACGCTGGCGAGCCTCGCGCTCGTCCATGTGCTGACCCGCTGGCCGCGCTGGGTGCTGTTGAGCTATGTCGCCGTCGTGGTGCTGGGCTTCGTTGCGATGCTGCCGGTCAGCGCCGCCTTCATCGGCACGACGATGCAGACCTTCACCCGGCTGATGCTGTTCCAGAGCTGGATCTGAAGTGCGGACAAGAAAGCGCCCCGCCTGCCAGGGACCGTGGGCAGGCGGGGCGATGCGCGGCGGAGCGCTCACTTCGCCGCGGTTTTGGTGTCCATGTTGACGACCTGGACCCGCCGGTTGAGCGGATCGGCCGGGTTGGCCGCGTCCTTGAGCTTGGTCTTGCCATAGCCGACCGTGACGAGGTCCTGGCCGGCGAGGGCGAACTTCTCGACCAGATAGCGCTTGATGGTGTCGGCACGGCGCTCGGAGAGATCCTGGTTGAAGCCGTCGCTGCCGATGCCATCGGTGTGGCCGGCAACCACGAAGGTCGAGCCCTTCAGGTTCGGATCGGACAGCGCCTTGCCGAGCTCCTGCACGGCCGGCATCGAGGCCTTGCTGATTTCGGCCGAGTTGTAGTCGAACTGGATCTCGAGATCGATCTTGGGCTTGGTCGCCGCGATCTCGGCGATCTGCTCGCGCTCGCCGAGCGACAGCGAGCGGGTCTTGCGGTTGCGCATGCTGTCGATGAAGGCCGCCTGCTTCGCCTGCGCTGCCGCGTCGGCCTGCGGGGTTGCCTGCGGTCCGACCGAAATGCCGCGCGTCACGGCCTTCGGCTTCAGCGCGTTGAGGATCTTGTCGGCCGACACGGCCTCGCCGGCGAGGGCGGTGCCTGCGCCGATCGCCAGCATGGCGGAGAACGCCGCCGCCTGAACTGCAAAGCGTCCAAAATATGGGGTCATCGTCGTCATCCTCGGGTCGTCATGCCTATGGCCATTGGATGCGGGAACGATAGAACGGGTTCAAAGCGCCAAAAGTGATCGACGTCACGTTGCCGGACTGGGCGGCCCTTGCGGGGCGAAGCGAGTGGTCCGCGGGACGCGCCGCGCGCTGCCGCAAAGCGATCGGCAGGTGGTCGGTCCGCGAACAACAAATCGGCCAGATGCGCCTCTACCGGATAGCGTTCGCCGGGAAAAAATCGCAAACCTGAAGGACGCGAACGGCGACTGGATTCGTAGTCTAAGAAACGCAAACAGAAAAGCAGAGCCGTGTTCAACCCATCGCACAGGCGCGACTATCAGTCCCATCGGGCGAGCAGTCAGGATCAGACGGGATCAGCCGGTTCCATGTCGACGCTGATCGGGGCTGGCATCATTGCGGCATCGATCCTGCTGTCGACGCTGATCACCGCGGTCGGCAACCGCTATGTCGGCCTGGAAAGTCCGGCCGAGGATACGGCCTGGCTGGTCGACCGCCTGACCGGCCGCATCTACAAGTGCCGTGCGCCCGATCCCGGCCGCGCCAGCTGCAAGGCCGAGATCGCCACCGGCAGCATTCCGGACAAGGCCAAGCCGTGAGGTTCCGCAAGGGGATCTCGCCGGCCTGATTTGCCGTTGCGGGAGCGGGGGCGAATCTCGCACCATTGCGCGGCATGCCCGCTGTCCCCACGCCCATCCCGCTCTCCAAGCCGCAGGCGCGCCGCATCTGGCTGCGCGCGCAGCGGCTCGATGCCGAGGCGCCGTTCGGCGCGGGCCCCGAGGCGGTCGCCGCCGCCATTGCTCATCTCGGCTATGTGCAGATCGACACCATCAACGTGATCGAGCGCTGCCATCACCACATCCTGTTCAGCCGCATTCCCGCCTATCGCCGCGCCGATCTCAGGCAGGCGCAGAGCGCCGACAAGACCGTCTTCGAATATTGGACCCACGCGCTGTCCTACATCCCGCTGCAGGACTTCCGCTACTTCGTCCCGGCGATGCGCCGCTACCGCCGCGAGGGCCATCGCTGGCTCACGACCGTGAAGCCTGAGGATACGCGCAAGGTCATGCGGCTGATCCGCCAAGGCGGCGCGCTGACGATCCGCGACATCGACGACGACGTGCTGCGCGAGAAGGACCACGCCTGGGCCAGCCGCAAGCCGTCGAAGCGCGCGCTGCAGCTCGGCTTCTACGAGGGCGTGCTGACGGTGTCGGGCCGCGACGGCATGCTCAAGACCTACGACCTCACCACCCGGCATTTCGGCTGGGAACGGCTGCCGAAGGGCGCCAACGATCGCGAGATCGCAGCCTATCTGCTCGACCGCGGCTTGCGCGCCCAAGGCGTCGTGAGCCTCGATTCGCTCTGCCATCTCAATGCGCCAAGCAAGGCCGCGGTGCGCCGGGTCATCGATGCCAGGGTCCGGCGCGGCGAGCTTGTGCCGGTGACGCTGGAGGGCGCCGGCAAGCAGGAGCACTGGGCGACGCCGGCCGCGCTGGAGGAGCCGATCGACATCAGCTCCGAGCGCGTGCACATCCTGTCGCCGTTCGATCCGCTCATCATCCAGCGCAAGCGGACGCAGGCGATCTTCGACTATGATCATCGCTTCGAGGCCTATGTCCCGAAGGACAAGCGCCTGTTCGGCTATTTCGCGCTGCCGGTGCTGGTCGGCGACGAGATCGTCGCCGCGCTCGATCTCAAGACCGACCGCCAGAACGGCAAGCTCCTGATGCAGAAATGGAGCTGGGTCGGCCAGGGCAAGGCGGCGCGCGGCGACCAGCGCAAGGCGCTGAAGCGGACCATCGAGGACGAGCTGCACCGGTTCCAGCGCTTTCAGCTTGGAGACTGACCTGGTCGTCGGAGATCCGCTCGGTGCTCTTGATTTGGAAACGAATGTTTCCTAAAAGGAGGGATGACGAGGTCGCAACAGGATTCATCCGAGCGCCGCGGGCCCGGTCGGCCGCGCGAGTTCGATATGGACACCGCCCTGAACAGGGCTCTGGTGGTCTTCAGCGAGCGCGGTTATCACGCGGCGTCCTTGGCCGACCTGCGCGCGGCCATGAAGCTCGCCACCGGCAGCCTCTACAAGGCCTTTGCCGACAAGCGCGCGATCTTTCTGGCGACGCTGGATCATTACATCGCGCGCCGCGACCAGCAGGTGCGCGAGCGCATCGATGCGCAGCCCAGCGGCCGCGACAAGCTGGAGGCCTTGCTGCAGTTCTACGCGGAATCCGCCAGCGACAGCGAAGGCCGGCGCGGCTGCCTCGTCGTGACCAGCGCGGCCGAGCTCGCCACCTTGGATGCGGAGGCCGCCGCCAAGGTCCGCGGAGCGTTACGGCGGGTCGAGACCCTGTTGCGCGACCTGATCAGGCTGGGCCAGGCGGATGGATCGATCCGGCCGGATCTCGACGCGGAAGTCGTGGCCCGAACCTTGTTCTGCGTGATCCAGGGATTTCGGGTGGTCGGCAAGACAGGGCGCACGAGGAGCGAGATGATGGCCGTGGCAGACCAAGCTGCCGCCTTGTTCGCGTGATGTCGTGTCTAAATAGGAAACGATTGTTCTATAATTAGGAGGATGATCCATGACTGAGTTGATGAGTGCCATCTCTGCCGAAAGTCCGTCGCGGCTGGTCGCGGCCGAGCCGTTCGGTCGCGCCGATGCGTCGCTGCCGGGCTTTACCCACCGCTTCGAGACCGTCGATGGCCTTCGGCTGCACTATGTCAGCGGTGGCCCGCCGGCTGGCGAGGTCGTGGTGCTGCTCGCCGGCTTTCCCGAAAGCTGGTTTGCCTGGCGCAAGGTCATGCCGCTGCTCGCATCGCGCTATCGGGTCATTGCGCCGGATCTCCCCGGGCAGGGTGACTCGGACCGGCCAGCCGACGGCTACGACACTCAGACCCTGGCCACGGCGGTGCATCGCCTGCTGCAGCAACTCGGCGTCACCAGCTATCATCTGGTGGCCCACGATATCGGTGCGTGGGTGGCTTATCCCTATGCGGTGCTGTTCGAAGCCGAGGTGCGCAGCCTGGCGCTGCTCGATGCGGGAATTCCCGGCGTCACCCTGCCCGAGGCGCTGCCCTTCGCGCCAGACCGCGCGTGGCGCACTTGGCACTTCGCGTTCCACGCCGTCGCGGATCTCCCGGAGATGCTGATCCACGGCCGCGAACGCGACTATCTCGCTTGGTTCCTGCGCCGGAAGGGTGCCAATCCCGAAGCGTTCTCCGAACGCGATCTCGACGAATACGCCCGCGTGCTGACCAAGGCCGGCGGCTTGCGCGCCGGGCTCGCTTATTATCGTGCCGCCGCACTGTCCGCGCGTCAGAACCGCGAGCTGAAACAAAGGGGCAAGCTGAAGCCGCCGGTGCTCGCCGTCGGTGCCGACCAGGGATCGATCGTGGACATGGCCGCGCCGCTCAGGGAGGTCGCCGATCACGTCGAGGGCATCACCATCTCCTCGTGCGGCCACTACATTCCGGAAGAGCAGCCTGCCGTTCTGGCCGAGGAGCTCAACGCCTTCTTCAGCCGTGCCGGCGCGGGGCCGATCTGAGCTTTCGGTTGATATCGCGGCTTGCCGTTGGCAGGCCTATGCCCAAGCAGGCCGCGTCGCGATCCGGTCGATCCAGATGCCGATGACGCGGATGAGCATCTCGGGCGAGGAGGGCGTCATGCGCGGGCCGCGCCCCCGCGATGCGCCGACGGGCTGTGGGATTTCAGGTTTTCCGATTGACTTGCCACGACCGATGCTCAACACCGCCTTCAACTATCAATGTCCAGAAAGCTCCGGGGAGGAGATCGATGAGTCCGTCCGCCACCAGTCCGGCCGCGCTTGGCCGCTCCGATATCGAGTCCGCGACCATCCGCGCCATCTCCTGGCGCCTGATTCCGTTCCTGGTGCTGGCCTATTTCTTCTCCTATCTCGACCGGGTCAATCTCGGCTTCGCCGCGCTGACCATGAACGCGGAGCTGAAATTCTCGCCGCTGGTGTTCGCCTGGGGTGCGGGCATCTTCTTCATCGGCTATTTCATCTTCGAGGTGCCGAGCAATCTGGCGCTGGAGAAGTTCGGCGCCAGCCGCTGGATCGCGCGCATCATGGTGACTTGGGGCATCATCTCGGCGCTGATGGCCGTGGTCTCGGGCCCGTGGAGCTTTTACACGCTGCGCTTCCTGCTCGGCGTCGCCGAGGCCGGATTCTTTCCCGGCATCATCCTCTATCTCACTTATTGGTACCCCGCCCAGTATCGCGCGCGCTTCCTCGCCGCCTTCGCGGTTGCCGTGCCGATTTCGACCGTGATCGGCGCGCCGGTCTCCGGCCTGCTGCTCGGCATGCACGGCCTGATGGGACTGCAGGGCTGGCAGTGGCTGTTCATCATCGAGGGCATCCCCTCGGTCATCCTCGGCGTCGTCACCTGGTTCTACCTGACCGACCGGCCGGAGCATGCGACCTGGCTGTCCGCGGAGCAGAAGGCCTGGCTCGCGGCGAAGCTCGAGGCCGAGACGGCGGCGAAGCAGGCCGCCGGCCACATGACGCTCGGCGAGGCGCTGTCGTCGCCGAAGGTGATCGTGCTCAGCCTGATCTATTTCGGCTTCGTCGGCGCGCTCTACGGCATGCAGTTCTGGCTGCCGCAGATCGTCAAGGCATTCGGACTGACCAATGTGCAGACAGGCTTCGTCACCGCGATCCCCTATGCGTTCGGCACCGTCGCGATGATCCTGTGGGCGCGGCATTCCGATGCGACACGCGAGCGCGTGATGCATGTCGGCGCGCCGCTGATCCTGATCGCGGTGGCGCTGGCCGCATCGAGCATGATCGGCGATCCCACGCTCACCATGGTTGCGCTCACGGTCGCGGCGATCGGCGTGTTCTGTGTCTTCGGCGTGTTCTGGACGCTGCCGACGGCATGGCTGTCGGGTACGGCCGCGGCCGGCGCCATCGCGCTGATCAACTCGATCGGCAATCTCGCCGGCTTCGGCGGCCCCTATCTGGTCGGCTGGATCAAGGACACGACCGGCTCCACCACCCACGGCCTGCTCGCGCTGTCGGTGCTGCCGCTGATCGCCGGGCTGCTCGCGTTCTTCGGTGGCCACGAGAGCAAGGTCGAATTCGCCGGGCAGGCGCCCGCGGAGTGAAGCCGCACGATGCATGCCCTGATTGCGGGGCCGGGCTCGACCGCGGCGGCGGACGGCCCCGGAATCGGTGGCGGGTGAGCGCACGGCGGAGTTCCGAGCCGGCCTGCCGCTCCACTGAGCACCTGCGGCAACATGTCCAGATGATCACGAAGTCATGATTGCTGACGAATATTGACAATCGTCATTCGACATTCGACACTTCCTCGTAAGAGCAGCGAGGGTGCCCCATGTTGATCCGCCTGATTTTCGCGAGCTATTCCAAGCTGTTGACCGGCCTTGCGCTGGCCACGATGGCCGTCGCCCTGGCCGGGTGCAATGAAACCGTCGCCCAGAAGGCCGAGCCGGTCCGGCCGGTTCTGGTCGCGCCCGTCCATTACGAGGCCGAGACGCCCGAGCGCAGCTTCGTCGGCACCATCCGGCCGCGCATCGAGGCCGATATCGGCTTCCGCGTCGCCGGCAAGGTCGCCAAGCGCCTGGTCGAGGTCGGCCAGACCGTGGAGGTCGGCCAGCCGCTCGCCACGCTCGACGAGGTCGACCTGAAGCTGCAGGCCGAGCAGGCCGAAGCCGAATTCCGCGCCGCCACCGGCGTGTTGGCGCAGGCCTCCGCTGCCGAGACCCGCGCCAAGGAGCTGCGCGCCAAGGGCTGGACCACGGATGCCCAGATGGACCAGGCCAGGGCGTCCGCCGACGAGGCGAGGGCGCGGCTCAATCGCGCCGAGCGCTCGGTCGAGCTGACACGCAACTCGTTGTCCTATGCGACGCTGGTTGCCGACGCGCGCGGCGTCGTCACCGCGAGCATGATCGAGCCAGGCGTGGTCGTTGCCGCCGGCCAGGCCGCGATCCGTGTCGCGCGCTTTGCCGAGAAGGAAGCCGTTGTCGCGATCCCGGAGACCCTGCTCGAGCGCGCCAAGACCGGCAGCGCCTACGTCACATTGTGGTCGGAGGCAAACAAGCAATATGCGGCGAAGCTGCGCGAGATCGCGCCCACCGCCGATTCCGCGACGCGCACCTATCTCGCCAAGTTCTCGCTGCCGGACGCTGGCGACGCCGTCTCGCTCGGCATGACCGCGACGTTGACGCTCGCCGATCCCGCCACCACGCGCGTCGCGCGGCTGCCGCTGTCGGCGCTGTTCAGCGATGGCCGCGATCCGTCGCTCTACGTCGTCAACGACAAGGGCGAGGTGACGCTGAAGCCGGTGAAGGTGAAGGCCTATGACAGCAAGGACGTGCTCGTCACGTCAGGCGTTGACGAAGGCGACAAGGTCGTGGCGCTCGGCGTGCAGAAGATCGATCCCAGCCAGAGGGTGCGCGTCGTGTCGGCGCTGACGTTCTAGCTCTGCCGTCGTTCCGGGGCGCACGTAGTGCGAACCCGGAACCTCGAGATTCCGGGTTCGATGCGTTCGCATCGCCCCGGAATGACGGACGTAACGGTCGTCATCGCGAGGAGTGAAGCGACGGCGCGATCCAGACTGTTTTTTCTGCAGGCGGATTCTGGATTGCTTCCGCCGTCGCCCTTTGGGCTATGGCGGACAGGTCGCTTCTTTCGCAATGACGGTGACTAACAGCAACGGCTCGGACCAGTGATATCGAATCTCGGAGAGCACCCATGAAGCGGTTCAACCTGTCGGCCTGGGCGGTCAATCATCCGCCGCTGGTGCTGTTCCTGATCGTCGCGCTCGGCGTCGCCGGCTTCTTCTCCTATCAGAAGCTCGGCCGCGCCGAAGATCCGTTCTTCACCGTCAAGGTCGTCAACGTCTCGGTGATGTGGCCCGGCGCCACGGCGACTGAGATGCAGAGCCAGGTCGCCGACCCCATCGAGAAGAAGCTGCAGGAGCTGCCTTACTTCGAGAAGGTGCAGACCTATTCGAAGCCGGCCTTCACCGCGATGCAGGTGACCTTCCGCGATTCGACCCCGCCGGCCCAGGTGCCGCACCTGTTCTATCTGATCCGCAAGAAGCTCGACGACGTGCAGTCGTCGCTGCCGTCGGGCATCATCGGTCCGTTCGTCAATGACGAGTTCTCCGACGTCGATTCCATCCTGTTCATGATGACCGGCGACGGCGCCGACTATGCGCAGCTGAAGAAGACCGCCGAAGGCCTGCGCCAGCGCCTGCTGAAGGTCGCCGGCGTTACCAAGGTCAATCTCTACGGCACCCAGGACGAGCGCATCTATGTCGAGTTCAGCCATGCCAAGCTCGCCACCCTCGGCATCACGCCGCAGGCGCTGTTCGATTCGCTTGCCAAGCAGAACAATGTGACCCCGGCCGGCACGGTCGAGACCTCGTCGCAGCGCGTGCCGCTGCGCGTCACCGGCGCGCTCGACGGCGCCAAGGCGGTCGCGGAGACGCCGGTCGAAAGCAACGGACGCGTGTTCCGGCTCGGCGATATCGCCACCGTCAGCCACGGCTTCGTCGATCCGCCGAGCTTCAAGGTGCGGCAGGAGGGCAAGCCCGCGCTCGGCATCGGCGTCGTCACCGCCAAGGAGGCCAACATCCTGGAGCTCGGCAAGGAGGTGCACGCCGCCGCCGCGGATTTCATGAAGGCGGTGCCGCAGGGCATCGAGATCGAGCAGATCGCCGACCAGCCCAAGGTGGTCGAGCACGCCGTCAGCGAGTTCGTGCACTCGTTCGTCGAAGCGCTGGTGATCGTGCTGTTCGTGTCGTTCCTGGCGCTCGGCTGGCGCACCGGCATCGTCGTGGCATTGTCGGTGCCGCTGGTGCTCGGGCTCGTCTTCATCGTCATGAACATCATGGGGCTCAACCTGCATCGCATCTCGCTCGGAGCCCTCATCATCGCGCTCGGCCTCCTGGTGGACGATGCCATCATCGCGGTCGAGATGATGGTGGTGAAGATGGAGCAGGGCTGGGACCGGATGCGCGCCGCGTCCTTTGCCTGGGAATCCACCGCGTTCCCGATGCTGACCGGGACCCTGGTCACGGCCGCCGGCTTCCTGCCGATCGGCTTCGCCAATTCGGCCGTCGGCGAATATGCCGGCAGCATCTTCTGGATCGTCGCCATCGCGCTGGTCGCGTCCTGGTTCGTCGCCGTGATCTTCACGCCCTATATCGGTGTCAAGCTGCTGCCCGACATGAAGGCCCATCACGGCCATGACGAGCACGCGGTCTACGACACGCGCATGTATCGCGGCCTGCGCGCCATCGTGCGCTGGTGCGTCACGCATCGAATCACCACCGTTGCCGCGACGGTCGGCGTCTTCGCGGCATCGATCGTGGCCTTCGGCCATGTCCAGCAGCAGTTCTTTCCGCTGTCGGAGCGGCCCGAGCTGTTCTTGCAGCTGCGGCTGCCGGAGGGCACCGCCTTCAGCGTCACCGAGAAGGCGGCACGCAAGGCCGAAGCGCTCTTGAAGGACGACAAGGACATCGAGACCTACACCGCCTATGTCGGGCAGGGCTCGCCGCGCTTCTGGCTCGGTCTCAACCCGCAACTGCCGAACGAAGCCTTCGCCGAGATCGTGATCGTCGCCAAGGACGTCGCCGCGCGCGAGCGCATCAAGGCCAAGATCGAGACCGCGGCTGCGAATGGCGAGCTGAACGAAGCGCGCGTCCGGGTCGATCGCTTCAATTTCGGTCCGCCGGTCGGCTTCCCCGTCCAGTTCCGCATCATCGGCCCCGATGCGGCCAAGGTGCGCGAGATCGCCTACCAGGTGCGCGACGTCATGCGCCAGAACCCGAACGTCAGGGATCCGCAGCTCGACTGGAACGAGCAGTCGCCCTACCTCAAGCTGGTCGTCGACCAGGATCGTGCCCGCGCACTTGGCCTGACCCCGCAGGACGTGTCGCAATCGCTGGCGATGCTGATCTCCGGCGTGCAGGTCACGACCATCCGCGACGGCATCGAGAAGGTCGGCGTCGTCGCGCGTGCGGCGCCGTCCGAGCGGCTGGATCTCGCCCATGTCGGCGATCTCACCATCACCTCGAAGAACGGCATCGCGGTGCCGCTGCAGCAGATCGCCAGGATCGAGTATTCCCACGAGGAGCCGATCCTGTGGCGGCGCAACCGCGACATGGCGATCACCGTGCGCGCCGACGTGGCGGACGGGGTCCAGGCGCCCGATGTCACCAACCAGATCTCGCCGAAGCTACAGGACATCCGCAACCACCTCGAGCCCGCCTACCGGATCGAGGCCGGCGGCGCGTTCGAGGAATCCGCCAAGGGCAATGCCTCGATCTTCGTGCTGTTTCCGCTGATGGTCATCGTGATGCTGACCCTGCTGATGATCCAGCTGCAGAGCTTCTCGCGGCTGATCCTTGTGTTCCTGACCGCGCCGCTCGGCATTGTCGGTGCCTCACTCGGGCTCAATGTCGCCAACGCGCCGTTCGGCTTCGTGGCGCTGCTTGGCCTGATTGCGCTTGCCGGCATGATCATGCGCAACGCGGTGATCCTGGTCGATCAGATCGAGACCGACGTCGCCCATGGTCTGACCCGCAAGGACGCGATCATCGAGGCCACGGTGCGCCGCGCCCGGCCCGTGGTGCTCACCGCGCTGGCCGCGATCCTCGCCATGATCCCGCTGTCGCGCTCGGCGTTCTGGGGCCCGATGGCGATCACCATCATGGGCGGGTTGTTCGTTGCAACCTTTCTCACGCTGCTGTACTTGCCAGGATTGTATGCCCTATGGTTCCGCAAGAGCCTGGACGAGCGCGGAGCGAAGGACGCGGATCATTCCGCAACGCAGCACGTTGACGTGCCGAGGCCCGCGCTTCCTTTGGCCGAGGCCGCCGAATGAAGGACCAACAAGATCGCAGGCATGATGACCCTGGTTTCCGACCATATCGAATCCGATACGCACGAACGCATTCTCGTCGTTGCTGAGCGTCTGTTTCGACAGATCGGCTACCAGAAGACGACCGTCGCCGACATCGCCAAGGAGCTCCGCATGAGCCCGGCGAATGTCTACCGGTTCTTCGATTCCAAGAAGGCGATCCACCGGGGTGTCGCCCGCACGCTGATGGCGCAGGTCGAGGCGGCTGCCATCGCGATCGCGGAGCGGGCAGGGCCTGCGGCGCCGCGGCTGCGCGAGCTGCTCGGCACCATTCATCGCATGAACACCGAGCGCTATGTCGGCGACAACAAGCTGCACGAGATGGTCGCGGTGGCGATGGAGGAGAGCTGGGACGTCTGCGAGGCGCACATGCTGCTGATCACCGAGATCATCGGCCGCGTGATCGGGCAGGGCGCGGCCTCCGGCGAATTCGCCGTCACCGACCTGCCGCTGGCGGCAAAATGTGCGACGACCGCGATGATGCGCTTCTTCCATCCGCAGATGATCGCGCAATGCGCAACCAAGCCGGGCCCGACGGTCGACGAGATGATCGATTTCGTGCTGGCAGGGCTTGGTTCCAGGGGCGCTGCAAGCTAAGTTCGCCGTCATTCGAGCGAAGCGACCTGTCCGCCATAGCCCAAAGGGCGACGGCGGAAGCAATCCAGGGCGGCGTGTGCGGCTCTCGCTTGCGCTCCTCGCAATGACGGAAGGGACGGTCGCGTGACTGGACGGGATGTGCATTTCTACGAACCGAAGAACGGCCACGGCCTCCGCCACGATCCCTTCAATGCCATCGTCGCCCCCCGTCCGATCGGCTGGATCTCGTCGCGCGATCCGGACGGTCACGTCAATCTCGCCCCCTACAGCTTTTTCAACGCCTTCAACTACACCCCGCCGATCATCGGCTTCTCCTCGACGCAGTGGAAGGACTCGGTCGCCAACATCCAGGACACCGGCGAGTTCGTCTGGAACCTGGTGACGCGCGGCCTGGCCACGCAGATGAATGCGACCGCCGCGCATGTCGCGCGCGAGGTCGACGAGTTCAAGCTCGCGGGCGTCACGCCGGTGCCGTGCAAATTCGTCAACGTGCCGCGGGTCGGCGAAAGCCCCGTGGCGTTCGAGTGCAAAGTGACGCAGATCATTCAGCTGCAGGGCGCCGATGGTGCCAAGGCGCAGGCCTGGCTGACGCTCGGCGAGGTGGTCGGCGTGCATATCGACAAGACGCTGATCAAGGACGGGGTCTATCAGACTGCGCTGGCGCATCCGATCGTCCGCGCCGGCCGTCGCGGCGACTATTTCGAGATCATGCAGGAGGCGATGTTCGAAATGGCGAGGCCAGACTGACAGCCTTGCTCGACGCCTCTTGAACGCTCCCGCAATTGGAGACCATCCGACGTGACCGAAGCGACCGTCCATGCCGCGCTGTCCGCGCCGACCGAGCCCCGCGGCGATCTCTGCATCCGCACTCTGGCGATGCCGGCCGACACCAATGCCAATGGCGACATCTTCGGCGGCTGGCTGCTCAGCCAGATGGACGTCGGCGGCGGCGTGTACGCCGCCAAGGTCGCGAAGTCGCGCACGGTGACGGTCGCGATCGAGGCGATGAACTTTCGCAAGGCGGTCTATGTCGGCGATCTCGTTTCGGTCTATGCGCATCTCGTCCGCGTCGGCCGCACCTCGATGACGGTGCGTCTCGAAGCCTGGGTGCTGCGCCGGAAGGAGGAGCAGCCGATCCTCGTCACCGACGGCAACTTCACCTACGTCTCGATCGACGACGACGGCCGGCCGCAGCCGATCCGGCGCGACGGGGCGACCCCGGCCTGATCGCAATCTTGGTCTCCCGCCAAAATAACATCAGTTAATGCCCGGCATATGCCACTTGCTCGGCATAGGAACCGTGATCCGGCGGCGCGCGTTCATTCGAGCACGCGTTTGCGGCGTCTGTGCCGATCAATCTCGCGCGATGTAGGTCTTGTCCACAGGGCAGGCGTGTTTACGATATTTGCAAGTTCTGGTTGCTTGGAGGTGCGATGCCGCGTCTCTGCCTCATTGCGCGCTTCGAGTGGCGCATCGGACGGGCATCGAGGTTGGTAGTCCGCTTCCGATCAACAAGGCCAAAAGGGCCAGCCGGAAAAAAATGCCGGCACAGGGAAATGGCGGGGCGCGGTGCGCGAACAGGGTGGGAGGAAGTCCATGTCGGACGTCGACGAGAAACTGATCTTGCAGGTCCTGAAGAAGCTGCAGCAGCGGCTTCTCCACGCCGAGCGCAGGATTTGCGTCTACGAGAATCAGCTCAGTGCGTTTCGTGAAGATCAAGTCGAGGTGTTGAAGGATCTGCGCACCATCTATCAGTTGCTCGGTCAGCATCACGATCGCATCGGCGGGGCCGATGCGTCGCTGCGCAGGCCGACGCTCGTCCCGAATGATCCACGCTGATTCGGCCGTGTCGTGACGGCGAAGGCGCGTGCAGCGCAGCCAACATAACATCCACACAATTTCCTGTTGGCATGCAGATCGGATAGCCGGCGGCTCCAGGACCGGAACGTTCGTCATAGAGCCCTGTTATACGCCCGGAATGAACGACGGGATTTCGCAATGTCCGACACCTATATCATCGAGGTCAGCTCCCAGGCGGCGGGGATCGTCGTCCGCGATCGTGGCGGCTTCCGCTTCTTCGCGGCGTCCCACCGCTTCAATGCCCTCGAGGGCCAGGTGTTTCGCAATGCCCGCGAAGCCGAACGCGCCGCGCTTCGGCTCGTGACCGGCGAGCTGAGCGCAGCCGCCTGAGCGAGCTTGGCGCACGCGGCCGCCGGCGCACGTCAGCCGGACCGTGCCGCGCCGGACGTGCTCCGAGCCGGCGATTGCTGCGATGCGCCCAATGCTTCGCCGATTGACGCTTGACTCGATCAGCATCACCATGGTGCAGCTTGTCCTGAAAGCTTGCCATGGCCGTCCTTTCCCAACGCCAGACCGACATCCTTAACATCGCCCGCGCCTCCGGCCGCGTCATGGTGGAGGATCTCGCGCGCCGCTTCGAAGTCTCGGCCCAGACCATCCGCAAGGACCTCAATGATCTGTGCGAGCAGCGCGCGCTGACGCGCATCCATGGCGGCGCCATCATCGCCTCCGGCGTCGAGAATCTCGCCTACGAGGCGCGGCGCTTCGTCGCTGCCGACGAGAAGAAGGCGATCGGCGCGGTCGCCGCCGCGCGGATTCCGAACGGCTCCTCGCTCTTCATCAACATCGGCACCACGACGGAGGAGGTGGCGAGCGCGCTGTCGTCGCACCAGGACCTGCTCGTCATCACCAACAATCTCAACGTCGCGATGCTGCTCTATCCGCATCCGCGCATCGAGGTGATCGTGGCCGGCGGCACGGTGCGGCGCTCGGATGGCGGCGTGATCGGATCGACGGCGACGCAGCTGATCGGCCAATTCAAGGTCGACTACGCGATCATCGGCGCATCCGCGATCGACGAGGAGGGCGCGCTGCTCGACTTCGACTATCGCGAGGTGCAGGTCGCCCAGGCCATCATCGCCAATGCCCGCAGCGTGATGCTGGTCGCCGATTCCACCAAGCTTCATCGCAGCGCGCCGGTGCGCATCGCCCATCTCAGCCAGATCCAGACCTTCGTCACCGACCGGCCACTGCCGGACGGACTGGCCAGCCTCTGCCATAGCCGCGGCATCGAGGTGGTCTCGGCGATGCCCGCCGCCGACGCCGACGACGCCGCGGAGGCAACCGAAACGGCGGGGTCCGCCGTGCTCCGCCGCGCCTGACTTTCCGCCACTCTCGCAGGCTCCTTGATCCCAGTTTGGGCAGGTTTTGCCCAATCGCGGCCCAACATGCGAATTTCGATTTGCTTTCACTTTCGTTTGTGTTTAACTCGAAACCGAAAGTGAAATCGCCACAGTCAAGGCGATTGCCGGGGGATGCGTCTGTTGGAGCGGATCTACGACCTCGCCATTATCGGAGGCGGCGTGAACGGTTGCGGCATCGCGCGCGATGCGGCCGGACGCGGAAATTCCGTTTTCCTTTGTGAAATGAACGATCTGGCGAGCGGAACCTCGTCCTGGTCCACCAAGCTCGTGCATGGCGGCCTGCGCTACCTTGAATATTACGAGTTCCGGCTGGTTCGCGAGGCGCTGATCGAGCGCGAAATCCTGTGGCAGATCGCGCCCCACATCATCCGCCCGTTGCGTTTCGTGCTGCCGCATCATTCGGGCCTGCGCCCGGCCTGGCTGCTGCGCCTCGGCCTGTTCCTCTATGATCATCTCGGCGGCCGCAAGCTGCTGCCGCCGACGCGGTCGGTGAACCTGCGCAGCGACGAGGTCGGCCGCCCCTTGATCCCCGGGCGCTACAGCAAGGGCTTCGAATATTCCGACTGCTTCGTCGACGATGCGCGTCTGGTCGTGCTGACCGCGCGCGATGCCGTCGATCGCGGCGCCGTCATCCGCACCCGCACGCGCGCGATCGAAATCCGGCAGGATGGCAGCCATTGGCTGGTCACCACCGAGAACACGCAGACCGGCGAGCGCGAGACCATCAAGGCGCGCGCGCTGGTCAATGCCGCCGGTCCCTGGGTCGAGCAGGTGCTGGCGACCGGCGCCGGCGTCAATGCGAAAGCGAAAGTGCGGCTGGTGCAGGGGTCGCACATCGTGGTGCGCAAGCTCTATGACCACGACCGCGCCTACATCTTCCAGAACGCCGACGGCCGCATCATCTTCGCCATTCCCTATCAGCAGGATTTCACGCTGATCGGCACCACCGATCGCGACTATCAGGGCGATCCGGCCAAGGTGAAGGCGACCGACGAGGAGATCGCCTATCTCTGCGCCGCGCTCGGCGAATATCTCGCCAAGCCGGTGACGCCGGCCGACGTGGTGTGGAGCTATTCCGGCGTGCGTCCGCTCTATGACGATGGCGCCAGCGAGGCCAAGGCGGCGACCCGCGACTACGTGTTCGAGCTCGATACGCCCGGCGGCTTGCCGCTGCTGTCGATCTATGGCGGCAAGATCACCACCTACCGGCGCCTGTCGGAAGAGGCGCTGGAGCGTCTCGCGCCCTATGTGAAAGGTGGCAAGGCGGAGGAGGGGTGGACCGGCAAGGCGCCGCTGCCCGGCGGCGACATGAAGGTTTCGGCCGTTGCGCCGTTGATTGCGGATCTCCGCAAGACCTATCCGTTCCTGTCGGATGCACATGCGAAGCGGATCGCCCATGCCTATGGCACGCGGGCTGCGGCCATGCTCGCCGGTGCGACATCTTTGGCCGATCTCGGCCAGGATTTCGGTGGCACCTTGACGGAGCGTGAAGTCAGGTACCTGATGACGAACGAGTGGGCGTTGACGGCCGAGGACATCGTGTGGCGTCGATCGAAGCTGGGGTTGCGGATGTCGGCGGCTGAGATCGCCGCGCTCGATGCGTGGATCACGGCCAATCGCGAGCGCTCCGCCGTGCCGGCGCGTGAGGCGGGAGGGCGCGCATGAGCGTCACGCTCGATCACGTCTCCCGAATCGTCGACGGCGTGACCACCATTCGCGACGTCTCGCTGACTTTGCAGCGCGGCACGCTGAGCGTGCTGCTCGGGCCGACGCTGTCCGGCAAGACCTCGATCATGCGGCTGCTCGCCGGCCTCGACCGGCCGACCACGGGGCGGGTGCTGGTCGACGGCAAGGACGTCACCGGCGCCGACGTGCGGCAGCGCTCGGTCGCGATGGTCTATCAGCAGTTCATCAACTATCCCTCGCTCTCGGTCTATGAGAACATCGCCTCGCCGCTGCGCGTGCAAGGCAAGTCGCGCCAGGAGATCGAGAAGCGCGTGGCGGAAGCGGCCCGGCTGCTGCGGCTCGAGCCCTATCTGAAGCGCACGCCGCTGCAGCTCTCCGGCGGCCAGCAGCAGCGCACGGCGATTGCGCGCGCACTGGTGAAGGGTGCGGACCTCGTGCTGCTGGACGAGCCGCTCGCCAATCTCGACTACAAGCTGCGCGAGGAGCTGCGGACCGAGCTGCCGCGCATCTTCGAGGCATCCGGCGCAATCTTCGTCTATGCCACCACCGAGCCCTCGGAGGCGCTGCTGCTCGGCGGCCGCACCATCTGCATGTGGGAAGGGCAGGCGCTGCAGGCCGGCGACACCGCGGCCGTGTATCGCCGACCCGACACCTTACGTGTCGGCCAGGTATTCTCGGATCCGCCGATGAACACGGTCGAGATCCAGAAGCGCGGCGAGAGCGTGGAGTATGCCGGCGGGGTCAAGGCGCCGGCGGTCGGCCTCTATGCCGCTCTGCCGGACGGCGCCTATCGCGTCGGCTTTCGCCCGCATCAGCTCGGGCTTGGCAAAGGCGACGGCAGCCACGGCCGCCATGCCTTTCCCGCGACCGTCTCGGTCACCGAGATCACGGGATCGGAGAGCTTCGTGCATCTGACGCGCGACGGTATGAACTGGGTCGCGGTGCTGCACGGCGTCCATGAATACGAGCCCGGCGAGGTCCTCGACGCCGTGCTCGATCCTGCCAATGTGTTCGTGTTCGACGCCGGCGACCGTCTGGTCGCGGCGCCGGCGATCTGAGGGAGATGCCGCATGGCCCGCATTGACCTCGTCGATCTCGCCCACGCCTATAACGGTAACAGCGGCGATATCGAAAGCTACGCGCTGAAGCCGGTCACGATGACCTGGCGCCAGGGCGGCGCCTATGCGCTGCTCGGCCCGTCCGGCTGCGGAAAGACCACGCTGCTCAACCTGATCTCCGGCATCCTGACGCCCTCGCACGGCAAGATCCTGTTCGACGGCAAGGACATCACCAAAGCCTCGACCCGCGAACGCAACATCGCGCAGGTGTTCCAGTTTCCGGTCATCTACGACACGATGACGGTGGGCGAAAATCTTGCGTTTCCTCTGAAGAACCGCGGCGTGCCAAGGGCCGAGATCGACAAGCGCGTTGCAGAGATCGCGCGTCTGCTCGATCTCACACCGTACCTCAACCGCAAGGCCACGCGCTTGACCGCCGACGCCAAGCAGAAGATCTCGCTCGGCCGCGGCCTGGTGCGCTCCGACGTCGCCGCCGTCTTGTTCGACGAGCCGCTGACCGTGATCGATCCCGAGCTGAAATGGCAGCTGCGCTCCAAGCTGAAGGCGCTGCATCGCGAGCTCGACCTGACGATGATCTACGTCACCCACGATCAGACCGAGGCGCTGACCTTCGCCGACACCGTCGTCGTGATGCATGACGGCCGCGTCGTGCAGAGCGGCACGCCGGCCGAGCTGTTCGACAAACCCGCGCATACGTTCGTGGGCTATTTCATCGGCTCGCCCGGCATGAACATCCTCTCGGCCGAGGTGAAGGGACGTGAAGCCCGCATCGACGGTCACACCCTGACGCTGGCGCGCAGCTACGACGCGTTGCCGGCCGGAGCCAAGATCGAGATCGGCGTCCGTCCGGAATTCGTCGATGTCGCTCAGCCCGGACCCGGCCTGCTCGATGCCAATATCGAGCGCGTCGACGATCTCGGCCGCATCCGCTTCGCGCGCGTTCGTGTCGGCGACGTCAAGTTCGCCGCGCGACTGCCGGCCGGCTTCTCGCCGCAGGGCTCGGCGATCGGGCTGAAGTTCAATCCAGCCTATGTCCATGTCTATGCCGACAGCCGTCTCGTCGAGGGAGCCTGAGTGATGGACAAGACCATCAACAACAAGGCCTGGTTCCTGGTGCTGCCGGTGTTCCTGCTGGTGGCGTTCTCCGCCATCCTGCCGCTGATGACGGTGGTGAACTATTCGATGCAGGACACGTTCGGCAACAACCAGTTCTTCTGGAACGGTGTCGGCTGGTTCAAGGAGCTGCTCGATCCCTCGACCGATCTCGGCGGCCGCTTCCTCGCCTCGCTCGGGCGCAACCTGATCTTCTCGCTCGCAATTCTAGCCATCGAGGTGCCGCTCGGCATCGTCGTGGCGCTGTCGATGCCGCGGGGCGGATGGACCGTGGCCTTCTGCCTCGTCGTGCTGGCGCTGCCGCTCTTGATTCCGTGGAACGTGGTCGGCACCATCTGGCAGATTTTCGGCCGGCCCGACATCGGCCTGCTTGGCTATGCGTTGACGAGCGTAGGCATCGACTACAATTACGTGTCCAACGATCTCGATGCCTGGGCCACCGTCATCGTGATGGACGTGTGGCACTGGACCAGCCTGGTGGCGCTGCTGTGCTATGCCGGCCTGAAGTCGATCCCCGACGCCTATTATCAGGCTGCGCAGATCGACGGCGCCTCGCGCTGGGCGGTGTTTACCGCAATCCAGCTGCCAAAGATGCATCGCGTGCTGCTGATCGCCGTGCTGCTGCGCTTCATGGACAGCTTCATGATCTACACCGAGCCGTTCGTCGTCACCGGCGGCGGACCGGGCAATTCGACGACCTTCATCTCGATCGAGCTCGTCAAGATCGCGCTCGGCCAGTTCGACCTCGGCAAGGCGGCGGCGCTATCGCTGGTCTACAATCTGATCATCCTCGTCGTGTGCTGGGTGTTCTACACCATCATGACCAATGCCGGCGCCGAGCGCCGGCCGGTGAAGGGGGGCGCGTGATGAACACCATTCCGGGCCGTCGCATCATCATCTCGCTGTTCCTGGTCTTCCTGCTGTTGCCGATCTACTGGCTCGTCAACATGAGCTTCAAGACCAACAACGAGATCGTCACAACGATGACGCTCTGGCCGCATCAGCCGACGCTGGCCAACTACATGCGCATCTTCACCGACGAGAGCTGGTATTCCGGCTACATCAACTCGCTGAAATACGTGATCCTCAACACGGTGATCTCGATCCTCGTGGCGCTGCCGGCGGCCTATGCGTTCTCGCGCTACCGCTTCCTCGGCGACAAGCACCTGTTCTTTTGGCTGCTGTCGAACCGCATGGCGCCGGCCGCGGTCTACGCGCTGCCGTTCTTCAACCTCTATTCCGCGATCGGCCTGTTCGATACGCCCTGGGCGGTCGCGCTCGCGCATTGCATCTTCAACGTTCCGCTCGCGGTCTGGATCCTCGAGGGCTTCGTGTCCTCGGTCCCGCGTGAGATCGACGAGACCGCGTTCCTCGACGGCTATTCGTTCCCGCGCTTCTTCGTGAAGATCCTGGTGCCGCTGATCGCCAGCGGCATCGGCGTCGCCGCCTTCTTCTGCTTCATGTTCTCCTGGGTCGAGCTGCTGCTCGCGCGCACGCTGACATCGGTCTATGCCAAGCCGATCTCGGCGGTGATGACGCGCACGGTCTCGGCGTCCGGCATGGATTGGGGCCTGCTCGCGGCTGCCGGCGTGCTGACCATCATCCCGGGCGCGCTCGTCATCTGGTTCGTCCGCAACTACATTGCGCGCGGCTTCGCGCTGGGGCGGGTGTGATCATGCACACTTGTCGCCACGGCCTCCGTTCCGCCTCCCCCGCTTGCGGGGGAGGCCGCATCGCATCGCCAGATGCGATACGGGTGGGGGCATCTCTCCTCTTGGGCAGTCGGACTCGCGGCGCCCCCACCCCAACCCTCCCCCGCAAGCGGGGGAGGGGGTCCATTATCGCCGGGAGCTGATAGCCATGGACAGCATCGCATGGATGGCCTGGACTGCGCCGACGGCGATCTTCTTCGCCGCGCTGGCCTGCACCCTCGGCGTCATGACGCTACTCGCCGCGCGCTATCCCGAGGCCGAGCGCGTCGGCGTGCTGCGCATTCCGACCACGCGCGGCGACCGTCTGTTCATCTCGCTGATCTCGGCCGCCGTCATTCACCTCGTCTGGATCGGGCTTGTCGGCACCGACACGATCGCGACCCTGCCGGTCGGCGAGGACAGTTTTGAGGTTTCGAGCCTGTGGCTCGCGACCGCAATTTCGCTTGCATCCGCCGTTGCGATCTTTCGCACCGTCTGAGGCAGGCGAGGAAGGGCAGATCCGGGGGCAACCCGGACCTGGATACGTCGCTCAAGGAGGAAAGCATGCGACACTTGAAACCTAGGAAGCATCACCTGACCAAGGCAAGCTATCTCGCGATGACCAGCGCTGCCGCGCTGTTCGCCGCGACCATGACGCTGTCCGTGCCGGCGCTTGCCGACGACGCCACGATCCAGAAGTGGATCGACAGCGAATTCCAGCCCTCGACGCTCTCGAAAGAAGAGCAGCTGAAGGAGCTGCAGTGGCTGGCCAAGGCCGCCGAGCCCTTCAAGGGCATGGAGATCAACGTCGTCTCCGAGACCATCACCACGCATGAGTACGAAGCCAAGACGCTCGCCAAGGCGTTCAGCGAGATCACCGGCATCAAGCTCAAGCACGACATCATCCAGGAAGGTGACGTCGTCGAGAAGCTGCAGACCCAGATGCAGTCCGGCAAGAACGTCTATGACGGCTGGATCAACGACTCCGACCTGATCGGCACCCACTTCCGCTACGGCCAGACCATCGCGCTGTCGGACTACATGAAGGGCGAGGGCAAGGACGTCACCGACCCCTATCTCGACGTCAACGACTTCATCGGCAAGTCGTTCACGACCGCTCCGGACGGCAAGCTCTATCAGCTGCCCGACCAGCAGTTCGCGAACCTGTATTGGTTCCGCTACGACTGGTTTACCAATCCGGACTACAAGGCCAAGTTCAAGGCCAAGTATGGCTACGACCTCGGCGTGCCCGTGAACTGGTCGGCCTATGAGGACATCGCCGAGTTCTTCACCAACGACATCAAGGAGATCAACGGCGTCAAGGTCTATGGCCACATGGACTATGGCAAGAAGGATCCCTCGCTCGGCTGGCGCTTCACCGACGCCTGGCTGTCGATGGCCGGCAACGGCGACAAGGGCATCCCGAACGGCCTGCCGGTCGACGAATGGGGCATCCGCATGGAAGGCTGCCGTCCGGTCGGCTCCTCGGTCGAGCGCGGTGGCGACACCAACGGCCCGGCGGCGGTCTACTCGATCACCAAATATCTCGACTGGATGAAGAAGTACGCGCCGCCGCAGGCGCAGGGCATGACCTTCTCCGAGGCCGGCCCGGTGCCCGCGCAGGGCAACGTCGCCCAGCAGATCTTCTGGTACACCGCCTTCACCGCCGACATGGTGAAGCCGGGTCTGCCGGTCGTGAACGCTGACGGCACGCCGAAGTGGCGCATGGCTCCGTCGCCGCACGGCGCCTACTGGAAGGAAGGCATGAAGCTCGGCTATCAGGACGCGGGCTCGCTCACGCTGCTGAAGTCGACCCCGCCGGATCGCCGCAAGGCCGCCTGGCTGTACCTGCAGTTCATCGTCTCCAAGACGGTCAGCTTGAAGAAGAGCCATGTCGGTCTCACCTTCATCCGTGAATCCGACATCTGGGACAAGTCGTTCACCGAGCGTGCGCCGAAGCTCGGCGGCCTCGTCGAGTTCTACCGCTCGCCCGCGCGCGTGCAGTGGACCCCGACCGGCAACAACGTGCCCGACTATCCGAAGCTGGCGCAACTGTGGTGGCAGAACATCGGCGATGCGTCGTCCGGTGCGAAGACGCCGCAGGCCGCGATGGATGCGCTCGCAGCCGCCCAGGACTCCGTCCTCGAGCGTCTCGAGAAATCCAAGGTCCAGGGCGAATGCGGTCCGAAGCTGAACAAGAAGGAATCGGCCGAGTTCTGGTTCAACAAGTCGGCCAAGGACGGCAACATCGCTCCGCAGCGCAAGCTCGCGAACGAGAAGCCGAAGGGCGAGACGATCGACTACGACACCCTGATCAAGTCGTGGCCGGCGACCCCGCCGAAGCGCGCAGAGGCGAAGTGAGCCCACGCTCTGAAGTCGTCGTCCGGCTCGACCGGCAATCCCATCACGAAGGCCGGGAGCAATCCCGGCCTTTTCTTTTGGCCCAGAGGTGAGGGGCTTCCCGTTCCATTCGGGAATTATTCCCGGGTCGCATAGGACAACTTCCACACAGCAAGTGCCTTGAAGCCGGTGGGGACAGGCGGCACTCTTTGACGATCGGGATTGTCGCGATCTTCGCCGTGACTTTGCCCCAACGACACGAAACAACAAGGCCTCGACACGATCCGGCATGGCCCCATGCGATCCACGCCGGGATCGTGATCACCAACCACGGGGCCACCGAGGGAGTACGGCCATGGATCAGGCGCACATCGCCAATATCGCGAGCACGCTGCCGGAGGCGTTGTCGCCCTGGACCATGTTCATGCAGGCCGACATCGTCGTGAAGGCGGTGATGATCGGGCTGGCGCTGGCTTCAGTCGCAACCTGGACCGTTCTGGTGGTGAAGACGATCCAACTCCGCGCGGCACTGCGCACCTCGCGCAGCGCGCTCGGCATCGCGATGGCCGCGCGCGCGCTGTCGGATGCGACGGGACGCATTTCCGCCGACGACGGTGTGGTCGGCCGGCTGCTGGCCGTCGCCGATGACGAGATCGACAAGTCGCGTGGCCTCCCCGCCGATGGCATCAAGGAGCGTGTCTCCTGGCAGTTCGAGCGGATCGAGGCGGCGGCGGTGGCGCGCATCGGCCGCGGCATCGGCATTCTCGCCACGGTCGGCGCGGTCGGGCCGTTCGTCGGCCTGTTCGGCACGGTCTGGGGCATCATGAACAGCTTCATCGGCATCTCGCATGCGCATACGACCAACCTCGCGGTGGTGGCGCCCGGCATTGCGGAAGCGCTGCTCGCGACCGCCTTCGGCCTCGCCGCCGCGATTCCCGCGGTCGTGATCTACAACCTGTTCGCACGTGCCACCGGCGGCTATCGCGCCGTCATCGCCGATGCATCGGTGGCGGTGATGCGCCTGCTCAGCCGCGATCTCGACCGGCAGCACGCGGGGCCGACGGAGGCGCGGCGCAGCGCCATCCGCGCGGTCGACGCGCCGCTGCTGTCGATCGCCAATCCGGCGGAGTGAGCCATGGCCGTCAAGCTCGCCCGGCGGACCGACGAGTTCGAGGAGACGCACGACATCAACGTGACGCCGTTCATCGACGTCATGCTGGTGCTCCTGATCATCTTCATGGTCGCCGCGCCGCTCGCCACGGTCGACGTCCCGGTCAACCTGCCGGCGATCTCGGCCGAGCCGCAGCCGCGCGCGGAAACGCCGGTCTTCGTCACCTTCAAGGCCGACCGTTCGCTCGCCGTTGGCGACCAGAGCGTGGCGCAGCCCGACATCGCCGCCTCGCTCGATGCCGCCACCAAGTCCGATCACGAGCAGCGCGTGCTGCTGCGCGCCGATCAGACGCTGCCCTATGGCGAGGTGATGGCGCTGATGAACATGCTGCGCCGTGCCGGCTACACCAAGGTGGCGCTCGTCGCCCTGGAAGACCGGGGCGCGCAGTGAGCGTCCTCACGCTCGATCCGTTCGAATACGAGCAGCGCCGGGAGCGGACGCTGTGGACCATCGCCGCGCTGGTGGTGGGCGGGCTGCATGTCGGGCTCGCCGTCGGCTATCTGCTGCTGCGTCCCGCGCCGCAGGGACGTGCCCAGGCGCCGGCCTTCGACGTCGTGTTCACCCCGGCGGTGGTGAGCGAGCCGGCGCCGACGGCGCAGGATGCACCGGCGTCCGAGCCGCCGCCGGTGGAGCCGCCGAAGGACGAGCCGGTGAAGGACGACCCGGTCGCGCACGAGGCCGTCGCTGAGCCTGTCCCGCCGGCTCCCTCCGAGCCGGAGCCGCAGGTCATGGCGCAGCCGGAGCCGGTGCCGGATGTCATTCCCTCGCCGGAGCCCGCGCCACAGGTCGCGCTCGCGCCCGAGCCGCCGCGTGCAGACGATGTCGTTTTGCCGCCGCCGCCACCACCGAAACAGATCGAGGCGATACCGCCGGAGCCGAAGCCCGTTCCCGAGCGTGTCGAGCGCAAGCCAGTGGAGAAGAAGGAGACGAAGGAGAGGGTCGAGAGGAAGCCCGCACCGCCGAAGCCGGCTGCGGCGCCAGCGGCCCGGCCTTCACGTGTCGCGTCGGCGCCCAATCCCGGCGAGGACAGCGTCGGGGCGCGCGAGGGCCAGGCCAGTTGGAACGCCGAGGTGGTGGCGCAGATCCGCCGCGCCGCAGCCTATCCCTCCGACGGCAATGGTGCGAGCGGCACCGTCATGCTGAACGTCGTGATCGATCGCAACGGACGGCTGCTGTCGCGACGGCTCGCTGGAAGCTCGGGCTCGCCGGCGCTGGACCGCGCGGCGATGGGCATCATCGAACGCGCCGCGCCGTTCCCGCGCTTTCCGCCGGCGATGGCTCAGGCGCAGGTCTCGCGCACGGTCCCCCTCCATCTGAGGCCGCGCTGAACGCGGCGCCATCCAGGGCGATATCGGTGCCGCCGCGTGCCGCTTATTTGCTGCACTCGGTCAGATCCGTATCGCGCACGACGAACTGCGCGCCTTCCTTGAGTTCGATGTTCTTGGCGACGCAGGTGCGGCCGCCCTTTTCGGACAGCTTGATGTCGTAGCGGCCGGACTTCACGCCGACCAGCGTCATGCGCTCATTGTGGTCGACCTCGCCCTCGTCGTCGTTCTTGCACTGGTCGGCGCCCCAGGTTTTGGTGCCGGCGGCCGCCAGGTACATTTTCACGATGGTCTGGCCGGTGCGGTTGAGGAAGCGCGGGCCGTCCTCGGCGGACGCGGCGGAGCCGGCAAGCATGAGAAGCGCGCAGGCGGTGACGAGGCGACGCATGACGAGTGTCCTTTTCTTATGATTGGTCATGGGATGAAGGCGCGCGGGTCAGAAATCCTTGCCGATGCTGGTCTTGACGGCAAGGCCGCGCGAGGCGTTGGTCAGGCCGTAGCCGACGCCGAAGCTGAGCTCGAAGCCCTTGAAGCGGGTGTCGGCGACTGCGTAGAGCGTCTGCATCTGCTGATTCCAGGGCAGGATGTAGCCGAACGGTCCGAGATTGGAGAAGTGCTCGATACCGATGGTCCAGCGATCGCTGAGGCGCTTGACGAAGCGCACCGAGGGCTCGAAGGCCGAGCCGGCGCCGTCGATGCCGAAGGTCATGTTGGCGTTGAAGATGAGCTGATAGTCGTTGGGCAGGTTGACGCCGATGATCGGCGTGAACATCTGCGCCACCCGCGGCGTGGCCTCCTGCACGAAGCGCGGCGCGCCGGGCTGGCCGGCTCCGGCCTTGTTGGCGACCCACAGGTCCGGCGTCAGGCCGCCCTGCGGCGCCAGGATGGTGCGTGACACCAGGCCGAGGAAGACGGTGCGCTCAAGCCGGTCGCCCTGGATGAAGGTCTGGCGAATGGTGACGCCGCCGGACTGGAATGAATAGCCGGGCACGCCATTGTCCATCACGTTGCCCAGCGCCATCGGGACATTGGTGCGGGCAAAGGCGTAAGGCGAGGTCAACGCGATCTCGTACCATTCGGTTGGCGAGTAGCCGATCTCGGTCTCGCCGGTGACCGCACGCTGCGGCACGCGGCGTCCGCCGTTCTGTTGCGGATTGAAGGTTGTCAGATAGCCGAAGCGCTGTTCGACCTGGAAATGTCCGGGCGAGGCGGGGTCATTGCCCTGGATCTCCTCGGCCACTGCACCGAACGGCGCGAGAACGAGAGCACCGGCAGCCATGTACAATCGCGATCGTCTTCTTGCACTCCTGGCGATGCCGTTCGGCTGCATGTCCCCGCGCTCCCTTCAACTGATGAGCTAACGAGTCGGCGGGGCGAAAACATGCGGGCCTGTCGGCTGAAAGATGACGCGATCGGGAAACGATCAGTCGTTGAATGCCGCAATTGCTCCGGCCCTTCCTGTTTCGATGAGGAATAGGGATGTTTTGGCAAGTCGAACGGGACATTTTGACCGGGACAATATGGCGGCCATTTCGCGAGTGAATCTCAGGGCGGCGATGAATGTGGCGTGTTGCAAACACATTGAAGTCATAGAGCGAGGAAAACATGTGCTGCAGCATGCATTGCTGATCGCCGGATCAGCCAGAGAATGGACACGCCCGTGCTTCACACACCCGGTCATCGTCGCCGCTTGTCCGCTCAGCCGATGCGGCTCGGACTGGTGCTCACACTCCTTCTGTCCACGCTGCTGCCGGATGGACGCGCCTTGGCGGAGGAGTCGCTGCGGGACCAGTTGGAAGCGTGGTGGAATCAAACCCAGGCCGGCAAGAGAGGTCAGGTTGGGCAAGTCCGACAGGCGTCATCGGGGAGCGGTGCCAGAACCGCAAGGCATGCCGCCAAGCGCGGACGCCACGTCGCCAATGCCCGGGCCGAGGCAGGAGGAGGTGTCTTCGACCACGATAGCGGTCCGCGTCGCGACCGTCCGGGGAGATATTTCCTGCACGGACCGAGGTTCTAGTCCCGACGCTCTTGCGGGAATTTCCCGGGCGTCGCGTTCTTGCACTTGCGAAATGACAAGGCCTCCCATAGGTCAAAGCGATGTGTGGCGCGTTGCCGGTGAAACCGCCGACGCTCGCATACGTTGTTTTCGTGCCCTTCATCGCCGCCCCCCGGACGGCGGAGACAAAGGATCAATTCGATGAATTGGAAACTGATGATGACGGCCGCTGCCGTCGGCATGACAGCAATCGTCGGCACGTCGACGATCGCTGTCAGTGCACCGGCCCCTTCCAAGCTGCTGACCTCGATCGACCCCGACAAGGACGGCACCGCCGACATGAACGAGGTCCGCACGGCCGCCGGCGCGCTGTTCGATCGTCTCGATCGCGACCACGACGGCACGCTCGACGCCAAGGAGCTGCGCGGCCGCGTTTCGGCCAAGGATCTCAAGGCCGCTGATCCCGACAATGACGGCACGCTGACCAAGGACGAGTATCTCGCGCTGGTGGAAGGCCGCTTCAAGGCGGCCGATCCTGACCATGACGGCACGCTCGATTCCAAGGAGCTGAAGTCGGTGGCCAAGCTGCTGAAGTGAGACGTCGGTCCGCACTGGACCGACGCGACACAGATATGAGCTCGAGGGCCTGTGATGGGAGACCGTCGCAGGCCCTCGCCTTTCAGGCGGATGCTCGTGGCGGGCCGGCAGGGACGGCGATTGGCCCTCACATGCTTGGGCGGGACATTTCCACTGCGAGACGAACCAGGTCGGGCAGGCTGCGCGCCCCGAGCTTCTGTCGCAGCCGGTAGGTCAGGTTGATGACGGTCTTGTAGCTGATGCCGAGATGGTCGGCGATCGCCTGATAGGATTTCGCCTGAGCCAGCAGCGCAAGTGCCTGGCGCTCGCGCGGGGTCAATGCCGCGGTCGCCATGCCGTCCGGATCGGCGCGGAGCAGGGCGATGCGGGTGGCGAGCTGCGGGTCGAGATAGGTGCCGCCGGTTCGAACCTGTTCCAATGCCTTTGGCAGCTCGTGCGGCGGGGCGTCCTTTAGCAAATAGCCGTTGGCGCCGGCGTCGATCGCGGAGCGGACGATACGCGGATCGGCGTGCATGCTGAAGACCAGAATTCGGGCGCGGGGATCGTGCGACCGCATCCGTTCGATCAGACTGATTCCGCCGAGCTCCTGCCCGTGCAGGCGCAGATCGACGATCGCGACGTCCGGCCGGTCACGAACATAGGCGTCGTACCCGCTGTCGGCATCGTGTGCCTCGGACAGCGAGCGGATCCCGGCTTCATTCAGCAGCCAGCGACAGGCCGTGATCACGACCGGGTGGTCATCGACGAGCAGAACGCGATACATCCGACGAAGGTCTTGCCCTATGGGCGCTGGTGGCGCCGATGCTTCTTCTATCATGTAGGTTCCCTTGCAAACCAGAACCGGGTGCAGCAGTACGGCCGAGTCTGGGAGATACGTCGGCGAATTGATCGCCACTTTCCGGATCCGGGAAGATTGTCCCTAGAGGCCGAAGAATATTGCCCGTTGCGACGAACTGGCGGGCTGTTTACGAATGTTAACGTTCGTAAACGGGTAAATCGGCGCGTTCTGGTGCGGGTAAAGGCTCAGGGGCGTGGGCTGTTGCCGGAACCGGTCGACAAGAAACTGGGGGACGTCTTGACCAGACTGTCGGCGCTGAAGAGCGCGCTTCTCGCGACGTGTGCGTTGCTGCCTACGGCTGCGTTCGCGCAGCAAACCCTGCAGACCATCGAGGTGGTCGGCGTCTCGCCCGTTCAGGGCAGCGAGATCGCGAAGGACAAGATTCCTTCCAATGTCGAAACCATCGGGGCGCGGGAGCTCGACCACAGCCGCGCGCCGACGCTGCTCGACAGCATCCTGCAATCGGTGCCCGGGGTCTCCCTCAGCGACCAGACCGGGAACGCGTTCCAGCGCGACTTGAATTATCGCGGTCAGACTGCCTCGCCCGTGCTCGGGACGCCGCAGGGCATCGCCGTCTACCAGAACGGCACCCGCATCAATGAGGCCTTCGGCGACGTCGTGAACTGGGACCTGATCCCGGAAATGGCGATTGCGCGCATGACGCTGATGCCGAACAATCCGCTGTTCGGCCTCAACGCCACCGGCGGGGCCATGTCGATCGAGATGAAGAACGGCTTCACCTACCAGGGCGGAGAAGCCCAGCTGTTCGGCGGCTCGTTCGGCCGGGTCCAGTCGGGCGCGCAATACGGCTGGAACAACGGAACCTACTCGGCCTATATCGCGGCGGAGGGCGCCTATGACCGCGGCTGGCGCGACTACTCGTCGGCCTCGCAGATCCGGCGCATGTATGCCGATTTCGGCGCGCGCGGCGACAATACCGAATTCCATCTGTCCTTCACCGGCGCCGACAACAAGCTCGGCTCGGTGGCCGCGACGCCGATCGAGATGCTGAACCAGCGCTGGTCCAGCGTCTATACCTGGCCGCAGTCGCTGCATCTGCAGATGCAGATGGTGCAGGCGAGCGCGAAGTGGACACCGACCGACACGCTGTCGATCCAGGCCAACGGCTATTATCGTAACTACAAGTCGGCGCGCGTCGACGGCAATGGCACCGAAGTGCAGGACGGCGGCGGCGTGTTCGTCCTTGAGGACGCCGCCGGGACCCCGTGGGACATCAACCGCAACGGCCCAACCGCCAACACGCTGGCCGCCGATGCGGCGCTCGGCCAGATCGACCGCAACACGGTCAAGACCGACAGCTATGGTGGCTCGCTGCAGGCGACCTCGACCACGCAGCTATTCGGCCATGACAACCATTTCGTCGTCGGCGCCAGCGTCGATCACGGCAACACCAACTTCCAGGCGACCTCCGAGCTCGGCACCCTCGACAACAACCTGTTCGTCACCGGCCTCGGCGTCTATATCGACCAGCCCAACGCCGGCCTTGCTCCGGTCAACCTGAATGCCAAGAACACCTATCTCGGCGTCTACGCGACCAACACCTTCGACATCACCTCGCAGCTGGCGCTGACGGCCGGCGGCCGCTTCAACTGGGCGCAGATCAACCTGCGCGACCAGACCGGCTTCGCGCCGCTCCTGAACAGCAACAACAACTTTCAGCGCTTCAACCCGGTGGTCGGCCTGACCTACAAGATCACGCCTGATATGACCGCTTATGCCGGCTACTCCGAAGCCAACCGCGCGCCGACGCCGCTCGAGCTCGGCTGCTCCGATCCGGCCAATCCCTGCCTGATCGACAACTTCCTGATCGCCGATCCGCCGCTCAAGCAGGTGGTGTCGCGCACGGTCGAAGGCGGCCTGCGCGGCGAGATCTCCGGCGGCCGCTCGGCCTACGCTGCCGATCTGCCGGCCTACCGCAAGGCGCCGATCAAATCGGTGGCGGTTGATGACGGCTGGCGGCTGCGCTGGGGCCTCAGCCTGTTCCGCACCGAGAATTCCGACGACATCCTGCAGGTGGTCGATCCGATCAACCCGGTGCGCGGCTACTTCAAGAACGCCGGCACCACCCTGCGCCAGGGTGTCGAGGCCAAGGTCGACCTGGCCTGGAACCGGTGGACCGCCTACGCCAACTACACGTTCATCGACGCCACCTTCCGCAGCGCCTTCGACGTCAACGATCCGTTCCTCCGGGTGCCGGTCGGCGTCGTCTCCGGCAACCACATTCCCGGCATTCCGGCGCATCGCCTGAAGCTCGGAGCGGAATATGCCGTGACCGATGCCTGGAAGGTCGGGGCGAGCATCAACTATGTCGGCAGCCAGTACCTGCTTCACGACGAGACCAACGTCTACCCGAAGGTCCCGGCCTACTGGGTGGTGAACGTCAACACGTCTTATCAGGTGACCAAGAACGTCGAGGTGTTCGGCCTGATCCAGAACCTGTTCAATCAGCGCTATTATTCGGCAGGAACCGTGTTCGATCCGGCCGGCTTCAACACCGCCGGCGGCGGAACGGCGTTCGCGTTGAACGATCCGCGCAGCATGGTTCCGGGAATGCCGCTCGCGGCCTATGCCGGCATCCGGGCGAAGTTCTGAGCCTCAGGAGCGGACGACCAGCCACCATAGGCGCATCCGCGCCGCGCCACGGCAGCCCCCCACCGTGGCAAGAAGGCCGGGAGAAATCCCGGCCTTTTCATTTGTTGATCGGAGCCAGCAGGTGTCGGAACCGGGAGCGCGAGTTCATCTCTGCGCTGTCCTCCACGGTGGAGCGGTCCGCCGTCCTTGTCGTCAAAATTTCAGATCTGGCGGAAGAGTGGTGTTTCAAATGAAGTGGATGATGATAATTAGTCCGGGCGCTATGGGACTAATTCAGTTGTTAGTTTGACAATGTCCCGTGCGTTCATAGAAACTTTCGCCTTGCTGGGTCCTGCCAACGTTTCGATACAATCGGTCATCAACAAGAAGCCGTGTATTGCGTAACGTGGGGCGTCAGGTGAAGTCAAAGAACAGAAAGCGCAGCGAGGCAGCTGCCGCAAGTTTCGTGTTGTTGTCGACATGGATGGTCGCCGGCGAGGCAAGGGCCGAATGTACGACGCCAGGCGTCACCGTCACCTGCAGCGGGACCATCAGCACGGCAATCACCGTGTACGACGCCGCTGCGGCGACGGCGACGCCCTCGAGCGGCAGCAATTCCTATACGCCGGCGAACCCGGCCTTTCCGGTGACCGGCTACAATCCCAATCCGCCGACGACGATTGTCACGCTGGATTCGACGGCCGTTCGCAATCTCACCACCAACACCCAGGCCGGTCTGGCCGATCGCGGCATGATCGCGGCCAATTTTTCCAATGCCGAGGATCCGGCCGTCAACAACGTCGTCATCAACAACGCCGGCTGGCTCAGCCTCACCACCAGCCAGCTCAGCGCTGGCCGGCTTCACGTCATCGTCGCCGACAGCCAGGTCAACAAGTTCACCGTCAACAACACCGGGACGCTCGCCGCCACCCAGAATTTCTTCGGCGCGTTCGATCCCACCAAGCTGAGCGTTTCGGTCGGTGCGACCGCGACGGGCCGCTACAACGGCACCAACCTCGCCATCATCTCGGCGCTGTATTCCGACGACAACACCAACAGCTTCGTGGTGAACAACCGCGCCGGCGGCACGATCTCGGCGACCGGCAACTATGCCGCCGCCTATTACGGCCGGGCCGACACCACGATCACCAACTCCGGCACCATCGCCAACACCAGCTGGACGGCGGCGAGCCGCTTCTATGATGGGCACTGGGCCATCGGCGCCTTCGCCGGCGCCGAGTTCGATACGATCCCCGGCAGCAATCCGGATTCGCCGCTCTACAAGTTCGACGCCGGCGGCAACGTGACGGTGACCGAAACCAAGGCGCTGACGCTGACCAACACTGCTGGCGGCGTGATCAAGGGCGATATCCTGGCGCTCGACACCAATCCGCTGACCACGGCCGCGGGGCTTGCGGCGGGATCGACCCTCCCGCTGACCGGCAGCGGCTCGAACTCGGGCCCGCGCGACAGCGTCATCAGCAATGCCGGCCTGATCCAGGGCAACCTCTATCTGGGCTCGGGCGAGCACGACATCGCCAACAGCGGCACGATCTTGGGATCGATCTCGGTCGACCAGAGCGCCTCGCGCGGCTCGTTTGCGAAGGCGACCGCAGGCACCGTCGCGGGCACCTATAGCAGCTCCGGCTCGGGCACGGACGTCAACGGCAATGCCTGTCCGACGGCGGGCGCGAACACGACAGATCCGCTCTGCGCCGCCAGCACCACCCAGGCGGCGACGTTTTTCGGCGCGCGCACCTTCAATCTGGTCAACACCGGCGCGCTCGGCGGCGACATCATTATCAACGACCAGGATGGTGCGACCAATACCATCCTGCTGAAGGGCACCGGCTTCAGCGGCAACGTCGTCGCGCAGAACGGCCTCGGCAGCAATTCGGCGACGCTCGACGGCGTGACCAGCCTCGCCAGCATCGTCAATTTCGGCATGCTCGACCTGATGAAGTCGCAGGTCACCATGAGCGGCGGGGCCGGCGTGCAGCTCGTCGATGGCGCGGTGTTGCGCACGACGATCTTCGGGTCGGGCGGCACCGCGGCAGCGCCGTCGACGAAGATCGGCAACATCACCGGCGCGGTGACCTTCGCCGGCGCGGGGACGGTTGCGCCGACGCTTCAGGGCATCGTGCGCAATGGCGACTTCTACCGTGTCGCGACGGCGGTGTCGGCGACGCCGCTCGACGTCGATTTCTCCAGCGCGCTGGTCGGCTTCACTGCCGATACCTCGACGGGGGCTCTGCTGCTGAACGCGTCCGTGCGGTCGCCCGCGACCATTGCCGGCATCTCGCCCAGCAGCCTTGCCGCGCTCAACGGCCTGCTTGGCTACAACGGCAGCAATGCGCAGCTGCAGGCGCTCGGCGGCGTGGTGCAGAGCCTCAGCACCGACCGGGAGGTGCGCGGCGCCGGCGATCAGTTGCGTCCGCTCGTCAACGGCGCCCAGGTCCAGGTGCCGCTCAGCACCGCATCGCTGTTCCAGAACCAGATCGACAACCGGCTGACGGCGGCGGCCGCCTCGCCCAATTCGCGTGTCGCCTCGGCGTTCGCCGACGACGCCGATCCGCTCGCCTCGATGCTGATGGCCTTCCATCCGACCAAGGCTCGTCCGACGGTGAAGGCGCCGCTGGCGTCGGCCATCGCGCCCGAGCCGGAGCGCACCGTCTGGGGCAGCCTGATCGGCACCAATGCGTCGCAGCGTGACGTGGCGGGTGTTGCCGGCTACAGCGGCAACACCGGGGGCCTCGTCGCCGGCATCGATCAGCGGATCGACAATGCGTTCCGCGTCGGTGCTGCGTTTGGCTACGCCACCAGCAGCATCGACGATCGGACCGCCGCCGGCGATGCGGTCGGCATGCAGCACTATCAGGGCACGGTGTACGCCGCCTATGTTCAGCCGTCCTGGTACGTCAACGGCTCCGCAGGCATCGCGCTGGTCGACTACACCACCACGCGCCGCGTCAACTTCGCGGGCTTTACCGACACCGTCTCGGGCAGCCACAAGGGCTGGCTTACGCTGGTGCGTGGCGAGTTCGGTGTCCCGGTGAAGCTCGGCGAGGCCGTGCTGACGCCGTTCGCCGGCGTGACCTACGGCCGTCTCGATCAGCAGGCCTATACCGAGACCAGCACCGCAGGTGCCGCGCTCGCGATCGCCAGGCAGACCACCAACTCGGTGCGTTCGAACCTCGGCTTCCGTTCGACCGTTCCGCTGCTGGTGACATCGACCTACGGCTTCGGCCTGGAGACGCTGGCGGCGTGGCGACGCGAGTTCGGCAACACCGCGCAGAACGTCACGGCGGCCTTCGCCGGTGGTGGCGCGACCTTCCTCGCCGCCGGCCCGTCGCCCGAGCGCAACCTCGCCGAGCTCGGCGCCGCGCTCAAGCTGGTGGCGTTCGGCGAGCGTCAGTCGATCTCGCTGGGCTACAACGCCGTGGTGGGCAGCCAGTATCTCGAGCAGTCGGCGCTGCTGAAGGTGCGCGCGGAGTTCTGAAGCGGCTACCTCGGGCAGGACCTGCGAAGCACGACGTCAAAGGCCGGGAGCAATCCCGGCCTTGTTGTTGCTTGACCAAAGCGTGACGTGTCTCCGCTGTCGTAGGGTGGGCAAAGGCGCGCGTGCGACACTGCATGCCACGAGCTCAACTCCACCGCGCGCCGTGCCCACCATTCCTTCCGCTTGCGCGGATGCACGGTGGGCACGCGACTGCCCTGCGGGCGGATGCTTTGCCCACCTTACGCAGCCGGTATGAATCGTCGATGAGTCTGCTCACGATGGATTTTGGGCAATTATCCCGCTGACCTCGTGAACGAGATCGCTGCGCGCTTCTGGAATTTGCGAAGCATCGCGATTAGTTGCTGCCGGCCTCCGTCAACTACGAACTTCCGCCACAGAACCCGACCAGCTATTGCGCATCGTATCGAGCAGCGAGGTGGTGCACGTGAGTCGTAGATCTTCAAGCCTTGTATCGATCATCACGTCATCGATGGATGCCGTTCACCGGCCCCGCGTGCCTCCTTGGGTACGAGCGACAATCTCTGTCGTGCTTCTCGCCGGCAGTCTGGGGGCGCATTCTCTGCTGCTTGGCGATGCGGCGGCGCGCGATCTCGATGGGCGTTACGCCAATTCTCCGCTCAAGGGCTGGTTCGAGAGTTTGCGTTCGGGCAAGGGGCCGTGCTGCTCGGATGCGGATGGCACCGCGCTCTCGGACACGGATTGGGACACGAAGGATGGCCGCTACCGTGTTCGCATTGAAGGCCAATGGTGGGTCGTTCCGGAAGAGGCCGTGGTGACCGAACCCAATCGCGCCGGCCGGACGATGGTATGGCCCGTGTATTATCGCGAGCTGAATACGGGCCTGCGCATCGATGTGCGGTGCTTCCTGCCGGGCAGCATGATATAGGTGGGGATGTGCCGGACCGCAGAAGCGCAGGGTGGGCAAAGGCGCGAAGCGAGATGTCGCGACAGGCGCGGCCTCTCGTGCGCCGTGCCCACCACTCCCTCCGCTCTCGCGGAGGCATGGTGGGCACGCGGCCGCCCTGCGGGCGGCTGCTTTGCCCATCCTACGTGATGGCGACTACTCCGCCGCTTGCGCCGCTTTCAGCGTTGGATAGTCGGTGTAGCCCTTCTCGCCGCCACCATAGAGCGTGGCGCGGTCGAGCTCGTTGAGCGGGGCGTTGGCCTTGAGGCGCTCGACAAGATCCGGGTTGGCGATGAAGGGCCGGCCGAAGGCGATCAGGTCGGCGGCGCCGGCGTCGAGCTGCTTGTTGGCGAGCGCGAGGTCGTAGCCGTTGTTGGCGATATAGGTGCCCTTGAAGCGCTTGCGCAGCGACGCGTAGTCGAACGGCGCGACGTCGCGCGGACCGCCGGTCGCACCCTCGATGACGTGGATGTAGACGAGCTTCAGCGCAGCGAGCTGGTCGACGATGTAGTCGAACAGCGCCTGCGGATTGGAATCGGAGATGTCGTTCGCGGGCGTCACCGGCGACAGCCGGATGCCGGTCTTGTCGGCGCCGATCGCCTCCGAGACGGCCTTGGCGACCTCGAGCATCAGCTTTGCGCGGTTCTCGATCGACCCGCCATAGGCGTCGGTGCGCTTGTTGGCGCCGTCCTTGGCGAACTGGTCGAGCAGATAGCCGTTGGCGCCGTGGATCTCGACGCCGTCGAAGCCGGCCTCGATCGCATTGAGCGCGGCCTGCTTGAACGCCGCGACGATGCCGGGAATCTCACTGAGCTCGAGCGCGCGCGGCGTCGAGACGTCGGTGAAGGTGCCGCCGACGAAGGTCTTGGTCTTGGCAGGAATCGCCGAGGGCGCGACCGGGGCGCCGCCGTTCGGTTGCAGCGAGACATGGGAGATGCGGCCGACGTGCCAGAGCTGGACGAAGATGCGGCCGCCCTTGGCGTGCACCGCGTCGGTCACCTTGCGCCAGCCGGCGATCTGCTCCTTGGAATAGATGCCGGGCGTGTCCTGGTAGCCTTGGCCCTGCTGCGAGACCTGGCTGGCCTCGGAGATCAGCAGGCCGGCGGAGGCGCGCTGGCTGTAATATTCGGCCGTCAGCGGGCCCGGCGCGAGGCCGTCCACGGCGCGGTTGCGGGTCAGCGGCGCCATCACGACGCGATTGGCCAGGGTGATCGGACCGAGCTTATGCGGCTCGAACAATTTGGATGCACTCATCGGGTCTTTCCAGGAGAGAGGAGGGGGCTGTGGTCAATTGTGCATTGCCGCGAACAGCGCAATGCCAGGAGGTATCCGTCCGACGCAAACGAGCTGCGCGATCGGGGCCGCCGCAACAAGCCGTTCGTTGGGTAGCCTGCTGCAGAAAACAAAAGGGGGGTCAGGCAACCCCGAGGAAGTCCCGCTTGCCGATTTCGACGCCGTTGTGGCGGAGGATGCCGTGCGCGATTGCAGCGTGGAAATAGAAGTTCGGAAACGAGACGCGGTTAACGAAGTCCTGCCCCTTCAGGGTCAGCGTGGTGTTGGGCCCGCTTGGAAAGGTCACGTCGCGGCTATCGGCGCCCTCGAACTGCGCCGGCTGGAACGTCTTCAGGTAATCGATGGTTCTGGCAAGCCGCTGGCGAAGCTCGGCGAGCGTCGTCTCGGTGTCGGGTGTGCTGGGCACCTCGCTGTGGGAAAGCCGGGCGCAGCCTTTGGCGGCGAAGTCGCAGGCGAGCTGGATCTGTTTGGAGAGCGGCAGCATGTCCGGATACAGGCGCGCGCCGAGCAGGACCTCGGGGGCGATCTTTTTGGCTTCGCAATGGGCCTCGGCCTTGCTGAGCAGGCCGGACAGGCTGCCGAGGATCTGGAGGTAGGCCGGCACGGTCGAATCGTAAAAGGACATGATGCTCTCTTTTGGCAGGAGACGTCGCGACGAAAGCGCGCGCCCTCGGAGATGGGGCTGCGTCCAAGAGAATGCAACTGCATCTTTCTGGTTTTGCGGTCGCCGTGCATTCCAGTCGTTCACGCTGAGGTCACGGCGATTGTGGACGCGTTCCCTAGAGGATTTCGCCAAGCCGTGGACGAAATGCCGGATCGAGGTCGTGGAGAACGACGAGCCTGCGTGGCCGAACATGGTCAGGATGAAGATCGGCGCTACAAGCCAAATTGGGCTTCAATTGTCCGTCTGCTCGCGCTTTTGTCCTGAGCGATCGTCTGGCGGTCCAATTCCAAGGTGATAAATTGGAATAACCAAGAGCGGACGACACGGTCGCATGAAGTCGGACAATAAGTCATCAGCAATTGAGAGACGAGGAGCGTCGCGCGATGATGTCGGCTCACCTACCGTGTCGCTGTCGCTGTCGCTGAAGCCGGCGCCGCCTGCGCCCGCGGTGTGCCGCGCATGCCTACGAGCAGTTCCGCCGTTGGCCAGGAATCGGCCGGCAGCCCGAGCCGCAACTGCATCGTTTTGACCGCGATACGGCTCTGCTGGCCGAGCACGCCGTCGACCTTGCCGACGTCGAAACCGGCCTTCACCAGGAGCTGCTGCAGCTCCTTGATCTCGTTGAACGGCAGTTGCGCGACCGGGCCGCTGGCTTTGCGCATCGGCGCCGCGCCGGCGATGCGGGTGGCGAGATAGGCCGCGGTGGTCGAATAGATCAGCGAGTTGTTCCACTCGGTATAGGCGGCGAAATTGGCATAGGCCAGGAATGCCGGGCCGTTGCGGCCCATCGGCAGCAGCACGGAGGCTTCGAGCGGATCGTTCGGCAGCGACCGGCCGTCGGCATAGGTCACGCCGAGGCCGGCCCATTTGCTGCGCGGCGCCTTGACGGTGAGATCGGCCTGCTCCCAGGGGAAGGTCTGGGGCACGCGGATCTCCTCCAGCCAGGGTTCGCCGCGGCGCCATTTCAGCCCGGTCGCGATATAGTTCGCCGTCGAGCCGATCACGTCGGGCGCGCTGCGCAGCAGATCGCGACGGCCGTCGCCGTCATAATCGACGGCATAGGTGACGTAGTGGGTCGGCAGGAACTGAGTCTGGCCGAGCTCGCCGGCCCAGGAGCCGATCATCTCGGACGGCGCGAGGTCGCCCCGGTCGATGACCTTCAACGCGGCGATGGTCTCGTTCTGGAAGCGCTCGCTGCGGCGGCAGTCGTAGGCCAGCGACACCAGCGAGGGCAGCACCGGCAGGTTGCCCATGTTGGCGCCGAAATCGCTCTCCAGGCCCCAGAATGCGGCGATGACCGCCGGGGGCACGCCATACTCCTTCTCGGCGCGCGCGAACGCCGCCGCATGCATCCGGATGTGCTGCTGGCCGTTCTGCATCCGGTAGCTTGCGGCCATGCGGCCGGCGAACTCGGTGAACAGCTGGCCGAACACCCGCTGGCCGCGGTCGCGGTTGACGATGCTCTGGTTGTAGGTGAGGTATGGCGAGGCAGCCGCGATCGCGCTCTGCGACACGCCGTCGGCAATGGCACGCTGCTTCAGCTCGGCGAGAAACCGGTCGAAGCTCTGGCCGCTATGGCAGGCTGCGGCGCGCAAGGAAGGCGCCGGCCTCGGACGCGGCGCGGCCGCTTCCGGCGCCATTTGCGCCGCGGCGCTGACAACCAGCATGAACGAGGTTGCGAGCGCGCTGAAGATGACGCGCAAGGCAGTCGAAGAGCTTCGCATCCGGTCTCACCGATGGCTGTCAGGTCGTTGTCCAGCCATCGATATCCGATGCGGGGGGCGGGAGGGAAGGGGGCAGGGGCGAATAGCGAATGGCGAATGGGGAACGGCAAGAACCCTATTCGCTACTCGCCCATTCACCCCACCTTCGCCAGCGCCGCCTGGGCCTCGCTCTGGATCCGCTTGAGATGCTCGGCGTCGCGAAAGCTCTCGGCATAGAGCTTGTTGACGTCCTCGGTGCCGGAGGGGCGCGCCGCGAACCAGCCGTAGTCGGTCTCGACCTTGATGCCGCCGAACGACTGGCCGTTGCCCGGAGCCTTCGTATGCACCATGCGGACGGGATCGCCGGCGAGCTCCTTCAGGTTCAGCATTTCCGGCGTCAGCGCCTTCAGCGCCGCCTTTGCCGACGGGCTCGCCGGTACGTCGATGCGCTCATAGACCGGCGCGCCGAGCTCTGCCGTCAGCTCCTTGTAGAGCTCGCTCGGGTCGCGGCCGCGCTTGGCCATGATCTCGGCCGCGAGCAGTCCGAGGATCAGGCCGTCCTTGTCGGTGGTCCACACCGTGCCGTCGCGCTTCAGGAACGACGCGCCCGCGCTCTCCTCGCCGGCGAAGCCGAAGCTGCCGGAGCCGAGGCCCTCGACGAACCATTTGAAGCCGACGGGGGTTTCGACGAGCTTGCGGCCGAGCTTGCGCGCGACGCGGTCGATCATCGAGCTCGATACGATGGTCTTGCCGATCGCGGCGTCGCTTCGCCAATCGGGCCGGTGCGCGAACAGATAGGAGATGGCCGTCGCCAGATAGTGGTTGGGATTCATCAGCCCGCCCGAACGCGTGACGATGCCATGGCGGTCGGCGTCGGTGTCGTTGGCAAACGCGACATCGAAGCGCTCGCGCATGCCGATCAGGCTCGCCATCGCGTAGGGCGATGAGCAGTCCATCCGGATCTTGCCGTCCCAGTCCGCGGTCATGAAGCGGAAGGTGGGATCGACGAGCTCGTTCACGATGGTGGCATTGAGGCCGTAGCGCTCGATGATCGGCGCCCAATAGGCGATCGCCGCGCCGCCGAGCGGATCGATGCCGATCTTGATGCCGGCCGCCTTGACGGCGTCGAGATCGACGGTGTTGGCGAGATCGGCGACGTAGGGCGTGATGTAGTCGTAAGCGTGCACCGAGGCGCGCTGCTTGGCATGACTGTAGCTGATGCGCGACACGCCATCGAGGTCGTTGGCGAGATAGACGTTGGCCTGCCGCTCGATCTCGGCGGTCGCGTCGGTGTCGGCGGGACCGCCATGCGGCGGATTGTATTTGTAGCCGCCATCCTCCGGCGGATTGTGCGACGGCGTGATGACGACGCCGTCGGCGAGATGCGCCGTGCGGCCCTTGTTGTAGGAGATGATGGCGTGCGAGATCACCGGTGTCGGCGTGTAGCCACCGTCCTTGTCGACCATCACCTCGACGCCATTGGCGCCGAACACTTCGAGCGCGCTGGCGAGCGCCGGCTCGGCCAGCGCGTGGGTGTCGATGCCGACGAAGAGGGGGCCGTCGAGGCCCTGCTGGCGCCGGTAGTCGCAGAGCGCCTGGCTGGTGGCGAGAATGTGGTTCTCGTTGAAGCCGGTCTTCAACGACGAGCCGCGATGGCCCGACGTGCCGAACGCGACGCGCTGGGTCGGCTGGTGCGGGTCGGGCTTCAGCGCATAATAGGCCGTGATCAGCCGCGGAATGTTGGCGAGCGCGGCATTGGCGATCGGCTTGCCGGCTGCGGGGTCTGTCTTGGCCATGGAGCATCCTTCGCAAGTTCGAGAAACATCTGCGGCGGCGCTTCGTTCCGCCGCGGCGGGCGCAGGGAACGCGGGGCGTCGCGACGAACCTGCCGCAACATGGCGGCGTGCGGTGATCCGATCAACGGAATTCGTGCACGCCCCCCGCGGCGGCGTGAAGCCTATTTGATATCCGCTGAGGGAATGCCGGGTTCTCGCGGTCGAGGCCGGCCAATGCCGCCGCCTTGTGCGCGCGACATTAACCACGCCTCACTGAGTCCGCGTGCCGGGACCGGCGCTTAAGCCTGAGTTTAACGGATGGCCCTTGAAATAGCAGGCCAAAGCAGAGGCGCGTCCCGTGCGCAGGAGAGTCGTCAGGAGCGGAAAAGTGAGAGCGCTTTGTCTCGGCGCGTTGGCCGTCGTTTCAACCTTGGCCCTGGCCGGCTGCAGCCACCAGGTGACGCCGCAGGTGGCCTCGCCTTGCGTCGATCTGAGCGGAAGGCCCTGCGTGGACGGTCCCGTCGCCGACCAGCCGCCGCAATCATTGGAGCCTGCCAAGACGATCCGTAAGCCTGCAGCCGCGGTCGCGCGCCGCGCGGCCCTGCAGCGCAAGCACGCCCACGCTGCAAAGCGCCGGGTCAAGCCGCAAATCGTCACCGCCAAGACGATTGAAAAGCCGATTGAAAAGGCGATTGATAAACCGATCGAAAAGCCGCTCGCGGCGCCGGCGCGCACGCCGCGGCCCGATCCGATCGCGCCGGCTGACGGTACGTCCGCGCCGGTGATCAAGACCCCCTCCGCCACGACGGACACGCCGAATCCGGCCAAGGTCCAGAGCGACGTCATGGTGGCTGCGGTGACGGTGGCGGCCGAGTTGGCCGAGCGGATGACCGCGCTGCGTGTCCCCGAGGGGCCCGCCGACAGTCATCTCGTCGCGGTGCTGCTGACGCGTCCCACCGTGCACGGAGTCGCCGATCTCAGCGGCAAGGTGATCGCGATCGACGAGCGCTATGCCAAGTCCAACGCGAAGATCACCGCGGCCATGAATGCGGCCGGTGCGACGGAGGTGCTGCTGCTGGAAGGACAGGCCACCGCGATCACCCGGCTGAACAATGGCGAGGTGAGCGCAGCCGTGGTGGCCCTGGTCTCGCCGGAGGCCGCGGAGGCGTTTCCGAAGATCGCGGGCTTTCGCCGGTTCTCTGTCGTCCTGAAGCCGTAGCTTCAGGACGCTTTGTCACAGGCCGGCTAGGTCGCAGCGGTGCTGCGCGCCGGCCGCGGCAACGCCGCGCCTTTTGCGGCGGCGATGCCCCTGGGAAAGCCGCTGCGGTCGCTGTAGAGGCGCTTGCGGCCGCGTCGCGGATCGTGCTGGCTCTTGACGTCCTGGGCGCACATGTAGTCCAGCGCGGTGATGCCTCCGACCATGACCAGCGCCGCCAGCACGCTGCCCACGCGCGGATTGCTCGGCCTGAGCTCACCGGCCAGCGTCATCATGTCGAGCCCATCGCCGGCGACGCGGCTCAGCAGGCCGGCCCGCTTCTCCACCGACAGCGTGAGCACGCCGGCGAACAGCTCGCGCACGCCACAGGCGCGCACCAGTCCCTCGCGACCCTCCATGCCGAGCGCATGGGTGACGCGGTGCGGCGCCAGCAGCTCCAGCGTGCCGAGCGCAATGCTGAACCAGCCGAGCCCGCGGGCCAGTCGATCGGCCGGCGTCAGCGAGCTCGGGCCGGTCGAGATGATCTTGGGGTCGCCCTTCGACCTCACGAGATTCGAGACATGAAACATGCGATGCGATCCCTTATGGCTTCAGCACGACCTTGACGCAGCTGTCCTGCTTGTCGCGAAAGGCGCGATACATCTCGGGCCCCTGTGCGAGCGGAACGGTGTGGGTGATGACGAAGGATGGGTCGATCTGGCCATCCTCGATGCGCTGCACGAGGTCGTCGGTCCAGCGGTTGACGTGGGTCTGGCCGGTGCGGATCGTCAGGCCCTTGTTCATCAGCGCGCCCATCGGCACCATGTCGGACAGTCCGCTATAGACTCCGGGGATCGAGACGATGCCGCCGGGACGGCAGACATAGATGATCTCGCGCAGCACGTGCGGCCGGTCGTTCTCGAGCATGAACATCTGCTTGGCGCGATCGATCACGCTATCGGGCTGTGCGAGGGTGACATGGCTCTCGAAGCCGACGCAATCGATGCACTTCTCCGGGCCCTTGTTGTCGGTCAGCTCGTTCAGCCGTCCGACCACGCTCTCCTTGTCGAAATTGATGGGGATGGCGCCGCCGGCCTCGGCCATCGCCAGCCGCTCCGGAATGCGGTCGATCGCAATCACCTTGGAGGCGCCGAGCAGGATGGCGCTGCGGATCGCCATCTGTCCCACCGGGCCGCAACCCCACACAGCGACCGTATCGTCCGGCTCGATGTCGCATTGCGCGGCCGCCTGCCATCCGGTGGGGAAAATGTCGCTGAGAAACAGCGCCTGCTCGTCCGTCATGCTGTCCGGAACCTTGATATGCGTGGCGTCGGCGAACGGCACGCGCAGATACTCGGCCTGGCCGCCCGGATAGCCGCCGGTGAGATGCGTGTAGCCGAACAGGCCTGCGGTGGTGTGTCCGAACACCTTCTCGGCAAGATGCTTGTTGCGGTTGGTGGTCTCACAGACCGAGAAATTGCCGCGTCGGCACTGCTCGCATTCGCCGCAGATGATGGTGAAGGGCACGACGATGCGGTCGCCCTTCTTGAGCTTGCCGTTGACGCCGGAACCGACCTCGACGACCTCGCCCATGGTCTCGTGGCCCATGATGTCGCCGGGCATCATCGCCGGGATGTAGTTGTGGAACAGATGCAGGTCGGAGCCGCAGATCGCGCAGCTCGTCACCTTGATGATGGCATCCCTGTCATGCTCGATCTCGGGATCGCTCACCGTGTCGCAGCGAATGTCCTCTTTGCCATGCCAAACCAGCGCCTTCATACAGTCCTCCGGGCAGAATGTTGCGGAGGCAAGTCGAAGGGCGCGGCGATGGTTGCTATCGAGGGCGGAATTTTCGGAAGTGGCGGGGCGTCCGGAGCCCGGCTCAGGCCTTCTTGGCGGCCTTCTTCGCCGTGGCCCTCGCAGGAGCCTTCCTGGCCGCCTTGCCAGCTTGCGGCTTGGCTGCCGCGGCGTCGGCCTTTTTCTCCGGAGGCTTGGACTCCGCCTTCCTGGGCAGCTCCGCGGCGGCGGCCTGGCGCATCGCGCGGGCGTAGCTGTCGGCGACGTTGTCGGCGGAGATCAGGAGCCGTCGGGCGGCGGCATTGGCCTGCTCGACCGCCTCGCGAGCGAGCAGCTTGAAGCGCTCCTTGGCGTCCTTGTCCTTCGCCTTGACGGCCATGCCGTTGAAGCGGTCCTTGCGCTTCTTCGCCGCCGCCAGAATGGCCTTGTTCTGCTGCTTGGCCAGTTGCCGGATCACGGCATCAAGATCGGCATCCGCCATCGTCGTCCCCAACTCCCCCAGAGAATCAGCGCGCCCCGGCGCTGCAAACCGCGCGGACTATGCAATCGGCGCAGCCGCTTTGCAATCGGGGTACCAGAGGAGGGGTGCCGCGCCGATCAGGGGCGGCGGGCCGATGAAATCCGTCCGGCATTCGATGCCGGGCCCGCCAAAAACACTGTCCGCATGGCAGTCATGTCACTCTGAGTGGTGCATCGACACCGCCGGAAGGCCGCTTACGACAATCGGAAACGCAACGTAACCAATTCTCGGCAATTCCATCAATTCCAATGCAACGCTTGATCCGCAACATTCCCGGCAACATCACCGTGTTCGTTGGAGTGTGGCCGTGCTGGCCGGAAATAGATACCTCAGGCTATTGTCGCGTTTCCGTCGCGACCAGAGCGGCAACATCGCGATCATCTTCGCGCTTGCTTTGCTCCCGATCCTCGCCTTCGTCGGCTCGGCGATCGACTATTCGATGGCCGTGCGCGCCAAGGCGAAGCTGTCGGCTTCGATCGACGCCGCGATGCTGGCTGCGACCGGCTACACCGCCATGCGCGGCGCCGCGTCGGACGCCAAGACGGCGGCGACCAACATGTTCAACGGCCAGATGGCGGCGCACAATCTGGCGGCGGACTCGCTGAACATCGATATCAGCGATAGCATCACCGCGCGGACCGTGACCGGCAGCGCCACCGTGGTGGTCAAGACGGCCTTCATGCACATGTTCGGCTACCCGACCATGACGGTCTCGGCCTCGTCGTCTGCTTCGGCCTCGTTCCCGACCTACATGGACTTTTACGTCCTGCTCGACAACTCGCCGTCGCAGGGCCTCGGCGCAACCACGGCCGACATGACGACGCTGCAGAATGCGACGTCCGACAAGTGCGCCTTCGCCTGCCACGACACCTATACGTCGAGCTCGAAGAAGACGCTGCAGACCAACAGCTATTATTCCATCGCCAAGAAGAAGGGCGTGACGATGCGCATCGACGTCGTCCGGAGCGCGACGCAGTCGCTCACGGACACGGCGACCGCCAGCCAGGTCGTCAGCAACCAGTACCGCATGGCGGTCTACAGCCTGGGCAGCGACTGCGGCTCGCTCGGCCTCACGACCATCGCCAGCCTGTCCTCGAGCATGTCCTCGGTGAAGTCGTCGGTCGGTTCGCTCGACCTGATGACGATCCCCTACAGCGGCTACAACAACGACATGTGCAGCGATTTCGACGGTGCGATGTCCGCGATGAACGGCGTCATCCCGACCCAGGGCGACGGCTCGTCGACCAAGCCGCAGAAATGGCTGTTCTTCGTCTCCGACGGCGTCGCCGACTATTCCTATCCGACCACCTGCAGCAAGACAGTTCTCTCGGGCGGCCGCTGCCAGGAACCGCTGAACACGACGACCTGCGATGCGTTGAAGGCTCGTGGCATCAAGATCGCCGTGCTCTACACCACCTATCTCGCGATCACCAACAACAGCTGGTACACGACCTATATCGCGCCATGGCGGGATTCGATCAGCGGCATCATGAAATCGTGCGCCAGCCCGGGCTACTACTACGAGGTCGATTCGAGCGGCAGCATCGGCGCAGCGCTTACCGCGCTGTTCCAGCAGGCGATCGCATCGGCGCATCTGACCAAATAGGGCAGGTCGTCCAGGCGCTCATGCGGGAGGTGCGACGAGCTGCTCCAGCGTCGCGCCATCCCTGAGGACGGCCAGGATCTCACGGCGCGACAGGAAGCGGATCGCCTGCGTGAACGAGCCGGCCCCCGCGATCCGCGCTTTGGCGGTGGCGAGGTCGACGTCGATGTCGCCCGGCTCGCGCCGCTGTGGCGCGGGCAGGGCATCGACATGCTGTCGCCGCAGCTCGGCATTCCGCTGCAGCGCGACCAGCGCGGCCTCGCGGCCGGGCTCGGGTTCGTCGGCAAGCTCCCGCGCCCGGATCAGCACGCGCGGCGGCGTCCGGTCCTCGGGCGTCACGAACAGGGCGGTGCCGGTGCTGCGGCCGCCCGTCAGAAGTCCGATCGGAATCGACAGCACGAGGCCGGCAATGACCGGCGACATCCAGGCCAGCAGAGGCAGCGACACCGCATAGGCGCTGGCAGCCATTGCGAGGCCGCACAGGGTGGGCAGCGCGAACTTTCGATAGATCTCCTGCCGGCTCACGCCGCCGTCGCTGCGGCGCTGTACCTGCCAGCCGGCGTCGCGTCCCAGCAGGATCTCGATCACCGCGACCGACTGGAAGATCATCATCGAGGGCGCGATCAGCGCAGCCAGCACGGTCTCCGCCAGCACGGCGGCGCAGAGGCGCGGCCCGCCGCCGAAGCCGCGGCGCCGCGCCGGCGTGAACAAGGTCGCGAAGCAGGCGAGCAGCTTCGGCACCATCAGCAGCCCGAGCGTCGCCGCAAAGACTTGGGCCGCAAGCACCGGATCCTGCGCCGGCCAGCTCGGAAACAGCGCAAAGCCCTTCGGGAAGTATTCCGGCCGGACGAAATTGGCCTGCAGCGAAATCAGGATGCCGAGCACGAGGAAGGCGAACCACAGCGGCGCGGTGATGTAGGCGCCAATGCCGATCAACAGGTGCAGCCGCGATACCCAATGCAGGCCGCGCGCCGGCAGCACCGCCAGATGCTGCAGATTGCCCTGGCACCAGCGCCGGTCGCGCGCGGCATGGTCGATCAGCGATGGCGGGACTTCCTCGAAGCTGCCGTCGAGGTCGACCGTCATGTAGATGCCCCAGCCGGCGCGGCGCATCAGCGCGGCTTCTATGAAGTCGTGGCTGAGAATATGCCCGCCGAACGGCTTGCGGCCGCGCAACTCCGGTAGGGCCGCGTCCTGCGCGAACGCCGCGACGCGAATGATGGCGTTGTGGCCCCAATAGTTGCCTTCGGCGCCGTACCACCAGGCATTGCCGGCCGCGATGACCGGCCCGTAGAGCCGGCCGGCGAACTGCTGCAATCGCGCGAACAGGCTGGTGCCGTTGACGATCACGGGCAGGGTCTGGATCAGCGCCGCTTCCGGGGCGTGCTCCATCGCATGCGCCAGCCGCACCACGGTCGGGCCGCTCATCAGGCTGTCGGCGTCGAGGATGATCATGTGATCATAAGCCGCGCCGAAGCGCCGCACCCATTCGGCGATGTTGCCCGCCTTGCGGGCGACATTGTCGGCGCGGTGCCGGTAGAACACGCGATCGGTGCCGCAGGCCTCGCGCAGCGCCAGAAACGCGGCTTCCTCGCCGATCCAGATGTCCGGATCGGTGGTGTCGCTCAGCAGAAACCAGTCGAAGCGCTCGGCCTGACCGGTCTCGGCGACGGACTCGATCATGGCCCGCAGCCGCACCATCACCGCATGCGGATCCTCGTTGTAGGTCGGCAGCAGCATCGCCGTGCGGCTTGCGAGATCGGGCAGAGGGCCGTCGATGTCGATCGCGATCGTATCGCGACGGCGTGCGAACATCAGGCAGAAGCCGGCCAGCGCGCACACGAAGGCGAAGGCGATCCACGCAAGCAGGATCGAGAACAGCACCAGCACCATGCCTTCCAGCACGGTCACCCCGCCGACCTCGACCACTTCGTACATCTTGTAGCAGCCGGCCAACGTCAATGCGGCCGTGCCGGCGAAGATCAGCGCGCGCCGCAACGCGATGCGTGGCCCGCTCGTGATCGCCTGTTGCGCCGCCGGAGCCTGATGCAGCGGCGACGGCTCCATCGCGAGCGGCGCTTCTGCGGGAAGGAAGCCGTTGATCGCCGCGCGATGAGGCGCGCGCATCTGCCTTGAGGTTACGGCGTCCATCGATAGATCCAGCTCTCGGAGACGAGCTTGTCATTGGCGGTGAGCTCGGCGCGCAGCTCGACCGGTGCGCCATTCACGGCACATTGGAAGCTCAGCCGCCATCCGCCCGTCTCGGGGTTGGGCTGCGTGACGATGTTGGTCACCTCCGCTTTGTCGGCGCTGACCACGCCTTTGACCTGGCCCGGATCGAGTTCCTTCAAGGCGTCTCCCTCGAGCTCGAGCACGAACAGCCGTCCTTCGCCGTGAACGCCGACGCCGGTGCGAGTGACGCGCGCGAGCGCATGCGGCTTCGGCGCATCCTGGCCCCAATGCAGGCGGTAGGTCATGTTGTGCTCGCCCTTGGCGGCGAGCGGCGCCTTCGGTCGCCAGAATGCGGCGATGTTGTCGTGGATCTCCTGCTTGGTCGGAATCTCGAACAGCACCACCGCGCCTTCACCCCAGTCACCGATCGGCTCGATCCACAGGCTCGGCCGCCGTTCGAAATGCGATTCCAGATCCTGGTAGGCGGCGTATTTTCGCTCCCGCTGCATCAAGCCGAAGCCGCGCGGGTTGAGATCGTTGAACACGCTGACCTACAGGTCTCGCGGATTGCTCAGGGGGCGCCACAACTGCTCGCCCTTGCCGTTGAACATCGCCAGCCCGTCGGAATCGTGCACGGCGGGGCGGAAGTCGTCGACGTCGTTGCGGTCGTTGGGTCCGAAGAAGAACATGCTGGTCATCGGCGCGAGCCCGGCGTGAGCGATCTCGACGCGCGGATACAGCGAGGCCTCGACGTCGAACACGGTCGTCTCGCCGGGACGGATGGTGAACCGGTAGGAGCCGGTGGCGCTCTTGCTGTCGAGCAGTGCGTGCACCACCATCGCGGTGGCGCCGCCCGTCGGCTTCTCCAGCCAGAACGCCTTGAACACCGGAAATTCCTCGCCCTTGGCCTCGCCGGTGTCGATGGACAGCCCCCGCGCGGAGAGCCCGTAGATCTCGCCCTTGGCGACCGCGCGAAAATAGCTCGCGCCAAGAAACACACAGACCTCGTCGTAGTAGTCCGGCCGGTTCATCGGCGCGTGGATGCGGAAGCCGGCAAAAGCCGAGATCGGCGGCCGGGAACGCCGCGACCTGCCGACCGAATGCAAAGTCCTCGGGACGATAGGCCACGGGCTTGGCCTGCCCGTCGGCAATCTCGTAGATGTCGACCCGGTCCTTGTAGATGGAGCCGCGGTGGAAGAACTGCGCCTGGAACGGCAGGTTATCGCCGCGCCACAGCGCATGGTCCGGCAGGAAGCGGATCGAGCGATAGGCGTCGTAGTCGAGCTTGGCCAGCGCGTCCGGCAGCTTGTCGTCCGGCGCGGCGAATGGCTTAGCCGCGAGATTGCGCGCGAGGTCGCGGACAGTGGCTGCACTGAACGGCTGCGCCGCTGCCGACGCACTCCGCGCCAGCGATGCGGCGACCGGGATCGCAGCCGCAGATTGAATGAACTGACGACGATTCAACTTATTCTCGCTTTGCTGCATGGAACTGCGGAGCAACATTTCTGAAGGCGTCGGGTTCCATCGGGAAGCGCGACCTTTCAGCCCGAACAATCGATCGTCGTGTCCGAACGGCACATGAACGACGATCATGACGCCGCTGACCGGTCGTTGCTCGCACGGCTCTATATTGGCAAAGGCGAGGGGGGAGGCTTCAACGTCGGACGAGTCCGATCCGACCTGGTCGACGGTCGATCGGCAAGGCGTCAGCCGATCTGGAACGCAACCATACGCGCAAGCCCGTCACTTCCGGACACTCCGCCGTCCCTTCAGGTGCGATGAGCCAGTCTCCCAAGCCGCTGCTCCCTTCGATCCTGTCGCAGCGATAGCCGGGATGGTTGCTAAGGCCACGGCCGATCAACACGTCGACCTTCCCTTCGACCAACTCATGCAAGCCGGCCGGCTGCACGACCCGCAATCCGATGTCGGGATGTGTGCCGCGGAAATGCTCCAGCGCGAGGCGACGCAAATCGAAGCCGTCGTGGACGCCCAGTTGCAGCAGCACCGCGCATCGGGGTTTGAGCTGCAAGGTCGCATCTGCGATGCGGCGAAAGCCGTCGGAGATCCCGACCAGATAGGACTTTCCCTCCGCCGTCAGGACGAGTTGCTTGTGCAGCCGCTCGAACAGACGCACCCCGAGGCGCAGTTCGAGGGCCTTCACGTGCTGCCCGATAGCGGCGGGCGTCACATGCAGCTCATGCGCAGCCAGCTTGAAGCTGAGATGTCGCGCCGCAGCTTCGAAGGCTCGGAGCGCGTTCAGGGGAGGGAGGCTGTAGGTCATCGTCAGGCACTCTGGCACGGCAGGTCCGTAGGCCTGCAATAGATTTTCTTTCGCTGAGCCGCAGAAACTCTGCTTTGAGGCGCGCGGATGGTCGCGGGTAGGGTTGCTTGCTCAACGTGCTGGCCGGACAGGTCCGGCAACGAAGGAGGTTCGATGTCCGATATCCATCTCTTCTACCAGACGCACATCGGTGCCATGCAGGACGCCATGCGCCAGCGCCTCGACCTTGCCGGTCCCTTCCTGAGCCAGCGGGCTGAGCTGTCTGACATCGATGCAATCAGGGCCGACGTCATGAAGGAGTTCGACGTCGTGCTCAACCAGCTTCCATATGTCGGAGGCGCCGCAAGCCGCATGACCGCGTTCTTCATGCAGCTCATCGGCTTCATGGCCATGAGCCGTGTGCTCCGGCGACACGGCTTGCCATCCGACGTGATCGGCGACATCGAACGAGAGGTCCACAAGGCGCAGCTGCTCACGGAGCCTGAAGCGCAGCGTCTCGAAGCGGGCCGCCGATTCATGTCGCCCGAGAACCGGAGCTTCTTGCGTCAACAGGCGGCGTTGAGTACATCGGAAAGCCATCGGCGCGAATTTCCTGACGACTTCGTCTACGATGTCGTCGAGCCCGGCCCGAGTGACACCTTCGAATTCGGCATCGACTACAAGGCTTGCGGCTTCTGCAAATTCGCCGCTCGTCATGGTGACAAGGACATCCTGCCGAACATCTGCGGGCTGGACGTCGACGCCTATGCGACGCGCGGCGTCCGGCTCGAGCGGACGCAGACGCTGGCCGGTGGGGCAAGCCACTGCAACTTCCGCTTCTCGCGGCTGGCCTCGGATTAGGTCGGTTCATTCTTTGGCAACGCGAGGTTCTTCCAAACGAAAGCTCTCTTAGCGATTGCAGTTCGTAGGGTGGGCAAAGGCGCGCATGCGGCGCTGTCTGCATCTGGCGCTGCTCTCTGCGCGCCGTGCCCAATGACGTGGATAGATGGGGCTAAAAACGCGGTGTCAGTCCGGGGCGCGCGAAGCGCGAGCCCGGAATCAGGGCCGCAGGCGGTGTCGTTGGATGGATTCCTGGTTTGCGCTTCGCGCGCCCCGGAATGACGGAGGAGAGAGCCGTGGTCTCAAAGCTCCCTCGCATTGCTGAACGCGAACGAGCTGACGCGCCGCGTGGTCTCGTCCAAGATCAGCGTGCGCGTGATCGGCGGCTCGGCGCGCTGGGCGCAGTTCTCCCGCTCGCACAGCCGGCAGTTGACCCCGATCGGCGTGCCCTCGGTCTTCTCCAGATCGATGCCGGCGGCATAGACCAAGCGCGACGCATGCCTGATCTCGCAGCCGAGGCCGATCGCGAAGCGTGGCTGCGGCAGCGGATGCGGCGCCACCGGGCGGCGCACCATCTGGGCGATCGAGAAATAGCGCGAACCGTCCGGCAGCTCGATGATCTGCTTCAGGAGGCGGTCGGGCGTGTCGAAGGTCGAATGCACGTTCCACAGCGGGCAGGTGCCGCCGAACTTGGAGAACGGGAAGGTGCCCGACGAGAAGCGCTTGGAGACGTTGCCGGCATTGTCGACGCGCAGCATGAAGAACGGGATGCCGCGGGCGTTCGGGCGCGACAGGGTGGTGAGTCGGTGGCAGACCTGTTCGAAGCCGGTATTGAAGCGCTGCGCCAGCACGTTGATGTCGTAGCTCAGCGCCTCCGCAGCAGTGAGGAACGGCGCATAGGGCATCATGACGGCGGCGGCGAAGTAGCTCGCCAGCGTCATGCGGTACAGCCGCCGCGAGGTGTCGTCGAGCGCGCCGGCGCGGCCGATGATGAGCTCGAACTGCGGCAGGCATTCGGCCATGCCGAGCTGCACCGCGAGCTGGAAGGTGCGTCCGGGCCCGTCGACCAGTTCGGAGATCAGCAACTGGCGGCGGTGGCGATCGTAGCGGCGCAGGGTCTCGCGCATCACGTCGACCGGCATGACGCGGGTCTGCACCGAATGTTTTTCGCGCAGCCGCGCCGCGAGCGCCGCATAGAGCCCCTCGGCCGACACGTCGAGCGCGTCGCGCAGGCTCTCGGCCTGCTGCTCGAGCTCGGCGAAATAGTTGCGGTTGGCTTCGATCAGGTCCCGCACGCGCTCGATCGGGTTGGCCTCGAAACGGGCGCCCTCGTTGCGGTCGGCCATCTGCGCCGCCACCAGGGTCTCGCCTCGACGCGCCTCGGTGTAGGCCGCGTACAGCCGCTGCAGCGCGTGGGTGACGCCGGGGCAGAGCTCGGCGAGATCGCGCAGCTCCTGCTTGGGCAGCTCGATCTGGCGGAACAGCGGATCGGAGAAGATCTCGTTGAGCTCGGCGAAGAAGCGGTCCTCGTCGGCGCTGGCGAGGTCGCGCAGGTCGAGGTCGTAGGTTTCGGCCAGCCGCAGCAGGATCTGGGCGCTGACCGGGCGCTGGTTGCGCTCGATCAGGTTGACATAGCTCGGCGAGATGCCGAGGCCCTCGGCGAGCTGGGTCTGCGACAGCCCCAATTGCTGGCGGATGCGCCGGAAGCGCGGGCCGACGAACAGCTTTTTTCCGGATTCGCCGGGCATCGCGATCCCCCTTCGGGCCGGCCGGCCCGCCTTTGTGACAAAATTTACAAAATGACATTTATGACAAGTGATGATGTTACATGACATCACCATTCGAAAACAAGGGCTCTATACGAAACAGCCGGACTCGCGTTTATCTCCTGTCACGCAATTCGCAATGCACTGTCAAAGTTGTGACGGTTGAAGGAGAGTCTCATGAGCAGCAATTTCTGGGTGATCGGCGGCGAGTTCGGCTCGATGAATTTCCACAAGCTGGTGGAAGGCTCGGCCCAGGTGAAGGGTCCGTTCAAGTCGCGCAAGGAAGCCGAGGATTGCTGGCGCGAGGTGTCCGAGGAGAACCGCCACAAGGCTGGCGTGCGGTTCTCGATCGTCGAGGAACCGCAGCGCGCTCCGGCCGCCTGACGCGGCCGCGCAAGGAATGCATTGCCGGGTATTTCAATAAGCTCAAGGAAGAGCCCAAGGACGGGGCGGTCTCAGCCGGATCACATCGGCGGGGGCCGCCCACGTCCTTTTCGTGGTTACGACGGCGTGCTTATAACCCATTGAAGATGAAAGGGGATTGCAGAATACTGGGTTACTGCTAGGTTTACACGGTGGGAACCTGGCGAAACCAGGGCCGAACCGTGAAAGCGTGAGCGATGTCCGAGGCCGCCGATAGCAGCACAGACTCCCGCCCCGTGCGCCTGCGCGAAGCGCTGCGCCAGGCCCGGATCGAGGCCGCGGACCGAACGGGCGTGGTGGTCGACCTGCGCGACGCCGAGGTGGCTCGGCTGGAGATCCTCAACGACGCGCTCGACCCCCTGTTCGCGGAGATCCCGAGCCAGCTCGATCTGTTCGACCGTGGCATCAGCCAGGGCGAGACGCCGCGGCTGTGGATCGACGTCGTCGCCCATGTCGTGATGGGGCGTGACAAGCGGCAGTATCGCTTCGTGCAGGACACCCGCAACGGCCGCATCGTGCTCGTCGAGTCGCACGACATCGGTGCGATCGTGAAAGCCGTCACCGACTACGTCGCCCGCCGCATGGTCGAGCGCGAGCGTGCCTTCAGCGTCGCCCGGGCTCAGGCGAAGGAGACCAGCGAGGCGCCGCGGCGGCGCGGCGGGTTCTGGCCGTTCGTGCTCGGCTTCGTGCTTGGCGCGCTGTCGCTGTTCGGGGTCGCGTTCTATGCAAGCCTGCAGCAGATCTGAGGACTTGGCCGCGACTCAAAGCAGGCGGACCTCGCGGATTTCGCGCACGCGCAGCGCCTCGTTGACCGCGCGCACGGTCATGTCGCAGCGCCAGTGATTGCCGTCGCTGCTGATGGCAAACATGTTGTAGGCCGCGGCTGGATAGTGGCCATGCGCGATCGAGGAGGCCGAGGGCACGCCGACGACCGGGATCTTGCGCTCCGGGCCGTCGATCCAGATGGTCGAATGCACGTGGTCATGGCCGTGCAGGATCAGCTCGACGCCATGGCGCGCGAGCAGCGCGATCAGCTTCTTGGCGTCGGTCAGCCGCTTCATCCGGTGGGCCGAGCGCAGCGGATGATGCACCAGCAGCACGCGGAACAGCTGCTCGTGCGCAAGCGATTCGAGCAGCAGCTCAAGCGCGGCGAGTTGCGCGCTGCCGATCCGTCCCGTCGCCATGAACGGCGCCGAGGGCACGGCCGAGGACAGGCTGATCAGCGCCAGCGGCCCGCGCCGGCGCAGCGACGGGAACGTTGCCGGTCCCGCGGCATCGCCACCGAAATAGTCGGCAAAGCTCTCGGCGAAGCGCAGCCGGGTCGAGCGCACATAGGCGTCGTGATTGCCCGGGATCGCGGTGACCCTGTCCGGCGGACCCACCGTCCTGAGCCAGGCCTGGGCGAGCGGGAATTCCGATTCCAGGGCGAAATTGACCAGATCGCCGGTGACGGCGATCTGGTCCGGCATCTGCGTGTGCAGGTCGGAGATGAGCAGATCGAGGATGTCGCTGCGATGGTATTTGTAGCGATTGCGCGTCCAGTTGAGATAGCCGAGCGCGCGCTTGCCGGCGAGCTCCGACAGGCGCGGCTTGTGCTGTGGCGCGAGATGCGGGTCGGACAGATGAGCGAGCGTGAAGGCAACCATTATGCTCCTCGGTGCCGATGGCGGATGCAAGCGCGCCCAGATGTCATCTCGTGCTATCCCTCGTGGTGCCCGGCTCTCATGACAAGCCCTGCCAGCGAGCGCAAGAACAACCAGGACGACGACAGCGATGACGACACATCTGAGCCGGCTGCGGATCCGGTTCGAGCCCGTGCTCCGCCGCGGCTTCCATCTCTATTGGCGCTTCGCCCGCGGCATGACGCTCGGCGTCCGCGGCGTGGTGCTGGATGCCGAGAACCGCGTGTTCCTGGTCCGGCATGGCTATGTCTCGGGTTGGCACCTGCCGGGCGGCGGCGTCGAGGTCGGCGAGACGTTCATCGAGGCGCTGACGCGGGAGCTGTTCGAGGAGGGCCGGATCGCGCTGGAAGGCGAGCCGGAGCTGCACGGCATCTTCCTCAACGGCCACGTCTCGCCGCGCGACCACGTCGCCGTCTTCGTTATCAAAAGGTTCACGCAGGACCGGACGCCGGAGCCGAACCTCGAGATCGTCGAGACCGGCTTTTTCGCCCGCGACGCGCTGCCGGAGGGAACCACGCTCGGCACGCTGTCCCGCCTGCGCGAGGTGCTAGACGGCGTTAAGATCATTCCCACCTGGCGGCCGGAACAGCACGTTGCCGCCGGATCATTATGAATTTCTGCACCGAATGAGGGCAGTCTCCCGGCCGTGGGAGAGGGGTCGATGATATCACCTTCGATGCGGATCGCCGTGCTGGTGCCCTGCTACAATGAGGAGGCCGCGGTCGCCACCGTGGTCCGCGATTTCAAGCAGGCGCTGCCGACAGCCACGGTCTACGTCTACGACAACAATTCCAAGGACCGCACGATCGAGGTCGCGCGCGCGGCCGGCGCCGAGGTGCGCTCTGAGCGGCGGCAGGGCAAGGGCCACGTCGTCCGGCGCATGTTCGCCGATGTCGATGCTGACATCTACGTCCTGGTCGATGGCGACGCGACCTATGACGCGCCGAGTGCGCCCGGCATGATCGCGCGTCTCGTCAGCGAGCGGCTCGACATGGTGGTGGGCCTGCGCGTCGACCAGGAGCAGGCCGCCTATCGCATGGGTCATCGCACCGGCAACTGGATGCTGACGAGCTTCCTCGCCGAGGTGTTCGGCCAGGCCTTCAAGGACATCCTGTCCGGCTACCGCGTATTCTCGCGCCGTTTCGTCAAATCCTTCCCCGTCCTCTCCGACGGATTCGAGATCGAGACCGAGCTCACCGTGCATGCGCTGGAGCTGGCGCTGCCGGTGGCCGAGGTCGCGACGCCATACTACGCGCGGCCCGAAGGGTCCGTCTCCAAGCTCAACACCTGGCGCGACGGCTTCCGCATCCTCGGCACGATCCTGAAGCTCTATCGCTCGGAGAAGCCGCTGCGCTTCTTCAGCGCGATCGGCATCTTCCTCGCGCTGGTCTCGATCGGCTTCGCGATTCCCATCCTCGTCACCTATATCGAGACCGGGTTGGTGCCGCGGCTGCCGACCGCCGTGCTGTCGATGGGCCTGATGATCATGGCGCTGCTGTCGGCCTCGTCGGGCCTCGTGCTCGACACCGTCACCCGCGGTCGTCGCGAGATGAAGCTGCTGGCCTATCTGTCACACGCGCCGATCGAGGGGTGATGCAGGCGAAAGCTTGTGTCCGTCCGCCGTTCCGGTCATGGTTCGGGCGTCAACGTCCTGAACGAGAACACCGCCTCCATGCCCATCCTCAACAGCATCGCCGCGCTCGCCGACGACATGGCCGCCTGGCGCCATGATTTCCATGAACATCCGGAGTTGATGTACGAGGTGCACCGCACCGCCGGCATCGTCGCCGAGCGCTTGCGCGAATTCGGTTGTGACGAGGTGGTGACCGGCATTGGGCGCACCGGCGTGGTCGGTGTCATCCGCGGCCGTCGGACCAGTTCAGGTCGCACCATCGGCCTGCGCGCCGACATGGATGCGCTGCCGATCGAGGAAGCCTCGGGGGTGCCCTATGCGTCGAAGACGCCGGGCCTGATGCATGCCTGCGGCCATGACGGCCATACCGCGATGCTGCTGGGTGCCGCCAAGCATCTCGCCGACACGCGCAATTTCGACGGCACCGCGATCGTAATCTTCCAGCCCGCCGAGGAGGGCGGCGCCGGCGGCAAGGCGATGGTCGACGATGGATTGATGACCCGCTGGGGCATCCAGGAGGTCTACGGTCTGCACAATGCGCCGGGCGTGCCCGAAGGCGTCTTCGCGCTGCGGCCGGGCCCGATGCTGGCGTCATCGGACCAGATCGAGATCACCGTCCGCGGCAAGGGCGGTCATGCCGGCGCCGGGGTTCACAAGGCGGTCGACAGCGTGCTGATCGCTGCGCACATCATCACGGCGCTGCAGTCGATCGTGTCGCGCAACGTCGATCCGATCAAGTCAGCGGTCATCTCGATCTGCGTCGTCGAGGCCGGCAAGGCGATGAACGTCATTCCGGAGACCGTCGAATTGAAGGGCACCGTGCGCACGCTCGATCCCGAGGTGCAGGACCTGGTGGAGCGCCGCATTGCCGAGGTCGCCGACGGCATCGCCCGCACCTATGGCGGTGAGGCGACGACGAAATACACGCGGCTCTACCCGATCACGATGAACCATGCGCGCGAGACCGGCGTCGCAGCTGATGTCGCCCGCGACGTTGTCGGCGCGGAGCGGGTGGTCGACAATGCGCCGCCGCTGATGGGGGCCGAGGATTTCGCCTTCATGCTGCAGGCCCGTCCCGGCGCCTTCGTCTTCCTCGGCATGGGCGACGGCAAAGATTGCCACCACCCGGCCTATCGCTTCAACGACAACATTCTCGGCCATGGCGCCTCCTATTGGGTGCGGCTGGTCGAGAAGACGATGCCGGCTGATTGATGCCGGCGGCGTGGCGCTAGCTGCGAGCCGTCGCCTGCAATGACCGTTGGCGCCACTGCCGCGGGCTGCAGCCGCTCCAGCGCGCGAAGGCACGGGAGAACGCGGACGCCTCGGAATAGCCGAGCAGGAAGGCGACGTCGCCGAGCGGCAAATGCGCTTGGCGCAGATAGTGGCGGGCGAGATCGAGCCGGGTCGCCTCGACGAGGTCGGAGAAGGTGGCGCCGAACTCGGCAAGCCGGCGCTGCAACGTCCACGGCGTGGTCGACAGCGCGTCGGCGACCTCCTCGAGATGCAGCGCGCCGGCTGACAGCCGCCGCCTGATCTCGCCGCGGACCAGATCGAGGAACGCCGGCGTGCCGCACGAGCCGGCGACATTGGCAAGATCGGTCGTGAGCCGCTGCAGGCGTGACAGATCGGCCCCTGGCATGGCGCGGTCCAGGCCGCGGTCGCGAAACACCAGCGCATTGGTGCCTTGCGACCATCCGACGTCGGCATCGAAGGCTGCCTCATGATCGCGCCAGGCGGCCGGCCGGGCATGCTCGAACAGCACCATGTCAGGCGCCCAGCCCGATGGCAGGCACGCGCGGAAGACGTTCGCGAACATGCCCATGGTCAATTCGGCATCCTGCCGGCGATCGACGATCGAGCCGTCGAGGATGCGATATTCGAGGCGGAGAAAGCCGTCCTTGCGGGCGAGGCGGGTCTCGGTGGCCTGCTGATGCCAGGGAAACCACAGCGCGAGGTGCTCGATCGCCGAACCGAGCGTCGGCGCGGACAGCGCGATCTCGCCGATCAGGCCGAGCATCTGCGGCTGGTAGCGCTGGCCGAACCACAGTCCGAAATTGTCGTTGCCGGTCTCCTGCGCGGCGTCTTCCATCATCGCGACATAGTCGGCGAGGTCGAGCGCGCGGCGGGTCTGGCCCAGGCATTCGGCATCGATGCCCACCCGTTCGAATACCGCTTCCGGACGGCCTCCCGTCAGGGCGATGAAATCAGCGACACCGGTCGCAGCAGCGGCCAAAATGTTCCGGCTGCGGTCGCGCGGATGCTCGCGTTCGGCTGCAAGAGGCTGTGCCATGAAATCCTCGCCTTTGAGGACGTACGCCGTCGGTTGACACCTCGTAGTTATGCAAGTCACGTGCCTGCCGAAGCGGGCTATCGATAAAGCCCTCCGCGCAGGGACGCGGAGGGCTTGCCTCGTTCCTGGATCTCGCGGGCCCTGGCGGATCAGTCGGCCATGGCGCGGGCCTCGGTCAAAGCGATGTCGAGCAGATCGTCATTCGCCGCGTTGCCGCGCTTGCCGGCCGTCAGACGATAGAGCAGCAGACCGGCGGCGAACAGCACCACGAAGGCTGCGAACACCTGCAGGTTGAACCAAATCATCGTGAGCAGCGAGAGCGTCGCACACACCAGCGCCACGGCCGGGAGCACCGGATAGAGCGGCGCCTTGAACGGCCTGATAAGATTGGGCTCGGTGGCGCGCAGGCGGAAGAGAGCGGCCATGCTCATGATGTACATCACGAGCGCGCCGAACACGCTCATGGTGACGATGTTCGCCGTCAGCGTCTGTCCGGCGAACTGGATGAGCTCGTCGGAGTAGATCGCGGCGATGCCGATCACGCCGCCGGCCAGGATCGCCCAATGCGGCGTGCGGCAGGTCGGATGCAGTGCGGCGAGCTTGGCCGGCAGGAAGCCGGCGCGCGACAGCGCGAAGATCTGCCGCGAATAGCCCATGATGATGCCGTGGAACGAGGCGATCAGACCGAACAGGCCGATCCACACCAGCATGTGCAGCCAGCCGGAGTTCTCGCCGACGACGATCTTCATCGCCTGCGGCAAGGGATCGTTGATGTTGGCGAGCTTCGCCCAGTCGCCGACGCCGCCGGCCATGATCATGGTGCCGAAGGCGAGCACGACGAGCGTCAGGATGCCGGCAATGTAGGCGCGAGGAACGGTCCTCGTCGGATTCCTGGTCTCCTCCGCGGCCATGGCGGCACCTTCGATCGCCAGGAAGAACCAGATCGCGAAGGGGATCGCTGCGACGATGCCGCCGATGCTCGCCAGCGAGAACGAATTCTCACCGGCCCAGCCATTGGCGGTGAAATTGGCGAAGGAAAAACCGGGCGACACGACGCCCATGAACACCAGGAGCTCGGCAATCGCCAGGACCGTGACGAACAGCTCGAACGTCGCGGCGATCGATACGCCCGCGATGTTGAGGGCCATGAACACCACATAGGCGCCGAGCGCGGCGGTCTTGGGTGACAGCGCCGGAAACTGGACGTTGAGATAGGCGCCGATGGCGAGCGCGATGGCAGGCGGTGCGAACACGAATTCGATCAGTGTCGCAAAGCCGGCGACGAAGCCGCCGAGCGGGCCGAAGGCACGGTAGGAATAGGCGAACGGACCACCGGCATGCGGGATCGCGGTGGTGAGCTCGGTGAAGGAGAAGATGAAGGTCGTATACATCACCGCGATGAAGATCGTGGTGACGAGGAAGCCGAGCGTGCCGGCCTTGTCCCAGCCATAGCTCCAGCCGAAATATTCGCCGGAGATGACGAGCCCGACCGCGATGCCCCAGAGATGGAGTCCGGTCAGGCTCTTCGAAAGCGTCGGTTTGGTCTCGTCACTCATGTCCAGTCGCTCCTGTCTGCTTGTGATGGGTGATTTGTGATGACGATGTAGTCGTCTCGATCGCGGCGTCCGGCGCCGCCTCCTTGAGGCCGATGCCGGTGACGCCGATCCGCAGCGCCTCGCGCGCCAGCCAGGTCAGCTTGTCGGCGGCGCGCTCGGCCGACAGCCCATGGTGGTGAATGTTGGAGATGCAGTTGCGCGCGCTGTCGCGCAGGCCAGGGGCAGGGTGCAGAGTCAGATACACACCCAGGGAATCCGCCGCCGACAGACCCGGACGCTCGCCGATCAGGACCGCCACCAGCCGGGCGCGCATCGCGGCGCCGACAGCGTCACCCAGCGCCACGCGCGCCTGCGAAGCCAGCACGATCGGGCCGATGGACAGGCCCGTCAGACGCGCCGCGGTGGCGATCACGACAGCGGCGGCATGGCTTTCGACCGCATCCGCCGACAGCCCGTCGGCAATGATGAAGACGAGATCGTACGGACCGGATGTTAGCCTGGCGGCATCCTCCGCGGCCAGGCGACGCCCGAGGTCGGGCCGGCGCAGATAGCTGGCGCGGTCCGTCGCTGCGCTCGCGACCTTGATCACCTCGCGCGGCGCGAGCGCGTCGGCGATGCCGTCGAAATTGACCTTGCTCCATACGGCATCGCGCGCGAGCGCATGCGCCATCTGGAATTCCAGCTTCGCTGCGGTCGGAAGCCCGTCGCCGGAGCGGCCGAGGGCGACGCGGGCGCGCGTCATCCCGCGCAGCAGGTCGAACGGATCGTCCCTCATGCCCGCGCTCCCTGGCCGATCAGCCGGACTACGGAAGGCGCGCTGCCCGGTAATGGCGGCATGCGGCCGCTTTGGTCGAGCAGGCCCATCCGCGCCAGCCAGGCCTCGAACTCCGGCGCCGGGCGGCGGCCGAGCAGATGCCGCAGCCGCATCACGTCGTGATGCGACAGGCTCTGATAGTTGAGCATGATATCGTCGGCGCCGGGCACGGCGATCAGGAAGTTGACGTTGGCCGCCGCAAGCAGCAGCGCCAGATCGTCCATGTCGTCCTGATCGGCCTCGGCATGGTTGGTGTAGCAGACATCGCAGCCCATGGGCACGCCGAGCAGCTTGGCGCAGAAATGATCCTCCAGCCCGGCGCGGATGATCTCCTTCGCGTCGTAGAGGTATTCGGGACCGATGAAGCCGACCACGGTGTTGACCAGCAGCGGCGAGAAGGCGCGCGCCACCGCGTAGGCGCGGGCCTCGACTGTCTGCTGATCGAGGCCGTGATGAGCCTCGGCCGACAGCGCCGCGCCCTGGCCGGTCTCGAAATACATGACGTTGTTGCCGATCGTGCCGCGCCTCAGCGACAAGGCCGCGTCCTGCGCCTCGGCCAGCAGCGCCAGGGTCACGCCGAAGCCGGCATTGGCAGCCTCGGTGCCGGCGATCGACTGGAAGACGAGATCGAGCGGCGCGCCTTTCCCGATCGCCTGGATCGAGGTCGTGACGTGGCTCAGCACGCAGGACTGCGTCGGCACCTCGAATTTGAGCCTGAGATCATCGAGCATCGTGAGCAGGCGGATGCAGGCCTCGACATTGTCGGTCGCGGGATTGATGCCGATCACCGCATCGCCCATGCCGAACAGCAGGCCATCGAGCGTGCCTGCGGCGATCGCCCGGGGATCGTCGGTCGGATCGTTCGGCTGCAGCCGCGACGACAGCCGCCCCTCCAAGCCGATCGTGGAGCGGAAGCGGGTCACGACCCGGCATTTGGCGGCGACAGCGACGAGATCGCCATTGCCGCAGAGCTTGGAGACCGCGGCCACCATCTCCGGCGTCAGGCCCGGCGCGAGGGCGGCCAGCCGGTCAGCGTCCGCCTCCCAGGACATCAGCCATTCGCGCAATTCGCCGACGGTCAGCGACGCGACGGGCGCGAATGCGGCGGCATCGTGGCTGTCGAGGATGAGGCGCGTGACCTCGTCGCTCTCATAGGGAATCAGCGGCTCGTCGAGGAAACGCCGCAGCGGCACGTCAGCGAGCGCCATCCGCGCCGCCACCCGCCGCGCGGCGCTGTCGGCTGCGAGGCCAGCCAGCTCATCGCCGGACCGGCGCGGCGAGGCGCAGGCCAACAGCGTCTTGAGATCATCGAACACATGAGTTTCGCCGCGATGGCGCGACCGGAACGCACCCGTCATCTTCGACCTGCCGCTCGTGCTGCGTCAGAGCGGTCCCAGCGGCCGCGACAGCGACCACAACGCTCATGACCTGGGGCAGGTTAAGCGAGGGCGGCTCCGGAAACTTGACATTTTAGCACAATCTTCGGTCACGCCACGCGAGTGCTCAGAAAATTGGCATTGGCGACCCCGGGGCGAGCGAATGCTGTCAACGCGCGGACGGCACGCCATGGACCGCGCCGCTCCAGAATGCTATCTCGCCACCCCACATGAGTGACCTGTCCATTACGATCTCCGCCGAAAAGCCGGGCGACGCGCAGGCGATCGAGCGGCTGCATGAGCGCACCTTCGGCCCCGGCCGCTTCGTGCTGAGTGCCTATCGACTGCGCGAGCATGTCGATCATCTGCTCGCGCTATCGTTCACCGCCCATATCGGCACTTTGCTGGTCGGCTCGGTGCGGCAGCTCCCGATCTGCGTCGGCGACACCAAGGCGCTGATGCTCGGGCCGCTGACGGTCGAGCCGCCGTTCCGCAAGCACGGCATCGGCCGCATGCTGATGGAGCGCTCGATCGCGGATGCGCGGGCGCAGGGCCATCGCTTGATCCTGCTGGTCGGCGACGCCGCCTACTACAGCCGTGTCGGGTTCAAGCCGGTGTCGAAAGGCCGGGCGATCATGCCGGGCCCGGTCGACTACAACCGGCTGCTGGTGAACGAGCTCGTCGACGACGCGTTCGAGGACGTCGAGGGCGCGATCCGTCCTGACTGGGACTACGCCAGGTAGGTCGTCATTGCGAGCGAAGCGGCGAAGCGAAGCAATCCAGAGCCCCAAGAGAAGTCTGGATTGCTTCGTCGCTTCGCTCCTCGCAATGACGAAGGGGGCTCAGATTGCTTTCCTCCGCGCCCCGACCGAATTCGCAATCAGAACTTGAGATTGGCAAAGATCCGCACGCCGATGCCGGGCAGCAGCACCTCGTCCTTGGTGTAGGACACGGAGTTGCGGATCTTCTCGTTCAACAGATTGTTGCCGACGAGGCCGACCAGCATCTCGCGCGCGCCGAACATGTTCGGATTGAGCTTGGTGCGGTAGCTGATCTCCGCCTTCAGCAGGTTGTAGCCCGGCGTCGGTGTCTCCGCGATCGGTGCGATGTCGTTCTGGGCGAAGGCGTGCAGCAGGTTGATGCGGGTCAGCCAGTTGGCATCGCGCCAGAACAGGCCGCCGCCGACGCGCATCGGCGGAATCCGCGGCACGTTGGTGCCGTCGGAGAAGGTGGCGCGGACGACGTCGAACTGGTTCTCGATGCCCCAGATGCCGCTGCCGAGCGGAGCGACATCGAACTGGCTCTGGAACTCGAAGCCGCGGAACAGCGCGTTGCGCTGCGAGTAGACCGCTTGGTTCAGCGCGGTGCCCGTGGTGCCGCAGGACGCGAAATCGTCGTCGCACATCACGCCGGTCAGCCGGCGATAGATGAAGTTGCTGAACTGCGTGTAGTAGGCCGTGGCTTCGAAGCGGAACGGGCCGGTGGCCTTGCGCAGCCCGGCCTCGACGGTCTTGGCCGTCTCGATGGTCAGGTTCGGATTACCGATGTCGAAGGTTGCGGTCGCATCGTGGCCGCCGCGCGAGAACAGCTCGGCTGGCTTCGGCGCGCGCTCGACATATTGCGCGGTCACGCTCGCCACCAGATCGCCCGGCAGGTTCTGCAACAGGCCGACGCTCGCGCTCTTCGGCGTGTACGACGGATTGCGGGCGATGTTGGCCTGCGGCGTACCGTCCGGCAGATAGTCGACCGGAAAGTTCGGTGTGGAGCCGTTCAGCGCGACGTGCTCGATCCGGCCGGCGACCTGCGCCTTGGTCGAGGGCGAGAAGGCGAGCTCATTGAAGACATAGCCGGCGACGCGATTGTTGGTGTTGGGGCCGAACAGGCCGTTGAACACCGAGCCGGGGTTGTCGGGGCTCGGCGCATTCAGCTCCTGGTGCCCGGCCTGCACGCCATAGGCGGTCGTCAGCGTGGCGAAGCGCAGATTGACGGGCATCATCTGCATCTCGACGCGCGCTTCCTGCTCGCGATTGGTGAAGGTCTGGCGCACGCCATCGGTGGTCGGGTCGGTGACGGCTGCAAGGCCGAGCTCATTGTGCCGATAGTCTGTCGCGCCGGCCCAGAATCGGATCGCATCGATCGCCGCGGAGTCCGGGCGATACTCGCCCTTGGCGGTGATCTTGGTCTGGTGTGCGTCGATCCGGGTCCGGCTGTCGGCGCCGTCGATGCCGGGGATGTGGTAGAGCGCATCGGTCTGCTGGATCGCCGCGCCGATGAAGCCGCCGGTGAAGAAATAGCTGCCGCCGATCGAGGCGCCATCGTTCTGCACGGCGGAGTTCGGCTGCCGGCCGTTCACCGGGCGGGTCTGGTCGAACAGATAGGGGTAGCCCGGAATCGAATAGTCGCCGGTCTTGCGGCCGTAGGCATCGGCATGAAGTGCGAAGTTGCCGCCGCCGGCATCGAGCAGCACGCCGCCCTCGACGCCGCGGTCGACCGAGCTGAACGAGGTGCGCGTTTCCGCGGTGACGCAAGGCGCGCTGCCCGCGGCCGGCGCGCTCGCCGGCAGGCCATAGGTCTGAAACGGCGCGGTCGAACAGGTCGGCAGGGCCTGCGGAATGCGGTTGTTGGTGGCGCTGACGACGCCGCCGATCGAGGTGGAGCCGTAGCGCAGCGCCGCGGGGCCGCGAACGACCTCGATCTGGTCGCTGGTGAGCGGATCGATCGGCACGAAATGATCTTCGCCGAGATCGGACGCACCGCCGCCGCCGATGCCGTTCTCGACGATACCGACGCGGTTGACGTCGAGGCCGCGGATGATCGGCCGGCTCGAGGCGCCCGGCGCGAAGCTCGATCCGGTAATGCCGGGTTTCGAATTGAGAAGGTCGCCGAGCGTGGCGGCGCCGGAGCGGCGAAGCTCCTCGTTCGGCACCACGGTGACGGTTGCGAACTGGTCGGTGACGACAGGCAGCACACCCTGTTGCGGCGGCGGTGGCGCTGATTGTGCTTCTCGCGCTGGCGTCGGCGCACGGGGCCCGCGCGCGACGCGCGCGGTAGGATTGGGCCGCGGCACCACCGGCTTCCGTGCCCGTATCGGGCTCGGCGCTGTCACGTTGACCTCGGGCAACTCGGCCGCCGGCTTCGGATCGTCAGCGCGCGCGGGCGCACCCAAAACGCACAACATGGCTGCGGCGCTGCAGCCCGACATCAAGGCTCTCGACAACATCGTTCAATTCCTGATCCTGATCAGGCGTCCCACGTCTTTCGTTGCTGGCGGGATGCGCCTGCCGTCGGCTTGCGACGGACCCATTCCTGCACGCGGCCGCCGTGCGCGTGAGCGCAACCGTGGCGGCGTTTCGAGCGGTTCAGATCAGGCGATGGGAGGAGCGCGCGGCTGGAAGGCGGTGTCGACGACAACAGCCGCGACAGTGGCGGTGATCGCATCGGGCAGACGAAATGCCACCGCTTCAGGAGGCGTCAGAACGGGCGTCGGTGATAGCAGGATCGATTGCGCCATCGCCATGACGGCGCAGATGGCGCAGCCATCGGCGGAGGGCTGCTGGTCGGGGTCCTGGCTTGCGGGAGAGGAGCCGGTATGGGCCTGTGCGGTCGTGATACGACTGCCGTCCAGGCTCTGCGTGGAGAGCCAATGAACATGGCCGAACGCGAGCGCGAATTGCAGCACCAGCGCCAACAGCGCGAGCCGCGAGACATCTTTGATGTTCGCGCGAAACCAGCTCATCGCCAGCTCTGGCTCATGTGATCTGGCTCATGTGAGTAGGCCACCCCGTTCGGCTGAGAGGCTCAGCCTTTGTTACAATGTAACATCGCAGAGGCGCCTCTTAGCTGTCAATCAGAGCGCCGCGGCAACTGATGGAAACCGGCTCGCTGTGCCCTTCGCGCCACGTCGCACGCCGCCGTGGTGCGCGTGTGTCTTCGTGTCAGCGTCCCTCGCGTACCCAGGTTGCGGCGAGCGCGCCGAGCAGCAGCAGCAGGCCGATCACGCCGGCGAACATCGGCAGCACGCCGACGCCCTTGACCACGCTGGCGTCGCGCATCCGCACGCCCATCCAGCCGTCGCCGCTGAACAAGGTCGACGACCTGACGGGGACGATGCGCGGCAAGTCGATGCCGGATCCGTCGGCGATGCGGCGGGCGTCGCCGCCGGTCGCCTGTGCCAGCGGCTTCAGGGTTTCGGTGGTCGAGGTGACCTCGGAGAATTCCTTCGGATTGGTCGGGCCGACATTGATCAGCGCCTTCAGCGTGCCGTCGGTCGCCTGCCACAGGCCGAGCTCGTTGGCGGGCAGGGTCGCGCGCCATTCGCCGGGATCGCCCTGACTCAGAGTGAGCTCGCGCGTGGTGCCGGACGGCGAGGTCACGGTCACCGGCGGGACGGTGTCGCCCATGGTCTGGCGGATGACGGCGAGATCCTTGCCTTGAATCTGCAGCCGCAGCGCTTCCTCGTCGAGATCGGGCTGCTGCATCAGCCAGTGCGACATGCGCCGGAGCAGGTCGAGATGCGGACCGCCGCCTTCATAGCCGCGCGCCCACAGCCAGATGTGGTCGGACAGCAGCAGAGCGACGCGGCCGGCGCCGAAGCGCGACAGCAGCAAGAGCGGCTTGCCGTCGGCGCCGGTCATGACCGGCGGACTGACCGCATTGCGGGTCTCGACGGTGCGGAAGAAGCGGCTCCAGCGCGGCGGCTCGGAGCCCGAGCCCTCGAGGCCGCGCGTAACCGGATGGCGTTTGCCGGCGTCAGATAGATGCGCATAGAAGGGCTTCTCGGTGACGCCGACCGGCTCGGCGGGCAGCACCGAATCGAGCGGTGTGCGCCAGATGCTGGTGTTGGAGGCGTAGTCCGGCCCGGCCGAGACCAGCACCGCGCCGCCATTGCGCACGTAGCGCGCGATGTTGTCGAAATAGGCGATCGGCAGCACGCCCTGCCGGGCGTAGCGGTCGAAGATGATCAATTGGAATTCGTTGATCTTCTGCTGGAACAGCTCGCGGGTCGGAAACGCGATCAGCGACAGCTCGTTGATCGGGGTGCCGTCCTGCTTCTCCGGCGGCCGCAGGATGGTGAAGTGGACGAGATCGATGCTGGCGTCCGACTTCAAAAGGTTGCGCCAAGTGCGCTCGCCCGAATGCGGCTCGCCAGACACCAGGAGCACGCGCAGCTTGTCGCGGACGCCATCGATCGAGACCACCGCGCGGTTGTTGACGAGGGTCAGCTCGTTGTCGAGCGGCGAGGCCTCGATCTCGACGATGTTCTGGCCTTCGTGCTTGATGTCGACGTCGACATTGGCGGCCTGGCCGCTGGTCAAGGTGCGCTCGCTGATGACCTCGCCATCGCGGCGGATCACGACCTTGGCGCTGGCACCGCTGACGCCCTGGTCGTCGAGCCGGAAGCTGATGGTCTGCGGCTGGCCGACGATGCCGAAGCGAGGCGCGGCCGTGATCGCGACGCGGCGGTCGCGCTCGGCCTTCTGGCCCGTGATCAGGGCCTGCAGCGGAGCCTGGAAGCCGAGCGCGGCGACGTTGCCGGGAATGTCGTGGACGCGTCCATCCGTGATCAGGAAGGCGCCGGCGACCCGATCGACGGGAACGTCCGACAGCGCCGAGGTCAACGCGCTGAACAGATGCGTGCCGTCGGTCTCGCCATCGGCCTGGCCGGCATCGACCACGCGGACCTCGAGGCCCTTGATCTTCTTCAAGCTGTCGACCAGCGACTCCTGGGCCGCCTGGGTCTGCTTGTTGCGGTCACCGAAATTCTGGCTCGGGCTCTTGTCGACCACGACGGCGGCGACCGAGCTCAGCGGCTCGCGGTCCTCGCGCGTGAACTGCGGATTGGCCAGCGCGAGCGCGATCAAGGCGAGCGCGGTGACGCGGATCCAGGCCGAGCGCGAGCGGCCGAGCAACAGGAGCGCGGCGATGACGACGATCGCGCCGATCGCGAGCCACAGCACGACCGTCGGGACCAGAGGCGTGAACGCGATGCCGTAATTCATGAGGCAAACTCGCTGGCTTCGTCATGGCCGGGCTTGTCCCGGCCATCCACGTCATTCCCTCGGAAAACAGGGGCGTGGATGCCCGGCTCAAGGCCGGGCGTGACGACGGAGGTTTTGGCGCGGCTGCGCGTGGCTATTGTCATCACTGCCCAAGCCGTTCGATCAGCGCCGGCGCGTGCACCTGGTCGGCCTTGTAGTTGCCGGTCAGCGTGTACATCACGATGTTGACGCCGGCGCGGAAGGCGAATTCGCGCTGTCGCGGCTCGCCGGGAACCATCGGCAGCATGGCCTGGCCGTCGGGGCGGATGGCCCAGGCGCCGGCGAGGTCGTTGGAGGTGATGATGATCGGTGAGACGCCGTCGCCGCCGCGCGCCGGACGCGAGGCGCTGTCCTCGTCCTCGTCTTTCGGCAGCGCCTCGACCCAGGTCTGGCCTGCGGTGAAGCGACCGGGGAAGTCGCGCAGCAGGTAGAACGTCTTGGTCAGCACGTGCTCGCGCGGCACCGGCTCGAGCTCGGGGACGTCGAGCGACGACAGAATCTCGCGCAGCGACTGCATGCCCGGGGTCTGCTGCGCGCCGTTCTCGCCCGGGGGCGCCTCGACTGCATCGCGGGTATCGAAGATCACCGTGCCGCCCTGCTTCATGTAGGCGTCGATCTTGTTGATCGCGTCCTGCGGCGGCTTCGGCGTGCCCGGCACGATCGGCCAGTAGATCAGCGGGAAGAAGGCGAGCTCGTCATGCGCAGGATCGATGCCGACGGGGTCGCCGGCTTCGAGCGCCGTGCGCTGGGCCAGGAACAAGGTCAGTCCGGTCAGGCCGGCCTTGACGATGGAATCGACGTCGGCATTGCCGGTCACGACATAGGCAAGCCGCGTCTGCGACACCGCGCGCATGGCGAAATCGTCGCTGGCGGCGTCGGCGCGCGCGGCCGTCGGCATCGCGACCGCGAGCAGGGCGCCGGTTGCAAGCACCGCAAGCGCGATGGACGCGGGCGCTGCACGCCGCCACCGCGCGAGCGAGGCCAGCACGCCGCCGAGCAGGGCGACGATGACCGCGTCGATCAGGAACAGCAGCAGTGCGGTCGACAGCAGGATGCCCCGGAGATCGCGCGGCTCGGCGGAGGTGTAGCTGGCACGCTTGGCGCGCAGCGTCGACGTGTCGAGCTGCAGAATGCGATCGGCGGGGCTGAGCGTGTTCACTGCGGTGGGTCCCTCGGCTGGGCCATAGAATCCGGGTGGATGATCCAGCGAAGCCCGGTCGTTGAAATCGGCCGGCAGCGGCTTGGCGGTCGAAGGCGGCGGTCCGAAGGCGCCGAAGCCGTCGAGGATGTGCAGCGGCGCCAGCGTGGCCTTGGCGGTCTCACCCGCGGGACCAGGGCCCGGCGTCGAGGTGTAGCCGGACATGTCGACGATGCGGCGGAGCATCTCCACCATGGCGCCGGACATCGGCAGGTCCGACCAGCGCATGTCGGCGCTGACGTGGAACAGCGCGATCAGGCCCTTGCCGCGATGCTCGCCGGTGACGAGCGGCGTGCCGTCCTCCAGCGAGGCCCAGCTCTTGGTCGCCAGCACGGCGTCGGGCTCGGCGAGGACCTGGCGATTGACCGTCACGTCCTTCGGCACGGTGATGCCCGCGAACGGGCCGTCGGCGGTGAAGGCCGCGAGGTGCTGTGGCTTCTCCCAGGTCAGGCTGCCGCCCAACGTGCGGCCGCCGCGGCGCAGCTTGACCGGCACGAGATCGTCGTCGCCCTGCGCCAGGCGCGGGCCGGCGAAGCGCACCAGCACGCCGCCATTCTCGATCCAGCCGTTGAGACGGTCGCGCAGCTCCGGCGACAGCGTGCCGACGTCGGCCATCACGATCATCGGCACCTTCTGGTCGAGGAACTGCGTGATGACCTGCTGCGGGGCGCCACGATCACCGAGCCGGAGATCGGCGAACGGCGCCAGCGCGCGGGTCAGGTAGAAGGTCGGCGCGAGCAGCGGTTGCGCGGTGTCGCTGGTGGCGCCGGAGACGATGCCGACCGCACGCCGCCGCCAGCGCTTGTCGAGCAGTTGCACGGCGCCTGCGGAGCGCTCGCCGGCGATCTCGAGCCGGGTGATGTCATTGCGCAGCTCGACCGGAAGATCGAAGCTCGCCTCGGCGTCGTGCGCACTGGCGGCGAAGCCGAACTGCGCTTCGCCGAGCGGCGAGCCCTTGGCGTCGAGCGCGCGCACAATGCCGCCCGGAACCGAGAGATCGGCGCGCAGCACCTTCACGGTCATCTTGGCCGCGGCGTTCTCGGCGCCCGCAAGCGCCAGCGGCGACAGGGTGCCGCCTTCGAACACCGTCAGGCTGCGATCGCCGATGGTCTTGGCAAGGCCGGTGACAAACTCGCTGCCGCGGCCGGGATCGACGCCGTCGGAGAACCACATGATCTCGGCATCGCCCGTCGCTTTCAGGAAGCGATCGAGCTGCGGCAGCGCATCGGCGCGCTCGGTCGTGTAGGCCTTGGGCGCGATCTGGCGCAGCGCGACGCGCGCCGCGCCGGCCGGCATCAAGGTGAGGTCGCGTGCGGGCTCCGACAGCGGCATCAGCGCGACGCCGCGGCGGTCGGCATCGGCATCGGCGATGATCTCGTCGGCGGCCCTGATGCGCGTGTCCCAGCTTGCAGCTGCGCTCCAGCTGTCGTCGAGCAAAAGCACCAGCGGCGCCTTGCTGCCGACGGCCTCGGTGCGCGGATTCCAGATCGGACCGGCCGCGGCGAAGATCACCAGCGCCGCCGCGATCAGCCGCAGCAGGGTGAGCCACCAGGGCGAGCGCGACGGCGTCTCTTCTTTGGGCGTGATGTCGAACAACAGCCGGGTCGGCGGAAACTCGATGCGGCGCGGCCGCGGCGGCATCACCCGCAGCAGCCACCACAGCACCGGCAGGCTGATGAGCCCGGTCAGCAGCAAGGGTTCGGCGAACGACAGCGGCAGGCCCATCATGCGCCGAGCCCTCCGGGGCCAGCGCCCACTTTGACGCCGCCGCGCGCGCTACCTTTGGCCGTGGTCATGCCGGCATGCAGGAACAGCAGCAGCTCGGCGGCCGAGCGGCTGGTGGTGTGGGTGGTGAACAGCCAGTCGAGCTTGCCGGTCTCGGCGCGGATCTGGTCGCGGTGCAGCGCCACGCGGGCGACGTAGTCCTGCGCCCAGCTCTCGGCGCGGCCGGCCGTGATGACCTCGCCGCCCTCCGGCTCGACGAACTCGACGCGGCCGGAATAGGGGAAGGTCTCCTCGGCGGGATCGACGACCTGGACCATCGTGCCGTGCGCACCCGACGCGGACAGGCCGGCGAGCATGGTGCTGATCTCGGAGATCGGCGACCAGAAATCCGACAGCACGACGATCTCGGCGAGCGCGGACGGCACGAAGGAGGGCGGCAGGCTCGGCCTGATCGTCTCATCATGCAGCATCGCCTGCGCGATGCGGTCGATCACGTTGCGGCTCCCGGTCGGATTGATCAGGCCGGGAATGCCGACGCGTTCGCCGCCGGCCACCAGCAACTCGGCCAGGGCGAAGGTCACGATCAGGGCGCGTTCGAGCTTGCTGTCGCGGGCGCCCTTCGACGCGAACGCCATCGACGGCGAGCGGTCCGGCCAGATCCACACGGTGTGCGCGGCCTCCCATTCCTGCTCACGGACGTAGAGATGATCGTCGCGCGCGGAGCGGCGCCAGTCGACGCGCTGCGACGGCTCACCGGAGACGAAGCGGCGGTACTGCCAGAAGCTTTCGCCGGAGCCGGCGCGGCGACGGCCATGCAGACCATGGATCACATTGGCGGCGATCTGGCGCGCTTCGAGCACCAGCCGCGGCAGCGACGACGCCAGCGTCCGGCTTTCGCCATCGGCACGCCGGATTGCGAGAATCTCCTTGTCGGCGTGCCCTGTCGCTGCGGCCATCAGCCAATCCGGCTCTTCAGTTGCCGGATCACGTCCGGAATGGTGCGTCCCTCGGCGCGGGCCGGGAAGGTGAGCGCCATGCGGTGCTTGAGCACGGGCTCGGCGAGATCGAGCACGTCGTCGATCGAGGGAGCGAGGCGGCCGTCGAGCAACGCGCGGGCGCGCACCGCGAGCATCAATGATTGACTGGCGCGCGGACCCGGGCCCCAGGCGATCAGCTTGCCGGCGTCGCCGGCCTCCGGGCCGGGGCGGGCGGACCGCACCAGCGACAGGATCGCCTCGACCACGGAATCGCCGACCGGCAGCCGGCGCACCAGCCGCTGCGCAGCGATCAGCGCGTCTGCGGTCATCGCGGCCTTGGCGCCGCTCTCTTCGGCACCGGTGGTCTCGAACAGGATGCGGCGCTCGGCGTCGCGATCCGGATAGTCGACGTCGATCTCCATCAGGAAGCGGTCGAGCTGGGCTTCGGGAAGCGGATAGGTTCCTTCCTGCTCCAGCGGATTCTGGGTCGCGAGCACATGGAAGGGCTTCGGTAGGTCATGACGGGCGCCTGCAACCGTGATGTGCTGCTCCTGCATGGCTTGCAGCAATGCCGACTGCGTGCGCGGGCTGGCGCGGTTGATCTCATCCGCCATCAGCAGTTGCGCGAACACCGGGCCGGCGATGAAGCGGAACGAGCGCTTGCCGCCGGCGCTCTCGTCGAGCACCTCGGCGCCGAGAATGTCCGACGGCATCAGGTCCGGCGTGAACTGGATGCGCTTGGCATCGAGGCCGAGCGTCACGCCCAAGGTCTCGACCAGCTTGGTCTTGGCGAGGCCGGGGACGCCGATCAGCAGCGCGTGGCCACCGGACAGGATGGTCACCAGCGTGTTTTCCACCACGCGGTCCTGGCCGAAGATGACGCTGGAGATCGCATCCTTTGCCGCTCGGATCTGGCCGGAGACCTGTTCGGCCGACCGGACGATCGCATCCTCGAGCTTCTCGGCACTCTCAGCCATTCCCGCGCTCCTTCTGCCCCGCATCGTGAACTTTCGGACGGACGTTCCGCTCCAGTTTGCCGGGACACGGATGCCAACCTATGCGAAGGCGCTGTATTCGTTGAGTTAAACTATCCCCATATTATCGGCATTACGGGGTATTGACGGCATCACGTTATGGCGACCTTACATGACCTGCAGGGCCGCCAGGAACTTTTGCACAGACGACGGCGATGGAATCTTGCACCAATCGTGCCAAGGTGGACGCAAACTCAAGGCAAACCATGGCGAAGCAAGGGCAGACCACCGACAACGGACTCGATCGGCTGACGTCGGCGGCAACGCAGGCTGGCACATCCGCAAAGGGACTGCCGCCGGTGCATTTGTGGAATCCGCCATTCTGCGGCGATCTCGACATGCGAATCGCCGGTGATGGTAGCTGGTACTACATGGGCACGCCAATCGGGCGGCCTGCGCTGGTCCGGCTGTTCTCGACGATCCTCAAGCGCGAGGGTGATCGCTATTTCCTGGTCACGCCGGTGGAGAAGGTCGGCATCCGCGTCGATGATGCCCCCTTCACGGCCGTAGAAATGCGGACGGAGAGCGATGCGCGCGGACCGCTGCTGCATTTCCGCACCAATGTCGACGACTGGGTCGCGTGCGATGCCGAGCACCGGCTGCGCTTCGAGCCTGGCGAGAGCGGCGGCCTGACGCCCTATCTGCATGTGCGAGCCGATCTCTGGGCCAAGGTGACGCGGGCGCTGTACTACGAGCTTGTTGACATGGGTGAGGAGCGGATGATCGATGGGCGTGTCATGTTCGGCGTGGGGTCGGGCGGCGCGTTCTTCCCCATGGCCGATGCAGAACAGGTGAGGGCGGCGCTTTGAACCAGCCCATGGTGAGGAACGGGACCGCTGGGCTCAGTTCAGCCGATTTCTTCGCGCGGGGCCGCGCGCGGTTGCGCTTCGACGTTCCGCAGGCCCTGCTCGATCCGGATGTCATTCCGGCCAGCGGAGATTCCGGCACCGACCGCATGCTCGAGATCATCTCCCGCGAGCAGCCCATCCGTCCCGCGGCGGTGCTGATCCCGGTGGTCGACCATCCCGAACCGACGGTCCTTTTGACCCAGCGCTCGCCGAACCTCTCGAGCCATGCCGGGCAGATCGCCTTTCCCGGCGGCAAGATCGACGTCACCGATGCCTCGCCGCTCGATGCCGCCCTGCGCGAGGCCGAAGAGGAGGTCGGGCTCGACCGCAGCTTCGTCGACCCGATCGGCTATCTCGACGTCTACGGCACCGCCTTCGGCTTCCGCATCCTGCCCACGGTGGCGCGGGTGCGGCCCGGATTCACGCTCAAGATCAACGAGGGCGAGGTCGACGACGCCTTCGAGGTGCCGCTGGCCTTCCTGATGGACCCCGCCAATCATCAGCTGCATTCCAAGGAGTTTCGCGGCATGGAGCGCTTGTATTACGCGATGCCGTTCGCCGAGCGCTACATATGGGGCGCTACAGCGGGCATCCTTCGGGTCTTGTACGAGCGGGTCTGTCAGCCATGATCCGTGGCGTGTTGACGGAAATCGGAATTTTCCTCATTCCTTTTGCGGTTTATGTGTTGTTCTTGCTCGCGACCAAATCGGGGCTGTTGGTGCCTGTCAACTGGCCCTTTCATCTGATCACAAAATTGACGGTGGCGGCGCTGGTGTTGGTGATTGCAAGTCTGGTCCTGCTCGCCGAGTTCTCCGGCGCGCCGCCGCGTTCGACCTATATCCCCGCTCATGTCGAGAACGGCAGGCTCGTTCCAGGGGTCGAGAAATGATCGGCGCGCGGGTGCTGCATGCGCCCTGGCTCTCGTCCGGTCCCGCCGCGCGCGTGCTCGCGCTGCTCAATTGCGACGGCGAGGAGGCGCGGGTGGTCGGCGGCGCCGTGCGCAATGCGCTGCTCGGCATCGCCATCGGCGACATCGACATCGCGACCACGGCGCTGCCGGCGGAGGTGCTCCGGCGCGCCAAGGCGGCGTCGATCAAGAGCGTGCCGACCGGCATCGACCATGGCACCGTGACCCTCGTGCTCGAGGGGCATCCATTCGAGGTCACGACCCTGCGCGAGGACACCGAGACCTTCGGCCGCAAGGCCAAGGTCGAGTTCGGCCGCGACTGGGTCGGCGACGCGCACCGGCGCGACTTCACCATCAATGCGCTGTCCGTCGGGCCGGACGGCGTGGTGCATGATCACGTCGGTGGTCTCGCCGACATCGCCCAACGCCGCGTGCGCTTCATCGGCGATCCCGCCCAGCGCATCGCCGAGGATTATCTGCGCATCCTGCGCTTCTTCCGCATCCATTCGGCATTCGGCCACGGCGTCCCCGACCGCGAGGGCTATCTGGCCTGCATCGCCGGCCGCGCCGGCCTCGCCGCATTGTCCGCCGAGCGAGTGCGCATGGAGATGCTGAAACTGCTCGTCACCGACGGCGCGGTCGGCGCGATCACGGCGATGGCGGATGGCGGGTTGCTGACGGCGATCCTCGGCGGCGTCGCCTATCTCGGTCCGTTCGCCGCGATGATCGGCATCGAGCGCGAACTGGAGCTTTCGCCGAGCGCGGTCCGCCGTCTCGCGGCGCTCGCGGTCGCCGTGACCGAGGATGCGCGCCGTCTCGGCGTCAGACTGAAGCTCTCCAATGCCGAGACCAAGGCGCTCGACGGCATGGGCCATCGCTGGTGGCGGTTCGCTTCCGCCGACGAGGCGCGAGTCCGGCGTCTGCTGTATCGTCTCGGCGAGACCGTCTATCGCGACCGCCTGATGCTCGGCTGGGCGCGGGCGCGCGATCGCGACGACCGGAGCTGGCGCGAGCGTGCGCTGTTGCCGCAGCGCTTCACGCCGCCGAAATTGCCGTTGAAGGCGGCCGATTTCATCGCGCGCGGGGTTGCGGAGGGACCGCTTCTCGGTCATGTGCTCACCCTCGCAGAGGATGCCTGGTTAGCTGCGGACTTTCCGCTCGACGAGGCATCGCTGAACGCGATCGCCGATCAGGCGGCGGCGCGTGTCAACCGCGACGGACGTTCATGAATTTTCTGGCAGGCTTTGCCGACATCTCGCTCCTGCAACTCCTGCTCGTCGCTTCCGTCGCTCTCTTTGCTTCCATCATCGGTGGTCTCGCCGGCTACGGCACCGGCGCTCTCATGCCGCTCGTGCTGGTGCCGATGGTCGGCGCCGAACCCGTCGTGCCGATCATCGCGATCTCGGCGATCCTCACCAACCTCAGCCGCGTCGCCGCCTACCTCCAGCATGCCGATCGCACCCGGGCCGGCATCGTCATCGCCGCGGCGGCGCTCACGACCGCGCTCGGTGCCTACGGCTACACGCGACTGACCAATGCCGGCGCGGCGTTCGTGATCGGCACCATGCTGATCATGAGCGTCCCGCTGCGGCGGATCCTGCGCAAGCGCGAGGTCAGGATCGGCAATGGCGGGCTTGCCGCCGGAGCAGTCGGTTATGGCGTGCTGGTCGGCGGCACCTCCGGCTCCGGCGTGATCCTGCTGTCGCTGCTGATGGCGGCGGGCCTGGAAGGCGCCGCGGTCATCGCCACCGACGCGATGATCTCGGTGGCGACGGGCGTCATCAAGATCTCGGTGTTTGGTTTGGCCGGCGTGGTCACGGCGCAGGTGCTGGCCTTTGCGCTCCTGATCGGCGCGGTCGCGGTGCCGGGCGCGTTCCTCGCCAAGGCCTTCGTCGCCCGCATGCCGGTGCACATCCACGCCGCCATCCTCGACGCCGCCGTGATCACCGGCGGCGGCGTGATGATCGCGTCGGCGCTGCGGCACCTGTTGCCGGCGGGATAGCCCTTCGGCGTCAGGCTACCTGCTGTGCTGCTCGGCCTCTACGTCCGCCCCCAGCGGCCGATCAGCATCTTCAGGAAACGCTCCGCCGCAGGCGACATCGTGCCGGTTCTGCGGCGCACGACGCCGATGGTGCGTGAGATCTCGGGATTGAGGATAGGGCGCGTGACGAGGAAGGGATGATCGCTCTGCGGTGTCGCCATCTTCGGAAGAACCGAGATGCCAAGCCCAGCCTCGACGAGTCCAAGCGACGTGGAGAGATGCGTCACCTCGTAGAACCAGCGCAGCTTGATCGCTGATTTGGCGAGCGCGGCATCGAGCAGGGTCCGGTTGCCGCTGGACCGGTGTACGGTGATCAGAGGGTAGGGCTCGAGATCGCCCCAGCCGACCGTCGCCATCGCGGCGAGCGGGTGATCCTTGCGCGCGGCGAGCACGAAGGGATCCTCGACCAGACGGTCGAAGATCAGCTCGGGGTCCGATGCTCCCATCAGGTTGATGCCGAACTCGACCTCGCCACGCTCGACGGCCTGCAGCCCATCGGTGGCAGGCAGGTCGAGAATGCGAAAGCGGATGTTGGGATATTGATCGTTGAACTCGCGGATGACCGACGGCAGGAAGTAGAACGCCGCGGTCGGCAGGCAGGCGATGGTGACGAGGCCTCCGCGATTGAGGCCGCTGTCGCGCACAGCAAACAGCGAGCCGTCGAACTCCTCGATCATACGCCGCACGAGCGGCACCAGCTCGGCGCCGAGCGCCGTCAGCGCGACGTGACGCGTCGTGCGCTCCAGGAGCGGCGCGCCGATCGCGCCCTCCAGCTTCTGGATGCGCCGGCTCAATGCCGGCTGCGAGAGGTTCAGGGCCTCGGCGGCCCGATGAAAGCTCTCCAGATCGGAGACGCTCAGGAAGGCCCGGAGGTCTAGGATCTCACAATTGATGTTAATCATGCATCAATACCGCAATTCTTTGCATTTCAAAGATCGATCTTAGCTCAGTATACGCAACAGTAACGTAGATTGATACGAAATTGACATAACTGAGGCCGGCATGAACGATCTGATCTCGATACCGTGCGTCCTGATGCGAGGCGGAACGTCGAAGGGGCCCTTTTTCCTGGCGTCGGACCTGCCGAGCGATCCGGCCCGGCGAGATGAGATTCTGCTCTCGGTCATGGGCTCCGGTCATCCGCTGCAGATCGACGGCATCGGCGGCGGCAATCCGGTCACGAGCAAGGTCGCCATCGTCGGGCCGGCCAGCGTGCCCGGCGCCGACGTGGATTATCTGTTCGCGCAGGTGCGGATCGATCAGCAACTGGTCGACACCTCGCCCAATTGCGGCAACATGCTTGCCGCGGTCGGACCTTTCGCCATCGAGGCGGGGCTGGTGCCGGCGAAAGGTCCGGCGACGCTGGTCCGCATCCACAACGTCAATACGCGCCAGTTGATCGAGGCCGAGGTGCCGACCCCCAACGGCAAAGTGTCGTATCTCGGCGACGCGTCGATCGACGGTGTCCCAGGGCGAGCGGCGCCGATTGCGCTCACCTTTCTCGATGCGGCCAACCGGATGGACGAGATGTTTCCGACCGGCGAGGCCAATGAGACGATCGACGATCTCGACGTCACGCTGATCGACTGCGCGATGCCGATGATGATCGTGCGTGCGGAGGATCTCGGCGTGACCGGCTATGAGAGCGCCGCCGCGTTGAGTGCGAACGCGGCGCTGCTGGAGCGGCTCGAGCGGCTGCGCGTGGCGGCCGGCGGGCGCATGGGACTCGGCGACGTCCGCGACCGTGTCATTCCCAAGCCGGTGCTGCTCGCCCCCGCGGTGCATGGCGGCCACGTGTCGGCCCGCTATTTCATGCCGCACGATTGCCACCCGTCGCTTGCCACCACCGGCGCCGTCGGCATCGCCACCTCGCTGATCGTGGCGGACACGGTGAGCGCGCGCCTCGCTGGGCTGCAGGTCGCGCCTGCGGTCATCGGCATCGAGCACCCGATGGGCCATATCGACGTCAAGCTGCAGGAGCGCGATGGCCGGATCGTGGCTGGGATTTTGCGGACCGCCCGCAGGCTGTTCGAAGGCTGCGTGTTCGCAAAACCCACGACACGGATGGTACACGCCGCCTGAGCGCACGCGCCGTCCGGACTCAATCGACATCGATAACAAGGGAGGAAGTCACATGCGTCGTCTCATGCTCGCCGTCACTGCGGCTGTCGCAATCTGCGGCTCGGCCGCCGCCGAGCCCGTGCGCATCAGCGTCGGCTCGTACAATCTGAACAACCTGCCGTTTCCGGTTGCGGTGGGCCTTGGCCTGTTCCAGAAGGAAGGGCTCGACATCACCGTGGAGAATTTCGCCTCCGGCGGCTCCAAGACGCTGCAGGCGCTGGTCGCCGGATCGACCGATGTCGCCGTCGGCTTCTACGACCACACCATCCAGATGCAGTCGCAGAACAAGTCGGTCGTCGGCTTCGTACTGCTGTCGCGCAATTCCGGTCTGGTGCTGGCCGGTGGCAAGTCTGCGACGTTCGACCCGGCCAGGCCGGAGACCATCAAGGGCGCCAAGATCGGCATCACCGCCCCTGGCTCATCCTCGGACTTCTTCGTCCGCTATTATCTCAAGCAGAACAAGATCCCCGCCGAGAGCGTGTATCTGATCGGCGTCGGATCAGGGGCCGCTGCCGTGGCCGCGCTGGAGCAGGGCAAGATCGACCTGCTGGTGAACTACGATCCGGCCGCGACCTATGTGGAGCAGAAGGGGATCGGCAAGATCCTGATCGATGCGCGAAGCGACGAGGGCGCCAAGCAGGTCTATGGCGGCATCTATCCGACCTCCGTGCTCTACGCGACACAGCAGTACATCGCCAAGAACCCGGGCACGGTCCAGAAGATCACCAACGCCATGGTCAAGGCGCTGCGCTGGATCGCCACGCACAATGCCGAGGAGATCGTCGCGGTGCTGCCGAACGATTTCATCTCCGGCGAGAAGCAGACCTATACGAAAGCGGTCGAGAAGGCCAAGGCGATCTTCTCCAGGGATGGTCAGTTCGACGAGACCGACGTGCAGACGCCGCTGCTCGTGCTCAAGAGCTTCAACGACAAGGTGGATGCGACGTCGATCGACCTCGCCAAGACCTACACCAACGCCTTCGCCGTGAAGGCGCAGAGCGTCTCGAACTGATCGGGAGGGAAACAATGGCACTCGCCGTCGTCAAGGACCTGGACCCGATGGTCCAGTGCCGCAGCGCCAGGAACATGGTGGAGATCAATCAGGTCACCATGTCCTTCGGCAACTACACCGCCGTCAGGGACGTGAACCTCACGGTCGCCGATGGCGAGTTTCTCGCCATTGCCGGTCCGACCGGCTGCGGCAAGAGCACCATCCTCAACGCGATCGCGGGCCTCTTGAAGCCGAGCGCCGGCAGCATCGCCATCGATGGCCAGCCGGTGCGCGGTGTCCAGGGCAACATCGGCTATCTGTTCCAGCAGGATGCCTTGCTGCCGTGGAAGACCGCGATCGAGAATGTCGAGCTCGGCCCGCTGTTCCGCGGCGTGTCGGCCCGTGAGCGCCATGAGCGCGCAATGGCCTGGCTCGTCAAGGTCGGGCTGAAGGGCTTCGAGCACCGCTATCCGCACCAGCTCTCCGGCGGCCAGCGCAAGCGCGTGCAGATGGCTCAGGCGCTCATCCATGGGCCGAAGGTCATCCTGATGGACGAGCCGTTCTCGGCGCTCGACATCCACACCCGCCATCTGATGCAGAACGAGCTGCTGCGGCTGTGGCAGGAGGAGAAGCGTGCGGTGGTCATGATCACCCACGATCTCGAGGAGGCCATCGCGCTGGGGGATCGCGTCGTCGTACTCGCCTCGGGACCGGCCTCGCGGGTCATCGACAGTTTCCCGGTCGACCTGGAGCGGCCGCGCGACGTGGCCGAGATCAAGCTCGATCCGCGCTTCACCGATCTCTATCGCAACATCTGGGCCTCGCTGCGCGGGGAAGTGGAGAAGAGCTATGCCCGCCATGACTGAACGCCTCATCCAGCTCGCGTTGCTGATCGTCATCGTCGGCGGCTGGCAGGCCGGCGTCACCTATGGCGTCATCGATCCGTTCTTCTTCCCGGCGCCGCTGGCGGTGCTCAAGCAGGTGTTTGCCTGGCTGTCGGCGCAGAGCTTCTACGCGCATGTCTCGACGACGCTGACCGAGACGATCCTCGGCTACATCATCGGCACCGGACTCGGCGTCACCGCCGGCGTCTGGCTCGGCCTCAACCATTCCGCGGCGCGCATCCTCGATCCCTTCATCAAGGCGCTCAACGCTGTGCCGCGCGTGGTGCTGGCGCCGATCTTCGTGCTATGGCTCGGCCTTGGCCTGTGGTCGAAGGTGGCGCTTGCGGTGACCCTGGTGTTCTTCGTCACCTTCTTCAACGCGCTGCAGGGCGTGCGCGAGGTCAACCCGGTGGTGCTGGCGAATGCCCGCATCCTCGGCGCCCGGCGCTCGGAGCTGCTGCGTCACGTCTACTTCCCGGCGGCTGCGAGCTGGATCCTGTCGTCGCTGCGCACCTCGGTCGGCTTTGCGGTGGTCGGCGCCATCATCGGCGAATATCTCGGCTCGTCCGCCGGGCTCGGCCATCTGATCGCGCAGGCCGAAGGCAATTTCGATGCGGTCGGCGTGTTCGCCGGCATCTTCATCCTGGCGATCTTCGTGCTGTGCATCGACGCGCTGCTCGACCTCGTGGAGAGCCGCCTGATCAAATGGCGCCCCAACGTCGCCGAGCGTCCGGCCTGATCCGGATACGACAGAGCGCCGGTCCTGACGGGCCGGCGCTCTGGCATCGATCACCAGGCTTCAGGCCGGCACGAGCTCGGTCAGCGAGCGGATGATGCGGTCGGGCTTGACATCGGTGCCTTCCGGCAGGCCGTCGCCATGGACGTCGATCCAGATCGAATAGATGCCGAGCCGCTGTGGCGCCACGATCTCCCATTCGAGATTGTCGCCGATCATCCAGGTGTCTTCGGGGCCGACGCCGAGCCGCTCCATCGCGTGCCAATAGGCGCGCTCCTCGGGTTTGCCGAAGCCGTGCTCGCCCTCGATCTGGATGTGGTCGAAGCGGTGCGCCAGCGCGAAGCGCTCGATCTTGGCGCGCTGCTGGCCGGCCTCGCCGTTGGTCACGAGCGCCAGCCGGACGCCGCGCGCCTTGAATGCGTCGATCGCCTCATGCGCGCCGGGAAAGATGAACATCTGCTCGTCGCGATAGGCGGTGAAGCGGTCGGCGATGCGGATCGCAAGCTCGGTCGGCAGCGCCGGGCCTGCGGCGGTCAACGCCGCGAAGCCGCCCTTGACCACCTCCTGGCGGGCCTGGATCAGCTTCATCCGCCATTCGGCGCCGGCGACCGACCAGAAGCTGCGCGCCGAGGAGAGGATCGCGGCCGCCACCTCCTGCGAGGTATGCGGCGCCAGCTCGTCGGCGAATTCGGTGGCGACGATGTTCCACGCGATCTCGGGCCGGCCATAGGCCGACAGGATGGTGTCGTCCATGTCGATCAGCATGGCGCGGGGCAGGGGAGCGGTCATCTCCTGGGTACGCGGCGGCGGGGCTGAAGGTTTCAGGGCCATTTCACTTCGGGCGGCATCGAGGACAGGATCGAGTCGACATTGCCGCCGGTTTTCAGCCCAAATGTGGTGCCACGGTCATAAAGCAGGTTGAATTCGACATAGCGGCCGCGCCGGATCAACTGCTCCTCGCGGTCCGCGTCGGTCCAAGGCGCGCCGAAATTGCGGCGGACCAGCTCCGGATAGACCTTCAGGAAGGCGCGGCCAACATCCTGGGTGAAGGCGAGATCGGCCTCCCAGTCGCCGGAATCGTGATGGTCGTAGAAGATGCCGCCGATGCCGCGCGGCTCCTTGCGATGGGGCAGGTAGAAGTACTCGTCGCACCAGCGCTTGTACTTGTCGTACGACGCGACCGCCGCATGCGCATCGCAGGCGCTCTTCATCGCGGCGTGGAAGGCGAGCGTATCCGGGTCTTCCTGAGTGCGGCGGCGGTCGAGCACCGGCGTCAGGTCGGCGCCGCCGCCGAACCAGGCCTTGGTGGTCACGACGAAGCGGGTGTTCATGTGCACCGCCGGCACGTGCGGCGACCGCAGATGCGCGATCAGCGAGATGCCCGAGGCCCAGAACCGCGGATCCTCGGCGGCGCCAGGGATCTGGCTGCGGAATTCGGGCGCGAACTCGCCATGCACGGTGGAGCAGTGCACGCCGACCTTCTCGAACAGCCGGCCGTGCATCATGCTCATGACACCGCCGCCGCCCGGACCGCCGGCATGATCGGTGCGCTCCCATGGCGTGCGCACGAAGCGGCTGGCCTGACGTGGATAGAGGGCGGCCGGCGCCTCGTCCTCGAGCCGCTCGAACGCCGCGCAGATCTGGTCGCGCAGGCTCTCGAACCAGGCGCGGGCGCGGGCCTTGCGATCCTCGATGGCGGCAGTGGTCATGGCAGTTTTCCCCGGGGCGCGTTTCTTTCACCCTCCCCTGGAGGGGAGGGTGGGACCGCTCATGTCGCTACACCTGGCTACTACCATAAGCGATCAGCCCTGCGGGCCAAAATAGGTGCAGGTCTCGCGGCAGCTGTCGCGGTGGACGCTGACCTTGGTGACATGGCCGATGGAGCGGACGCGCTCATAGATGAAGCGCGACAGGTTCTCGAGCGTCGGCAGCCCGATCGCCTCGATCTTGTTCAGGAACTTGTGGTCGAGCATGGCCTGGATCTCGCTCAAGCGCTGCGTCAGCACGCCGAAATCCACCACCATGCCGGTCTCGGGATTGGTCGCATCGCCGCGCACCGTCACCTCGGCGCGGAAGGAATGGCCGTGGATTTCCTGGCTGGCTTCGCCGAGCGTCGTAATCGGCAGCGTATGCGCGGCCTCGAAGGTGAACGACTTGGTCAATTCCCACATCGTGTCAGTCACAATCCCTATCTGATGCCGATCATCTTGTGCGTCTGCAGGCTGAGCCGCCATTGCGGATGATGCTGGCAGTATTGAATCGCGCGCGCCGTGTTCGCGGCCGCGTCGGGCCCGTCCATCGGCTGCAGCGAGAAACGCTCGAAGGCGAGGCCTTCGAACCGCTCCGGCCCGGCGCCGTCCTGCGGATAGACCAGCTTCAGCTCATGGCCCTGCCGCAGCTTCAGCTCGGCGCCCGCTTTCGGGCTGACGCAGATCCAGTCGATGCCGTCGGGCGGAATGAGCGTGCCGTTGGTCTCGATCCCGACCGCGAAGCCGCGGGCGTGGAGCGCCGTGATCAGGTCGGCATCGACCTGCAGCAGCGGCTCGCCGCCGGTGAGGATCGTATAGCGGTCGGCGGCACCGCCTGTCCATTGCCCGGCAATCGCCTCGGCGAGATCGGCGCTGTCATAGCGGCCCCCGAGCGTGCCGTCGGTGCCGACGAAATCGGTGTCGCAGAACCGGCACGTCGCGGTTGCGCGGTCGGCCTCGCGTCCGCTCCACAGGTTGCAGCCGGCGAAGCGGCAGAACACCGCGGCGCGCCCCGCCTGGGCGCCTTCGCCCTGCAGGGTCATGAAGATTTCCTTCACCGCGTAGCTCACCCTTCGGCTCCTTGTGCAGATTGCAATTGGACGAATTGTCCGGTCTGGCGCAGCGCCTCGCCGGCGGCCATCGCCGCCGCCATCGCCACGTTCAGCGAGCGCAGCCCGGGCTGCAGCGGAATCCGCAGCCGCGCATCGGTGACCTCCGCCACGGCCTCCGGCACGCCGGCGCTCTCGCGCCCGAGCAGCAGGATGTCGTCCGCGCCGTAGCTGAAGTCGAGATAGCAGGTCGCGGCCTTGGTCGTCAGCAGCAGCAGGCGATGGCCCGCCGCCGCCCGCCAGGCCTCGAACGCGTGCCATGAGTCGTGGCGCCGCCAATTCAACTGGTCCAGATAGTCCATGCCGGCGCGGCGGAACTGCCGGTCCGACACCGGAAAGCCGGCTGGCTCGATGATGTGGGCCGCGAGCCCGAGGCAGGCGCACAGCCGCAGGATCGTTCCGGTGTTCTGCGGAATGTCGGGTTGATAGAGCGCGATCTGCATGCGAATTGGTCTTAAGACTGAGGCGGAAAGTCCGCTTCCTGCGCGGGAATTGGTGCATGGCGTGCTGCAGGGCCGATAGCGGGCTTGCGCTCGTATCGCAAGGGTGCCAATAGAACGATTCTGGACGGCTTGTTCCCCAGGGGCGGTGGAGCGAGCCGTTTTCTGCCGCCGCGGGGGACGCGGGCGCCGGCAGGATCTCCCGGTCACGTGATCTCCAACGCCGAGATCCAAGACGTCGAGCGGGGCGGTTCCACCGGCTGCAACGAAGAAAGGGTTGGAATCGTGACAGCGTCTACTGCGGATCATCCGACACGCCGGGATTTTCTTTTCGTCGCCACGGGCGCGACCGCAGCGGTCGGTGGTGTGGCCGCCTTGTGGCCCTTCATCTCCCAGATGAATCCCGATGCCTCGACCATCGCGGCCGGTGCGCCGATCGAGGTCGACCTCTCTCCGGTCGCCGAAGGTCAGGACATAAAGGTGTTCTGGCGCGGCAAGCCGATCTACATCTCCCACCGCACCAAGAAGCAGGTCGAGGAGGTCCGTAAGGTTCCCGTGTCGAGCCTGATCGATCCGGCGACCGACCAGTCGCGCACCAAGGACGGCCACGAGCAGTGGCTGGTCGTGATCGGCATCTGCACCCATCTCGGCTGCATCCCGATCGCCCATGAAGGCAACTACGACGGCTTCTTCTGCCCGTGCCACGGCTCCCAGTACGATGCTTCCGGCCGCGTGCGCCAGGGGCCGGCGCCGCTCAACCTTCCCGTCCCGCCCTATCAGTTCGTTTCCGACACCAAGATCCAGATCGGCTGAGCGGACGTTCGTCTTCAGCTCACGCTCGATCGTGCAAGATAATTTCTTCAGGAACGCATCATGAGTGGACCTTCTGACTACCAGCCGAGCCACCCCGCCTTGAAGTGGCTCGAGCAAAGACTTCCGATCATCGGCCTGGTCCACTCGTCCTTCGTTGCCTATCCGACGCCGCGGAACCTGAACTATTGGTGGACGTTCGGCGCCATCCTCTCGCTGATGCTGGGTGTCCAGATCGTCACCGGCGTCATCCTGGCGATGCACTACACGCCGCATGCCGACCTGGCCTTCAAGTCGGTCGAGCTGATCGTGCGCGACGTGAACTACGGCTGGCTGCTGCGCAACATGCATGCCTGCGGCGCGTCGATGTTCTTCCTCGCCGTCTACATCCACATGTTCCGCGGTCTCTATTACGGGTCATACAAGGCGCCGCGCGAGGTGCTCTGGATCCTCGGCGTCATCATCTATCTCTTGATGATGGCGACGGGCTTCATGGGCTACGTGCTGCCGTGGGGCCAGATGAGCTTCTGGGGCGCCACCGTCATCACCAATTTGTTCTCGGCCGTGCCGTATTTCGGCGAGAGCATCGTGACGCTGTTGTGGGGCGGCTATTCGGTCGGCAACCCGACCCTGAACCGCTTCTTCGCGCTTCACTACCTGCTGCCGTTCCTGATCGCCGGCGTGGTCGTGCTGCACGTCTGGGCGCTGCACGTCGCCGGCCAGAACAACCCGGCCGGCGTCGAGCCGAAGACCGAGAAGGACATGGTGCCGTTCACGCCCTACGCCACCATCAAGGACTTCTTCGGCGCCACCTGCTTCCTGATCTTCTATTCCTGGTTCATCTTCTACATGCCGAACTATCTCGGCGAGGCCGACAACTACATCCCGGCCAACCCGGCGGTGACGCCGGCGCATATCGTGCCCGAATGGTACTACCTGCCGTTCTACGCCATCCTGCGCTCGATCCCGAACAAGCTCGCCGGCGTCGTGGCGATGTTCGCGGCGATCATCGTGCTGGTGTTCCTGCCCTGGCTCGACTCGGCCAAGACCCGCTCCAACAAGTACCGTCCGCTCGGCAAGCAGTTCTTCTGGATCTTCGTCGTCGTCTGCATCGGCCTTGGCTATCTCGGCGCGCAGCCGCCGGAGGGCGTCTATGTCGTGCTCGGCCGCATCCTGACGGTGCTGTATTTCGCCTACTTCCTGATCGTGCTGCCGCTGCTCGCCCGCATCGAGCGGCCGCGCCCGCTGCCGAACTCGATCGCTGACGACGTGCTGGCCAAGTCCGGCCGCAAGGCGGCGCCGATGGTCTCGACCGTGATCGCGCTGGTCGCCGCGGTGTCGCTGCTCGCCGGCAGCATGGGCGACGCCCGTGCCAGCGAAGGCCAGGAGAACCCGCCGTCGGCGAGCTGGTCGTTCGCCGGTCCGTTCGGTACCTTCGATCGCGGCGCCGTGCAGCGCGGCCTCAAGGTCTACAAGGAAGTCTGCTCGAACTGCCATTCGCTGCAATACGTGGCGTTCCGCAACCTCGCCGAGCCCGGTGGCCCCGGCTACTCGGCGGCGCAGGCCGCCGCCTTCGCGGCCGAGTACAAGATCAAGGACGGTCCCAACGACGCCGGCGACATGTTCGAGCGTCCGGGCCGGCCGGCCGACTACTTCCCGTCGCCGTTCCCGAACGAACAGGCCGCAAGGGCCGCCAATGGCGGTGCGGCTCCGCCGGACCTGTCGCTGATGGCCAAGGCGCGCTCGTACAAGCGCGGCTTCCCCTGGTTCCTGATCGACTTCTTCACCCAGTTCCAGGAGCAGGGCCCGAACTACATCAACGCGCTGCTGCAGGGCTATGAAGAAACCCCGCCGCACGGCGTCACCATCCCGGAGGGCTCGTACTACAACAAGTACTTCCCCGGGCATGCGATCAAGATGCCGCCGCCGCTGTCCGACGGCCAGGTGACGTTCGACGACGGCTCGCCGGCCACCGTGAAGCAGTATGCCCACGACGTCGCGACCTTCCTGATGTGGACCGCCGAGCCGCACATGGAGGCGCGCAAGCGCCTCGGCTACCAGGTGTTCATCTTCCTGATCATCTTCGCCGGCCTGATGTACTTCACCAAGAAGCGGGTCTGGGCCGCCGCGCATTGAGCGGTGATCGGAAACCTCTGATGAAAACGAAAAGCCCCTCCGGGGGCTTTTTTGCTTTTGGCCGGTCTGGCCGTCGCGCCATTGGCGAGGCACGGCAGAGGAGGGGACGCATGACTTCATCGTTGGCCTTCGCAGGCGCCGCCGTGCTCGAAATCGGCGGCTTCGCGTTCTGGGCCCGGCTGCGGCTCGGCCCGTCGCCGCTATGGCTGCTGCCGGGGCTGGCCGCGCTTGCCGGCTTTGCCTATCTGCTGACCCTGGCCGACAGCCCGCTCGCCGGCCGCGTCTATGCGGCCTATGGCGGCATCTACATCACCGCGGCGCTGCTGTGGGGCTGGCTGGTCGAGGGCCATCGCCCGGATATCCGGGATCGTCGCGGCGCCGGTTGTGGTCCCGGATGTCGCTGCGCTCATCCGGGCTACGGGAGTCACGTTGAAACGAACCCGATTGCTCCCGTCGCGCCGGACACGCATTTGCGGTAAACCCCGCTCCTGAGCTTCCAACAGAAAATGCGGAGGAACACATGGGCACACTCATCAGCTTCAAGCGCCCCGACGGCCAGGAGGCCAAGGGCTATCTCGCCAAGGCCGCGCAGGCCGATGCGCCGGGCGTCGTCGTCATCCAGGAATGGTGGGGCCTGCAGGACCAGATCAAGGGGATGTGCGATCGTTTCGCGCTCGCCGGCTTCAACGCGTTGGCGCCCGATCTCTACAAGGGCACGGTGGTGCCCTATCACGACACGGATGCGGCGGGCCGGGAGATGAACTCGCTCGACTTCATGGACGCGACCACGCAGACCGTGCGCGGGGCCGCGCAATATCTGGCGCGCAACGGCGCCAAGGTCGGCCTCACCGGCTTCTGCCTCGGTGGCGCGGTGACGATCATCGGCGCGACCAAGATCGACGAGCTCGCCGCCGGCGTCGTGTTCTATGGCATTCCGCCGGAGCAGGCGGCGAAGCCGGCCGACGTCAAGATCCCGCTGCAGGCCCACTTTGCCAACAAGGATGATTGGTGCACGCCGGCGCTGGTGGACGGCTTCGAGAAGGCGATGAAGGCCGCCGGCAAGTCGCTCGAGCTCTATCGCTACGATGCCGAGCATGCCTTCGTGAACGAGCAGCGCATGACCGTGCACGATCGCAGAGCCGCCGAGCTCGCCTGGGGCCGCGCCACGGCGTTCTTCCACAAGCACCTCGGCTGAGCCAAGAGGACCGGCGTGTCGGTCTCAACCGTGCCGCGCGGACTCAAACCGCGCGGGCGGTCTTGGTCTCGGCCGACGGCTGTTCGGCCTCATCGAGAGCCGAAGCGTCGTCTGCAGGATCCAAGGGGGCGGCGCTGGTCACCGCGTCGGCGGGGCGTCGCCGACGCTTCGTCCGCTTCGCCTGCGCTTCGAGGAAGCAATCGAGCAGCGTCGGCTGCTTCGGGAGCGCATGCGACACTGAAGGCTGTTTGCCGCGGGCCATGTTAACCAAGGTAATTCAATATGGTTAACCAATCATTGCCACACTATTGCAGCTAGACAACAGTGTTGCCCTCGCGCACAGCCAAGTTATGTAACTTTTTTGGGGTTGCGACAATCATTGGTCGATAAGTGAAGCATTCTGCACGCGCGCAACATGAGGTTGTGGAGGGGGCTCACAGCCGCCGGCTGCAGCTTTTCGCCGCTTGCCGCCGTACGCTTCCGCGAATCACCGGGATTTTGTGGGGATCTGAGCATTGATCATGTTCGCAGCGCGTCGCTTCGTTCGATGGTCGAATTCGCCGTGTCTCGCCGTCGGTTGCGTCGCCGAAACAATCTGAGGTAGCGTTCTCCGGTTCCTCTGCTGATGGAGAAAGCCGTGCGTGTGGCCTTTGCGCTGGCTGGGCTGGGCGGCTTGAACGCCCATGGCGCCGGCTTCCTCGACACCGCCCGCGCCTGGGGCGTCACGCCGGATCTCGTCACCGCGACGTCCGGCCAGATCTTGGTGCTGTCGGCGTGGCTTCAGGGTCTCGATCTGCGCAACGAGCTGATGTCCTCCGACCGCCTCAGAGATCCGGCGTCGCAGCTGCGCACAGTGCTGTTCGGCTATCCCGGCGTGTTTCGTCCCGCCTATGCCGAGGCGCTGGCGCGATTCGTCTCCTGGCCGGATTGGCGCGACGGCCCGTTCAACGCCCTCGCGGACCGGCTGTGGCCGGCGCAGCAATATGTCCCGGTGCGCAGCGAGGCTGACTTCGCGCACGCGGCGGAGACGCTCAATGCCACGCCGATCGGCGTTGTGTTCAACACCTATGATCCCGAGGCGGGCACGGGCTATCTCTATGGCAACGAGGCGGCGCGGGCGCTGCTGCCGGCGGAGAAGTCGGTTCCCAACGCCCATGCCGTCAAGGCGCGGCAATCGGCGGCCAAGCGCGATCTGCGCTACGCCTCCGAGGTGCTGGCCGAGCGCGCCATCCGCCCGATCACGCCAGAGGCGGTCAAGGCTGCGCTGTGGCTGTCGCTCTACGGCTTCACCAAGCTGCCGCAGGGACAGATGGACGGCGCCTATCACCGCGCCAGCATCATCTCCGAGCTGCACGGCTTCGACCGCATCTTCGCCGTCCGCCCGCTCGCCCAGGGGTGGCAGGGCCAGGCGCCCGCCAACTGGTTCGAGGTGCAGGACTGGACCACCGAGATGTGGTTCTCGGTCGGCTACAAGGCCGAGGTCGACGCGCTCAAGCGCATCAACGATCTGATCGCGGGCGGCGTGATCACCGATCCCAAATACAAGACCGTCGATCTGGTTGAGATCCAGCCGGAAACGCCGGCCGGCTATTTCAACTACTTCGTCGAGCGCGGCGAGGTGTATGAGAATGCCGTGGTGGCGACGGAGATGAAGTTCGCTGAGCTCGGGCTGGTGAAGCCGGGGACGTGACACGATCCGCATGAGTCGCGGCCGCTACCGCAACAGACGCCGGAGCGGCCGCGCAGGCTTGGCGACTGCCTTGGTGTCAGGCCGCGGTGATGGCCCCCGCAAGCGCTTCGTTGGTCATCGGCCTGCCGTCCAGATTCCAGGTGCCGTCGACGGCGTGGACGCCGTTGGACCAGATCCGGTCCCTGGCAAGGGCTCCGCCGGAGAGGTCATGCAGAATGTCGGTGGCTTCGCCGAAGAACGCCGTCTGGACCTCGTGGCTGGCGAGCGCGAATGATGGTGTCTTGGTCTCGATCCAGGCGCCATCGACCGGCTTGCCGCCGGCGAAGGTTTGGCCTTTCGGCAAGATGTTCAGATGGGCGGTGACGTTCGCCGTCATGATCCTGTTGCCCGCGAGACCATGGTGCTTCAGGAACGATTCCGTGATCCGCGCAACGGCGATCGGCGCCTTGTCGGCGGCGATGACGCCTTCGGTGAGTGTGAGACTGATCGGCATGATTCCTCCTGTGCTCGCCCTGTGGCGGTTGTCCTGGGGATCGGCGGTCATTAAATAACGACCGTGATCCACTAATAGAATAACGATCGTTATGAGTCAATCATGAAATAACGATCGCTATGGAAGGCGCCAGATGCGGTACCACGCCGAGCACAAGCAGGAAGCAAAGACGAAGTTGTTGGAGGCCGCGGGGCGCGGCTTTCGCCGGCTTGGCTATGGCGGGATCGGCGTCGACGGCCTCGCCAAGGAAGCCGGGGTCACGTCCGGCGCCTTCTACGGTCACTTCAAGTCGAAGGATGCTGCGTTCGAAGCCGCCGCGTTGGCCGGGCTGGACGAGCTCAGGACGGGGATCGCGAGTCTTCAGCAGCAGATGGGAGTGCGCTGGGCCGAGGCGTTCATCGCGTTCTACCTCGGCGAACGTCTCCATTGCATTCTGGACTCAAGCTGCGGACTGCAGAGCCTGACGCCGGACGTGACGCGCGCAAGCGAGGAAACGAAGGCCGCCTATGGCGCCGCGCTCGAAAAGGTCGCGCAGCAGATCGCAAAAGGGTTGCAGGGGAGCACCGATGAAGCTCGGCTGCAAAAGGCCTGGTCGCTGATGGCGATCCTCTCGGGAGGGGTGACGATGGCGCGCAGCGTCGGCTCACGCGAAGCCCGCGATGCCATCGCCTCCCACCTCAAGCAAGCCGCGCTGGCGCTTCTGTAGAGCAACTGCCGCGCGAGCACTCGGCTGCGCAAGCTGGGATCGACCTCCCGCCCCGACGACGCCGGGCTCGCCTCCCGCGAGGGGGAGGGGAGCGCACCGCCATCGTGGCGGCCTGTCGAAGCCAACGACGTTTCGATATTTGCTAACATGGCCCATCAGATGATCCTGGATCCCGCATGAGCACCGAGCCGATCACGTTCGTCGACAAGTCGTCCGGCGACGACGCATGCGTGCTGGTTCGCGTCGTCGGCAGCAGCGTTGGATTGTTGCTGTCGTTGAGGACGGACGGCGACATCGAGGTGTTCATGGAGGCCGCGGAGCTCGATCGTGTTATTGGTGCGCTTGAGCAGGCTCGCTCGGTGATTGGTGGTGAGCGCAGCACCTTGACTCCGCCGACCACGGATTAGTGGACGCAAATCGCCAAGAGGATCCGCGCTGGCCGGCTCGCTCCTTCATGTCGTCTTCAACAAGTCCGCCGTGGGCACGTTGCGCGCCGCGCTCCGGCAGGCTGGCCGCAACGAAGGTGTGCTTCATGACTCGGGCAATCGTGTCGCGAGAATGCAGACCCATGTTCAGTCGTCATCCTGTCTCGGATTGCGCTGTCGGCTCGCCGATGCAGGCGCGATGATTGACGCGAGTACGCTGCCCACCCTCCACTGGAGGGGGAGGGTCGCTCGCACGCGAAGCGTGCGAGCGGGGTGGGGTGTGCCACCGGCGACGGTCCATGCGGAGAGATCACCCCACCTCACGTTTCGCTTCGCCCTCCGTGAGACGACCCTCCCCCTCCAGGGGAGGGTGGCAGTCGGGCCGGCACTTCGCGCAGTGCTCGAAAGCCGAGGGTTCTGAGCGGGAATGATAAGCATGCCACCTCCGCCAACCCCGACTGTGGCCCTCCCGCCCTTGACCGCGGCCGTCCCGCGTGGTCAGTTCCGCGCCATGAGCACCGTTGTCCGCCCAGCCCGTCTCTGGTGGCGCACCTTGTAAAAGGTGGCCGGTGCGATTTGTCTGACATCCAATCGCTTAGGGGCCGCCACGCAGCGGCGGCTTCCGGTTGGTCCTGTGTGGCGTTTCCTCGGTAAATTCCGTAAGAGGACCCCATGAACAGGACCGTTTTCGCCCTTCCGGCCCGCAGCGACTACCGCACCCATGGCGGGCTCGCGATCACGCGCGCCGTCGAGCAGTTTTCCGGTGGCGCCAGCCGGCTCGATGACCTGATCGACCTGCTCGACCGCCGCCGCGGCGTGGTGCTGTCCTCGGGCACGACCGTGCCCGGCCGCTACGAGAGTTTTGACCTCGGCTTTGCCGATCCGCCGCTGGTGCTCGAGACCAAGGGCACCACCTTCACCCTGCAGGCGCTGAATCGTCGCGGCGAGGTGCTGATCGCGTTCCTCAAGGACACGCTGCGCGAGCCCTGCGTGGTCATCACCGAGGCCTCGCCCGCGCGGCTCGCCGGGCACATCGTCCGCGGGCCTGCCCCGGTCGAGGAGGACCAGCGCACCCGCCGCGCCAGCGTGATGTCGCTGGTGCGGGCGATGATCGCTGTGCTGTCGGCCAATGACGATCCGCTGCTCGGCCTGTTCGGCGCCTTCGCCTATGACCTCGTGTTCCAGATCGAGGACCTCCAGCAGAAGCGGCCGCGCGAGAAGGACCAGCGCGACATCGTGCTCTACGTGCCGGATCGCCTGCTGGCCTACGACCGCGCCACCGGCCGCGGCGTCGTTCTTTCCTATGATTTTTCCTGGAACGGCCAGTCGACGGCAGGACTGCCGCGCGACACCGACGCCAGCGTCTACCTGAAGGAGCCGCGCCAGGGTTTTGCCGATCACGCGCCCGGCGAGTACCAGGCGACGGTCGAGAAGGCCCGCGCGGCGTTTGCCCGCGGCGACCTGTTCGAGGCAGTGCCCGGCCAACTGTTTGCGGAGCCCTGTGAGCGCTCGCCGGCGGAAGTGTTCCAGCGGCTCTGCCGGATCAATCCGTCGCCCTATGGCGCGCTGATGAATCTCGGCGACGGCGAGTTCCTCGTCTCGGCCTCACCCGAGATGTTCGTCCGCTCCGACGGCCGTCGCGTCGAGACCTGTCCGATCTCCGGCACCATCGCCCGCGGTCGCGACGCCATCGGCGATGCCGAGCAGATCCGCCAGCTCCTGAACTCGGAGAAGGACGAGTTCGAGCTCAACATGTGCACCGACGTCGACCGCAACGACAAGGCGCGCATCTGCGTCCCCGGCACCATCAAGGTGCTCGCGCGCCGGCAGATCGAGACCTACTCCAAGCTGTTCCACACCGTCGATCACGTCGAGGGCATGCTGCGGCCGGGCTTCGACGCGCTCGACGCATTCCTGACGCACGCCTGGGCGGTCACCGTGACCGGTGCGCCGAAGCTGTGGGCGATGCAGTTCGTCGAGGACAATGAGCGCTCGCCGCGGCGCTGGTATGCCGGCGCCATCGGCGCGGTGAATTTCGATGGCTCGATCAACACCGGCCTCACCATCCGCACCATCCGCATGAAGGACGGGCTCGCCGAGGTCCGCGTCGGCGCCACCTGCCTGTTCGATTCCGACCCCGCGGCCGAGGATCGCGAGTGCCAGGTCAAGGCGGCGGCCTTGTTCCAGGCGCTGCGCGGCGATCCGCCGAAGCCGCTGTCCTCGACCGCGCCGGACGCCACCGGCTCCGGCAAGAACGTGCTCTTGATCGACCACGACGATTCGTTCGTGCACATGCTGGCGGACTATTTCCGCCAGGTCGGCGCCAACGTCACCGTGGTGCGTTACGTCCATGCCTTGAAGATGCTGGCCGAGCGCAGCTGGGATCTCATCGTGCTGTCGCCCGGACCGGGCCGCCCCGAGGACTTCAAGATCTCGACGACGATCGATGCGGCGCTCGCGAAGAAGCTGCCGATCTTCGGCGTGTGCCTCGGCGTGCAGGCGATGGGCGAATATTTTGGCGGTCAGCTCGGCCAGCTCGCCCAACCGGCGCATGGCAGGCCGTCGCGGGTCCAGGTGCGCGGCGGACGCCTGATGCAGGGGTTGCCGAACGAGATCGTCATCGGCCGCTACCATTCGCTGTTCGTCGAGCGCGACAGCATGCCGGAGGTGCTGACCGTCACCGCAGCGACCGAGGACGGCGTGGCGATGGCGATCGAGCACAAGACGCTGCCGGTCGGCGGCGTGCAGTTCCACCCGGAGTCGCTGATGTCGCTCGGCGATGCCGTGGGTTTGAGGATCGTGGAGAATGCGTTCCGGCTCAATCAGCCGGGGTGAAAGGTGGTTGCCGTCATCGCGAGGAGCGTGAGCGACGAAGCGATCCAGAGTTGTTTTCGCGGCCCTGGATTGCTTCCGCCTTCGCCCGAGTGGGCTTCGGCGGACACGTCGCTTCGCTCGCAATGACGGCACATAAACAGAGTGGATGAGAGCACGATGACGTTCGATCTGGACATCAAGAATACGGTCCGCACCATTCCGGACTATCCGAAGCCGGGCATCCTGTTCCGGGATATCACGACGCTGCTGGCGGACGCGCGCGCGTTCCGTCGCGCGGTGGACGAGCTGGTGCATCCCTGGGCCGGCTCCAAGATCGACAAGGTCGCCGGCATCGAGGCGCGCGGCTTCATCCTCGGTGGCGCGGTGGCGCATCAGCTCTCGGCCGGCTTCGTGCCGATCCGCAAGAAGGGCAAGCTGCCGCACAAGACGGTCAGCATGTCCTATGCGCTGGAATACGGCACCGACGAGATGGAGATGCATGTCGACGCGGTCGAGCCCGGCGAGCGCGTGATCCTGGTCGACGACCTCATCGCCACCGGCGGCACGGCCGAGGGCGCGGTGAAGCTGCTCCGCCAGATCGGCGCCACCGTGGTGGCGGCCTGCTTCATCATCGACCTGCCGGATCTCGGCGGCGCCGCCAAGCTGCGCGCGCTCGACGTGCCCGTGCGCACGCTGATCTCCTTCGAGGGGCACTGAGGAACGCGCGGCGGCGTCAGGACCGCTGCATCAGGAGCTCGTTCTCGATCTCGCGCAGCGCATAGTAGTTGCGCCGGATCCATTGATAGAGCTCGGTGGACGGGTCCTTCTCCTGGCGCAGATAGCCGGTAAAGGAGAACGAGAAGCGCTCGATATAGGTCCTCAGGAACGCGGGCAGGGCGGCAATGCGCAGATGCTTGCCGCGGCTGTAGAGGTCGGGGAGCTCCTCGCGCAGGACGTGGTCGTTTTCGACCACGATCAGCTGAGGTCGCGGGATCTGTCGCCGCAGGGCGTCGTAGGCGCGCATCGACACCCGGTCGCCCTCGGCGCAGTACAGAACGATCGGGACCACGTTCCGCCGTGAGGCCTCCTTCAAAAAGCCGATCTCCTCGGACATCTTGAAAAACTCGTCGAACGAGTAGTAGCCGAGGTCGATCACCTTGGCGATGCCGTCGTTGAGGATGACGCGATCCATCAATTGGATCTTGCCGTAGGTGTCCTCGATCGTCGCGGTCTCCGTGATCTGCGGCAGGAAGTCGAGCAGCGACGGCTCGCGCAAGGTGACGTCGAAGGCGAGCACCTGGCCGTTCTTGAGCAGCAGGAACTCGCTCAGCACCCGCGCAAGCAGCGTCTTCCCGGACTGCGGCCGGGGCGAGCAGACGATGTAGACGGGCGTTGCGGGCATCAGACCTATATCAGGTCAAATGCGGTTGCGATAAAGTCCCATCCTTCACGGGGCTGCTATTTTTCCCCGGCCGGCCGCGGCGCCGCCGCCTTGGTCGAGCCGACGATGTCGGTCAGCTTGATGCGGTCGTACTCGCTCCAGACATTGGCGAGCCAATGCCGGACATAGCCGCGCAGCACGAAGGAGTAGTTGGCGGCCTCGTCGCGCGGACCCTTGTTGGCGACGAACTTCAGGAACGGCACCGAGGCGACCTCGACCTGCTCGAACGCCATCTCGTTGAGCTTGGGGATGGTCAGCTCGGTCGCATCCTTGATGCGGTGGAAGTAGGAATTGTAGGTCGACTGGTCCCACTCGAAGAAGCTGGTGTTGTTGATGAAGTTCTTCACCAGGAAGTACTTCGCGCCGATCATGTAGCTTGCCGTCTCCGCGATCTCGTCGAGCGAGGCGATCGACGAGCCCAGGATGTGGAACACCGCGAAGGTGATCTGGCCGGAGCGGGCGGCGTCGAGGAAGCCGATGTCGCGCAGCGCCGCGAGCGTCGGCGACATCAGGCCGGCGCGGACGTCGATCACGGTCACCGAGGGCGCCACCGCGCTCAGCGTGTCGAAGATCTTCATCTGGTCCGGCGTCGAATTCATGTCGACGATCTCGGTGATTTCCGGGTGGAAGCGCTTCAGCGTGCCGCGCGGATGCTCGGTGTCGAACGCCCGGGTCGGGACGTTGTTGGCGCTGAAATAATCGAGCAACGTCCGCGATACCGTGGTCTTGCCGACCCCGCCCTTGTCCGCACCCACCACAACCACTGCCGGTTTCGCCATGGAAAGTCCTTCAGCCCTGAGGCCGGCCAGGGGGCCGGCGCTTTGCATTCTGCTTTGGGCGCGAACATGGCAGAAACGCTGGAGAATTCAAATTCATTGCAGCACGGGACCGGGGAAATTTGCGCCTTCGCGGCAACAGATCGGCGCAATCGGACCCGTTCCAGCCGAAACGTCCGGTTCGCGCCGAAACACTTAAGAGCGAATGCCGGGATGATTGCGCGCTGCGCGCGATCGGGGCTCGAACTGCGCCGCAGCGGCTGGTCCTAATGCCGGCCCCATGGGCCTGTAGCAGGTGTCGTCCAGGGGCCTTCCGGGGCGGCTTGCCCGCCGCCGGGCGACTTACCCCCTCCATCGGCATCGCCCCACGGGCCGGCCGGGGGCAGCGGCGGTGGCGCAGTGCCGTCGGCTGGCTCGTCACCGGTATCGGTATCTCTCCCGTCGGACGGCAGCGCCAGCGGGCCCGGATCATGGCCGCCGGCGAACTTGATCAGCGCCTGGACGCGGGAGTCGACCGAGGGATGGGTGGCGAACAAATCGGCAAAGCCCTCGCGCGGATTGTCGACGCACAATTCCATGACGGCGGAGGTGGCGCCGGGCAGTTCGCCCCGCCCTTCGATCTTGCGCAGGGCGCTGATCATGGCGTCCGGATTCTTGGTCAGCTCGACAGACCCGGCATCGGCAAGGTATTCGCGGGTGCGCGACAGCGCCAGCTTGACCACCTGGGACAGCAGCCAGGCCACCACGATCAGCACCACCGCGATGATCACGACGATGATGGCCCCGCCGCCGGAGCCCTTGCGGTCGGAGTCGGACGAGGAGGAGGACGACGACGACGAGCGACCCCAGCCGCCGCCCCAGCTCATGTTGGTGAACAGGCGGAAGAACAATTCACCGAAGAAGCCGACCACCCCGGCGATGATCACGGCCACGACCATCAGCTGCACGTCGCCGTTGCGGATATGGGTGAGCTCGTGGCCGAGCACCGCCTCGATCTCCTGGTCATCGAGTGCGTTCAGAAGACCGCTCGTGACGGTGACGGCGTATTGCCGCGGATTCAGGCCGGTGGCGAAGGCGTTCAGCGCCGGGCTGTCCATGACCTTCAGCTGCGGCATGGTGATGCCGCGCGAGATGCAGAGATTCTCGAGCAGATTGTAGAGCCGCGGCTGCTCCTGGCGGGTCACGGCCGTCCCGCCGGTCACGGCGTCGATCATCTTCTGATGGAAAAAATACGCGATGACGATCCAGGCCGCGGCGCCGATCGTGGCCCAGGGCAACGCCTTGATCAGGTCGCGCGTAGCGGCCTGCATGTAATAGGCGACGCTGCCATTGCCGTTGATCATGACCTCGGCGATCAGCGCGCCGGCGAACACCAGCACGTAGATCAGCAGGAACAGGCCGCCGAGCAGCAGCATCGAACGGGTCTTGTTCGATGCGATGTGGGTGTAGAGACCATAGGCGGCCATGATTTCGGGCCCTTCAGGCGCGAAGGCGCTGGCTCAGAACTTCACGCTCGGCGTGGCCTCGACCTCGGCCCGGCTGGTACCGAGATCGAAGAATTCCTTGCGGGTGAAGCCGAAGGTGCCGGCGAACAGCGCGGCCGGCATCTGCTGGATGCTGGTATTGTATTCCTGCACAGCGTTGTTGAAGAAGCGGCGGCTGGCGGCGATCTTGTTCTCGATGTCGGAGAGCTCGCCGGCGAGTTGCTGGAAGTTGGCGTTGGCCTTGAGGTCCGGATAGGCCTCGGACAGCGCGATCAGGCGCCCGAGCGCGCCGGAGAGCTGGCCTTCGGCGGCCGAGACCTGGGCCGGGCCCTGCGCCGACATCGCCGCATTGCGGGCCTTGATCACCTCGTCGAGGGTGCCGCGCTCATGCGCGGCGTAGCCCTTCACGGTCTCGACCAGGTTCGGAATCAGGTCGTGGCGCAGCTTGAGCTGGACGTCGATGTCGGCAAAGGCCTGGCCGACCCGCTGGCTGAGGGCGACCAGCCGGTTGTAGGCGCCAAGGGCGAACAGTACGAGGATGACGATGATGCCGAGGACGATCCAGCCGGACATGACGGGCTCCGAGGGAGAGGGCAGGAGGACGAGGCGGCCGCCACGCGACGGCGCCGCCGGTCCGCAGGTGGACCGGCGTGCATTGGTCGCACTAGGGGGGATGCCCGTTCAAGTCGCTTGAGGCTGACTGGTCCGTTCGATGGTCGCCCAGGCGACCGAATGGGCGCCGGAGGCAGTGATGCGCAGGGCTCAATAGGGACGGGCGACCCGCCATTGCTGCGTGGGATCGTTGCCCTTGATATCGCCCGGGGCGCTGTCGAGCTGCGAGGTGTAGAGCGGACGGTAGCGGTAGGCCCACATCTTCTTGCCGTCGCTGCGGGTGATGACGGTGAAGTCGCCGCTGGCGGTCGCGTTGTCGGGTGCGATCAGCGGCGGCCGCTTCTCGGCACAGGCACCGTCGCAGGTCGATTTGTTCCCGGTGTTGTCGCGCTCGGTGTAGTACAGCGTCATCCCCTTGGGATCGACCAGGACGGGGCCGTTCTTGCCGACGATGGCCTTGGCCGGCGGGCCTTCCTGCTTCGGCGGGGGCGGTGCCGAGGATCCACCACCGTGGCTGTTTGCCAGGGCCGTTCCTGCCGAAGCCAGCAGCGCGGCGGTGATCATCATCGTCCTGAACATCGAAACGCGTTCCCTTGTGAGCAGCGCCTTCAGCGCCTGTTGCAGCTCACCGTAGCAAGCGCGGATTTCTCGCCGGTTTCGCGAAATCGCGAAAATGAGAGACGAATACGACCCACCGTTAACCATGGGCGCCGGCCGAGGTATCTACGAACCTGGCGGCTCCACGCCGTCACCCCAGTCCCAGCGCCGCGCGGCGGCAAAGGCGGGCTTGTCGCGGCGGGGGATGCTGACGACCCTGGCGGCACCATCCGCCTGGCACAGCTTCGCGGTTGCCCCGACCTTGGTGACCGCCGGCGGCGCCAGCACGCGTGCGGCGGGCCGATGCGTCGCGGGCTTGCGGGTGAGGGCAATGAAGCTGAACTTCTCGTCCTCGAACGGAACGTCCGCGCCCTTGAGCTCGCGATGCGCCCGCGAGCGCGCCAGCCGCTGGGCGAAATGGCACCAATCCGGTGCGATCAGTGGACACGCCGCGGCGTGCGGGCAGGGGGCGGCGATGTGGGCTCCGGACGCGATCAGGCGGTCGCGCGCCGCGATGATGCGCTGATAGCCGGCGGGCGTGCCGGGTTCGACGATCAGGAGCGTATCGCCGGTCCTCGTCCACAGCGCATCAATGATGCCCGGGCGTTCGGCGTCGCTCAGTTCGCCGATCATGTAGCTGGCGATGACGAGATCGGCGCCCGTGCTGCGCTCGAGCAGCGCTCGCGCCGAGCCCAGCGCGTAGTCGAGGTCGCGGATGCGTGTCGCGTCGCCAGCGAGCGCCAGCGCGAGCGTGCGCAAGGCGGGATTGGAATCGATGGCGGCGAAAGACGCCAGCGACGGGAATGCGTCCGCCGCAGCGAAGCTTGCGGTGCCCGGACCGGCGCCGACATCGAGCAGCGAGGCCGGGGCGAAGTCCGGGCTCGCCTGCATCACGGCATTCAGGCTGGCCACCACCGCTGCATACGTCGCCGGCATCCGCACGACGGCATAGGCGATCGCGTCGGCTTCGCTCGTGATCGTCCCCGAATTGCCGCCGCTGCGATAGGAATCCGAGATGCGGGCCGCGCGGGCGGCGGCCTCCTGCCGCGACTGCCCGTGCAGCCTGGCTTCGAGGGATGCCTTCAGCGCTGCGGGCAGATCAGGAGAGATCATCGGTCCTCTCCGCGCGTCAGTCCGGGCGCCGCGCTTGCGGCGATCCGGAATGACGGAGCAAGATCACGCCACCTGCTGGTCGAGGATCTTCACGGCCTCGTCGAGTGCGACCGACACCAGCTGCGACACGCCGCGCTCGGCCATGGTGACGCCGAACAGCCGGTTCATGCGCGCCATGGTGATCGGGTTGTGCGTGATGATGATGAAGCGGGTCTCGGTCGAGCCCTTCATCTCATGCAGCAGGTTGCAGAAGCGTTCGACGTTGTGGTCGTCGAGCGGCGCGTCGACCTCGTCCAGCACGCAGATCGGCGAGGGGTTGGTGAGGAACACCGCGAAGATCAGCGCCATCGCCGTCAGCGCCTGCTCGCCGCCCGACAGCAGCGACAGCGTTTGCGGCTTCTTGCCCGGCGGCTTGGCGATGATCTCGAGGCCGGCCTCGAGCGGATCGTCGCTCTCGATCAGATGCAGCGCGGCCTCGCCGCCGCCGAACAGCTCGGTGAACAGACGCTTGAAGTGGTCGTTGACGGTCTCGAACGAGGCCTGCAGCCGCTCGCGCGCCTCCTTGTTGAGGCTCTGGATGCCCTGGCGCAGCCGCTTGATGGCCTCGACCAGGTCGTCGCGCTCGGTGGTCAGCGCGGTGTGCGAGCCCTCGACCTCGGTGAGCTCCTCCTCGGCGCGCAGATTGACGGCGCCGAGCCGCTCGCGGTCGCGCCGCAGCTTCTCCAGGGTCTCTTCGATCTCGTGCAGCGGCGGCAGTTGCGTGTCCGGGCCGATCTCGGCCATGGCCGCGACCGCCTGCGGCTCGCATTCGAGCATGTCGTGGATCTCGCGCTCGACGTCGCCGACGCGGCGCTTGGCGCTTTCGAGTCGCTCCTCGGCGCGGGCCGCGGCCTCGCGCGACTTCGACAGCGCTTCCAGCGACGCCTTGGCGGCACGGTCGGTGTCGCCCATCGCGGTCTCGGCCTCGGCCAGCGCGTCGGCGGCGACCTGGCGCTCGCCTTCGGCGATGGCGAGCTCGTCGATCAGCGCGCTGCGCTTCTCGGCAAAGATCTCCGGCGCGTTTTCGAGCTCGGCGCGTTCGTCCTTCACCTCGGCGATGCGGGCCTCGATGGTGGCGATCTGCGAGCCGGCGCCGCGGATGCGGTTGAACCAGTCGTTGCGCTCGCTGATGATTGCCTGCACGCGGCGGTCGGCGAGCTCGGCCTCGCGGGCCAGCGCCTGCGCTTCGGCCCGGACCTGCGCCGCGGCGCGGCGCTTGGACTCGATCTCGGCCCGCACCGCGGCAAGACGGCCGTCGGCTTCGTTGGTCGCCGGCAGCTCCTCGATCGCCTCCAGCGCATTCTGGTGCAGCTCGGCGATCTCGGCGCGGTCATGGGCGAGGCGGGTCGAGGCTTCGACCAGCGCCGACTTGCGCGCCGAATGGCGGTTGATCTCGCGCTCGGCATTGGCGTGGCGCTCACGCGCGGAGTTCACCTCGCGCTGGGAGGCGCGCCAGGCTTCGCGCGCGGCGCTCTCGGCGGCGGTCGCGGCCCTCACCTCGGCCTCGGCGCTCTCGAGCGCCTGGCGCTTGTTCGTCGCATCGATGCGTGCCTGCTCCAGCTCGGCCTCGATGTCGATCAGGCGGGCGCGCTCGGCCAGGCGACGCGCCGCGCCGGTTGGCGCATGCGCCGCGGCGATGAAGCCATCCCAGCGCCAGACGTCGCCTTCGGAGGACACCAGCCGCTGGCCGGTCTTGAGCTGCGACACCAGCTGGGCGCCGCGCTCGCGCGACACCACGCCGATCTGCGCCAGACGGCGCGACAGCTCCGGCGGCGCCTGGACATAGGCCGCGAGCGGCTCGACGCCGTCCGGCAGCGCGGGGTCGATGACCTCGGCGCCGGCCACGGTCCAATGCATCGGCGCGGACGCGTCGACCGGCGCATCAAGGTCGTCGCCGAGCACGGCGCCGAGCGCCTTCTCATAGCCCTTGGCGACCGTGACGCCGTCGATGATCGGCGGCCACAGATTCTTGGTCTCGCTGTTGACCATCTTGGAGATGGTGCGGGCCTCGGTCTCGAGCCGCTGCGCGCGCTTCTCGGCCTCGGCGAGCGGGGCGCGCGAGGCTTCGAGCTTCTGCCGTGCATTGGCCTGCGCCGACTCGTTGGTCTGCACCGCGGCCTCAGCCTGCGCCTCGGCCTCCTCGGCCGCTTCGAGCGAGGCGGCGAGCGTGTCGAGATCGCCGAGATGGGCGGTCTCCTGCGCCAGCCGTTCCTCATCGGCGCGGACATTGGCGATGTCCTGATCGAGGCGGGCGAGACGATCGCGGTGGCTGCGAACGTTGGCTTCGAGCTGGTTGCGGCGGGCGGTGAGGTCCGCAAGCTGCGTCGTCAGCTCGGTGAACTGGCGCTCGGTCTCGGCCAGCAGCGCCTCGGCCTCGGCGACGCGCTCGTCGACGCCACTGCGCATCTCGACGCGCGCCTTGATCTCTTCCTTCAGCTCCGCGTCTTCGGTTTCCAGCCGCTGCAGCGCGACCTGCGCGTCCTGGTTCTGCTGCTGCTCGCGGGCGACGTCGGCGGTGAGCTGCATCAGGCGGCGATCGAGTTCGCCGGCGCGCTCCTTGGCGCGCAGCTCCTCGCGGTCGAGCAGGTCGCGGGCGTTCTTCAGCCGCTGCATCGTCGCCGCGGCGCGGGCCTCGGCTTCGCGCAGCGCCGGCAGATGCGAGGAGCGGATGGCCTGGATGCGGGCCGACTCGGCCTGCTCGCGGGTCCGCTCCGCCATCTCGCGCACGGCGACGTCATGCACATGGGCGGCGTCGTTGAGATCGGCATGCGCGCCCATCCAGCGCATATGATAGAGCGTGGCTTCCGCCTTGCGCACCTTGGCCGCGACCTCGCGGTAGCGGATCGCCTGGCGCGCCTGCTTGCGCAGGCCTTCCATCTGGCCGGAGAGCTGGCCGATGACGTCCTCGACGCGCAGCAGATTGGTCTCGGCCGCCTTCAATCGCAGCTCGGCCTCGTGGCGGCGCGCATGCAGGCCGGCGACGCCGGCGGCGTCTTCGAGCACGCGGCGGCGCTGCTCAGGTTTCGCTTGAATGATTTCGCCGATCTTGCCCTGGTGGACCAGCGCCGGCGAACGCGCGCCGGTGGCGGCGTCGGCGAACAGGATCTGCACGTCGCGGGCGCGCACGTCGCGGCCGTTGATGCGATAGACCGAGCCGGCCTCGCGCTCGATGCGACGCGAGATTTCGAGAATGTCGCGATCGTTCACGGCGGCTGGCGCGGTGCGATCGCTGTTGTCGATCGTCATCACCACTTCGGCGTGGTTGCGCGACGGACGCGTGTTCGAGCCGGAGAAGATCACCGCGTCCATGTCGGCGGCGCGCAGCGATTTGTGCGAGGTCTCGCCCATCGCCCAGCGCAGCGCCTCGACCAGATTCGACTTGCCGCAGCCGTTCGGTCCGACGACGCCGGTGAGGCCGGGTTCGATCACGAAGTCAGTCGGTTCGACGAACGTCTTGAAACCGTGAAGACGAAGACGGGTGAGTTTCATGCACAGATTCTCTGTTGGCGGGAGACGAATCTCCCAGCCCCGACAATACCATGGAAGGCAATGTCAATGTGGACTGAGTCGCCCTGGCGCCCCATTCTGAGGGCGGGACAATGGCGAGGGCCGGTCCCCAGGGCAACCCGCCGGCCCTGCTTTTCCAAGGCTTTCTCGTGGCGAACGGCCCACGAAACAGAAGCGGCCCCATTGAGGGGCCGCGCTGTGTCTCTGAGGACTCAGTGATTCGAATCAGCTCTTCAGAAGCGGGTTGATCTTCTTCTGAAACTCCTCGATCGAAGTCTCGCCCTTGATCTTCTCGCCGTTGATGAAGAAGGTCGGCGTCGAATCGACTTTCAGAATGTCGCTCGCGTATTTCTGGTCGGCGGCGATCTTGTCGAGCAGCGCCTGGTCCTTCAGGCAGGCCTCGACCTGCTGCTGGCTGAGGCCGGCCTGCTTGCCGATCCGCGTCAGCGTCTCGGTGGTGTTCTTCACCACCCAGTCGTTCTGCGAGCGGAACAGCATGTCGGTGACCGCAAAATACTTCTGCGCATCGCCATTGGCGATGCAGCGCGTCAGCATCGAGCCGGCGGCGGCTTTGATGTCGAGCGGGAACTCGCGGAAGATGTAGCGCACCTTGCCGGTATCGATGTACTCGGCCTTCAGCTTCGGGAACACGGTCGCGTTGAACGCGGCGCAATGCGGGCAGGTCATCGAGGCATATTCGGTGATGGTGACGGCGGCGTCGGCCGGCCCGATCGCCATGTCCGGCAGCGACACCGGCTTGGCGACATCGGTGGCGCTCTGGGCCATGGCGTCCGAGATCAGCCGCAGCGGGGACAGGCCCGCCAGAGCGGCGAGGCCGGTCAGCGACAAGGCTGCGGTGAAGGCGCGGCGGGTGATGATCAAGGCTCTGCTCCGGAATGGGCGCATCTCGCGCCTGAAACACTCGTAACTCGGCTTTTCGCTAGCTTGAAACCCAGCTTGAGGCAATGCCGGGCCGCAAACCGGGATCAAACGGGAAGCGTCAATTTCGCTTGATGGCGGCGCCCAGCCGGGCGAGGGCGTCGCGCAGGGCGTCGTCCTCGATGGCGGTCAGGGTCTGCGCGACTTTCGCCACCGTGTTCGGATCGGGCGGAACCGGGCGGCGCTTCACCGGGGGGCGCAACAGCGGCCCCTGGCGCAGCGCCAGCTTGCCCACCGCGTGCCAACCGAAGAAGCGGTTGACGCGCTCCAGGATCACGTCCGACGAATGCTGGATCTCCAGCGCCATCGGCCCCTCGACGCGCAGGATCAAGGTCGCCGGCTCCTGCGGCTGGCCCTCGACCGGCCGCGGCCATTGCATCTTCAGCGGCTGGGCATGCTCGGCGATCTCGCGCCCGGCAATCTCCGGCCAGCGCGTGACCAGCTCGCGCGCGGCAAACCCCTGCTTGGCATAGGCGGCCGACAGCACGTCGCCCATCATGAGCGACAATGGCTTTGCGGTGAGGCGGCCGGGCTTTGCCATCGATACAGGCTTCTCGTGGTCTGCCGCCCGTCCGAGCCGCCGGGGCTCGAAGAAAGCCGTGGATGCCGCAGACGAGACTGCGGTCCAGCGGGCGACGATGGCTCCTGACGTACTAGATTAAGCCAATGGTGTCATCAGCCCTTCCTTCCAAGCGCAAGAGCCGACCCGAGAATCACGGCTCCGCCGAGCGCCCCGCACAACTGCTCGCCTGGTACGACCGCCACCGCCGGCGGCTGCCGTGGCGCGCGCCGGCCGGGCAGCGCTCCGATCCCTATCGCGTCTGGCTGTCCGAGATCATGCTGCAGCAGACCACGGTGAAGGCGGTCGGGCCGTATTTCGAGAAATTCCTGGCGCGCTGGCCGGATGTCTCGGCGCTCGGCGGCGCCGAGCTCGACGACGTGCTCAGGATGTGGGCCGGCCTCGGCTATTATTCGCGGGCGCGCAACCTGCATGCCTGCGCCGTCGCCGTGCTGCGCGAGCATGGCGGCGTGTTCCCGGACACCGAGGAGGGGCTGCGCGCGCTGCCCGGCGTCGGTCCGTACACCGCGGCCGCCATCGCCGCGATCGCGTTCGATCGGCTGACCATGCCGGTCGACGGCAACATCGAGCGCGTGGTGTCGCGGCTGTTCGCGGTGGAGGAGGCCTTGCCGCAGGCCAAGCCGCAGATCCAGGCGCGCGCGGCGACCCTGCTCGGGCCGTCCCGCGCCGGCGACAGCGCGCAGGCACTGATGGATCTCGGCGCCACCATCTGCACGCCGAAGAAGCCGGCCTGCTCGCTGTGTCCCTTGAGCGAGGACTGCGCCGCACGCGAGCGCGGCGACCAGGACACGTTCCCGCGCAAGGCCGCCAAGAAGACCGGCACGCTCCGGCGCGGCGCCGCCTTCGTCGTCACCAGGGGCGACGAGCTGCTGGTGCGCTCCCGCCCCGCAAAGGGCCTGCTCGGCGGCATGACCGAGGTTCCCGGCTCGGAATGGCTCGCCGGCCAGGACGATGCCGACGCGCTCGCCCAGGCGCCCGAGCTGGCCGGCGTAAAGCGCTGGCACCGCAAGCTCGGCGTCGTCACCCACGTCTTCACCCATTTCCCGCTGGAACTCGTGGTCTACACGGCGCGTGTGCCCGCCCGGACGCGCGCGCCGGACGGCATGCGCTGGGTCCCGATCGCGACCCTCGACGGCGAGGCGCTGCCCAACGTCATGCGCAAGGTCGTCGCGCACGGGCTGGGGCAGTGAGGGCGCGCTGAGCGTGTAGTTTGTAGGGTGGGCAAAGGCGCGCCACGCTGCTGATGAGTTCAGCGAGATGTTACCCGCGCCGTGCCCACCATCGAGGCTGCGAGTGCGCAGCGAGACGGTGGGCACGCTGCCGCCTTCGGCGACCGCTTTGCCCACCCTACGGCCGCGCATATCAATATGCTCCATTGTCGTCCCGGCGAAAGCCGGGACCCATACCCACAGGGAGTGGTTTGAGGCACACCGGTCATTGGCATTCTGCCCATCACGACGGCCGCGGAGTATGGGTCCCGGATCGGCGCCGCGCCGCGCTGGTGCGCGCCGCGGCTTGTCCGGGACGACAGCGGTGGATGAGTCGGATTCACGGCCCAAACAGCGGCTTGCCTGAGCAACAGAGACCGAGACACGTGCTCGCGTTCTCGCGGCACATCATGCCGAGGCTTGCGATCAGTTCGTCCTTGCGTGGGGGCGGGGAGTAAAACGGGGCCGCAGTTCGGCGGCCCCGCTTGCTCCGGTCAATTCGGTTTGGGCGTCTCCACCACCAGCGCCACGATCCGCCGCACCAGCGGCAGGACAGCGAGCAGCGTGGGGAACGCGACCAGCCAGGAGATGGCCCACGCTGCGGGCCAGGTCTCGATGAACGCCTGTGTCGGTCCAAGACTCTTCAGCGTGGCGATCGCCGACACGACGAACGTCATCAGCACCGAGAGTGTCAGTGGCATGACGACAGCCGCATAGCGCGCGGGCAGTTTTCTGCGCGCGCGCCGTTCACCAGATGGATTCATGATGGCAGTTCCGGAATTCGATCGGTCGATCACGGGCAACGCATCCTGCATTCCTCCGGATCGAGCCGATCCGTTGAATGCGTTGCCTGACGTGAGACGCTTACGGTGCGCATCCGCGCAGCGGGCGTCTGATAGCCTGACAACAAGGCGGACGCCAGCCAAAAATCTGAACGAGCCGGAATTCATGCCGCTGCTGCGCTAGCCGGTTTGGAGGGTAGGGTGGGCAAAGGCGCGCATCACCGTATTCACCGCAGACTGCGCTCGATCGCGCGCCGTGCCCACCATCTGACTCGGAGTACGCAGCACCGCGGTGGGCACGCTGCCGCCCTGCCGGGCGGCTGCTTTGCCTACCCTGCGCGACCTCGACTGTATTAACGCATTTTTCTGTTGGCGGCCTGACGGAGGAGAACGCGCGGGCGCCCGCCGGCGTCCGCTCACGTCGGTTTCGTCGGACGTCCTGGCGCGCCGCCGAGCTCGCGGCCGGTTTCCAGCATCAGCGTGCGCAGCCAGATCGATCCCGGCTCGACCTGCGCCCTGGTCGGATAGAACATGTATTGTTCGTCGACGCCGGGATCGAGCGGCGGCGCGACGGTTGACAGTGACAAGGCCTGCGCCAGCGCCGCGATCAGGCGGCGCGGCACGAAGGCGACGAGATCGGTGCGCGCGGCGACATGCAGCGCCTCGATGTAGCTCGGCACGACCAGCGCGATCCGCCGCTCCCAGCCCTTGCTGCGCAGCCAGCCGTCGATCAGGTCCTCGCTTTGGCCGCGCAGCACCACCGCGACATGCCGGGCGGCCAGGAAGCCGTCTCGCCGGCTCAGTCGCCTGCCGACCGGGTGACCGCGCCGCACCGCCAGCGCATCGCTGTCGGTGTAGAGCAACTGGCGATGGAAGCCCTTGAAGGCGTTGCCGATCGAGATCACCATGTCGATGGTGCGGGCGAACTCGGCGTGGAAGATCGCAGGGCCTCGCCAAGGCACAACGTCGATGCGGAGGTTGGGCGCGGCGCGCGTCACCTTGGCCATCAACGACGGCATCAGCAGCTCGACCGCGAGATCAGGCATCATCAGGCGAAATTGGCGTTCGCTCCGTGCAGCGTCGAACGCGTCGGGCGTGAACAGGCCGCGCACCTGATCCAGCGCCTGGGCGAGCGGAGCCTGCAGCGCAAGGGCGCGCGGGGTCAGCTCCATCCGCGCGCCGGTGCGTACCAGCAGGGGATCGCCGAGCAGGTCGCGCAGCCGCTGCAGGGCGTGGCTGGTGGCCGGCTGGGACAGTCCGATCCGCAGCGCAGCCCGGCTGACGCTGCTCTCGCGGAGCAGTGCGTCGAGCGCCACCAGCAGATTGAGGTCGAGCGCGGCCAAATTCATGGGCCGAATTGATATCATATCCGATATCGATTGGAAGAATGCGCCGCCACCCGTCATGCTTCGCCCTGTCGCAGAGGAGATCGGGAGACAGATGTCATGACCGCCAGCGCCAACAAGCGATTGATGCAAGAGCTGCTCGCCAAGGCCGCCGCCGGCGACCGCGCGGCCTATGTCGCGGCCATCGCCGACGACGTCACGATGGTGATCACGGGACAATATTCGTGGTCGCAGACGATCAGAAGCAAGGAGGCGCTGCTGCGCAATCTCCATGGCCATCTCAACAGCCTGCTGGCGGAGGGACGCCGCGCCATTCCGCTGCGCTTCATCGCGGATGACGACCTCGTCGTGGTCGAGGCCAAGGGCGAGATGCGCACCAGATCCGGACGGCCCTACAACAACGACTACTGCCTGATCTATCGGCTGCACGAGGGGCGCATCGTCGAGATCCGTGAATACTGCGACTCGGCGCTGACGGAAGCGGTGCTGGGACCGTTTCCGGCTGCGCTCAGGCAGACGGGTTGATGCGACGATGCCTGAATTCAAGGAGGGTTTGCCGATGAGCGCCGCAGAAGCCACGGGTCATGACAACAGGCGGATCGTGCAGCATGTGTTCGACGAGCTGGCGAAGAGCAATCCGCAGCCGCTACTCGATCGTCTCGCGGATGATTTCCGCTTCGTCATCATGGGCAGCGGATCCTGGTCGCGCAGCTATGACGGCAAGGCGACCGTTCTCGCCGAGTTGTTCGCGCCGCTGCGGGCGCGGCTCGGCCGCATCACCACCATCCCGATCCGGCTGACGGCCGAGGATGACCGCGTCGTGGTCGAGGCGCGTGGCCGCAATACGACGAGCGACGGCAAGATCTACAACAACAGCTATTGCAACGTCCTTCGCCTGGAGAACGGCCGTATCCTGGAATGGATCGAATATTGCGACACGCTGCTGATCGAGACCGCACTCGGTCCGCCGCCGACGACGTCATGAGACAATTACGGTGACATCTCTGGACTGCACCCCTCAAGTGAGACGCAGATAATTTCCGCGACAGGCATTTCGAGGATGACCTGTGGCAGCAAGAGGGAAGAACCGTCAGTTTCCGGCGCCCATCGCGGCCATCGTAGTTATTCGATCAACTGAATCCGGACCCTAGACGGAGCGTCCTTGAGCACGCTGGCGGCAGTAGCGCCAAAGGTTGCCTTGAAGGCGTGGCTGAAATGGCTGGAGCTCGAAAAGCCTGCATCGAGCGCCGCCGACGTGATAGAATCGCCATTTCCCACACGCTCCACAGCGTGCCGGAAACGAATCCAAATCCTAAACGTCCTAAGTGGCACCCCAATCTCTTGGACGAACAGATGCTGCAGGCGACCAGGGGAAAGGTCGACTCGCCGGGCCAGTTCCTGGATCGAGTGATTGCGGGCGATGTCAGCCCTTATGATAGCTACGACACGTTCAACCCGCGCATCGAACCGTGGTGGGCGCGGTTCGATTCCCAATGCCTGTTCAGCAGCGAAATCGAAATCGTCGAAGCGTAGCTTATCACCTGTCTGATGCAGCGCGTAGAGATTCCGCACAGCGACGATAAGCGAACTTTCGATGTCAGGGTCCAGTGAGCTTAGGCCACATCTCTGACGGGGCGAGAGGCGCCGATAGTAAGGATCGTCAGGGTCGTTGTATATCACGGCGACCGGCGCCCCGCTTAGATCAAGGGTATGCGCCAAGCCTGCGGGGACGATGGCGGTAAGGCAGGCCAGGCTCTCCCCGGCCATTGTGGTGCCGATCCGCAGAGGGGCCTGAAGCGCCACCAGGCAGACCGATATTGGATGCCGGTGCAGCGGCAGCGTACCCAGACGCCCGATGAACATCATTCGTTGAGGCCAGAGGCACAACAAAGCTCTCTCGTCGAAATTGGTAGCCGATTCTGGCAAGCGGCCATTCCTCCACACGTCTATGCTTCGAGAAGGTCACGCCGACGGCATCCAGCGACCTTGGCGCGCAAGCTCTTGTACCCGGCGTCCATAGCGGAAAGATTTGTTTGGGGAAATCATGTCGAACGCTTTCTTGATTGCGAATATTGAGTTGTGGCGGCTTCTTCCGGTGGGCGGCATCTGGAAATGCCGCCGCATGGTTGCGTCGCCCGAAGTGCGGGCGTCTGTTTACGCCGACCCCTGCCATCGCAGCGCCAATGTATTCACCTGTTTGCTTGGTTCTTGCAGAATTCGCGCGGCTGAGCTGGCCACCGGGCGTCAGCGTGATCGCCGTCAGCACGCGATCACCTTCCTCGCGATGGCTGGTAGCTTTCAACGATCACCCGAACAGCCGAATCTGAAGGCCTGTCACACGAGGAGTTCAAGCGGGCTACGCGATATAGCCCACTTGCAACAGGCGCCCGGTCAGCCTCAGCCGGACTAAGAGACGACAGTCCATGTCACGGGCGCCGCGCCCGGCACACGAGACCCCTCAGCGATTGAGCCGCCGTGCCGGGGACCGCACGTCCTCAGCCGATGGAGCCCGGGCCGCCAAAACTAGGGAAGCACTGCGCCGTCACCCAAAACACCCCACCGCACCGCGGTTTCTAGCCTCGCCCATACTCCGGAGCACCAGATGACCCTCGCCGCCCCCTACGACCCCGACAACATCTTTGGCCGAATCCTTCGCGGCGAAGTCCCCGCCGCCAAGGTCTGGGAGGACGATCACGTCCTCGCGTTCATGGACGCCTTTCCCCAGTCCGAAGGGCACGTACTGGTGATCTCGAAGACCTCGACCTCCCGCACCCTGCTGGACGTGGAGCCGGACGTGCTCGTTCGGCTGGTCGCAGCCACCCGACGCACCGCCCGGGCAGTGGTCAAGGCGCTGGCACCCGAGGGTTTCCTGATCGTTCAGTTGAACGGCGCGGCCAGCGGTCAGACCGTCTTCCACCTGCATTTCCATATCATACCTCGCTGGGCGGACGTTCCGATGAAGGGCCACGGGCAGGCGCCGATGGGTAAACCAGAAACCCTGCTCGCCCTCGCCGACCGCATCGCCACTGCGCTTGATTGACCGCAGCCCGGCATGCGGTCTGCTGCCGCTCAAATAGCAATCGGAAAAGCTCCGATGTGACTGCACGAAAACGATGTAGCCATGCCTTGCGGCGAACGCGCCGTCGCCCTGCGGGGGTATCACCGGAGGCTTCAACCGCCGGCGGAGTTTGTACGAAGTCCTGCTCAGCAACTGCACCTAGGAAGCTCAGCAAGGTCGGCAAAATGAAAATAGGTGTTTCTGAGGCAACGGCGGTCAGTGGGCAGCACTCGACCGCGCGATTGGGCGAAGCTGGGGCTCGTCCTTTCTCCCGGCTTCCCGAAGTGGATTCTGGCTTAGGACTCTCATATGTTCCATTCACGTAGCATTGTCATCACCGGGGGGGCGACGGGCCTAGGCTTTGCGATAGCGAACGCGCTTACCCCCCAAGGTGCTCGGCTGACGCTCCTGTCGCGGCGAACCGATAATCTGGATCTCGCGGTTCATGAACTTCGTCGGCGACACGCCGGCGCCGATATCGAGGTTCAGTCCGTCGATGTTGGCGATCCGATTGCAACGTCTCAGGCTATCGAGGAGGTTGCTCGGCGCCGTGGAGGGATCGACATGCTGTTCAACAATGCAGGTGTGATGCGCGAGGGGCGGTTCGAGACCCTCACCGACAATGACTTCCAGGCCGTGATGCAAACCAATTTCTTTGGTCCGGTAAATGTCACCAGGGCTGCTTTACCCCATCTACGCGCCGCTGGCGGGCGGTTGATCAACATAGCATCGATCGCTGGTCTGACCGGAACCTTCGGTTTCACCGCCTATGGATCTGCGAAACACGCCTTGGTCGGCTTCACCGAATGCCTGCACTACGAACTGCTGCGCCAAGGTATCAAGGTTCACCTCGTCTGCCCAGCGGAGTTCGAGACGCCTATGGTGGCGGAGCTTGATTCCTATCGGACACCGGAGAACCGGCGACATACGCTGACCATCCCGAGAACTCCCTTGGAAATCGTGGTTGCGGACACATTGCGGGGAATCCGGCGCGACCGGTATTTCATCGTTCCGGGTGGCCGCGCCCGGCTGGCCGTCCTCGGCTTGCGGCTCGTACCATCGATTGTGCGTAGACTTGGCGAGCGCATTGTTGGGAAACTCGAGCGGAAGCACCCGGTGTGAGTTCATCGTCATACCGGCGATCGGCCGCGAGGCAATCCGTCGGAGGATGAACATGAATATGGTGACGCCTTCCGCGAGCGTATGAGGTCAGGCTTAAAGACTTCCGCTGCGTCACCAGATAGGACAAACCGCGCCAGCGCGTGGGCTGGTTGGAGCGAAGCGATACCATTGTTGTCTCGTAGACCAATTGATGGGTTTCGCGTTGCTCCACCCATCCCGCGAGCTAATCGACAGCATGCCGCGAAACTAAAGCGAAGTCACGCCCCACGCTTTGTCGGTGGCAGTAGCGCGCCGGGCGGCGGATTCCAGTATTTCGTTGAGTATTACGGTGACGCTGCATGAAACTTGTCGTGGCGCGCTGCCCCGACGAGACGGCTGCATACCGGTCGGCGCTGATCGCATCGACGGCGCAGCATGCGCCGACATTGCACGTCATTCCGATCCGTCGCTCCGTTCCGTTCCAGGACGCGTCTTCCGTTTTTCGGAATTTGTCTTGACTCCGACCCCAAATCAATGGCTATATCCGCCCGTTCCGTCCCGGCAGGAGGGGCGTACGCGTCGTCACGACACGCGGGGCGGGATGCGGTGGCTGCGACGGCGTCGTCAGGACGAGCGACGTCGACCGGCCTCGTGCAGGGCTGCGGCGGCTTGCCGGCGTGGCGCGCGTGCGGGGCCTTTCGCGGACGTTGAAATCGTGTGGTCCTGGCATCCCGATGCTGATGTCAACTCGCGTTGAGGCTTCGCTTCGCGCGGGGATGGTGGCCAGAAAGCCCGGCGCACCAGGGAGATCACGTATAAGACGTAAGCCCATCGCGCAGGGAATGCCGGATGACCGGCTGGACCTGTGGTGACTGCCGCCTGCTTATCTTTCTGCAGGCGGGCCATGGGTTGCGGCCAGCACCCGGCATTCCCTGCGCCCTCCTCGTTGCGAGGGTCCTTCTCGGCAACACCTCGGGCGCTGCGCGCCGCGAGAGGGTGAGCTCATGTCCTTCATCGGGATGTCCTGCATCGGGATGTCTGTCGTCGCGTCGTCATCGATCGGCATGGGTCGTGTCCGGATCCGCGCGGGTCGAGCACGCGGCCCGCAGAATGCAGATCGCCCATGACGGCGCACGCGGGCGGCCAGGGGTGGACGGTCTGGTTGGGTGCAAGATAGGGTCGGATATCATCCGTCAGGGATCACCATGCTCAAGCTCTATGTCGCGCCGGGCACCTGCGCGCTCGCTTCACATATCGCGCTGGCCGAGACCGGCGCCGACTACGTCGCAGAGAAGCTCAGCTTCAAGACCAACCAGCAGAACAGCCCGGACTATCTCGCGATCAATCCCAAGGGGCGCGTTCCGGCGCTGGTGACGGAGCAGGGGGGTCTGACCGAGACGCCGGCGATGCTCGCCTATATCGCGCAGCGCTTTCCCGAGTCGCGGCTTGCGCCGCTCGACGACGTCTTCGCCTTTGCCGAGGTGCAGTCGTTCAACAGCTATCTCTGCTCGACGGTCCACATCGCCCACGCGCACAAGATGCGGGGCTATCGCTGGGCCGCCGAAGAGGCCTCCTTCGCCGACATGAAGAAGAAGGTGCCGGAGACGATGAGCGCCTGCTTCGCGCTGATCGAGCAGAAGATGCTGCGCGGCCCGTGGGTGATGGGCGAGCAGTACACGATCTGCGATCCCTATCTGTTCACGATCGCGCAATGGCTCGAAGGCGACGGCGTCGACATCAACGCCTTCCCGAAGGTCGCCGCCCATTTCGGCCGCATGTCCGGGCGGCCGGCCGTCAAGAAGGCGCTGGCCGAGCTGGCGGGCTGACGGCCATCCTCGAGGCCATGGCGTCGGAACAGCCGCCCGCCAGCACGGCGCATCGGGAGAGCGGAAAAAATAGCCGCGCGAAGCCGGAACCCAGCTCCGGCCATCGACGTTGCAGGAGGCCGTGGCGCGCCTGCGACCGATCTCCTTTTCTGGGACCCCTTGATGTTGCCGGCTGCCGCTTCAGATGACCGTTTGCGCGCGACCGGCACCGAGGGCATCCGCGAGAGACTGAAGGCGGCAACGGCCTCGGCGCACCGCGCGCTGGATGAAGGGCTCGCGCATTTCGATCTCACCACGACGGCTCATTACCGCCGGTTCCTGCAGGCCAGCGCGGCCGCGCTGCTGCCGTTGGAGGCGGCGCTCGATCAGGCCGGGGTGGATGATCTGATCGAGGACTGGCCGCAGCGCCGACGATCGCAGGCGATCGCCGGCGATCTCGCGGATTTCGGTGCCGTGCCGGTTCCGATGGACCTTCCCGCCCCCTCGCTCGACCGTGCGGGCGTATTCGGCACGCTCTACGTGCTGGAAGGATCGCGGCTCGGCGCAGTCTATCTGCTGCGCATGGTCGCGGCCTCCGCCGATCCGCGGGTGAGACGCGCGACGCGCTATCTCGGCCATGGCGTGCGGCAGGGCTTGTGGCGCAGCTTCCTGTCACAACTCGCACAGGAGCGGACGACAGCCGACGAGGAAGTCAGGATGATCGTGAGTGCGCGCGCAGCGTTCGCGATGTTTGCGAAGGCAATGGCAGCAGCATGAACGAGCCGGTCAACCTCACCAATTGCGATCGCGAGCCGATCCATGTTCCCGGGAGCGTCCAGCCGTTTGGCTTCCTGCTGGCGCTGGTGTCGGACTTCACCATCTGCATGGCTTCGGAGAACGCGCCGGACTTTCTCGGCGGCGACATCGGTTGGCTGCTGCAGCGGCCGCTCGACGCCGTGCTCTCGGAAGCCGCCGTGACGGCGATCCGTGCCCGGGTCGACTATCTCAGCGGTCCGGACGCGGTCGAGCGTGTGTTCGGCGTCGATCTTCAGGGCCGGGGCCGGCTGTTCGACCTCGCCATCCATTTTTCCGGTGCGTATCTCGTCGTCGAGGCCGAGCCGAGCCTGATCGAGCCCGGCGTCAATTCCGGCGAATTGGTCCGGCTGATGCTCGGCCGCATCCGCAAGACGACGGGGATGATGGACCTCGCGCAGGAGGCGGCGCGCCAGCTCAGGCTGCTGACCGGATTCGATCGGGTGATGGTGTATCGCTTTCATCCGGACGGCTCGGGCGAAGTGATTGCCGAGGCCGCGGGCTCCGGCCTGGAGCCGTTCCTCGGGCTGCATTACCCGGCCTCGGACATTCCCAGGCAGGCGCGGCAGCTCTATCAGCGCAACTGGCTGCGGATCATCGCCGACATCGACGCCGCGCCGGCGCGGCTGCTGTCGACGCCGTCGCACAATGCCGGCCTGCTCGACCTGTCGATGAGCGTGCTGCGCGCGGTCTCGCCGATCCACATCGAATATCTCCGCAACATGGGCGTCGGCGCGTCGATGTCGGTCTCGATCCTGCGCGAAGGCAAGCTCTGGGGCCTGTTCGCCTGCCATCACTATGCGCCGCATCACCTGTCGTTCGAGAAGCGCACCGCGGCCGAGCTGTTCGGCCAGATGTACTCCTGGCTGCTCGAGGCGCGTGAGCGCGAGACCGACGTCGCCTATGAGACGCGCGCGCATCAGATCCAGGAGCGTCTGATCGAGCGTGCGGCTCTGCACGCCCACAGCAAGCGAGCGATCCTCGACTTCGTCGCCGACTACCGGCAGATGATCGAGTGCGACGGCATCGCCGTGTGGTCCGACGACGAGATCACGCTCGACGGCGAGACGCCGACCGAAGAGGAGGTGCAGGACCTCATCGGCTTCATCAACCGGACCTCCCCCGGCCGCATCTGCGCCAGCGCCGAGATTGCCAAGGTGTACGCGGCGGGCGAGGCATTCCGCGATCGCGCCGCCGGCTTCCTCGCCGTTCCGATCTCGCGCACGCCGCGCGACTGCCTGATCTTCTTCCGGCGCGAAGTGCTGCGCTCGGTCAACTGGGCGGGCGATCCCAACAAGACCTACGCCGAAGGCCCGCTCGGGCCGCGCCTCACGCCACGCAAGAGCTTCGAGCTGTGGCAGCAGACGGTGGCCGGCCAGTCGAAGCCATGGTCAGCGGCGGATCTGCGCATCGCCGAGAGCCTGCGCATCACCCTGCTGGAGGTGATCCTGCAACTGTCGGAGCTCGCCGCGCGCGAGCGCCGCGGCGCCCAGGAGCGGCAGGAGCTCATGATCGCCGAGCTCAATCACCGCGTTCGCAACATCCTCAGTCTCGTGCGCGGCCTGGTCGCGCAGAGCAAGGAGACCTCGACCTCGGTCGAGGACTTCGCCGCGCTGCTCGGCGGCCGCATCCAGGCTCCGGCGCGTGCCCACGACCAGATCACCAATCTCAACTGGGCGCCGGTCGCGCTGCGCGCGCTCTTGGAGTCGGAGGCGGGCGCCTATCTCGGCTCGCGGGCTGCGCGGGTGCGGATGGAAGGGCCGGACGTCGCGCTCGACCCCAAGGCGTTCGGGACGCTCGCGCTCGTCGTGCATGAGATGATGACGAACTCGGCGAAATACGGCGCGCTGGCCGACTCCACCGGGCAGGTTCAGGTGGCGTGGCGACTGGATCCCGGCGCAAGCCTCGTCATCGACTGGAAGGAGAGCGGCGGACCTCCGGTGCAGCCGCCGACGCGCCGCGGCTTCGGCACCACCATCATCGAGCGGTCGGTGCCATTCGATCTCAAGGGCGACGCCGAGATTCGCTTCGATCTGCTCGGCGTTCAGGCCCGCTTCATGATTCCCGCCAATTTCGTCCAGCTGGTTCCGGCGCCGACCGGCGCGATCCCATATCCCGAGCAGAAGCAGGAGCCGACGCCGCGTCTCTCAGGCGCCGCGCTGATCGTCGAGGACAATTTGATCATCGCGATGGGCGCCGAAGTGATTCTGCTCGAGCTCGGTGCGCGGCAAGTCGACACGGCGGCTTCGGTCGGTCAGGCGCTGAAGGCGATCGAGCGCGCGGTGCCGGGCTTCGCGCTGCTCGACATCAACCTCGGCGCGGAGAGCAGCCTGCCGGTCGGGCACCGGCTGAAGGAGCTCGGCGTGCCTTTCATGTTCGCCACCGGCTATGGCGAGCGCGCGCCGTTTCCGCCCGAGCTGTCCGACGCGCCGATCATTCAGAAGCCGTACACGCGCGAGCTGGTCGAGAAGGCGTTGACGAAGATGATGAAGTGAGCGGGGCGCGGCGTGTGGTCGATGTGCGCGTCATGTTCGCAACGGCCATGGCGAGTGTACGTCGATGACGCGGCGAGTTTGTCCGACGCCGTCGTACACGCGTGGGACCGTCGAGAGTCATTGACTTAGATCAAGTGAGGCGCCCGCGCATCAATGTCTGGACTACGCCTTGCGGTGATTGGCATTCAGGATTTCAGTCTTGGGTTTTCTCACATCCGCGTGTTGTCTCGAATGGCGCAGCACGCGTGTCGTCGTCGTATCAACGCGAATTCCCACTGTTGCTGCGACAAAACAGCCCAAAAATATTGGAACGCATCCAAAGGACACCGCTGTTCTAACATTGTTTCGACAAATGGAACCTCCGCAGCCTTATTCCGAACGAAGTCATCGCCGAAACGGCGCAGCGGGGGCGCGTTGAATCGTCGGAGGTGTGATGACGAATCGAACGACGAGTTTGTTGCCGCGCGTTGCTGTCGCCGTGCTGGCGGGAGTGGCTGCGGCGACAATCGAGTTTACACCGGCATCGGCTGCTGACGAATGCCTTGCAAAGCCTGCGGGAACGCCGGCGGGGAAGCACTGGTTCTATCGCATCGATCGCGCGACGAAGAAGCAGTGCTGGTATCTGCGCGACGACGATCGCGAGGCGAAGGGCGCGTCGCTCGTCACGCGCAAGCTCGCCTCGCAGAAGGAACGTGCTCAGCTCTCGTCGACCGCGGCCAATGCACGTGCCGAGATCCAATCGTCGTCCAAGGACGCCGCCGATGAGGTGAAGGTCGTGTCCTCGACACCGACCGCCGCGCCGTCTGTGCCGGCGACGTCTGCGTTTCCGTCGGTTGCCGCATTTCCGGCCGCGCCAGCGCCCGTCGCGTCAGCGCCGGCGGCGCCCGACCCGGTCGGTGCGGCCGTGAACGAATCTGCTGTTGCGACGCGTTGGCCCGACCAGTCCGGCACGCGGCCGGCAGCGGTGGAGCCCGCCGCGCCCCGCGCGTCCTCCTACACGCTCGCGGCCGCCAGTGACACGAGCGCCGCGGAAGCGGCTGCTCCCGCGACGCCGGCGCTGGCCGCTGCGGATGCCTCGCCGGCCGTGACGATCGGCATGTCCGGGGATGATGCGTCCAGGACGCGGATGTTTGCGTTCCTCGGCGCAGTCGCGATTGCGGGCTTCTCGATTAGCGTGCTGTTTGCGCGCGCCCGGGGCAGGCGGCAGCTTCGCATCGAGCCGGTGGCCGCCCGGCGCGTCACGCGTTGGCCGGCGGAGCCCGAGCTCGATCGCATGCACCTGCCGCCGGTGGACAGCTACTATCCGGCCCTGGCGGGACGCAGGGGTAAATCGTCGCAGTCCACCGCGCAGGTCTCGGTCGTGCCGCGCGACGACGTTCGCTACGACGAGCAGTACGAGGTCGAAGACCTGCTGGCGCGCTATTCCGGACAGGAGCGCCGGAATTCGTGAGCGTCAGGCGGCGGACATCTCGGAGCGGATCTCGGCGCGCAACTCGTCGATCAGCCTGAGGCCGCCCTTGGTCTCGACGTGCCAGAAGGTCCAGCCGTTACAGGCCGGCAGACCTTGCGCCACCGCGCCGATGCGGTGGATCGAACCGACCTTGTCACCCAGCATGATGGCCCCATCGGCGCGCACCAGCGCGCCGTGGCGGCGCTTGGAGTCGACGAGCTTGGTGCCGGGCGCGATCATGCCGCGCTCGATCAGCTCCGAGAAGGCGACGCGCGGCGCTTCGCGCGCCGTCATGAACGGTGCCAGCGTTGCCTCCGGCAGCGGCTCGACCGCGGCGATGCGCTGCTCTGCTGCCTTCGCATAGACCTTGTCGCGCTCGAAGCCGATGTAGCGGCGGCCGAGGCGTTTTGCCACGGCTCCGGTCGTGCCGGTGCCGTTGAACGGATCGATCACCAGATCGCCGGGTTTCGAGGATGATAGCAGCACCCGCGCCAGCAGGCCTTCCGGCTTCTGCGTCGGATGAATTTTCTTGCCATCGCCATCCTTCAGCCGTTCCTCGCCCGTGCACAGCGGAATGAGCCAGTCCGAGCGCGCCTGGACGTCCTCGTTGGCGGCCTTCAGCACTTCGTAGTTGAACGTGTAGCCCTTCGCCTTCTCGTCCCGCGCGGCCCAGATCATGGTCTCGTGCGCGTTGGTGAAGCGGCGGCCGCGGAAGTTCGGCATCGGGTTGGACTTGCGCCAGACGATGTCGTTGAGGATCCAGAAGCCGAGATCCTGCATGATCGCGCCGACGCGGAAGATGTTGTGATAGGAGCCGATCACCCAGATCGTTGCGCTCGGCTTCATCAGGCGGCGCGCGGCGAGCAGCCAGGCGCGCGTGAAGTCGTCATAGGCGGAGAACGAGGAGAACTTGTCCCAATCGTCGTCGACCGCATCGACCTGCGATTCGTCGGGACGCTTGAGCTCGCCCTTGAGCTGCAGATTGTAGGGAGGATCTGCAAACACCAGGTCGACCGATGCGCCTGGCAGTTTCGACATCTCGGCGACGCAGTCGCCGACGATGATTCGTTGCTCTTCGAGGGTCTGAAATTTAGTGCGGGGCGCCCTTGCAGACGCCCCGCGACGCGACTCTACCATGACTCAAGAACTCTGACTCAGGCGACGCTGTCGGCGACGCGGGACCTAACAACCGACTGCCCACACATTGACCCGGCAAAGTAAAAATGGACTTAACCCGGAAAATTATTCGCATCGATGCGCACGCTTTCATCACGCGCACCAGCGACGAATTCCGTTCGTCGATGCACGATGGTCTCTGCGCAAGACGCCGATTGCGATGGGTTTTTCGCGCCGGTCGCGCGCGAGCGCAGCCGATCGAGGTTCGGCGCGGGCCGGTTTTTTTTGGCTGCGCTAGGCAAAATTTGCCGGCCGGGTTATTGATTAACACAGTGGAAATTTTACCTGTCTGCCGCGTTAGGCATTTCGTGCAGAGCCGCGCAAGAATCGTGAGGAAAGGCCGCCCATGCGTTACGATGATTTCCGTCGCAGCGACGACATCGACGACCGTCGCGACGAAGGCGGCGGGATGGGCGGTGGTATGGGTCTGCCGATCGGCGGCGGCGGCCTGGGCATCGGCACCATCATCGTGCTCGGCCTGATCGGCTATGCCTTCGGCATCGATCCGCGCATCCTGATCGGCGGCGCCGAGATGCTGAGCCATGGCGGCGCGCCGACCCAGCAGGCGGACCGGCGCTCGCCGGGCCGGACGGGCGCACCCAAGGACGAGATGGGCGACATGATCTCCGGCGTGCTCGGCGAGATCGACGACCGCTGGAGCGAGATCTTCCAGGCCAGCGGCCAGAATTATACCGGGCCCAAGATCGTGCTGTTTCGCAACAGCACCAATGGCGGCCGCTGCGGCATGGCGCAGTCTGCGATGGGACCGTTCTACTGTCCGCCGGACCGGCAGATCTTCCTCGACACCAACTTCTTCCGCGAGGTCGAGACGCGCTTTCGGGGCTGCTCGGGCAGCGCCTGCAAGTTCACCGCGGCCTACATCATTGCGCACGAGGCCGGGCACCACATCCAGAACCTGCTCGGCATCCTGCCGCGCGTGACGCGGATGCAGCAGCAGTCGGACAACAAGGCCGAAGCCAACGCGCTGCAGGTCAAGGTCGAGCTGCAGGCCGACTGCCTGTCCGGGGTCTGGGTCAATCGTGAGGCCAAGAAGCGTCCGGGCTTCCTCGAGGAGGGCGACATCGACGCCGCGTTGACGACGGCCTCGGCGATCGGCGACGACACTTTGCAGCGGAAGGCGACCGGACGCGTGGTGCCGGATTCGTTCACCCATGGCTCCGCCGCGCAGCGCAAGCGCTGGTTCATGATCGGCTACCAGCAGGGCACGGTGCAGGCCTGCAATACGTTCAGCGCCAGTTCGCTGTAGGGAGACGCGATGATGGCGATCGACGAGAGCAAGAGCTTCATTCCCCTCAACATCGCCGTGCTGACGGTGTCCGACACGCGTTCGCTTGCCGACGACAAGTCCGGTACCACCCTGAGTGACCGCCTGACCGCTGCCGGCCATAGGCTCGCGGCGCGCGAGATCGTCACCGACGACGTCGAGAAGATCCGCGCGGTGGTGAAGTCGTGGATCGCCGATCCCGGCGTCGACGTCGTCATCACCACCGGCGGCACCGGCTTCACCGGCCGCGACGTCACGCCGGAAGCGATCGAGCCGCTGTTCGAGAAGCGCATGGACGGCTTCTCGATTGCTTTCCACATGCTGAGCCACGCCAAGATCGGGACGTCGACGATCCAGAGCCGGGCCACGGCCGGCGTCGCCGGCGCGACCTACATCTTCTGCCTGCCGGGATCACCGGGCGCCTGCCGCGACGGCTGGGACGGCATCCTCGCCGCCCAGCTCGACTACCGCACGCGGCCCTGCAACTTCGTCGAGATCATGCCGCGGCTCGACGAGCATCTGCGCCGGCCCAAGGCGCAGGGCGCGACGGCGTAGGACCCCGGCACGACGACGCGCCGCGCGTCCATCGCACGTCTCACTTCGTTGGTACGATCTCGAAAGCGCCGCCGCCTTCGATCGCCGCGCCAATGAGGCCGCCCATCATGCTGGCGGCGAAATTCTGTCCGCGCGGTCCCACGACCATTCGATAGGTCTTGCCGGGCACGGCGGTGAAACGAATGTTCGACGAGCCCGGCGAGGACCATGTCGATACGGTGATTGTCGTGGCGCCCGGCGCAATCGGGCCGCTGTAGCTCTCGCCGCGGCCGAGGCTTGCCACCTTGGCGCCGTTGATCTCGATCGCCGCGGGCGCCGCCAGATAGAGGAAATCGGCCGTGCGCGTAATCGCGACCGTTGCGCGTCCTTTGGGCGCGGCGTGAGCCGCCGTCCCAGCCGCGACCCCCAACAAGCCTGCCAGCGCGGCAAGCGCCGCAAGCTTCGATCGCACCATCGATTCCATCACTACTGATACCCGCCCCGTTTGGCGGGATACTACCGACGCGCGGGAACTTCGCAATCGGCATGCGCAACGTGTTGTGGGGGTGATCTCGGCCTACCGGCGGTTGCTGCAACCCGGGCGGTGCGGGCTACAGCTCGAGCCGCCATGTCTCGCCCGTCAGCGGGACGCCGAACATGGCGTGCGGCTCCTCGGCGATCTTGCGAAACCCGGCGCGGGCATAGATGTCGCGCGCGGCGGTGAGAATGCTTTGCGTCCACAGCTCGATCGTCCTGTAGTTCTTCTCGCGGGCGAAGCGGATGCATTGTTCGGTCAGGGCCCGGCCGACGCCGAGACCGCGGGCCTTCTTCTCGACCAGCAGCAGCCGCAGCTTGGCGGCCTCGTCGCTGCCCCTGACCAGGAAGATCGAGCCGACCGGCTCACCCGCAAGCTCGGCGATCCAGCAGTGCTCGCGCGCCGGGTCGTAGCTCCTGATGAACTGCGCGCCGATCTCGGCGACCAACGCCTCGAACGAGACGTCCCAGCCATATTCCTCGGCGTAGACGGCGCCGTGCCGTGAAACCACCCAGCCGATGTCGCCCGGGCGATGGCTGCGCAGCAGCACCGGGGAGCGGCCCGGCTGCTGCGGCTCCAGGGCGGTCTCGATCGTCGTCATTGCACCGACCAGCCGGTCGCGCACGGATGGCGCCAGCGGCGCCAGCATGGCCGCGATCTCCTTCTGCGAACTGCGGTCGAGCCTGGCATAGGCCTGTCGTCCCTTGGCGGTGAGCCCGAGCTGCTGCTGCCTGCGATCGGTCGGCAATGGCGTGCGGGTGATCAGGCCCTGCTCGTCGAAACTCTGGACGATGCGGCTGAGATAGCCGGCATCGAGGCCGAGCGAGAGACCGATCTCCTTGGCCGAGATGGCGTCGTACTGCGCCAGCTCATAGAGCACACGCGCTTCGGCCAGCGAGAACGGACTGTCGAGCAGATGCTGGTCCAGCGCGCCGAGCTTCCTCGTGTAGAAGCGGTTGAACGCGCGAACGGTGGCGACCTGGCCGTCGGATGGGGCAGGATTCATGTGGCACCTCCAATACTTGCCATTGTCAATCAATTGATTGACTTTGGCAAGTATTATCCCGATGCTAGACCATGACAATCCGGCTGCGCAGCATGGTCCGCGAGGAGCGGCCGAGCTGACGCAACAGCCGCGTCTCGGCACGCTTTCGATCGGGCTGGTAGCCGCCGACCTGCCGGTAATGATCGCGGGCGATCAGCAGGCCCTGGTCGCCGAGCGGTCCGACCAGGGCCCGAGCGACCGATCGCATCCGCTCGCGCAGGCTGATCGCAGCGTAAGGAGACCTGGCGTAACGGAAAACGCCGGCGCGGGGCTGGCCGGCGGCGGCGACGCTCTGGACGAACTGCCTGGTTTCGTCGATCCAGCCGGGATCGAGCATCGCGCCAGCGGGCAGAAACATCAGCCAGGGCGCCCGCGCGTTCGCGGCCCCTGCCGCGAGCGCCGCGGCCTGGGAGCCCTCGAACTTCATGAAGTGGCAGCCGGCGACGTCCGCGACACGCTCGATCACGCTGGAATCGGGCGAGCGATCGACCAGCAGCACCTCGGTAACGACACCGGCCGCGGCGCCTGGCACCAGCGCGGACAGGGTAGCCACGGCGGTCTGCTCGACACCTTCGGTCGGGATGATCACGCTCAGCATGAACCTGGCATCGTTATCTGTCGCGCCTCCAGCATGACTGTTATCATCTTGTCATAGCCAAATCAGCCCGCTGCGCTGCGGAATTTTGCAGCACGTAGCGGGTCGCGCACGTTCGGGCAACGCCGAACGATTGCTATTTCAAGGTGCTGCGTTGCTGGAGCTCGCGCTTGGCTGGTTCAGTCGCCCGCCTGTGTCGGCGTGGTGCCGCCGGCGCTGTTCGGCCAGACCCAGTCGCGGATCGTCGGCATGTCCTCGCCATGCGCCCGGATGTAGCGGGTATGCTCGATCAGCGCATCGCGAAATTTCTGTTTCACATGGGCTGCGGACACGCTGAGGCCGGGCACGCGTTCGATCGCCTCGATGGCGAGGTGGAAACGGTCGAGCTCGTTGAGCACGACCATGTCGAACGGCGTCGTCGTGGTGCCTTCCTCGATGAAGCCGCGCACATGCATGCCGGCATGGTTGGTGCGGCTGTAGGTGAGGCGATGGATCAGATGGGGATAGCCGTGATAGGCGAAGATCACTGGCTTGTTGGCGGTGAACAGGCTGTCGAAGTCGCGGTCGCTGAGGCCATGCGGATGGTCCTGCTTCGGCTGCAGGGTCATGAGATCGACGACGTTGACGACGCGGATCTTCAGGTCGGGCAATTCCTTGCGCAGGAGGTCGACGGCTGCGAGCGTCTCCAGGGTCGGGACGTCTCCGGCGCAGGCCATCACCACGTCGGGCTCTTCGTCGGCGGGCTCGGTGCCGGCCCAAGACCAGATGCCGATGCCGGCGTCGCAATGCGTGGCGGCGTCCTGCATCGACAGCCATTGCGGCGCGGGCTGCTTGCCGGCGACGATGACGTTGATGCGGTCGTAGGTGCGCAGGCAATGGTCGGTGATCCACAACAGCGTGTTGGCGTCCGGTGGGAAGTAGATGCGGACGATATCCGCCTTCTTGTTGGCGACGAGGTCGACGAAGCCGGGATCCTGATGGCTGAAGCCGTTATGGTCCTGCCGCCAGACATGCGAGGTCAAGAGATAGTTCAGCGACGCGATCGGGCGCCGCCACGGCAGCTCGCGTGACACCTTCAGCCATTTGGCATGCTGGTTGAACATCGAATCGATGATGTGGATGAAGGCCTCGTAGCAGGAGAACAGGCCATGGCGGCCGGTGAGCAGATAGCCTTCGAGCCAGCCCTGGCAGAGATGCTCGCTCAGCACCTCCATGACGCGGCCGTCATGCGCCAGATGGACGTCATAGGGCTCGATGCCCTCCATCCACACGCGCTCGGTGACCTCGAACACCGCATCGAGCCGGTTCGACGCCGTTTCGTCGGGACCCATGATGCGGAAGTTTCGGGTCTTCGCATTCAGCGTGATCACGTCGCGCAGGAACTTGCCGAGCTCGCGCGTCGCTTCAGCGATGGTCTGGCCTGGTGAGGACACCTCGATCGCGAAAGCTTGATAGTCCGGCAGCTTGAGCTCGCGCTTGAGCAGACCGCCATTGGCATGCGGATTGGCGCCCATGCGTCGCTGCCCTTTCGGCGCCAACGCCTGCAATTCCGGCCTGAGACGGCCATGGGCGTCGAACAGCGTCTCCGGCTCGTAGCTCTTCAGCCAGGCTTCGAGCAGCGCGAGATGCTCCGGCTTGCTGCGGGGGTTGGCAATCGGCACCTGATGGGCGCGCCAGAAGCCTTCGACCTTGAGGCCGTCGACCTCCTTCGGCCCGGTCCAGCCCTTCGGGCTGCGCAACACGATCATCGGCCAGCGCGGCCGTTGGATCGTTGCATCCGGCTGACGCGCATTCTGCTGGATGGAGCGGATGCTCGCGAGCGCAACATCGAGCGCGTCCGCCATCTGCCGATGCATCGCCTTCGGCTCCGCGCCTTCGACGAACAGCGGCTCGTATCCGTAACCTTCAAACAGGCATTTGATCTCGGCATCGCCCATGCGGCCGAGCACGGTGGGATTGGCGATCTTGTAGCCGTTGAGATGCAGGATCGGCAGCACCGCGCCGTCATGGGCCGGGTTCAGGAACTTGTTCGAATGCCAGGACGCGGCGAGAGGGCCGGTCTCGGCCTCGCCGTCGCCGACCACGCAAGCCACGATCAAATCGGGATTGTCGAACGCCGCACCATAGGCGTGGACCAGCGCGTAGCCGAGTTCACCGCCTTCATGGATCGAGCCCGGCGTTTCAGGCGCGGCATGGCTCGGGATGCCGCCGGGGAAGGAGAACTGCCGGAACAGTTTGCGCAGGCCATCGGCATCGCGCGTGATCTCCGGATAGATCTCGCTGTAGGTGCCTTCGAGATAGGTGTTGGCGACCATGCCCGGACCGCCATGGCCGGGGCCGCAGATGTAGATGACACTGAGATCCTGCGCCTCGATGGCGCGGTTGAGATGGGCATAGATGAAGTTCAGGCCGGGCGTCGTCCCCCAGTGGCCGAGCAGGCGCGGCTTGATGTGCTCCGGTTTCAGCGGCTCGTGCAGCAGCGGATTGTCCAGCAGATAGATCTGCCCCACCGAGAGATAATTCGCCGCGCGCCAGTAGCGATCGAGCAGGTCAAGATCGTCGGCCGGGGTGGTCTGTTGGGGAGAAGTGATCTGCATGGGACCTCGCTTGCCTTCCGCTTCGCGCCTGCGGGATACTGTATGAGAGTAACGCCGCACCGTCCTGTTCCAGCGCACCTGCAGGATAGAACGGGAATGTGATGGCGGGCCTTGCGCCCGCGCAGAGCATGCGTGCGCTTTTGTTCTATTTTGTTCTTGTAATGTTCTGTTTGCGTGCTATGTCTTGGCCATGAGCCGAGCATCTTCACATGCCCTCAAGCGCCCGCCGGTCCCGGTGCCCTCCGAGCCGGCGGGCGCGCCTTCGTCAGGTCCTGGGAAGGACTTTCCCGAACTCGCGGTCGCCATCGAACGGGGCCGGCGCCGCGGCCGGGGTGCCCAATCCAACGCGAGCGGTCGCTACGAGGCGGAGGCCCGTGTTGTCTTCGATGATGGCTGGCAGAGCCTCGAGGAACTGCCGCCGTTCAAGACGACGGTGGCGACCGACGCCTCGCGCAAGGTCATCACCCGCAACGATTCGCCCGACATCGGTTTCGATCGCTCGATCAATCCGTATCGCGGATGCGAGCACGGCTGCGTCTACTGCTTTGCGCGGCCGACCCACGCCTTCCTCGGCCTCTCGCCGGGGCTCGATTTCGAATCCAAGCTCTTCGTCAAGCCGGATGCCCCCGCGCTGCTGGAGAAGGAGTTGGCCGCCAGCGGCTACGAGCCGCGGATGATCGCGATCGGCACCAACACCGATCCGTACCAGCCGATCGAGCGCGAGCGGAAGATCATGCGCGGTATCCTCGAGGTGCTGGAGAAGGTTGGCCATCCCGTCGGGATCGTCACGAAGTCGGCGCTGGTGATGCGTGATGCCGACATCCTGGCGCGGATGGCCAAGAAGAATCTGGCGAAGGTCGCAATCTCCGTGACCACGCTGGATCCGAAGCTGGCGCGGACGATGGAGCCGCGCGCCTCGACGCCGGCAAAGCGGCTGGAGGCGCTGCAGGCGCTGTCGAAAGCAGGGATTCCGACCACGGTCATGGTGGCGCCGGTGATTCCCGCGCTCAACGACAGCGAGATCGAGCGCATCCTCGATGCCGCCGCCCATGCCGGCGTCAAGGAAGCTGCCTATGTGCTGTTGCGGCTGCCGCTGGAGGTGCGCGACCTGTTCCGCGAATGGCTGCTCGAGCATTATCCGGACCGCTACCGCCATGTCTTCACCCTGATCCGCGACATGCGCGGCGGCCGCGACTACGACTCGCAATGGGGAACGCGGATGAAGGGCACCGGGCCGATGGCCTGGATGATCGGCCGCCGCTTCGAGATCGCCTGCGAGAAGCTCGGGCTGAACAAGCGTCGGACCAAGCTGACGACCGATCATTTCGTGCGGCCGAAGGGCGGCGGCCAGCAGCTCAGCCTGTTCTGAAGCGTGCGGAGAGTAAGTGGAGAGTAAGTGATGAGCGCACAAGCGAGCGTTCCGCGGTTCACCGTCATCACACTCGGTGTGTCCGAGATGCGGCGGAGCATCGCCTTCTATACATTGCTCGGCTTCGTCCGAAAATTCCGCGCGACCGGCGAGGCCGTGGCATTCTTCGAGACCGGCGGGACGGTGCTGGCGCTGTACCCGTGGGGCGCGCTCGCCGATGACGCGGGCGTGCCAGACGCACCGCGCCCCCAGGCGTTCCGAGGCGTGACGCTGGCATGGAACTGCCGCTCGGAGGCTGAGGTCGATGCGGCGCTCGCGTCGGCGGTGGAGAAAGGCGCGATGCTGTTGAAACCGGCGCAACGGACCGACTATGGCGGTTACAGCGGCTATTTCTCCGATCCGGACGGTCATGTCTGGGAAGTGGTGGTCGCGCCGGGGATTGATGTCGGCGAGGATGATCGAGTGCATCTGCCGGCGTAGTCGGTCGCCGGCGGGGGGCGAATAGCGGGGAATTGAGGCCCGTTCGGGTTGCGCCGCCGCCAGCCGTTTCGCACCATGGCGGCCATGATTCGCGATCAGTCAAAGAAGCCGGGCAGGGCGAAAGCAGCGAGCTGTGCCGTGGCGAAGAGCGCCCCTGCAAAGGCCGCGACCAAGCCTGCTGCCCCGGGTGCTGCCGGCAAGTCGGGCGCCAAGCTCGGCAAGGGCGTCATCGCGGTGGCGCCGCCGAGCTTCCGGCGCGAGCGCGCGCTGTTGAAGCAGGGCGTCTGGCCGGTCGCGGGCTGCGACGAGGCGGGACGGGGTCCGCTGGCCGGTCCGGTGGTCGCTGCGGCCGTGATTCTCGACCCTGCGCGCATCCCCAGGGGTCTCGATGATTCCAAGCGCCTGAGCGCGGAGCAGCGCGAGGCGCTGTTCGACAAGATCTGCAAGACGTCGGCGTTTGCGGTGGCCGTCGCATCGCCGGCGCGAATCGATCGCGACAACATCCTGCGTGCCTCGCTCTGGGCGCTGTCGCGCGCCGTGAGGGCGCTGCCCGAGGCGCCGAGGCACGTCTTCGTCGACGGCCGCGACCGCATCGACGTCGATTGCGGCTGCGAGGCGGTGATCGGCGGCGATGGTCTGGTGATGTCGATTGCGGCCGCCTCGATCGTCGCCAAGGTCACGCGCGACCGGCTGATGTGCGCGCTGGCGCAGGATTGCCCAGGTTACGGCTTCGAGCAGCACAAGGGCTATGCTGTGCCGGAGCATCTCGCCGCGTTGGACCGGCTCGGCCCCTCGGTGCATCATCGCAGCCTGTTCGCGCCTGTCGTCGCCGCCCGGCGCAAGCATCAGCCGTGGACCGATGTGCCGGAGCCGGATCTTTTCGCGGAGGTGACCGTGGTGACATCCACCGAAATCTCGCTCGAGGTCTGATGCAGGTTGCCTCGCGGGCGCCGCGGTCTTAATAGTTTTGGTCAGCCAGCCAGCACGAAGTGTCACCCCTCGCAGCAGGGGCGGTGTTGTGCGCCCCGATCGTGCGGTATCGATTGCGGGCGTCGGACAGCGAGGCTGCTGCGGATGAGCGACGGTCCTGCCGGCCTCCTCGACGTCCTCAGCGATTCAGCCAAGCGATCCAGCCGTTCATGCGTTTCACGTCACTGGTTGTCGAACTGATCCGCGCAAGGCCGCGGCTGGTCGTCGTCATCGTGGTGCTGTGCCAGGCCCTGATGTGGCTCGGCGTGGCCATGCTGTTCTATCGCAGCCCGCCCGGCCAGCTTGCCACCACCATCGCGTTCGGACGTGAATACCAGGTCGGCACCGATCTCGGCCCGCCACTGTCGTTCTGGCTGTCGGACATCGCCTATCGCCTCGCCGGCAACCATCTGTTCGGCGTCTACGTGCTGGCCGTGCTGTGCTCGGCCCTGGGTCTGTGGGTGATGTATCTCCTGGCGGGGGCGATCGTCGGCGGGCAGCAGGCGGTGCTCGCCGTGCTGCTGACCATGACCATCACCGCGTTCGGTGCACCCACGCTGGAATTCGGTCCGGAGGTGCTGGCGCGTCCGCTCTGGGCGCTGCTGCTGCTCCATAGCTGGCGGATTCTCGGCGAGGGCCGGCGCAACGCCTGGTTTGCCTGGTCGATCGAGGCCGGCCTGCTGCTGCTGACCACCTCGGCCGCGGCGGGCCTGCTGCTGCTGATCGCCGGCTTCGTGGTCTCCACCGCGCAGGGCCGCCGGGTGCTGCGCTCGTTCGATCCGCTGTTCGCGCTGCTGGTGGTGCTGGCGCTGGCGCTGCCCTACCTCATCTTCGTGCTGCGCGCCGACAGCGTCGGGCTGCCGGCGCTGCCCGTTCTCGCCGAGCTCTCGGTGCGCGCCTGGCATTGGCTCGCCTTGGCTGGCGGGGCGCTGCTGGCGATCTCGGCCATGGTGCTGCTGGTGCTGCTCGACGCCAGCTGGATCAGCCGCAGCGAGACCGACGCCCCGATCATCTACCGCCGTTCGGTCCCGCCGCTCGCCCGCGACTTCGTCTATTGCTTCGCGATCGCACCGGCCCTGGCGGGCAGCCTGATCTCCGGCCTGTTCGGTCTGCCCACGGTGTTCGGCGGAGTCGCCGTCACCTTGACGATGGTCGGCCTCGCGCTGGTGGTCGCGTCCGGCGATCTGATCTATCTGCGCCGCCAGCGGCTGTTGCGCACGGTGTGGGCGGCTGCGGTCGCTGCGCCCGCGGTTTTCGTTGCCGGCAGCGCCGTGATTCAGCCCGTGATCGGCGAGGGCGAGGTCGCGACGTCGATGCCGGCCCGCGACATCGCCCGCTTCTTCGTCGAGAGTTTTGAGCGCCGTACCAACCAGCGGCTGCAGGCGGTCGCCGGCGATCCGCAACTCGCCAGCCTGGTCGCGCTCGGTCGCCGCCGCGCGCATCTGTTCCTCGATGCCACCCCGCAGCGGACACCCTGGGTCACGCCGGCGAAATTCGCCGAGAGCGGCGGCGTCGTGGTGTGGCGCGCCTCCGACACGGTCGGCACCCCACCGCCTGACATCGCCCAGCGCTTTCCCGGGCTGGTGCCGGAGGTGCCGCGCAGCTTCGACTGGCTGATCAACGGCCGCCAGCCGGTGCTGCGCATCGGCTGGGCCATCGTACGGCCGAGGGGGCCTTAGCGCTTTCCATGCGAGCCGTCATTGCGAGGAGCGAAAGCGACGAAGCAATCCAGGGCTGCGCGCGTGACTCTGGATTGCTTCGCTGCGCCGCTGCGCTCGCAATGACGGAAGCGAATTGGGTCCTCAGACCGCTATCACCGTCGAGATTGCGCGCAGATCCTGCCAGGACAGCCGCTTGTAGGACGGCGAGCGCAACAGATAGGCCGGATGGAACGTCGCGATCGCGCGGATCGTCCGCTTGCCGGTGTCGTAGTCGCGCCATTTGCCGCGCACGCGCATGATGCCCTCGGTCGTACCGAGCAGCGACTGGGTCGAGGGATTGCCGAGCGTCACCAGCACATCGGGATCGACCAGCTCGATCTGGCGGCGAATGAACGGCAGGCAGATCTGCGTCTCCTGCGGCGTTGGCGTGCGGTTGCCGGGCGGGCGCCAGGGAATGACGTTGGCGATGTAGACCTTGCTGCGGTCGAGCCCGATCGCGCCGATCATGCGGTCGAGCAGCTTGCCGGAGCGGCCGACGAATGGCAGGCCCTCGATGTCCTCGTCGCGGCCGGGCGCCTCGCCGACCAGCATGATGCGCGCCTGCGGATTGCCGTCGGCGAACACCAGCCGTGACGCCGTCTGCTTCAGCGCGCAGCCGTCGAAAGTCTCCAGGAGCTCGCGCAGCGCCTCCAGCGTCGGCGCCGTCCGCGCCGCCTCGCGGGCCGAGGCGACGGCCGCTTCCGGCGGAGGCGGCGGTTCTCCGCGCGGCGGAATGATCGCCGGCGCGGCCGGCCGGCCGGGCTGCGCCGGCGCCTGACGGGCGACGGGGGCCGCGGCGGGGAACGAAACCGCCTCGGGCTCGACCAGCCGGTTGATCGGCTCGTCGGCCAAGGCGCAATCGACCCCGGCCTCCAGATAGAAGGCGAGCAGCTGCCGGACGTCTGGGAGGGGCTCGGGGGTCATCATGATCGATCGCCGCGGCAGTGTACGCTGCCTCGGCGCATGGCGGAATGCATTTCGGTGGTTGTCCTGCCCCGAAAAATCGGAAACAAGAGTTTGGAATAACCCAAAAAGGGACGGAACGCCCTAGTGTTCCGGCGCCAGCCGTCGCTCCCCCTCCGGACCAGTCTTCAGCGAACGGTGAACGCCTTCAGGAACCCTAGTTAAGTCATTGTTGCCATTGCAGCTCCGGGTTTGACCTTTGCACGCGCCAGGGGGCGGCAGAGGTCGGGTCCCCTGCACCGGCCGGGCCTGAGATCGAGAGAGATGAGCACCGAAGAATTACCTCCGCGCGAATCCATGGAGTTCGACGTCGTCATCGTCGGCGCCGGCCCCTCGGGCCTGTCCGCCGCGATCCGGCTGAAGCAGCTCAATGCCGACCTCAACATCGTCGTGGTCGAGAAAGGCTCCGAGGTCGGCGCGCACATTCTGTCCGGTGCGGTGATCGATCCGGCGGCGCTCGACAAGCTCATCCCCGACTGGCGCTCGGACGACGATTGCCCGCTGAAGACCCAGGTCAAGGTCGACAAGTTCTTCTGGATGACCGAGAGCAGCGCGATCTCGCTGCCGGGCTTCGCGATGCCGCCGCTGATGGACAACCATCACTGCTACATCGGTTCGCTCGGTAATGTCTGCCGTTGGCTGTCGCGCAAGGCCGAGGCGCTCGGCGTCGAGATCTATCCGGGCTTCGCGGCCACCGAGGTGCTCTATGACGAGCAGGGCGCGGTGCGCGGCATCGCCACCGGCGACATGGGCATCGGCAAGGACGGCAAGCCGAAATCCTCGTTCACGCGCGGCATGGAGCTGCTCGGCAAGTACACGCTGTTCGCGGAAGGCGCGCGCGGCAGCCTGTCCAAGCAGCTGATCGCGAAATTCGCATTGGACGCCAAGAGCGAGCCGGCGAAATTCGGCATCGGCCTCAAGGAGGTCTGGCAGATCGATCCTGCCAAGCACCAGAAGGGGCTGATCCAGCATTCCTTCGGCTGGCCGCTCGACATGAAGACCGGCGGCGGCTCGTTCCTGTATCACTACGACGACAATCTCGTCGCAGTCGGTTTCGTCGTCCACCTGAACTACGACGATCCCTATCTGTCGCCGTTCGAGGAATTCCAGCGCTTCAAGACGCACCCGTCGATCCGCGGCGTGTTCGAAGGCGGCAAGCGCCTCGCCTACGGCGCACGCGCCATCACCGAAGGCGGCTATCAGTCGGTGCCGCGGCTGTCGTTCGCCGGCGGCGCGCTGATCGGCTGCGCCGCGGGCTTCGTCAACGTGCCGCGCATCAAGGGCGTGCACAACGCGATGGGCAGCGCGATGCTCGCGGCCGAGCACGTCAATGCCGCGCTCGCATCCGGCCGCGCCAATGACGAGCTGGTCAGTTACGAGAACGCCTGGCGCGGCTCGCCAGTCGGCGAGGATCTGTTCAAGGTCCGCAACGTCAAGCCGCTATGGTCGAAGTTCGGCACGGTGCTCGGCGTCGCGCTCGGCGGCTTCGACATGTGGTGCAACACGCTCGGTTTCTCGTTGTTCGGCACCCAGTCGCACGTCAAGCCCGATCGCGCGACGCTCGATCCCGCCAAGGCGCATCAGCCGAAACCTGCGATGAAGCCGGATGGCAAGCTGACCTTCGACCGGCTGTCCTCGGTGTTCCTGTCGAACACCAATCACGAGGAAGACCAGCCGGTGCATCTGAAGGTCGCCGACATGGCGCTGCAGAAGAGCTCCGAGCACGACGTCTATGCCGGACCGTCAAACCGCTATTGCCCTGCGGGCGTCTACGAATGGGTCGAGGAGGGCGCCACCCCGCGCTTTGTGATCAACGCGCAGAACTGCGTCCACTGCAAGACCTGCGACGTCAAGGATCCCAACGGCAACATCACCTGGGTTCCTCCGGAAGGCGGCGGTGGGCCGAACTACGAGGCGATGTAGCCTCGCATAACGCACGATCGCGTGAGTCGGCTGCTCCGGGGAGGGCAGCCGGCCACGATACGGCCATACTGGCGCGGTTTGACGCAGGTCACCTTCGCCAAAGGGGCTCCCGGCTGACCCGAATATCCTGCAAATCCTTGCGGTTGGCCGCCAAACGCGGCATTGTCGGCGCCTTGAAGAGCTGCCGATCGGGGTCGTGTCCGTACCGATCCGTCATTTCCAACAACCAGAGCGCACCGTGATGTTGTCAATTCGCAATCGCTGGACCGCAATTGCCGTTTCTGCCTTGCTGCTCCCCGGTGCCGTCCTGGCCCAGACGCCGGATCATCCTGCGGATAACGCCGCGAAGTTTCCGACCAGCGTCGATCTGAAGTCGCTCACCACATCGGGCAGCTATCTGGCGGCCCGCCACGCCAGCGTCGAGCGCGACGCGGCCTCGGCGGCGGCGTTCTACCGCTCGGCGCTACGTAGCGACCCGAAGAACAACGAGCTGCTCGACCGCGCCTTCATCTCCTCGGTCGCCGATGGCGACATCGACGAGGCCGTGAAGCTGGCCGAGCGCGTGCTCACGATCGACAAGGCGAACCGCATCGCGCGCCTCGTGGTCGGCGTGCAGGACATCAAGCAGAAGAAATACACAGCCGCCCAGACCAACATCAACCAGTCGGTGCGCGGGCCGATCACCGATCTCGTCGCCACCTTGCTGTCGGCATGGGCCGCGGCCGGTGCGGGCGATTCGAAGACCGCCGTCGCCAATATCGACAAGCTGACTGGTCCCGAATGGTATCCGCTGTTCAAGGACCTCCATGCCGGCATGATCCTGGAGTTGGCCGGCAAGGAGAAGGACGCCGGCACGCGGTTCGAGCGCGCCTACAAGCTCGACGATTCGATGCTGCGCATCACCGAGGCCTATGCGCATTGGCTGTCGCGCAACAAGGATGCGGCCGCCGCGACCGCGATCTATGAAGCCTTCGACAAGAAGCTCGCGCGCCATCCGCTGGTGCAGGAGGGCCTGCGCGAGACCAAGGCCGGCAAGAAGCTGCCGTCGCTGGTCGATTCGGCGCAGGCCGGCGCCGCCGAGGCGCTGTACGGCATCGGCGCCACTTTGAGCCGCCGCGGCGGCGAGGATCTGGCGCTGGTCTATCTGCAGCTCGCGCTGCATCTGCAGCCGAATCATCCGCTGGCGCTGCTGTCGCTCGCCGATCTCTACGAGACCGTGAAGAAGCCGCAGATGGCGATCAAGGTCTATGAGCGGGTGCCGGCGAGCTCGCCGTTGAAGCGCAATGCGCAGATCCAGCTCGCCACCGATCTCGACAGCGCCGACCGCAGCGACGAGGCGATCAAGATCCTCAAGGACGTCATTGCGCAGGATCCGAAGGATCTCGAGGCGATCATGGCGCTCGGCAACATCGAGCGCGGCCGCAAGAAGTTCGCCGATTGCGCCAAGACCTATTCGCTCGGCGTCGATTCGCTGCCGGTGAACAATGAAAAGGCCAACAGCGTCTATTACTACTACCGCGGCATCTGCCTGGAGCGCTCCAAGCAGTGGCCGAAGGCTGAGGCCGACATGCGCAAGGCCCTCGAGCTGCAGCCCGACCAGCCGCATGTGCTGAACTATCTCGGCTATTCCTGGATCGACCAGGGCATCAATCTCGACGAAGGCATGAAGATGATCAAGCGTGCCGTCGAGCAGCGGCCGGACGATGGCTACATCGTCGACTCGCTCGGCTGGGCCTATTACCGCATCGGCAATTACGAGGAAGCGGTCAAGAACCTCGAGCGCGCGATCGACCTCAAGCCCGAGGATCCGACCATCAACGACCATCTCGGCGACGCTTATTGGCGCATCGGCCGCAAGCTGGAAGCCAAGTTCCAGTGGGCCCATGCCCGCGACCTGAAGCCCGAGGCCGAGGAGCTGCCGAAGATCGAGGCCAAGATCCAGAACGGCCTGACTGATGATCCGGCGCCCGCTGCGGCCAGCAACGACACCAAGGATACGCCGTCCGACGCCAAGAAGGACGACGGCAAGGGCGGCTAGGTCGTCCTGATCACGATGTGAGAGCCATCACGGGCTCCTCGGCTTGCCGGGGAGCCCGGATGATTTTGATGAAGGGTGTGGCGGTTGCCGGCCACGTTCGCTTCGGCCTCGGGCCGCGGCGAGTTGGCATCTGAGCTCCACCACCGAACATGCTGGGGGCATTGCGCCGATGTTGGCGTCCACGGTCACCGGCGCGCTGCAGGAGCAGGGGCGCGCCAAGGTCAATCTGACCCTGCGGGTCGTCGGCCGCCGGGTCGACGGCTATCATGATCTCGAAAGCGTCGTCGCCTTTGCGGATTGCGCGGACCAGCTCGCGCTGGTGCCGGGGCCGGAGCTGACGCTGACCACGACCGGACCTCTGGCAGAGGCCTGTGGCGAGACCACGGACAATCTGGTGCTGAAGGCGGCGCGTCTGCTGGCGGAGGCCGTTCCCGGCCTGAAGCTCGGCGCGTTCACGCTGGAGAAGGTGCTGCCGGTCGCCGCCGGCATCGGCGGCGGCTCGGCCGATGCCGCAGCGGCGCTGCGGTTGTTGGCGAAGCTGAACGGCCTGTCGCTGGACGATCCGCGCCTCACTGCGGTTGCCCTGAAAACCGGCGCCGACGTGCCGGTTTGCGTCCCCTCGCGCGCCTGCACCATGACCGGCGTCGGCGAGAACCTGCAGCCGCTTGCGCTTCCTGTCCTGCCCTGCGTGATGATCAATCCGCGGGTGCCGGTCGCGACCAAGGACGTGTTCCAGGCGCTCGGCCTGAAGCCGGGCGACCTGCTGGTCGGCGTGACCGATGTCCTCACGGCGCCGTCCTGGCCGCAGGCCGGCGCGTCGGTCGGAGACTGGGTCGCTGCACTCGATCAGGTGAAGAATGATCTGGAGCCGCCCGCCCTGAAGGTGCAGTCGATCATCGGCACGGTGCTCGACGCGCTGCGCGCGAGTTCAGGCGTGCTGCTGGCGCGCATGTCCGGCTCCGGCGCGACATGCTTTGCGATCTATGGCAGCGAGGCGGATGCAAAGTCGGCCGGCGCTGCGATCGCAGCCGCGCACCCTGAATGGTGGGTGCATGCGGGGACGCTGAGCTAGTTTGCTGGCTCGGCCCTCATTGCGAGCGAAGCATCGAGACTCTTTGCTGCGGCCCTGGATCGCGTCGTCGCTACGCTCCTCGCGATGCCGGCGCGCTGATGATTCGTAGGGTGGGCAAAGGCGCAGCCTGGCTGCAGCCCGGCACAAGGTCGTGGCGGCGCCGTGCCCACCGTCTGACCGCGGGGCACGACGCCCGATGGTGGGCACGGCGCCATTGCAGCGTGATTTGTCGCATCAGCTGGGCAGGCGCCTTCGCCCACCCTACAGAACTTGCTTGGGTGACGGTCTTTCGGCAGACGAACGAACTAATGCGACCGCGCCAGGCAGAACGCCACCACCTGCTCCAGCGCCGCCTTCATCGGTGACGCCGGGAACAGCGCCAGCGCGTCGACGGCCATCGCGCCATAGTGATGCGCGCGGCTGATCGTGTCCTCCAAGGCGCGGTGCTTGTTCATCAGCCCGATCGCATGGTCGAGATCGTGATCGCTGATCTCGCCGCGCTCCAGCGCCTTGATCCAGAAGGCACGCTCGCTGTCGCTGCCGCGGCGGAACGCCAGCACCACCGGCAGCGTGATCTTGCCCTCGCGGAAATCGTCGCCGACATTCTTGCCGAGCTTGGCGGCCTTGCCGCCATAGTCGAGCACGTCGTCGACGAGCTGGAAGGCGATGCCGAGATTCATGCCGAAAGACCGGGATGCGGCCTGCTCGGCCTTGGGACGGTCGGCCAGCACCGGGCCGACCTCACAGGCGGCAGCGAACAGTTCCGCCGTCTTGCCGCGGATCACGGCGAGATATTCGTCCTCGGTCGTTGCGGTGTTCTTGGCGGCGGCAAGCTGCATCACCTCGCCTTCGGCAATCGTGGCTGCGGCGGCCGAGAGAATGTCGAGCGCGCGCAGCGAGCCGACCTCGACCATCATGCGGAACGCCTGGCCAAGCAGGAAGTCGCCGACCAGCACGCTGGCCTCGTTGCCCCACAGCATGCGCGCCGACAATTTGCCGCGGCGCATTTCGCTCTCGTCAACCACGTCGTCATGGAGCAGCGTCGCCGTATGCATGAACTCGACGGCCGCGGCGAGCTTGACGTGACCATCGCCGGTGTAGTCGGTGAGATGAGCCATCGCCAGCGTCAGCATCGGCCGCAGCCGCTTGCCGCCGGAGGAGATCAGGTGGTTTGCGACCTCCGGGATCATCGTGACGTCCGAGCCGGTGCGCGACAAAATCGTAGCGTTGACCCGTTCCATGTCGGCTGCGACCAGCGCGACCAGCCCATCGATGGAGGCTCCCGATGGACTCTCGAAAGGTACGATAACCGCCACTCTGGTCTCCGATTTTGCTATGCTCGAAACGACAATAGAAACTGCGGCCGCAGGCGGCAAGGGCAGACACGGAACCTTGACCCGAGCCGTCTTGACCCGAGCCTTCTTGACCCAAGCCCGCATGGAGACATAACGATTGAAGGAATTGGTTCGGACCAATGATATCGTGCTGGTTTCGGCGATAGGGGCGCTGCTCGACGGCGCCGACATCCATCACCTCGTGCTCGATCAGAACATGAGCGTCATCGAAGGCTCGCTCGGCATCCTGCCGCGCAGGATCCTCGTGCATGAGGACGACAATCTCCAGGCCCGGCGGCTTCTTACCGATGCCGGTCTGGCGCATGAACTGCGCCCTGATGAGTGACGCTGTCGACATCTCCGAGGATGCCGTGCTCGGCGGCCAATTGCGGCTGCGGCAGCCCACGACGGGCCATCGCGCCGGCCACGATGCAATCCTGCTGGCGGCGGCGACGGCCGCGCGTTCGGGCGATCGCGTGGTCGATCTCGGTGCCGGCGTGGGGACGGCGGGGCTGGCCTTGGCCCGGCGCGTCGGCGGTCTCACCTTGACGCTGGTCGAGCGCGAGCCGGATCTGGCGTGCCTCGCGCGCGACAACGCACGCGCCAATGCCTTGCCGGCGGAGGTCGTGGTGCTGGACATCGCCGCGGACGCGGCCGCTTTCGCTGCCGCAGGGCTCGGGCCCGACAGTGTCGACGTCGTGCTGATGAATCCGCCGTTCCACGATGCCGCGCGCCACCGCGCCTCGCCCGACGCCGCGCGCGCGACCGCGCACATGGCAACGGCGACGACGTTGGAGATCTGGACGCATGCCGCGCGGCGGATGCTGAAATCCGGTGGCGTGCTGACCTTGATCTGGCGGGCCGATGGTTTGAGCGAGGTTGTCGCGGCGCTGGCGCGCGGCTTCGGCAGTCTCGCGATTCAACCGGTTCACGGCCAAGCGGGGCAGCCGGCGATCCGTATCCTGGTCAGGGCCGTTAAGGGAGGGCGGGCGCCGACCCAGATTCTCGCCGGAGTGGTGCTGAATGAGGCGGCAGGCGTGCCGAATGACGAGGCCATGCGTGTGCTGTCGGGGCAGGGGGCGCTGGCTTTGAGCACCCCCTGAACGGCTAATCGAGGTCGGGCGTTATTGCGTCTGAGCTTCCGACGGGCGTTCGGTTACCGTCGTGAAACGGATCGCAGTCAATAGAGTACCGATCAGCAGCATCAACAGGTAGACCTTCATGTATTCCTCCGCCGCACTCTGCACCTTGGCTCGCCGTGCGATTGCCCAGGAGATTGCAAGGCTCGTTCCAGCCCTTTGAATGGCAGCGGCGCGATAAAAAGTGGTTAATCCGAGGTAACAGGATGGTGGACAATTTGACACAACCCAGCGATGCAGCCGGGCTCCTCGATCGCCTGAAGGCGCTGCTTCCGGCGCGGCTGCGCGGCGTACCGGTGGTGCCGGTCGTCCGCCTGTCCGGCGTGATCGGCGCAGTGACGCCGCTGCGGCCGGGGCTGACGCTTGCGGGCGTCGCCAAGGTGCTGGAGCGCGCCTTCTCCATGCGCAACGCCAAGGCCGTGGCGCTGGTGATCAATTCGCCCGGCGGCTCGCCGGTGCAGTCGCGCCAGATCTATCTGCGCATTCGCCAGCTCGCGGCGGAGAAGAAGCTGCCGGTGCTCGTGTTCGTCGAGGACGTCGCGGCCTCCGGCGGCTACATGATCGCCTGCGCCGGCGACGAGATCTTCTGCGATCCGTCCTCGATCCTCGGCTCGATCGGCGTGGTCGGCGGCTCGTTCGGGCTGCAGGACCTGATCAAGAAGATCGGCATCGAGCGCCGGCTGTATACGGCCGGCGAGCACAAGGCGATGCTCGATCCGTTCCTGCCGGAGAATCCCGACGACGTGGCGCGGCTGAAGAAGATCCAGCGCGAGATCCACGCGCTGTTCATCTCGCTGGTCAAGGAAAGCCGCGCGACCCGGCTGAAGGGCGCCGACGATGTGTTGTTCACCGGCGAGTACTGGGCCGGCGACAGCGCCGTCACGCTGGGGCTGGCGGACGCCATCGGCGACCTCCGCGCCGTCCTGCGCACCCGCTTCGGCGACAAGGTTGCAACGCCCGTCGTGGCGCCGGCGGCCGGCCTGTTGTCGGGTCTGCTCGGCCGCCGCGCCGCGGGCGCCGGCAGCCTGGGATTCGGCTGGACGGGGCTGGCCGAGGAGCTGATCTCGGCGGCCGAAACCCGGGCGATCTGGGCCCGTTTCGGGTTCTAGACTGGAGGCCACGCCATTTCGCCCCTCGCAATCCGGATTGCGGGGGGAACCGGGATCGGCGACAATGGGAATCGGGGTGGCTCTGTTTATGAACGAGGATCGACCAATGCCGCCGTTCGTTGCTTTCGCGGGTATGCTGGGCGGGCTTGCCGTGGTTCGCTGGGCCTACAAGGCCGCTCAGAAGATTAACCGGGAGCTCGAAGAGGCGCGACTGTCGCGCGTCGCCGAGGCCGCGCAGACAGCCGAGATCAAGACTCTGCGCCGCGATCCCGTCACGGGCGCCTACCGGCCGGGCTGACGCGAGCCGCTGATCTTCGAACGACGGCACGTCGCCGCCGTTCGGAGACCCTATTGCCTTGATTCCTGATGTCCCCGCCGATACGGTCCGCGCGCTTTTCCGACGCCTGCGAAAGACCGATACCGACGATGGACTCGCTACCTCTGCACATGCGCCCCGAACGTTCGTTCCAGGGCTTCATCCTGGCCCTGCAGCGGTTCTGGGCCGAGCAGGGCTGCGTGATCCTGCAGCCCTACGACATGGAGATGGGGGCAGGCACCTTCCACCCGGCGACGACCCTGCGCGCGCTTGGGCCGAAGTCGTGGAATGCCGCCTATGTGCAGCCGTCGCGGCGGCCGAAGGACGGCCGTTACGGCGAGAACCCGAACCGGATGCAGCACTACTACCAGTTCCAGGTGATCATGAAGCCGTCGCCGCCGAACCTTCAGGAGCTGTACCTGCAGTCGCTCGGCGCCATCGGCATCGACGCCGCCGTGCACGACATCCGCTTCGTCGAGGACGACTGGGAGAGCCCGACGCTCGGCGCCTGGGGTCTCGGCTGGGAGTGCTGGTGCGACGGCATGGAGGTGTCGCAGTTCACCTATTTCCAGCAGGTCGCGGGCTTCGAATGCGCGCCGGTCGCGGGCGAGCTCACCTATGGCCTCGAGCGCCTGGCGATGTACGTGCAGGGCGTCGACCGCGTCTACGACCTCAACTTCAACGGCCGCGACGGCGACGCCAAGGTCACCTATGGCGACGTCTTCCTGCAGGCCGAGCGGGAATATTCCCGGCACAATTTCGAGCATGCCGACACCGACATGCTGTTCGAGCAGTTCAAGATGGCCGAGGGCGCCTGCCGCAAATATCTCGCGGCCGGTTGGCGCGAGGGCAATCGTCGGGAGCATCAGATGGCGCTGCCGGCCTACGACCAGTGCATCAAGGCCAGCCACGTGTTCAACCTGCTCGATGCGCGCGGCGTGATCTCCGTCACCGAGCGCCAGAGCTACATCCTGCGCGTCCGCGAGCTCGCCAAGGCCTGCGGCGAAGCCTGGCTGCATACGGAGGCGGGCGGGGCGGGGGCTGGTTAGAGCTTCGCGGCTCGGACGCTTCATCATTCCTGGAGCGGGAGGGGCGCTCGGGAAAATAATTCCTCATTCGCATCGAGATTTGTCTTGCAGCTCAACCTCGCAACACACGCGGTGCCTCTGCCCCCCTCCCCCTTGCGGGGAGGGGTCGGGGGTGGGGGTCCCCAGGCGAGATGCCTGATGGGTCTCCACGGCCTTGTACGTGGTCGCACATGGTCGTTTGCCGACAATGATGATCTCGGCTGTGCCAACGATGCTCCCCACGACCTTCAGCGCGCGCTGACCCCCACCCCCAACCCCTCCCCGCAAGGGGGAGGGGAGTGCAGCACCGCCAGCCCTGCGAACGAGTTCTAAATATGCCCGACCTCCTTCTCGAACTGTTCTCCGAAGAAATCCCTGCGCGCATGCAGGCCAAGGCGGCGGAGGATCTGCGCCGCATGGTCACCGACAAGCTGGTCGCCGAGGGTCTCGTCTATGAAGGCGCCAAGGCGTTCGCGACGCCGCGCCGGCTGGCGCTGACCGTGCACGGCATCCCAGCGCGACAGGCTGATCTCAAGGAGGAGCGGAAGGGCCCGCGCGTCGGCGGCGCCGACGCGGCGATCCAGGGGTTTCTCAAGGCGACCGGCCTGTCCTCGATCGAGGAGGCGACGATTCAGCGCGATCCGAAGAAGGGCGACTTCTACGTCGCGCTGATCGAGAAGCCCGGCCGCGCCACGCTCGACGTGCTCGCCGAGATGCTGCCGGTGATCATCAGAACGTTCCCCTGGCCGAAATCGATGCGCTGGGGCAAGCGCTCGGAGCGACCGGGCGCGTTGAACTGGGTGCGGCCGCTGCATGCGATCACCGCCACGTTCGGCCTTGAGACCGAGGAGCCGGACGTCATCGGCTTCGCCGTCGACGGCATCGAGGCGGGACAGACCACCTACGGCCATCGCTTCATGGCGCCCGCGCCAATCTCGGTGAGGCGTTTCGAGGACTATGAGGCCAAGCTTCTCGACGCCAAGGTCGTGCTCGATCCTGACCGCCGCAAGGACACCATCGTCACCGACGCCAAGCAGCTCGCGTTTGCGCAAGGCTATGAGCTGGTCGAGGACCAGGCCCTGCTCGACGAGGTCGCAGGCCTGGTCGAATGGCCGGTCGTGCTGATGGGTTCGTTCGATCCGGAGTACCTCAAGGTCCCCGGCGAGGTGATCCGCGCCACCATCCGCAACAACCAGAAATGCTTCGTGGTCCGCGACCCCAAGACGGGAGGCCTCGCACCGAAGTTCATCCTGACCGCGAACATCGAGGCCACCGACGGCGGCAAGACCATCATCGCCGGCAACGAGCGCGTCATCCGCGCCCGGCTGTCGGACGCGAAGTTCTTCTACGAGACGGACCTGAAGACGAAGCTCGAGGACCGCCTGCCGAAGTTCGAGCAGATCGTGTTCCACGAGAAGCTCGGCACGCAGGCCGAACGCATCGCCCGCATCGAGAAGCTCGCCGCTGAGATCGCGCCGCTGGTCGGCGCCGATGCTGCGAAGACCGCGCGCGCCGCCAAGCTCGCCAAGGCCGACCTGCTCACCGAGGTCGTCGGTGAGTTCCCGGAAGTGCAGGGGCTGATGGGCAAGTACTACGCGCTGGCCCAGGGCGAGGACGCCTCCGTCGCCGCCGCCTGCGAGGAGCACTACAAGCCGCAGGGACCTGGTGATCGCGTGCCGACCGATCCGGTATCGGTGGCCGTGGCGCTCGCCGACAAGCTCGACACGCTGGTCGGATTCTGGGCGATCAAAGAAAAGCCGACGGGATCGAAGGATCCGTATGCGCTGCGTCGCGCGGCTTTAGGTGTGATCCGGATCATCTTGGAAAATAATCTCCGACTTCACCTCGCTAGTATCTGCGGGCCTTGGTTTTTCCAACTGGCTACGGCAATTCGCGCGCGCGAAGTGGGGAACGAAGTGAAGCAGGTGGAGAGTAGTGAGAAGCCTGGGTTCACTACGTTTGTTGTGAGGGTGGATGCGGAAACGTTTGGTAGACGCAGCGTCCCAGTGGCAGTTGTCGATCTCATCTCATTCTTCGCCGACCGTCTGAAAGTGCAACTTCGTGAGCAAGGCGCCCGGCACGATCTTGTCGATGCCGTTTTCGCGACATCACCTTCCCCTTGGTGGCGGTCGGATGCCGTGAGAAGTGGTGCAGCCAAACTTGATCTCATCGAAGCAGCCGGCAGCCAGGAGGCCCTGGATCGTGAGCCTCCGCCGGAAGAGGAGATGAAGGATGACCTGCTGATGGTCGTCCGCCGCGTCGAGGCGCTCGGAAAATTCCTCGAGACCGACGACGGCAAGAACCTGCTCGCGGGCACCAAGCGCGCCAGCAACATCCTCGCGATCGAGGAGAAGAAGGACAAGCGCAAGTTCGACGGCGCGCCGGATGCGGCGCTCTACAGGCTGGACGAGGAAAAGGCACTGGCGAAGGCGATCGGCGAGGTTGGCTCGGAAGCCGGCGCTGCCGTCGCCAAGGAAGACTTTGCCGCAGCGATGCGCGCGATGGCGAAGCTGCGTCCGGCCGTCGATGCGTTTTTCGACAAGGTGAAGGTCAACGATGACGACGCCAAGATCCGCGAGAACCGGCTGAAGCTCTTGAACGAGATCCGCAGCGCGACGCGTGCGGTGGCCGACTTCTCAAAGATCGAGGGCTGATCGCCCTATCGCAACGTAGGGTAGGCAAAGGCGCTGCCGTGCTATCCCCACGTCCCCCGATCGCAATGGCGCCGTGCCCACCGTCTCGCAGCGGAGTTGCTGCCGAATGGTGGGCACGCTGCCGCCTTCGGCGGCCGCTTTGCCCACCCTACAAGTTACGCGCCAATAAAAATTAGCCCTACCCGGCGGGGGGAACCGGGCAGGGCCTTTTACATCTGGCCGCTTGCGGGGGCGTTGGCGACCAAATGCAGCTCTATAACTATTCAACGACCTGAATGATCCGCCGCGATCGCGGTTCGACCAGGACAGTTTCGCCGTTGACCACGGTGTAGCGATAAGGTGTCGCACCGAAGCGCTGCGGAACGTCGTAATATGTAACACCGGACTCTGGCAGCACGGTGCCAACAACGACGCGATCGGGGATCACATAGTTGGGAACACGCTCGCGCACGACATATTCGCGAAACTCCGGCCGTCGCTCGACCGTGATCACTGGAGCGTCCTCCTCGACCACGACGCTGCGCCCGACGCCCGTCGTGTAGGATTGCGCCTGTGCGGCCGCCGGTATCACGAGTGCGGCCATGAGGGCAGCAAGGGTGAGATGGGTTCGCATGGGACGGGACTCCTGAGCTGTTGATCGCTGAGAGAAACCGGCGCGTGCCGGCACCTGCTTCCCAATGCCGGCAACAGGTCATCGTTCCGCGCGGGGCCACGTGGAACCGGCGGCATTTTTGCGGCAGATTCAGCGGTGGGGGAACCGGAACTCGTGCCGTGCGTCTCCTATTCCGCCACGATGGGCCAGGATAAAGTCCGGCCAAATCGAATCGCCCCAGCCTCGTCATTCAATCATTCAGAGCTTGTCGATGACCCTGACCGTTGCCCATATCTCGCCGATCATGTCCGTGATCGCCGGCGTCCTGATCCTGATCATGCCGCGCCTGCTGAACCTGATCGTCGCGATCTTCCTCATCCTGAACGGCCTGATCGGCATGGGCCTGCTGAAGTGGCTGCACTTCTAGTCCCCACGTTCTAGTCCCAAGGTCGGGAACCCCCGAGCTTGCGCCGCGGCGCCCAAAGTGGTGTAAGGCGCGCGATTTCTCCTCCCATTTGCGGATCGAAGCACCTCATGGCCAAAGCGGTAGCGAAGTCTAAGAAAGTTACAGCGAAATCAAAGCCTTCCAAGCCGGGCAAGGCCAAGACCGCAGCACTCGCTCCACCGCGCAAGGCGCTCAAGACGGCGTCGAAGCCCGTCGCCAAGGCCCCGGCCAAGGTCGCGCCCAGGTCTGCACCGAAAGCGCCAGTGAAAACCGCTCCGAAGAAGCCGGCCAAGACGGCTGCCAAGCCGGTCGCCAAGGCTGTGAAGGCGTCGGCTGCGAAGGCCCCGGCCAAGAGCGCGGTCACCGCGATCAAGCCGAACAAGTGGGTCTACACCTTCGGTGACGGCAAGGCCGAAGGTAAGGCCGGCCTGCGCGACCTGCTCGGCGGCAAGGGCGCCAATCTGGCCGAGATGGCCAATCTCGGCCTGCCGGTGCCTCCGGGCTTCACCATTCCGACCTCGGTCTGCACCTACTTCTACGCCAACGACAAGACCTATCCGAAAGAGCTGCAGTCGCAGGTCGACAAGGCGCTCGACTACATCGGCAAATTGACCGGCAAGAAGTTCGGCGATCCGGAGAACCCGCTGCTGGTCTCGGTGCGCTCCGGCGCCCGCGCCTCGATGCCGGGCATGATGGACACCGTGCTCAATCTCGGTCTCAACGACCGGACGGTGGAAGCGCTGGCACAGCTGTCCGGCGACCGCCGCTTCGCCTTCGACAGCTATCGCCGCTTCATCACGATGTATTCGGATGTCGTGCTCGGCTTCGAGCACCATCATTTCGAGGACATCCTCGACAGCTTCAAGGACACCCAGGGCTATCAGCTCGACACCGACCTGAGCTCCGAGGACTGGGAGATGCTGGTCGGCAAATACAAGGACGCGGTCGCGCACGAGACCGGCAAGGACTTCCCGCAGGACCCGCACGACCAGTTGTGGGGCGCGATCGGCGCCGTCTTCTCATCCTGGATGAACACGCGCGCGGTGACCTATCGCAAGCTGCATGACATTCCGGAATCCTGGGGCACCGCCGTCAACGTCCAGGCCATGGTGTTCGGCAACATGGGCGACACCTCGGCCACCGGCGTCGCCTTCACGCGCAATCCCTCGACCGGCGAGAGCAAGCTCTACGGCGAGTTCCTGATCAACGCGCAGGGCGAGGACGTCGTCGCCGGCATCCGCACCCCGCAGGACATCACCGAGGACGCGCGTCGGGAGTCCGGCTCGGACCGGCCGTCGATGGAAGTCGCGATGCCCGACGCCTTCCACGAGCTGACCCGCATCTACACGCTGCTCGAGAAGCACTACCGTGACATGCAGGACATGGAGTTCACGGTCGAGCGCGGCAAGCTGTGGATGCTGCAGACCCGCAGCGGCAAGCGCACCGCCAAGGCGGCGCTGCGCATCGCGGTCGAGCTCGCAAATGAGGGCCTGATCTCGCAGAGTGACGCCGTGCTCCGCGTCGATCCGGCCTCGCTCGATCAGCTCCTGCATCCGACCATCGATCCCTCCGCCAAGCGCGACGTGGTCGCCACCGGCCTGCCGGCCTCGCCGGGCGCTGCATCCGGCGAGATCGTGTTCTCCTCGGACGAGGCCACCAAGCTGCAGGCCGACGGTCGCAAGGTGATCCTGGTCCGCATCGAGACCTCGCCGGAGGACATCCACGGCATGCACGCCGCCGAGGGCATCCTCACCACCCGCGGCGGCATGACCTCGCACGCCGCCGTCGTCGCGCGCGGCATGGGCAAGCCCTGCGTGTCCGGCTGCGGCACCATCCGCGTCGACTACGGCCGCGGCACGATGAGCATCGGCTCCCGCACCTTCAAGACCGGCGACGTCATCACCATCGACGGCTCCGTTGGCCAGGTGCTGGCCGGCCGCATGCCGATGATCGAGCCGGAGCTGTCCGGCGAGTTCGGCACCCTGATGGGCTGGGCGGATGCCGTGCGTGAGACCGGCGTGCGCGTCAATGCCGATACGCCGGAGGATGCGCGCACCGCGATCAAGTTCGGCGCCGAGGGCATCGGCCTGTGCCGCACCGAGCACATGTTCTTCGAGGAGACGCGCATCCGCACGGTGCGCGAGATGATTCTCTCCGAGGATGAGCAGGAGCGTCGCGCCGCGCTCGCCAAGCTGCTGCCGATGCAGCGCGCCGACTTCGTCGAGCTGTTCGAGATCATGAAGGGCCTGCCGGTCACGATCCGCCTGCTCGATCCGCCGCTGCACGAGTTCCTGCCGCACACCCAGGCCGAGGTCGAGGAAGTCGCCCGCGCGATGAACACCGATCCGCGGCGCCTGGCCGACCGCGCCCGCGAGCTGTCGGAGTTCAACCCGATGCTCGGCTTCCGCGGCTGTCGTCTCGCCATCGCCTATCCGGAGATCGCCGAGATGCAGGCGCGCGCGATCTTCGAGGCGGCGGTCGAGGCCGAGAAGCGCACCGGCGAGGCCGTCGGCCTTGAGGTCATGGTGCCGCTGATCGCCACCAAGGCGGAGTTCGACCTGGTCAAGGCGCGCATCGACGCGATGGCGCAGGCCGTGATCCGCGAGACCGGCGCCAAGCTGGAGTACCAGGTCGGCACCATGATCGAGCTGCCGCGCGCAGCGCTGATGGCCGGCCAGATCGCGGAGGCCGCCGAGTTCTTCTCGTTCGGCACCAACGACCTGACGCAGACGACCTACGGCATCAGCCGCGACGACGCCGGCAGCTTCCTCGGCGCCTACGTCGCCAAGGGCATTCTCGAGATCGATCCGTTCATCTCGATCGACCGCGAGGGCGTCGGCGAACTGGTCAAGATCGGCGTCGAGCGCGGCCGCGCCACGCGACCCAACCTCAAGGTCGGCATCTGCGGCGAGCATGGCGGCGATCCCGCCTCGGTCGCGTTCTGCCACAAGGTCGGCATGAACTACGTGTCGTGCTCGCCCTACCGCGTGCCGATCGCGCGCCTCGCCGCTGCGCAATCCGCGCTCGGCAAGGAGATCGCGAGCCAGGCCTGATCCTGCTGCGATCGATCTAATCCTGATGAAGGCCGGCACATGTTGCCGGCCTTTTTCATTGGTGAGGGTTCGTCGCGATGGGGCGCGCACGTGACGCAAGGTGCACTTCTTCTCCACCACCGCCGTCATTCCGGGGACGCTCCGGAATGACGAGTGGAGAGAGCGAACGTCGCAGTTCCGATGGAACACTCCGCCTCATGATGTGCAGATGATTTTCATTCACCGCATCTGTTGACTGAATGTTCACCGTTCTCGTCGGTGCGCTGTTTACCACACATATCGATCGCTCGGCGCTCTGCAACTTCCCCGCTTGCCTGTTTCACAATTGCAACGCGGATTAACTCCTCGGCAACCTAAACCCGATACGAAGAGAGAAGATCGAATTGCACGGAAGCACTGTTGTTCGGTCGATCCAGTAAGCGTTGCGTTGAGCGTATCGATGTTAGTTCTGCGTCCCGATCCGAAGGGCGCGCGATTTGCGTCCTTCGGACTCGGTCTCTGCGTCTTCGCTCTGATGCCGACAGAGACCGGGTATCAAGACATCGCTTCTCTGCTCGCCCGCCAGCCGGGCGTCGCCGAACGCTGGCAGAAGCGTGTGTTCTCGGCTGCGGCCTCCATTCAGCTCGCCACCTATAGTTTCGGTCGTCCGATCGGAACCTCGGCGCCGCAGGCGGTGAGCATCCGCCTCGCAAGCCTCGACGGGCGCGATCTCGACATCACCGGATCGACGCCGCGCAATCCGGCGCTGCAGGTTCCGCCACGCTATCAGGCCTCCGACTTCCCCAAGGTCGATCGCACGCTGAAGGGCGATCGTCTCGTCGTGCGCCCCCCGACGCCGTCGGCGCAGCCGACCGAATCGGCCGCGCCCGTCGAGCCTGCGCCCTCCGAGCCTGCACCCACGCCCTCGACGCAACCCAATTCGAACTCCTCGGTGTTCGGCGCCAAGACGACGGAAGCGCCGGCGCAGGCGCCACTCCCGCAGCGTTCTGCACTCGATCCCGAATTGCAGGAGGCGCTGAGCGCACCGCCGCTCGTGCAGTACGACGCGGCGAAGTCCGAGATCCAGCCATCGGGCGAGCTGAAGCCTGCCGCCGACCAAATTCTGGCAGATGGCGCCGTCAGCTACGACGGCCTCAACATCAAGACGTCCAACCTCTATTTCGGCACGTCGTCGTTGGGCGTTGCCGCCGGAACCATGGAGACATGGCTGCCGGGCGAGGCGCCGCTGATCGTGATGCCGGATCCGGACCTCAAGCCGATGGCGGTGCTGTCACATCCGGCCGACGATGCCGCCAAGGCCGGCGATGGCGGCGAGAGCATCGCGCCGAAAGGCGAGGTCAACACCGACAATCAGCGCGACAGGACTCCGGCCGAACGGTTGAGCCTCACGGACGAGAAGGCGCGCTTCAAGTCCGAGAAGTGCCTTGCCGAAGCGATCTATTTCGAATCCCGCGGCGAGGCGGTGCGCGGCCAGATGGCCGTGGCGCAGGTCGTGCTGAACCGGGCGTTCTCCGGCTATTATCCGACGACGGTGTGCGGCGTCGTCTACCAGAACAAATACCGCCACTTCGCCTGCCAGTTCACCTTCGCCTGCGACAACAATCCGGATGTGATCCGCGAGCCCGAGATGTGGGATCGCGCCAAGAAGATCGCGAAGGCCATGCTGGACGGGCTGATCTGGCTGCCGGAGGTGGGCAAGTCGACCCACTATCATGCCTATTGGGTGCGGCCGTCCTGGGTCGCCGAGATGAAGCGCATGTACAAGTTCGGCGTTCACACCTTCTACCGGCCGAAGAAATGGGGCGACGGCAGCGACGCGCCGAGCTGGGGCACGCCGCAGCAGACCGCGGCCATTTCGGCCGAGCTCACCGAGGCCGCCAAGAGCGAGGCCGAGAGCAATCCGAACTGGGCGCGGCGCTAATCATCTAGCGACGCGTCGCATTCCACTCGAGAAAGCGGCGATACAACTCGGTCTGGCGCGCCTGGTCCGGCGGCGTTGCGGCCGCCGGCTTTGCCGTGACAGGAATGCGCGGGGACGGTGCGGCGGCCGCGACCGGCTTCGACGGTTTAACGGTGGCCGTAGTGGCCGCCGGAATCCGTGTCGTCCCATCGAGCCATTCCTGCGCGGCCCGGAACCTGGTCCAGCCGGCGACCGGCGCGCGCGGCGCCATCTCCTGCCATTTCGGATGGAAGGGAGGCCGCTGCAGCTGCGACATGCGCGAGAACAGCGACTCGACCAGCAGCGACAGCCGGCGATCGCGGTCGCTTCCCGGCTGCCAATTATACGACGCCAGGATTGCCTCTGCTGCGATCGTTTCCACCGACTCGGAATTGGAGATCAGGTTGGGGTAGTCGTCCGCGGTGAGCTTGGATGGAAGGTAATCCTCGCGCAAGGTCTTGTCGTAGCCGACCGGGACGAGGTGCAGATTGGCATCCGTGATCTGGCTGAGCCAGGGCACCGGCTTGCCGTCGACCGCAATCATCGCGTCGATCTCCCCCTTGCGCAACATTTCGAGCGCGATGCGCGGCTCGATATAGAGCAGATGCGGCTTGATCTCGAGCCGCTCGAACACGTTGATCGCGGTCACGAAGGTGCTGCCGTCCGGCAGGTCGACCGCAACGGTCTTGCCGTCGAGCTCCCGCATGGTGCGGATCGATCGCGGTGCCAGAACATGCATTTCCTCGTTGAACATCTTGGTGACGTAGACGAGCTGATTGCGGATGTTGCTCGCGAAGTCCTTGCGTTCGAGATAGGACAGCGTGTCCTTGCGCACGATTCCCACGTCGACGCCCTTGAGCATGAGGATGTCGGCCACCGCCTGAACCGAGCCGCTGCCGAGGACCGGCATGACCCGCAGGTTGATGCCGTCATTGAGGACCGAGGCGACGTCGGCGCCCATCTGGGAATAGGTGCTGCCATACGAGCCCGTCATCAGGCTCACCGTATTGGCGTTGAGCTGGCTCGCGAGGTCCCGCTTGGCCGACGCATAGCGGAAGATCGCCTTGAAGGAATCGCTGACCGCCCCCGGGTCGATTCCGCTGCGCACCGGCCCGAACCGTTCCCAATGGCCATCGACGAAACGCTTCATCTGCATCTGCTCGATCGGCGCGTGGTCGCTGGCGCTGGTATTGGCGACGATCCCGGGAATCAACATGGGAATTGGCGTCCCCTTCAAGGAACGCGCCTGCCTCATGATGTTGTCGCGGGAGAAGTCGTCGCCGCAATTGCGCAGGACCGCAACCATCAGGTTGGCAAGCGCGTAGCCCACGATTCCCAAGCTGTTGTTCTTGCTGATTGCAGGCGCGTAGCGATCCATGAACGCGGACCACTCGGCGAAGCCGGGATCGCCGCCCTGCACACCGCCCTCGTACAGGATGGTGGCGGAAAGCAGTCCTTCCGCGTTCTGCAGGCCTGCAGGCTGCAGCACGGTGGCAACCGAATCCGAAACCGTGGGGATGATGTGCTCGGGTCTCCAGCCGAGCTCGGCGAGGCGGCGGATCGCGAGCACCGTGAATTTCGGGGTGCTGACGTCGACCAGGATGTTGGCTCCGGCGGTCTTCAGCTTCGCGATCTGCTGATTGATGTCGGCATCGGTGACCGCGTAAGCCGCTTCCGCGACGATCGGCAGCTTGCCGCCGAGCCCGTCCTTCAAACCCTTCAGATAGTCCTTGCCGAACTCGTCGTCTTGATAAAGCACACCGATGCGCGTGCCACCGGCATGTTGCTCGAGCAGATATTGCGCGTGAATATGAGCTTCAATCTGGTAGCTGGGTTGCGCTCCCATGGTCCAAGGATAGTCGCGAGGCTGATCCCAGATCGAGGCGCCGGAGCCGACGAACAATTGCGGTATCTTGTTCGCGTTGAGATAAGGCCGCACCGCCGCGCTGGTCGCTGTTCCAACGCTCGCAAAGATGACATCGACCTTGTCTTCCTCCACCAGCCGTCGTGTCAGCTCCACCGTCTTCTGCGGATTATAGCCGTCGTCATAGGAGATGTAGGTGATCTTGCGGCCCCTGATCCCGCCCTCGTCATTCACCTTCTGGAAATAGGCGGAGATGACCTTGCTCACGCTGCCGTAGGCGGCCGCCGGCCCGCTGTAGGGCGTCGTATTGCCGATCCGGATCTCGCCCTCGGCAGCACGCGCCAGGCCTGGCACGGCGGCAAGCACGAGGAGCAACGCCACGGTCGGAGAACCCGGCGCGCCAAGCAGCCGAGGACCACGGGGCGCCGACGACAAGGCCGGTTGCAACAGACGATCAAACATTCCCATCATGGACCTCATCACGCAACACAACACTTTGCGGGGACGCGCGTCGCCCGCACGACACCATCGACCAGGATCCGGCGGTCCGCGCCCCGCCGCAATTCCTGCGCAGCGACCGGCGTGAGACCGCGCTGGATCACCCGGTTTCGAAGCTCGGGTCACTCGAGCCGCCGTCGAGCCTCGAGTGACCCGAGTTCGGCGGCTCTCGCGTACCAGGCGCGGGCCTTGGCCGGATCGGGCGCGACGCCAACGGCTTTCAGGTTGGACAAGATCGCGGGGTCATAGGTGCCGGCCAGCGTCAGTGATGCTTCGGCGTTCGCTTCCGCGACATGCGCCAGGATCAGGCGGGCACTCGCAACGTCGCCCGCGCCGATGAGATCGCGTCCGCGCTTCAGCATTTCGCTGATCTCGTTCTTGGTCAGCGCAGACGCGGCCGCCGGTGCAGGGCTCCTGGTCGCGATGGTCCGAGATGCTTTCGGCGGAATTGACTGCGGGGTCTCGCCTCCGCCCGGAGCCGGCTTGACGATCGGGACCGACGCCACGATCGAATCGGCCCGTCCGATCGTGTGCGCCGCGGCGTCCAGCGATGCTTGGCCGTCATCGGATTTCGATTTCCCCGCTGTCCCGAAGTTTCGGGGAGACGATGAAGCGGTCGCTTCAGACTTCGTAACTGTTTCAATGTTCGGAGCCTGCATGATGCGCACCGCAAAGAACGCGAGGCACGCAAGCGCGGCCACTGCGGCACCGAACCGGAAAACAGAATCGAATTCGAGCCGTTCGGGCGGAGGTGGAGGCATCACGACGGGATCGAGTGAAGGGATCTGCCAGGATCGGTCCGCTTCTGCTGGCGCCATTGGCATCGGCGCATCGTCAACCGCTGAAGCGGTTTGCCACCACGGCCGGGAGAGATCGGTGGCCGCATCCTCATCAGGCGCAGACGTCGCATGCGCGAGGCTGTTGGACAAAGCGGCAGGCTTTGCCGGGCGCCAACGTTCGCTCTGCGCATCACCCACGGTGATCCGCGATCCGCTACTCCGCAATAAGGAACTCATCCTCAACTACTCCTGCGGACACGCGCCATCGCGTCGCCCCGCAACACTCCCTGGACCGTTTGGCGCCTTTCTGCTCGGCGACTCGGCTTCCAAACCGGCGGCGAGACCGATGACCGAATCTATGGCCATGCCAAGCGGTGAATCGGCGATCTGGCAGCCGTGAATTCCCATTTCCTCGTCAGCAGGACGGACAAAACGCGCGCTACTACTTGAGCACCGCTAAATTTCGACCATCTCTTTTTCTTATTTGTACAGGTTCTGCGGTTCTTTTGCCGAAATCATGGCGAACCTGTCCAGCCATTTAGTTGGTGCTGGTAAATGCCGTCGGCGCCGGGGCGCACGAGAAAGTGCGGCGGCGTCTGGCCGAGAACGATCTGAAGCCATGGCGCAGGAGCATGTGGCGTATCCCCACAGATCGATGCGAATTAGTCGCGCGCGTAGAGGATGTGCTCGATCCGTGCGGCGATTCGCATCAGCGTCAGCCGGTGATCTGCTTCGACGAAAGGCCTCGTCCAACTCATTGGCGAGGGCCGCTCAGATCGTGCGCGTGATGACGACGAGCACCAGCGCAACGGTACGGCCGATTTGTTCGTCCAGCGCCCGCGGATCAATGGATGCACGCGGCCGACACGGCACGCACTAATTACATCGTGCCTGCTCCCAAATACCGGCGAGGCAGCAAATAACAACGAGTCGTAATATCTGTATTGGGCGACGATGGCTGCTTCGTCATGAGCACCGTCATTCCGGGACAAGGCCGCAGGCCCTGAACCCGGAATGACGGTGATCACGAATGACGGTGAAAACGCGACTGCCGAGCTCCGTCGTGACGCAGTCGGATCAGCTCTTGCTACGCGCTCAACGGCCGCGACTGCCGCGCCGTCGGCCGTGCCGCGAGCTCGTCGGCGATCTCGCGGGCAGCGGCCAGTGTGGTCATCGTCCGCTGCGCGAAGCTCGGATTCTCGGCCGGGCAATCGGCGCGGCAATGCGCGCCGCGGCTCTCGCGCCGGCTCCAGGCCGCGGTGGCGATCAGCAGCGCGGCGCTCGCCATGTTGCGCAGCCTCGGGCTGCCGGCGTCGCGCTCCATCCTGGCAATCGCGGCGATGGCCTCCGCCAGCCGCTCCTCGTCGCGAATGACGCCGAGCTGCGCCGTCATCGTCTCGCGCAGCGAGCTCGCCGCAGCGCCGGCACAGGGGCCGGCCGGATCGGCGAACGCAATGTCCTGTAGCGTGGAGGGCGCGGTGAACGTCCGGCCGGAGATATCCTCGGCGATCCGCTGGGCGAACACCAGCGCGGCGAGCAGCGCGTTGCCGGCGATGTGGTTGGCGCCGTCCGTTGCCGTCGCGGCGACTTCACCCGCCGCCCAAAGCCCCTCGATCGAGCTGCGGCCCTGCGCGTCGACCGCGATCCCGCCCATGTGGAAATGCGCCGCCGGCGCCACCGGAATCGGCTGCCGGGTGGGATCGAGCCCCGCGGCGGTACAGGCCCGGTGCAGCATCGGATAGCGTTCGGCGACGTCGTCATCGAGCACGTCGCGTGCGTCGAGAAAGGCGCCGCGTCCGGCGATGATCTCGGCCATCACGCCGCGCGCCACCGTGTCGCGCGGGGCAAGATCGACCAGCGGATGGCGCGGCAGCATGAAGCGCTGGCCGCGCCGGTTGACCAGGATGGCGCCGGCGCCGCGCAGGCTCTCGCTCACAACCGGCGCCGGATCGTGACCGGTCATCATCGCGGTCGGATGAAACTGAACGAACTCCGGATCGGCAATGACCGCGCCGGCGCGCGCAGCGATGGCGAGGCCGATGCCGGTGGCGTGCGGCGGATTGGTGGTCGTGGCGAACAGACGGCCGATGCCGCCGGTGGCCAGCACGATTGCCGGCGCCGCGATCAGCACCGGCGCGGCCGCATCGTCGTCGGTCGGCCGCAGTTGCAGGCCACGCACCGCGCCGTCTTCCGTCAGCAGCGCGTCGGCGACATGGCCCTCGATGATGCGGATCGAGGGCGTTGCGCGCACGGCTTGAGACAGCGCGGTGATGATCGCCTGTCCGGTGAAGTCTCCGCGAACGCTGAGAATCCGTCGCGCGGTGTGCGCAGCCGCACGAGACGTCGCCAGCCTGCCGCTGTGATCACGATCGAAAGCCACGCCGAGGCGGACCAGGTCCTCGATTGCAGCCGAAGCGTCGCGCGCGAGCGCCAGCGCAGCCGTCGCGTCGACCAGGCCGCCACCGGCAGCGATCATGTCGGCGGCATGGCTATCGGGGCTGTCGCCGGATGAAACCGCTGCCGCGATGTCGGCCTGCATCGTCGCGCCGAACGAGGCCTCACCCAATGCGGTCGCGGAGATCAGCGTGACCGGCTGCGGTGCGAGCTTCAGCGCGCAGAACAGTCCGGCAACTCCGGCACCAACGATCACGACGCGGCCGGATGTCTCGATCTGATCGTGGTCCATGTGATGTCCAAATTCCACATTCCGTGCGCATGTGTACCGCGGTACCTGTTAGTTCTTCTTCAGAGACTTCCTTCGCTGTTTATCGGTGTTTGGCGACAAATAGCGGCTGTTCTGAAGGTCACTCTCGCACAGGATGAATCGTCGTTTGCGACTCGCGCATCAGGACGTTTCGCGCCGGGACAAGGACGCATGAGCGAGTTCCGCCGCGGGAACTCGCTTCGGATGACACGTGCTCATGGCTGGCCGCCGCATCGAAATTTTTCATGGCTGGGTTCCGCTTTTGAGCTTGGGAGTTCAATGCAGATGCATTAATCGGAAGGGCGCGGCGGACAGCGACCGCGGCAGGGGAGGACACGGATGTCGGTACAGGCAGGCGATCTCGGCACGGCCTCCCGCAGCCAGAGCTGGCGGACGCCGGTCGTCATCATCGTGTGCGGCTGCGCGATTGCGCTGCTGAGCTTCGGTCCGCGCTCCAGCCTCGGCTTCTTCGTGCAGCCGATGAGCCGTGAATTCGCCTGGGGACGCGACGTGTTCGCGCTTGCGGTGGCGGTGCAGAACCTGTTGTGGGGGCTCGGTCAGCCGCTCGCCGGCGCGATCGCCGATCGTTTCGGCGTGATGCGCGTGATCTGTGTCGGCGCGCTGCTCTATGCCGGCGGCCTGCTGATGATGCGCTATTCCAGCTCGCCTCTGTCGCTGAACATCGGCGCCGGCGTGCTGGTCGGCTTCGGCCTGTCGGGCTGCTCGTTCAATCTCATCCTGTCGGCGTTCAGCAAGCTGTTGCCGCCGGAGCGCCGTGGTGTCGCGCTCGGCGCCGGCACGGCGGCCGGCTCGCTCGGCCAGTTCCTGTTCGCTCCCTTCGGCGTCGCGCTGATCGACCAGTTCGGCTGGCAGAGCGCGCTGATGGTGTTCGCGACGCTGATGCTGTTCATCGTGCCGCTGTCGCTCGCCGTGGCGACGCCGCCGGCGGCCGAGGCCAAGCCGTCGGAGGCCGAGCAGCAGTCGTTCACGACCGCGCTGATGGAGGCGTTTGGACACCGCTCCTACGTGCTGCTGGTGCTCGGCTTCTTCACCTGCGGCTTCCAACTCGCCTTCATCACCGTGCACCTGCCGGCGTTCCTGGTCGATCGTGGCCTGTCGGCGCAGGTTGGCGGCTGGGTGATCGCGGCGATCGGCCTGTTCAACATCATCGGCTCGCTCAGTGTCGGCTGGCTGCAGAGCCGGCTGCCGAAGCGCTACATCCTGTCCTTCATCTATTTCACCCGTGCGCTGGCGACGCTCGCCTTCATCTCGTTCCCGGTCACGGCGGCCTCCGCGATCGCCTTCGGCGCGGTCTCCGGGCTCGCCTGGCTCTCCACGGTGCCGCCGACCTCGTCGCTGGTCGCGATCATGTTCGGCACCCGCTGGCTCGCCACGCTCTACGGCTTCGCCTTCGTCAGCCACCAGGTCGGCGGCTTCCTCGGCGTCTGGCTCGGCGGCATCGTGTTCGAGCGCTACGGTTCCTATACGCCGATCTGGTGGCTCTCGATCCTGTTCGGCGTGCTGTCGGCGCTGATCAACCTGCCGATCGTCGAGAAGCCGGTCGCGCGTGCCGTTCCCGCGACCTGAGTTGCGCGGCCGACCCGATCGGCTAAACATGGCGTGAGACAAAGAAAGCGCAGGGAGTGCCGCTGTGGGAACGTTCAAGGCGATCCGGATCGACAAGGCGGACAAGGGAACGACCGCGACGCTGACGCAGTTCGATGAAGCCGAGCTGATGGACGGTGACGTCACGGTCAAGGTCGAGTGGTCGGCGCTGAACTACAAGGACGGGCTGGCGCTGACCGGCAAGGCGCCGGTGGTCCGGCGCTTCCCGATGATCGCGGGGATCGATTTTGCCGGCACGGTCGAGCAGTCCAGCCATCCCGCCTGGAAGCCGGGCGATGCCGTGATCTGTACCGGCTGGGGCATGGGCGAGACCCATCTCGGCGCCTATGCCGAGAAGGCGCGGGTCAAGGGCGATTGGCTCGTCGGCCTGCCACAGGGCCTGTCGGCCCGGGATGCCATGGCCATCGGCACCGCCGGCTTCACGGCGATGCTGGCCGTGCTGGCCCTGGAGAAGCACGGGCTGACGCCGGCCAGCGGGGCGGTGGTGGTGACGGGCGCGGCCGGCGGCGTCGGCTCGGTGGCGACGGCGGTGCTCGCCAAGCTCGGCTACCACGTGATCGCCTCGACCGGCCGCCTGGCCGAAGCCGACTATCTCAAGTCGCTCGGTGCCGCCGAAATCATCGACCGCAACGAGCTGTCCGGGCCGGCCAAGCCGCTGGCGAAGGAGCGCTGGGCGGGCGGCATCGACAGCGTCGGCTCGCATACGCTCGCCAACCTGCTGGCGATGACCCAATATGGCGGTGCCATCGCCGCCTGTGGCCTCGCTGCCGGCATGGATTTGCCATCGTCGGTGGCGCCGTTCATTTTGCGCGGCGTATGCCTCCTCGGCATCGATTCGGTGATGTGCCCGCTGCCGGCGCGCAAGGCGGCCTGGCAGCGCCTCGCCACTGATTTGGATCGCGCAAAACTAGCTGAAATCACTCACGAAATTTCCTTGGACCAAGTGGCGTCGCTGGGGCTGCAGATTCTCGCGGGCCAGGTCCGCGGCCGTACGGTGGTAAGAATATCCTGAGGATGTTCAGACTTTTCAAACCATGCTGCTCCATTGTTGCCATGGTTGGTATGGTAAGCATGGGGTAAAGATACCGCCTTACCCGCTGCGTTGGGTTAAGTGGGAGTTTGATGCATGCTCGCGCGTATATTGCTGGGGACCGTGACTGCCGGTGCCGTGATTGCTCCTGCGGTTGCGGGTTCGATGACAGCCGACGAGGCCCGCAAATTCGTCGCCGGAAAGGTGTTCGCCTTCACCTGCGTCGACGGCACCCGTGGCGCGGGCCGCATCCTCGACGACATGGGCGCGGCGGGCGCGGTGCAGTTCTCCGGCTCTGGCCCGGTGCGTCATATCCGCCTGCCCGGCAACACCCTGCAGATTCGCGGCCAGAACGTTTGCGCTGCCATCAAGGGCATGCCGTTCGAGCCGTGCTTCAACCTCGACAAGAAGGACGACCGCAGCTTCCGCGGCTCGGTCTCCGGGCTCGGCGCCTTCGCCTATTGCGACTTCCAGCATCAGGGCGGAGCCACCATGCTGATGGCGCGCGCCGTGGCGCGGCCGCGCGCCGCGCGCGCTGCTGTTCCCGCTGCCGACGGCTTGCACACCGAAGTGGCGGCGCGGGTCGAGACCCCGCGGGTGGAGCGCAGCAAGGTAGAACCCCTGAAGGCGGATCCTGCGAAGGCCGCCAAGGCGGAAAGCGCGAAGCCCGAAACCGCCAAGCCCGAAACCGCCAAGGCCGAAAACGCGAAGACCGAAATTACCAGATCCGATAACGCGAAATCGGATGCGGCGCCGGAGCTGCGTCGCTCGACCGATTAGTTGTTAGTTCACCGACTATTGAAAAACCAGTCCCCTATTAACATAGAGCAATATTTTAAGCTGACCGCACGTTAGTGGTCATTGCGCCGTAGTCGTACGGAATCTTAAATTCATGCCTCGGTAGTGACTCGTGTGCAGTTTGCAACCAGGGGGGTGGCCCACGAGAAAGGGTCGTTATGTCGCTTTATTTCTTCCGAATCAGCCAGGGCCGCTATTCTGGCGCTGCTGATCAGCCTTATGAATTCGCCAACCGGGAAACCGCCTGGAACGAGCTGACGGCTGTCTGCTCCGACCTGATCGGTGGCATCTCGAAGTCGTTGCAGCAGGGGGCCGAGTGGCAGATGGAGCTGCTCGACGAAGCCAAGCAGCCAGTGTTCCGGATCCGCCTGATGTCCGAAGCGGTCGGCTGAGTTCCAACTGTCCGGGTGATTGCGCCGCTGGCCATCGGATTCGAGGTCCGGTGCGCCGTGGCGCCAATCCGCTGAGGGCGTGTTCTCCGTCCGTCACACTTCTCGCGCTCAGACGGCGTTTGTGATGTTGCCGAACGCAGTTCGTGGTTTTGCTTCCACACGATCCGTCAACGGTATCGGGAGATCCGGTGCCTCGGGCGCCGGTTCAGGAGCACCGCGCCGTCCCTGAGGGGCATCATTTTACGCGCATTGTCAGTAATCTTACGGTTCCAGCATTAACCTCCGATAAGCCTGTTTCGCGCCCAATGAGGTCGTCAGAGACGACATGCGGGTTCGGAATTTTCGGAGCCCTCTGATCCTCTGACCTCGACCGCGCAGCGCAGCGCAGACCTGGATGTTCGGGCCGTCTCTGGCGCTGGCAGAACGCGGCCGAACCACGCAGTCAGCTGGGGTCCTCCGTGTCAACAATGTCCATTCGTACGAAGATCATTTCGGTCATCGCCTTCATGCTCGTCACCATGTGCGGGCTCGGCGTGCTCGCCGTCACCAGCATGCAGTCGATCAATGCCAACACGGTCGACATCGCCACCAACTGGTTGCCAAGCGTGCGCGCGATCGGCGAGCTGCGCGCCGACATCAACCTGCTGCGCATCGCCTTGCGCGCGCATGTGATGTCGGAGACGACCGAGGCCAAGCAGGCCGCGGAGAAGCGCGTCAACGGAATCCTCGAGACGATCAACAAGGACCGCAAGACTTACGAGCCGATGATCACCTCGGCCGAGGAACGCGCGATCTACAACAACTGGGTGCAGTCCTGGGAGAAGTACGTCGTCGCCGTCAAGCAGGTGATGGATGAATCCAACAAGAGCGTCGGAAAGATTCCGCGCGAGGCCACCGAAATGCTGGAAAAGTCGGCCGCGGCGATCGCGCGTGACGCCGACAAGTATTTCATCCAGGACATCGAGTTCAACAACAAGGGCGCCGACAACGCGACGCGGCAGGCTGCCGAGAGCTTCTCGCGCGCGATCTGGCTCGTGGTTTCGATCATTGCCGCCGCCGTCATCGCCGGCATCGCCGTCGGATTCTATCTCGTGCAGAACGTCTCGTCCGGCATCGCGTCGATCATCAAGCCGATGCAGGAGCTCGCCAAGGGCGATCTCGGCGCGGAAGTCACGCATCGCGGCGAGCCGAACGAGATCGGCGCCATGGCCGATACGCTGCAGGTGTTCAAGGAGGCGCTGATCGCCAAGAAGGAGGCCGACGAGCTCGCGGCCCACGATGCCGAGGTCAAGATCGAACGCGGCCGGCGCGTCGACAACATCACCCGCCAGTTCGAGGCGACCATCGGCGAGATCGTGCAGACGGTGTCGTCGGCCTCGACCGAGCTCGAGCATTCCGCCGGCGCGCTGTCATCCACCGCGACGCGCTCGCAGGAGATCTCGACCGCGGTTGCGGCTGCTTCGGAGGAGGCTTCGACCAACGTGCAGTCGGTCGCGTCCGCGACGGAGGAGCTATCGTCGTCGATCACCGAGATCAGCCGCCAGGTGCAGGAATCGGCCCGCATGGCCACCGAGGCCGTCGACCAGGCGCGCATGACCAACGATCGCGTGAGCGAGCTGAGCAAGGCCGCGGCGCGGATCGGCGACGTCGTCGAACTGATCAACACGATCGCCGGCCAGACCAATCTGCTGGCGCTGAATGCGACCATCGAGGCGGCGCGCGCCGGCGAGGCCGGCCGCGGCTTCGCGGTCGTCGCCTCCGAGGTGAAGGCGCTGGCCGAGCAGACCGCCAAGGCGACCGACGAGATCGGCCAGCAGGTGTCCGGCATCCAGGCGGCGACACAGGAATCGGTCGGCGCCATCCGGGCGATCTCCACGACCATCGAGCGGCTGTCGGAAATCTCGTCGGCGATCGCGGCTGCCGTGGAAGAGCAGGGTGCCGCCACGCAGGAGATCTCGCGCAACGTCCAGCAGGCATCGGAGGGCACGCAGCAGGTTTCTGTGAACGTCGTCGACGTGCAGCGCGGCGCGACGGAAACCGGAACGGCCTCCACGCATGTGCTGGCCGCGGCGCAATCGCTGGCCTCGGACAGCGACCGGCTGAAGCGTGAGGTGGCGTCGTTCCTGGAGTCGGTGCGCGCGGCCTAATCCGACATGGCGCTACGCCGCCGGCTGAGCCGGCGGCGCCTGCTGCTGCCGTCGGAACAGCACCTTCTGGTACAGCCAGCCGATCGCGACCAGCACCAGCCCGAGCCCGATGAACGACAGCGCGCGCCACACGCCGGTCAGCGCCGACATGTCGATCAGGAAGGCCTTCAGGATCGTCAGCGCGATCACGATGGCGGACGCCAGACGGGCGCGTTGCGACTGCACGATGATTCCGATCCCGAGCAGCACCACGCCGAAGGCGAGCCAGGCGATCGAATAGGTGTACTGCTCGGCCGCGCTGGTCGGCCCTGCCGTCAGATCGGGGCCGTGATAGATCCGGCGGATCTCGAGGCTGACATAGGACAGCGCCAGGATCAGTGCGCCCGCGGCCAGCGTATTGCCATAGGCCGGCGGACGGCGGCCTGCGACCGCGTAGGACAACAGCAGCATCAGCACCGCCGGGAACGCATAGGCCAGGATCAGGATGTTGAGCAGGCCGCCCTTGATCGCGACATCCGAGATCATCGGATTCTCGAGCAGCAGCAGCCCGAGCACGGTGGCGCCGCCGGCAAAGCCGGTCAGGATCACGGCGCTGATGTTGTGCACGATGCTGCCGCTGCGCTCCCGCAGCCGCTCCAGCCCGATCGCCAGCGCCAGGGCCACGCAGACGTCGAGTCCCACTTCGGCGAGCGATGGCACCGCCAGCATGTCGCCGTCATTGACGGCGTGGCGGATCTCCAGGAAGGCGAGCAGGGTCGTGAACAGGATGGCGGCGGCCTCCACCGCGCGCAGCGGCGCGTCGTCGCCATGGCGGCGCATCAGATAGCTCGCGCCCCAGAACGACGCCGCCGGCACGCCATAGCCCCACAGCAGCCAGTTGACGATCGGCGTGGTGCCGACATCGGCGCCGACGATGCGCGGATCGTAGCCGATGCGCAGCACGACGAGCCCGGCAAAGACGGCCGCCAGCGTGCGCAGGAACGGGATCGGCCGGCTCTCGAAGATCCAGGCGGTGCCGAGCGACATCAGCGCCAGCGCGATCGTCAGCCAGCCCTTCTCCAGCGCGAAGGTCAGCGCCAGCGCCAGCGCGGCCAGCGTGCCGGTCGCGAACAATGCGATCGAGGCGCTGAGGCCCGGGCGCTCCTCGCGCCGGGTCAGCGCCTCGGTGGCGACGGCAAACGCGGCGGCGAGCACGACGGCGAGGATCGCGAACGGAATCGAGCGGTCGAGATGGGCGATGCGCGCATAGAGCGCGACCAGAAGCGCCAGCGGCGTGAACACGCCGGCCGCCGACCACACCACCGGCACGACCGCGTTGTGCGAGCGGCCCTGCGCCAGGAAGCCGGCGCCGCCGAAGCCGAGCGCGAAGATCGCCGCCGTCACCAGATGCGACGTGACCGACGCGCCGAGCGGGTTCGGCCCCATCCCGGGCAGCGCGCCGCCGGGCAGCACCAGCAGGTCCGGATTGTCGCGCAGCGCCCATTCGGCGAACACGAGGAACACGGTCGCAGCGGCGGCGGCCACCGCGCCGACGGCGCTCGGCGCGCGCCAGGCGACCGCGAGCGTCGCCGCGACCAGCACCGTGAAGCCGATCAGCGCCAGACCGTCATGGAAGCTCGCCAGCACGACCAGCATGGCGCCGAGCAGATAAACCGCCAAGCCGACGGATGAGATCGGCTCGACCTCGTCGTTCTCGGCGGCGGGTCCGAACATGAAGCCGCAGACCACGATCAGCGCGGCCAGCGCGAAACCAACCGCGACGTGGAAGACATGCGGCGGCACCGCCTCGACGCCCGCGTCGAGTCCGGGCAAGGTCCACAGGAACGACAGCCCGATCGTGGTCATCGCGAGCCAGCGCCACAGCCGCACGCGGGCCAGCGCAAAGGCGGCGGCGGTGACGATGGCGAGGTAGATGAAAAGCGCCCAGTAGTTCGGCTCGCCGGTCGACACCAGCACCGGCGTGGTGAAGGCGGCGACGATGCCGAGGCCGGCCAGGGCCGGGCCATGCAGCAGCGCGGCCGCCAGCGTGCCCAACGCGACCAGGCCGAGCAGCACGAAGGCGATCGCGGGCGGCAGGAAGTCGTACAGCGCGTAGGCCGCGTAGATCGTGGCGAAGGCGACCGCCGTGCCGGCCGCCGTGAGCATCGCCGGAATGTTGGCGATCGGCAGCGCTGCGATCTGCGAGATGCTCTCCTTGCGCCGGGTCCATTCGCCGGCCGCAAGCAGCGCGGCGGCGAACAGCGCGCCGAGCGCGACGCGCACCTCGGGGCCGACGAGGCCGGCCTCGATCGAGTAGCGCACCATGAAGAAGCCGCCGAGCGCCAAGGTCAGCCCGCCGATCCACACCACCCAGCGGGTGCCGATGCGCTCCTCGAAGCCGGCCGCAGGCTGCGGCACGGGGGGCGGGGACGCGAGCGGCGGCGGCTGTTCGGCCGCGTCGTCGCTCGCCATTGCCGCGGGCTGGAGAGCAGGCTCGGTCAGCTCCGGCAATGGCGGCGGCATTGGCGGGGCTTCAGCGGGTTCCTGAAGCGGGCTGAGCGGCGGAGCGACCACCGGCGCAGCCGCGATCGGGCGTGCCGCCTCGAGCTTGGCCAGCCGGGCCTGGACCTCGGCCAGGCGATCGGAAATCCGGCGCGCGAAGGCGAGCGCGGCGAACGCGACCAGCAGCGCGATCCAATCCAGGGGCCAATCGAACATCACGCGGGGAATCCTCAATCGATGGCGCCGGTGGGCGTCAGGGGTGGAAGGTGCCGGCCTGCGGGTGGACCGCTGGCGCAGCGAATCGGCCGACGACCCACGGCGGGTCACCCGATGGCCGTCGTTCCCTCTGTGTCAAACCGCGGAACAAAAGTTCAAGGCGCACCGGTACGCGGCTCCGCCGCGGCGCAACTCAGTCCAGATCGATCCGGAACGGCGCGCTGTCGACCATCATGGCGCCGGGCCCGATCGCGTCCAGCGCGCGCACCATGCGCCCCTGGCGGCCCAGTGCCCTGTCGGCCAGGCTGACGATCAGCCGATTCGGCGAGGCGATCGGCGAGGCTTGGCGGATCGCCCAGGCAATATCGAGCTCGTCGCGATTGGGGTTGAGCGCGCAGGCCGTGGCGAAGGCGCTCGCGGTGGAGCGGCTGATGCCGGCATAGCAGTGGATCACCAGCGGCGCCGCACGATCCCAGCCGCGCACGAACTCCAGCACCTGGGCGACGTGATCCTCGCTCGGCGCCATGAAGCCCGGAAGCTGCTCGGTGATGTCGTCGACCGAGACCCGCAGATGGTTTTCGGGGCGGATCGTCTCCGGCCGCTTCACCTGCTCGACATTGGCCATGATGGTCAGCACGTGGCTGGCGCCGGTCAGGCGCACGGTCTCGGGCAGGGCGGCGAGTGAGCAGACGTGGATCATGGCGAGCCTTTGGAGGCCCGATTATACGAATGGGGGCACAAGGGCAAAAGCGGGATTTGGATGTCTGCTGTCGGGCTGGCGCATATATGCGCCGACAGCCCTCAGCGCGTGTTCTTGAGCTGCCGCAGCTCCTGGCGAACCAGATGGGCCTTGCCTTCGATCTCCGCGTTCAGTCGCTCGAGATGGTCGAGGAGCCGCTCACGGTTCTGGGGGGCGATCTCGACTGGTTTCTCGGACCAGGGCCGGCGCACGAACAGGGCCACGATGGCGACGGCCAAGGCGGTCAGAAGCGGAAAGCTCAGGGCAACGAGCTGGTGCAGGGTCATCGAAGACCTCCCAGGATCCACTGACCCAGCAAATGTATGAGCACTCCGGTGATAATGCAAACGACGCCCGACCCGTAGATCAGGCCCGCGGGGGTGCTGGGCGGCAGCACCCCATAGACGAACTGGGCAAGCGGCACGAACGTCCCGGCGGTGACGATGGCCGTCGCCAGCGTGTTGACCCAGTTGGCCGCCAGCTTCAGCCGTTCATTGCGGCGCTCGTCCGGCGTCAGCGGCATCTCAGCACGACCCCAGCACCGCGTGGAAGCGGGTCAGGAACTGCTTCTCGGCCTTGGCCGCGCTCCAGGGCGTCAAATAGTCCGCCACGGTGGCATCCGGCAGGCCGGGGTCGCGACCGAACAGCTTCTTCGCCTCGCTCTCCGAGAAGCCGGCCAGCCGGGTCGCCTCCAGAAAAGCGGCGCCGCGGTCGGCCGCCTTGATCTGGCGCTCGATCTCCGGAGCAATCTCGGCCGGCAGGCCGAAGCGGATGTGGATCGCCCCGAGCAGCCGCTTCTCGACGCTCTTGTAGCCGTCGCCGAGCACCGCCTTGAATGGCGAGATCATGTCGCCGATGACGTATTCCGGCGCATCGTGCAGCAGCGCGGCGAGCCGCAGCTTCGCATCGATGTTCGGTTTGCGCGCGCGCATCACTGTCTCGACCAGCAGCGTGTGCTGCGCGACCGAGAAGATGTGCGCACCGGTGGTCTGGCCATTCCAGCGCGCGACACGCGCGAGCCCGTGGGCGATGTCGGCGATCTCGACATCGAGCGGCGAGGGATCGATGAGGTTGAGCCGCCGGCCGGACAGCATGCGCTGCCAGACGCGGTCGTGCCCGCTCGGGGCCTTGTCAGTCGTCATTTGGGAGGCTTGAGGCGTGGGGTGCGGCGCTTGCCGCTGCAGGTCTCGTGGCAGAAGCAGGTGACGAGATGGTCGTTGACCATCCCGGTCGCCTGCATGAAGGCGTAGACGATCGTGGGACCGACGAACTTGAAGCCGCGCGAGGCCAGCTCCTTGGAAATCTTGATCGACAGCGGTGTCGAGGCCGGCACGCTCGCGGTGGTCTTGAACTGATTGACCTTGGGCGCCCCGTCCATGAAGTTCCACAGCAGCTTCGAGAAGCCGGGACCCTTGTCCTGGATGTCGAGCCAGGATTTCGCGCTGAGAATCGTCCCTTCGATCTTGGCGCGGTTGCGCACGATGCCGGCATCGTTCATCAGCGCGTGAATCTTCTTGTCGGTGTAACCAGCGATCTTCTCCGGCTGGAAATCGTCGAAGGCGCGGCGGAAATTGTCACGCTTGCGCAGGATCGTGATCCACGACAGCCCGGCCTGGAAGCCGTCGAGGATCAGCTTCTCGAACAGCGCGCGGTCGTCATATTCCGGCACGCCCCACTCGGTGTCGTGATAGGCGACATAGAGCGGATCGCTGCCCGGCCAGGGGCAGCGCGTCAGGCCATCGGGATGGACGACAGCAGCGCGACCCATGAGACCGGCTCAGGCGACCGTCTGCTTCGGCGCGCCCTGCAGCGCGTCGGGATCAGCGATGCGTAGAACGAGGCCGCCGGCGGTAAGCGGCGTTCCCGCCTCCAACGCCTCGGCGGCGCGGTCGATGCGCAGCAGCGCCATGCCCTTCTGCGCGGCGGCCGAGCCCATGGTGCCGACGGACTTGTCGCCGGCCAGAATCGGCGTGCCCGGCTCGGGACTCGGCCCGTCGAGCAGCACCTTCGCCGCGCGCGTGCGCGTGGTGCCGCGATGATGCATGCGGCTCACCACCTCCTGGCCGACATAGCAACCCTTGCCGACATCGACGCCGTGAAGCCGGTCCATGTTGGTCTCGTGCGGGAAGGCATCGCCATACGTGAAGTCGAGCCCGCCGCGCGGCACGCTGCAGTCGATACGATGCGCCTCATAGGCGTCGGTCTCGACGATCTCGGCCCCGAGCCGTGCGGCGATCTCCGCGAGCGCCTCCTGCGGCGCAATGACGCGCGCGCCGAGGCGCTCATGACGCGGATCGGCGAAGCTCGGCTCCGGCGTGGCGCCGATGGCGCCATCCCAGACCGCGATCACGCCGAGCTCTCCGGAGCGATTGCTGACCGCGACCTTGGCCCTGAGCTTGTAGAGGTTGAGCTTGTCGGTGAGCGCCTGCGCCAGCGCGCGCGGACAGTCGAGCAGGAAGCGCTCGCCGGCGTCGGTCGCCGGCACCTGCGCCACCAGGAAATCAACGATGATCTTGCCCTGCGGCGTCAGCAGCGCGCCGAACCGGGCATCGCCGGGCGTGAGCTTGGTGACGTCGGTGGTGAAGAGACCGTTGAGGAACTTGCGTGCATCGTCGCCGCTGACCTGGACCACGCCCCGGTCGTCGAGAAACGTCGCCTTCATCCGAAAAACCTCTTGCGACAGGCCGCACTGAAACGTAAGCCGCCCAGGCATAAACCACAAGGCTGAAACGCCGCCGCGCGGTGGCTTCATTCTAAAGATCGAGACTCGCGTGCCACCGGAGGCCAGCAAATGGGCAGGCGCGCAGCATGATCGATCTGTCTTGGGGCGGTCAGGAGAATGAAATCCTATGAGGGCTTCATGAGCGCGCGCTTCGACGTCATTCTGAAATCCGGCACCGTGGTCAATCAGGACGGCGAGGGCGTCCGCGACATCGGCATTTCAGGCGGACGTATTGTCGAGATCGGCGATCTCGGCACAGCCTCGGCCGCCGAGATCATCGACTGCAAGGGCCTGCACGTGCTGCCCGGCGTGATCGACACCCAGGTGCATTTCCGCGAGCCTGGTCTCACTCACAAGGAGGACCTCGAAACCGGCTCGCGCAGCGCCGTGATGGGCGGCGTCACCGCCGTGTTCGAGATGCCCAACACCAATCCGCTGACGGTGACCGAAGAGGCGTTCGCCGCCAAGGTCGCTGCCGGCCGCCATCGCATGCATTGCGATTTCGCCTTCTTCATCGGCGGCACCCGCGAGAATGTCGAGCAGCTTCCGGTGTTGGAGCGCGCCGAGGGCTGCGCCGGCGTAAAGGTGTTCGTCGGCTCCTCCACCGGCTCGCTGCTGGTCGAGGACGACGACAGCCTGCGCCGCATCTTCCAGGTGATCCGCCGCCGTGCCGCGTTCCACGCCGAGGACGAGTACCGCCTCAACGAGCGCAAGGACCTGCGCGTCGAGAACGATCCGCGCTCACACCCGGTGTGGCGCGACGAAGAGGCGGCGCTGCGCGCCACGCAACGTCTCGTCACCCTCGCGCACGAGACCGGCAAGCGCATCCACGTGCTGCACATCTCCACCAAGGAGGAGATCGTGTATCTGCGCGACCACAAGGACGTCGCCACCGTCGAGGCGACGCCGCATCATCTCACCTTGGCGGCGCCGGAGTGCTACGAGCGGCTCGGCACCTACGCGCAGATGAATCCGCCGGTGCGATCAGTCGATCATCGCGACGTCATCTGGTGGGGCGTCCACCAGGGCATCGTCGACATCCTCGGCTCCGACCACGCGCCGCACACCGCGGAGGAGAAGTCCAAGACCTATCCGGCCTCGCCCTCCGGCATGACCGGCGTGCAGACGCTGGTGCCGATCATGCTCGACCACGTCAACGCCGGTCGGCTGTCGCTGCAACGTTTCGTCGACCTCACCAGCGCCGGCCCCGCCCGCATCTACAACATCGCCCGCAAGGGCCGCATCGCCGCCGGCTACGACGCCGACCTCACCATCGTGGACCTGAAGCGCAGCGAGACCATCACCAACGAATGGGTCGCCTCGAAAGCCGGCTGGACGCCCTATGATGGCCTACGCGTCACCGGCTGGCCGGTCGGCACGTTCGTCCGCGGCCAGCGCGTGATGTGGCAGAGCGAGCTGCTGACGCCAGCGACCGGCGAGCCGGTGCGGTTCATGGAGACGCTGCGGCCGTAGCGGCGCTACGCGTTAGTTTGCTCCGTCATTGCGAGCGCAGCGACGCAATCCAGAGTCCTTGCGCGGCCCTGGATTGCTTCGTCGCTCTGCTCCTCGCAATGACGCGGAGCGGGCATCACGCCTGGCCGTCGTTCACGCGAACAGCTTGTCGATGTCGTCCTGGGAAATCGCCACGCCGGGCCGCTTCGGGCCCTCCAGCAAGTCTGGGACGCTCGAGGGGGCAGCAAGCTCGGTGGCCAGCCGCGCCAGCTCCTCTTTTCCCCAGATGCGGACGAGCTTGTTGATGTGGTCCTCCATGAACTGCAGCGACTTGACCACCCGCGTGATCCGCTGCCCTGTGAGGTCCTGGAACGCGCACGCCTCGAACACCTTGTTCGTGCTGTCGACGATCTCGTCGCTGACCGCCGCGGCCGTCGGGTCTTTGACGCTCTGCAACTTCGCGACGCTGGCGCCGATCGCCTCCATGCTTTCGAGGATCGCGTTCCCGGCCACCTCCGTATTCTCGACGATCGCGTCGAGGGTGTCGGTCATCGTCGCGAAACTGCCCTTGCCGTCGCCTTGAAGAGCGGCGAGTTCGCGCCGCATGCTGCTAATCTGGCCGAACATCTCGACCAGGTAGGTTTTCAGCAACCTCTCTTCTTCCGGCGCAATCATCAGAAATCCCCGACTTTTCCTTAACGTTTCCTTACCAATTCTTCACGCGGCAGTTGCAAACCCCGGCCTGCTCTTCTGTGAAGGCATTTCGGATTTCGCTTCGGCGGTGACCGGCTCGCGACGCGGCTATCGAGATTTCGCGTAAGCTCGAAACGGCACTGTGGTCAGGTAGGTGAAGATCAGCGACCTATTTTTGCCCGTTTTCGTTAAGGGCGCATGTTCATTCCCGTCAAAGCCTTCAAATTGCTTTGTGAAGAGTTTCCGAGCGACATGGCTGCCGAGGGGGGCCGTTGGGCAGTGCTCGGTCTGCTGTCGGTTTCCGCGACGCCGGGACGGCCCTTGGAGCCTGGATGTCCGAGCGGGCGTCACGACAGGAGGCAGGCGGCGGCGGCCGGCCAAGACGAATGCGAATGTCCGCTGCCAGGGACGACGCGGACGTGGGGGAGAAATTCCAGTACGCCGCCTCTTGACCCAGAGCTCTCTACTGACCGCGATCGTCGATCGACTTGCGTTTTGCCGAGCAACATTTTTGCCGGCACCCGATGGTTCCGCTCTCGGGGACGACCTGACGTCTGCAATCCCAGGAATCGCTAGGCCGCCTGTGACCCCCGATCATCGTTCGGTTCGCGGCCAGGCGCACCGCATCGGCGAGGCGCTGACGAAGCCGGATATTTCGACTATCCTGCCATCCGGACCATCAAGGCGGGGCAGGACGGGGTCCAGGAGGGGACATCGATGAGCACAGTAAGAAGCGCGCTGGCCCAGAAGAGTGGCGCCCTGATCCATGTTCGTTCCGACGACATGGTCGTCGAAGCCTTGCGCCAGATGCGCGACAACCGGGTCCGGTCGGTGCTCGTCATCGACGACGGCGCGCTGGTCGGCATCGTGACGCAGGGGGACTGCGCCATCAAAGTGCTGCTGCCCGGGCTCGACGCCAAGCAGACGCCGGTGGGTCAGGTGATGACGGGCAACCCGGTGACGGTCAAGCCGGATCACCGGCTGGACAGTTGCATGGCGATGATGGCTCAACGTGGCTTTCGCCATCTGCCGGTGCTGGACGCGGGCAAGGTCGTGGGCGTGATCTCGGTCGGAGACGTCGTCAAGAACATCATCCGGGACTTGGAGCACAACGTGGACGACCTGATGGGCTACATCATGAAGGACGGCCCCGGGGGCTGACGGACGAACGTGGTGCCGTCGCTCTCCGCCGATATCTGCTTGTGACCCATCTCGGACCTTTCCGCCCGGCCCCGCGACGTCCGCTGTCGGGGTGCACCGGAAGTTAACGACCGTGGAAGCGCAGGGGCCGCTTGTGACCCGAGGCCGACGTTGTTCGCGGTGCATGGTCAGCCCAGGAATGTGGTCAGGTCTGACGCGCTAATGCCTTCTCTCGCCCCGCGCGTCGTTGCCATTCTGATGAAGAACTAGATGGGAGATCTGCCCGGCGTCCGTCGAGAAAAACTCCAACTGGGCGTCAACGACTTTCGCGAAGAACTTGCTCTGCGACTCGGGAAATAGCCGGATTTTGCGTTGATAGGTCGCTTGCGACATCAGTTGCCCATTCTCCAGAGTGATGGTGATCGAGAACGTCGGCGTAAAGTCATAGACGCCAGTGTATGTCGCGAGAATAGCGGGATCGACCTCTACGCTCGTGCGGACGATCGGATGAAAATCCGGCCAGCCGTAGACCGAAGCGATGCTGCGCAAGATCTCGGTCGCTAGTAGCTGGCCGCCTTGCGCGTTGGTCATGATGACCGCTCCATCGCCACTATGCTGATAGGCGACGAGCACCGCTTCGAAACCCTCGTCGATACCACCGTGCGAAAAGAAGGGATTTTCCTGCGAGCCCCCGATCGGAAAACCCAAACCGTGATTGCCTTGACCGGCAACGAGCATCTGCTTGGTCATCTCAGTCGAAAGCACTCGATTTGAATCGCCCAGCAGCGAACGCTGAATCTCGATCGCGTATCGCGCGAGGTCAGTCGGCGTCGTCCAAAGTCCTGCAGCCGCCATTTCCGGATAGATGTGGGACCCGCCCTCTACAGGAGCGCCGTTTGCCTTGTAGGGCGTCGCAGCGCTGGAGCGCAGTTCCACCGGCAGCGGCTGTTCGTAGGTACTGCGGGTCATGCCGATAGGCGCAAGCACTGTGTCATGCATGAGCTTAGGGAACGGTTGATGCGAGACGTCGAGCAGCAACTGCTGCATCACCGTGTAGCCACCGCCGGAGTATTTCCAACGGCTTCCCGGAGCAGCCTCCAGGCGAACGGGGGCGGTGTTGGCTGGCTTCTCTCCATCTAGGACTTGGACGAGCGAGGGAATCGGAGCACCCGCCGAGTAGCCCGGGAATCCGTGCACCGTGAGCCCGGCAGTGTGACTGAGTAACTCACGCAGCGTAACCACGGCGCCTGGCGCAGCTGCGCTTGCGGGGATCTTCCACGAGGTCAGTGCCTGATTGACGTCCGAGTCGAGCGCCAGCTTGCCTTGCTCGATGAGATGAAGCGCAGCCATCGCCGCGACCGGCTTGCTGATGCTACCGGCCTGGAACAGGGTATCGGCCGTCACGGGGCCGCCCCCGAGTTGTGCGACGCCAAATCCCTGCGCCCATTCGACGGCGCCATTATGGATCACCGCAATGCTGACGCCCGGCACTCGATCAGCGGCCATGCGGTCCGGGAGCCTTTGACAAATGTGAGGATCGTCCTTCTCCACCACCTTCGTCCTGAGGCACGCGCAGACATCATCGATTCGACGCTGGATTTCGGGCGAGATCATCCCCTGAGCCTCAATCTTTTCTGATCGCCACAACAGTACGCCGAGACACAGTAGAGCGGTCAGCAAGCAAAACCGTATCACAATCATCGGTTGATACCTCTAGGCAGCCGACGTTAACGTAGCTCGATCCCTCAACACGAGACAAATGTCCGCTTGTGGCCCTGGCTGTGTGAAAAGGCCCATAACGGATCTGGTCGCCGGCTCGCGTGAAGGTCTGCTTCTGATGCTCAACCGGAAGCAGGTGCCCGGCAACAGGGCTCCGACGGGGCTGTATCTTGTTATCTTCTTAGGGTTGAGAAAACCGGTTCGCGCTATTCGCCTGTGACCTTCAAGACGGTAGGGTTGGCCCCAAGGATAGTGTCTGGTGTACTTCATCGCCTTTATGATCGTGGTCGTCTTGACTGCCGTGGTGTCGCTTCGTCGATCCATGGCTCTATCACGGAACGCTCGGGGGGCTGGCCCGGCCCAGCGGCTGGCAGCGCGGCGGCGGGCGCTTTGGCCTGTATTCTGCGCGGCAATTCTTGAGTTTGGGTTGATTGGACTTAGTCATGTTCAAGACAACCAGGAGCTTGGTCCCTCCGTGACGATCGATCTCATGGCGCTTACGGCCGCTTTTATCGGCGGCTGGTTTCTTGGCGTCATCGGCGGAATGGATTGGGACTGAAGCGCCGCAAGAAACGCAAAGCAAAAGAGCCCGTCGGGCGAATCAGTCGCGCGATCTTGTTTGTAACGCCGTCGTTCGGGTTCGCCGCAACTACACGAAACGCCTGTGCCGAAACGGCAATTTTGCGCATTGTCTCAACGTGATCGCGCCCGCAGCACCTTCCGGGCGAAAGATTTCACTTTCGTTTTTCCAGAATACGTGTCTATCCTCCACCCATCCCGCCTCAACGAGAGGGGCGTACGCGCGGTCGTCACGAGACGCGAGGCGGGCAGGCGGTGGACGTGTCGGGTTGCAGCGTGGCTTTGGCTGCGCGGACGAACAATCCCGATGCGGACGTTAAGTCGCGTGGTCCTGGCCTCCCGATGCCGAGGTCAAGCCTGAGCGTGATGCGAGAGCATCGGCGCAGGCGATGGGGGCAATCAAGCCGGTCCCCAGGGAGAGCGCGAAAGAAGCGTTAAAACCATCGCGCAGGGAAGGCTGGGCTCATCCGGCTGCACCTGTGGTTCCTGCCCCGTGCACTTTTGTTCGCACGGGGGCCATGGGCGTCAGCCGACGCCCAGCCTTCCCTGCGCCCTCGATTGAATGAGGGCCGAACGTCGGTCATCGCTCGGACGCATCGCGCCGCGAGGACGATGAGGCGTGTCTCGATGCTGTTTGAGATGTGGAGACGGATCTCGGCCCCGATGGGCGCTCTTCGTTTTGGCTCCGTCATTGCGCTCGCAATGACGCGGAGTTTGTCGACGTAGTTGTCGTAGCCTGGATAAGCGCAGCGATATCCGGGTTCAACGAGGCTGCGGATGAGACCCCGGATGTCGCTGCGCTCATCCGGGCTACCCGCGAGGAGCGTGAGAACCTACTGCGTCGCGCGCGACAGCGAGAACTCGCCGTTGCGGACGCGCTCCGGCAGGCCTTCGACGAAGGTCGCCACCGCGTCCTCGCCATAGGTGGTGACGAGTTCGGCCAGCGCCGCGAACAGGCTGGCCTGCGCCAGGCAGTCGCCGTCGACGCCGTCATGGCGCGCTTCCGCCCAGGCTTCGTTGAGGTAGCTGAGCGCGGCCTGCTTCTGCTCGTGATCGGGCAGGACGGCGGGGAGGGCGCTGAAAGTGACGGGAAAGCTCATTGAATTCAGTCTGGCGGGGCCGCGAGGCGCGTTGAATTCCGAACGCGGACGCGCCGGACCAGTGAGGTTTACCACGCAGGCGGCGGACGCCTAGGCCAGTTCTTTAGGAAAGGTTAACAAGGTTAACGCAAACGTGGATAACGCCCGCGCGCCGTCAACCATGGGCCGTCAGTTGGCGTAGCGCGCCGTGAGGTCGCGCGAGATCTTCGAGCCCTCGTCGATGTAGCGGCGGATCGCCACCATCGCCGCCGGCGTGCAGGTCCGGTAGGTCTGCTGAAAGCCGTTATAGCCGCGGTTGAAGCCGGCGATCATCCGGGCGCGGCGTTCGCCCGACGGCGTCTCGGCATCGATCAGGGCCTGCATCTGGTTGCGCCATTTGGCGCCTTCATTGCTGCCGCAGATGCCGCGGAGGTAATGCAGGGTTCCGAGGATCTCGGCCAGCCGCTGCAGATCGCCATCGAACGGCGCGGCTGCATCCTGCGCGCGCGCGGGCACAATGGCGCAGGCGGCAACGAGCATGAGGACGGCCAGGAGGCGCTTGGGGATCATGGGGAACACCGACGTCATATGCCTTTGCCGGACGGCGGACGCAAGGCGCCTACACCAGGGTCCGTGCGGCGGCGATGATCTCCGGCAGTCCGTCAGTCAGCGTGAGGCCCTCGAGCGCATCGGGGAGGCGCCACTGAAAGTCGTCCAGTTCCGGGTTGAGCCGGGGCTCTCCGGCCTGCCAGCGGGCCGCAAAGGGAAGGATCACATAGTGGCCGCCGCTGCCCTGGGCCGGCAGGACCTCGCGCCATCCGGCCAGCCCGACAATTGCGATCGAGAGTGCGGTTTCCTCCATGACCTCGCGCGCGACGGCCTCGTGCAGGGTTTCGCCGAACTCCACCCGGCCGCCGGGCAGCGTGTAGACGCCCTTGGCGGGGGAACGCGCCCGGCGCACCAGCAGGAGCTTGCCGTCGCGGAAGATGGCGGCGCTGACGGCGAGTTGGGGGTGGCGGGGCGGCGTCGGGGCGGTCATGCCAATGGCTCCAGGCGTGGTCTGCACCGTAGCGTGAAGACGACCGGGCCGGCAGCCCGTGCTGCTCAGAAGCTTGCCATGATGGCGTCGACGGCGTCGACCTCGTCGACCGGGTCAGGGTCGACCTCGATGTCGCCATTGATGATGCCGCCGGCCTGCGTCACCAGCGGCTTGACCCACGCCGCGGCCTGCTCGGCGAGCTTGGCCTTGGTGGCGTCCTGCTTGGCAGCGCGCATCGCGCTGCCGACCGCGAGCAGGATGTCGGTCATGGTCTTCGTGAGATGATCGAACTTGTCGCGAATCGCCGGGTCGGCCTGCTCATAGGCCTCGATGACGAGATCGCGGGCCTTGAAATTGGTGTGCGTGAAATGTTCTGGATAGGTCAGCGGCGACCACGCCAGAAAATCCTCGGCGCATTCCGGAATATCGGGAATCATTTCGAGCAGCATCACGGCTTCGTTGAAATGATTCAGATAGTCGGTGGCGAGCCCGGTGCGCGGATTGATGTTGGCGGCGCGCAGCATCGCGGCCCGCGCCGGGTCAATGGCGCTGCCCGCCGGTCGTTGGGTCGTGCGATCGGTAGGCACGGAATGGGTCGCCGCTGCGGTCATCCGCTGCAGTGTTGGCAACCCAAGTTAAAAGGTGCTGAACACACGACGATTTGAGTGAGATTATGTGTGGGCGCTTCGTGATCACTTCACCACCCGCGGCTCTCAGGCAGATTTTCGGCTACGAGGAACAGCCGAACTTTCCGCCGCGGCACAATATTGCTCCGACGCAGCCGATTCCCGTAGTTCTTCTGGACCAGGACATCAGGCATTTTCGGCTCATGCGCTGGGGATTCATTCCGGCCTGGGTCAAGGATCCCCGTAATTTCACGCTGCTGATCAATGCGCGTTCGGAGTCCGTACGCGAGAAGCCGGCGTTCAAGAATGCGATTCGGCGGCGCCGCGTGCTAGTGCCCGCTGATGGATATTACGAGTGGCAGGTGATCGATGGTCGCAAGCGGCCGTTCTTCATCCATCGCAGTGACGGCGCGCCGCTCGGTTTCGCGGCCCTCGCCGAGACCTGGATGGGGCCGAACGGCGAGGAGGTCGATACGGTGGCGATCGTCACCGCGGCCGCGAGCCGCGATCTCGCCACGCTGCATCATCGTGTTCCCGTGACGATCAGGCCGGATGATTTCGCGCTGTGGCTCGACTGCCGCTCCGATGATCCTGACGAGGCCATGCGGCTGCTGATCCCGCCTCGCGAGGGCGAGTTCGCGTGGTACGAGGTGTCCACGCGCGTCAACACGGTGGCCAACGACGACGAGCAGCTGCTGCTGCCGATGACCGCGGAGATGCGCGCCGCCGAGGACGCGCAGCGCAAGCCGGCGAAGAAGGTTGCATCCCGCAAAGTTTCGCCTGCGCCCGCGGATGACGGGCAGGGGAGCTTGTTCTGAGGCGGGGAGCATCAACGAAAAAGGTCGTCATACCCGCGAAGGCGGGGATCCAGTACGCCGCGGCGTCTCGTTTTGAAACGCAGAGCAGTGGAATACTGGGTCCCCCGCTTTCGCGGAGGACGACAGTGGAGCTGGCCCGCGCGGCCGGCGCGCTGGGCTCCCTCAGCCAAAGATCCTCAGCGCCGCGTGCTGCAGCAGCATGATGGTCTTGGCGTCCTGGATGCGGCCGTCGGCGATCATCGCCAGCGCGTCGTCGATCGAGACTTCCAGCACCTCGATCTCCTCGCCCTCATGCGCGAGCCCGCCGCCGGCGCTGACGCGCATGTGAGGCTCGTATTCGGCGACGAAGAAATGGATCTTCTCGGTGACGACGCCCGGGCTCATGAACGCCTCGAACACGAACTTGACGTCGTGCAGCCGGAACCCGGTCTCCTCCTCGGCTTCGAGCCGGATGCGCTCCTCCGGCGAGGCATCGTCGAGCAGGCCGGCCGCGGCCTCGATCAGCAGATCGTCATGGCCGTTGACGAACGCGGGATAGCGGAACTGCTTGACCAGGATGACGCTGCGCTGGGCGAGGTTGTAGGGCAGAATCGCCGCCGCGTTGCCGCGCTCGAACACGTCGCGGCTCTGCATCTGCCAGGTGCCGTCGTCGCGCCGCCATTCGAACCTGGTCGAGGTCAGCGTCCCGTAATGGTCGGACAGCACGCGCGTCTCGTGCACGCGGATGCGGTCGGAGATGCTCATGCTGAACCTCTATTTCATGCCGGGCGTCGGCGCGCGGCCGTCGAGCCATTTCGAGAACACGACGCTGTCCTGCACGGCATAGTCGAGCGTCTGGTAGAACGCCTGCACCGCGGTGTTGTCGCCGCGCACCATCAGCATCAGCTTGGCGACGCCGCGTGCCCGCAGCCAGTCCTCGGCCGCGGCCATGATGGCGCGGCCATGGTTGTGGCCGCGATGCTCGGGATCGACGCTGACGTAGTAGACCCAGCCGCGATGGCCGTCATGGCCGACCATGACGGAGGCTGCGATCGCGCCGCCGCTGCGGCCGACCAGGACGGTCGCATTGTCGCCGCGGCGGGCGAGCGCGATGTCGGCGGCCGGATCGTTCCACGGCCGCGTCAGGCCGCAGCGCTGCCACAGCGCGATGAGGGCTGGCACGTCGGCATCGGTGATGTCGGAAATCGCGAGAGCAGGGGCACTGTCCATGGGAGCGTCGAAAGCCTAGAGCACCTTGCCGGGATTCATGATCCCGAGCGGATCGAATTGCGCCTTGATCGCGCGCATCAGCGCGATCGCGGTCGGATCCTTCACGTCAGGCAGCTCGTCGCGTTTGAGCACGCCGATGCCGTGCTCGGCCGAGATCGAGCCGCCCATGCGCAGCACGATCTCGAACACGACAGCATTCACCTCGTGCCAGCGGGCGAGATAGTCGGCGGTGTTGGCGCCGATCGGCTGGCTGACATTGTAGTGGATGTTGCCGTCGCCGAGATGACCGAACGGCACCGGCCGCGCACCGGGCATCAGCTTCACGACGGCGGCGTTGGCTTCCACGATGAACGCCGGCACCGCCGCAACCGGCACCGAGATGTCGTGCTTGATCGAGCCGCCCTCCGGCTTCTGCGCCGCCGAGATGTCCTCGCGCAGCTTCCAGAACGCCATGCGCTGGGCGAGGCTGCCGGCGATCGCGGCGTCGTCGACGATGCCGTCCTCGAGGCCCTTCTCCAGGATCGTCTCCAGCGTGGCGCGGGCATCGTCGCGCGACGACGACAATTCCATCAGCACGAACCACGGATGAGCGCCCGACAGCGGCGCGCGGTTGCCGGCCGCGTGGCGGATCGAGAAGTCGAGCGCGATCGCGGCGATCAGCTCGAAGCTCGTCAGGTTGCCGGCGGCCTCGCGTTGCGCGATCGCCAGCAGCTTGAGCGCGTCCTCCGGCGACTTCAGGCCGACGAACGCGGTTTCGACCGCGCGCGGCTTCGGAAACAACTTCAGGCTCGCCGCGGTGATGATGCCGAGCGTGCCCTCGGCGCCGATGAAGAGATTGCGCAGATCGTAGCCGGTGTTGTCCTTCTTCAATTTCGACAGCGCGTTGAGCACGCGCCCGTCGGCCAGCACCACCTCGACCCCGAGCGCCATCTCGCGCGCCACGCCATAGGCCAGCGCGGCGGTGCCGCCGGCATTGGTCGAGAGATTGCCGCCGATGGTGCAACTGCCCTCGGCGCCGAGCGACAGCGGAAACAGGCGGTCGACCTCGGCGGCCTTCTGCTGCGCCACCTGCAGCACGACGCCGGCCTCGGCGATCATTGTATTCGAGGCGGTGTCGACGTCGCGGATCTTGTCCATGCGCTTCAGCGACACCACCACCTCGCCATTGTGCGGCGTCTGGCCGCCGACGAGACCGGTGTTGCCGCCCTGCGGCACCAGCGCGATGCGGTGCTGACTGGCAAGCTTGCAGATTGCCGCGACCTCGGCCGTCGAGCCCGGGCGCAGCACCAGCGGCGAGCGGCCGTGGAACAGGTTGCGCTCCTCGGTGACGTAAGGCGCGACGTCGGTCTCCGCCGTCAGCGCCTGGCGCTCGCCGACGATGGCGGCGAATTGCGCGATCAAATCGGGCGGCAGCGGCGGCAGGGCAGGCTGGCTGATGTTCATGGTCAGTCGCTTCCAGTGTTATCTCGGCGCGGCGGCGCGGCGCAGCCGGTCGTTGATGGCCTCGCCCAGTCCGTCGTTCGGGATCGGCATCACCGCGATGCTGCGCGCACCCTTGGCATCGAGGCTGCGAAGATAGCCGAAAAGATGCATCGCCGCCTCCGCTGGATCGCCCAAGGGCGAGAGGTTCAGGATCGCGGCGGCTTGGTCGGCCCCGGGCAAGGTCACCGGACCGAAGGCGAGCAGCGCCTCGCCGGCCGCGACCTCGCTGGCGTCGAGGCGGACGGCGGCGCGCGGCGCATAGTGCGAGGCCAGCATGCCCGGCGCCAGCGGCTGCTCGGACGTATTGGTCTCTGCGGCGGGCCGCGCCAGCGCACGGCCGAGCACCGCCTCGATCGCCTCGCTGGGAACCCCGCCCGGGCGCAGCAAGGTCGGCTCGTCGAAGCAGCCGACGATGGTCGATTCGACACCGACCTCGACCGGCCCGCCGTCCAGGATCAGGTCGATTCGTCCCGAGAGATCTGCCGCGACATGAGCCGCGGTGGTCGGCGACACGTGGCCGGAGATGTTGGCGGAGGGCGCCACCACGGCGCCGGCGAACGCCGCGAGCAGCGCTCGCGCGATCGGATGCGAGGGAATGCGGATCGCGACCGTGTCGAGACCGGCCGTCGCGAGATCTGCGACCGTGCAGCCCGCGGCCTGCGGCACCACCAAAGTCAGCGGTCCCGGCCAGAACGCGGCGGCCAGACGCTCGGCGGTGGCATCGAAGCGGCCGATGCGCTGCGCCGCCGCGATATCGGCGACATGGGCGATCAACGGATTGAAGGCGGGCCGGCCCTTGGCCTGATAGAGGCGGGCGATGGCCGCGGCATTGGCCGCATCGGCGCCGAGGCCGTAGACGGTCTCGGTCGGGAACGCGACCAGTCCGCCGCGGGCGAACGTCGCCGCGGCTTGCGCGATTCCAGCCGCGTCGGCGGGCAGGATACTGGTCTCGATCGCTTGCATGTCTGGGGCGGGCATCGATGGTACGGGACGGCAGTGGCTTCCGCGCTCGGCTATAGCGGGCGCGGACGTTCGAATGAAGCGCGCAAATCGCCTGTCGCATTGCGCTCGCGCCATGGCCGCCGGACAAAGCCCCACGGCCTCAAGCGGTTAACCCCTCTGCCGACGATCAGCGATTTCGATGCGATTTCCTGCCTTGTGTCCTTGCGAAGACGGAAACCCAACGCTATAAGCCGGCTTCCCAAGTCGGAGCGTGGCTCAGCCCGGTAGAGCACTGCGTTCGGGACGCAGGGGTCGCAGGTTCGAATCCTGCCGCTCCGACCATTTCTTGGCGTGACAACTCACGCTTTTCCCGATGTCACCTTGCGCCTGCTACCCTGGTCCAGCGTAGCTCGATGAAGCGAGGTGTTCCCGACATGACAGCGCGATCTCCACGCACGGCGCCGCTTGCGGGACGAACCGGAACGGCCTGGCGGCACGCCAATGTCGGCCGGTTGCTCAACAATGCGGTGCGCCGGTTCGAATCCCGGGTTCTCCAGCTGATGGCGGAGAGCGGTCACGGCGAAACGCGGATCGCTCATGTCAGCCTCACGCGAAATCTCGACGTCGAGGGCACGCGGCTGACCGAGCTCGCGCGGCGGGCCTCGATGAGCAAGCAGGCGATGGGCGAACTGGTCGATCAATGCGCCGAGCTGGGGCTGGTGTCGCGCGAAGCCGATCCGAGCGACCGGCGCGCGCGCCTCGTCCGCTTCACGCCGGTCGGACTGAAATGGCTGGAGGCGTTTGGCGATGCCGTCGATGTGGCCGAAGCCGAGATGCGCAAGGAGCTCGGCAAGGCGGCGATGGACGCGATCCTGCAAGGATTGCAGGCCTATAGCGCCCGCTTCGATACGCTCGACGACACCATATAGTCAGGTTGCTTGACTATTTTGCGGGGCGCGGTAGCATTCCTCCATTGCGAGGAGAAGCGCCGTGATCGAACGTTTGAGCGCCTCGGTGCTGATCGTGGGCGGCGGGCCGTGTGGGCTGATGCTGGCCAACGAGCTTGGCCGCCGCGGCGTGTCCGCAATCCTGGTCGACGAGAAGCCGGGAACGGCCTTCAACCCGCAGGCCAACGCGACGCAGGCGCGGACGATGGAGCATTTCCGCCGGCTCGGATTCGCCGACGAGATCCGGCGCGCCGGCCTGCCCGCGGACTATCCGACCGACGTCGCCTATTTCACGCGCTACACGGCGCATGAGCTGGCACGTTTTCAATTGCCGTCCGCAGCACGCGCGACGGAACTGGTGAAGGGTCTGTCCGGCTCATGGAGCGCGGCCGAGCTGCCGCATCGGGTGTCGCAGAAGTTCGTCGAGGCGATCCTGCGCCGGCACGCAGCGCGGCTTGCAGGCATTCAGCTGCACTACGGGCATCGGTTGATCGGTTACGTCGCCGATGACGGCGGCATTGCCGCCGACGTCGAGCGTGTCAGCGATGGTGCGCGCTGCGAGGTCGTGGCTGATTTCCTGATCGGCGCCGACGGTCCGCGCTCCCCGGTGCGACAATCGCTCGGAATCTCCTATGGCGGAACGACGGGAATAGAGCGCGATTTCATGGGCGGCCGCATGCTCGCGGTCTATCTCCGCTCGCCGGAGTTCTACGCCAGCATCCCCCATGCGCGAGCCTGGATGTATGTCTGCTTCAACCGCGACCGCCGCGCCTTCATGGCCGCGGTGAACGGCCGCGACGAGTTTGCCTTCCACACCCAGCTGCGGCCAGGCGAGGACGAAAGCGCGATCACTGCCGAGGACGCAAGGACAGCGTTCCAGCGTGCCTGCGGTGCGCCCATTCCCTGCGAGGTGCTGTCGCACCTCACCTGGACCGCGGGTCATGCGCTGGTCGCCGAGAGCATGCAGCGCGGCCGGGTCTTGCTTGGCGGTGATGCGGCGCATCTGTTCACGCCGACCGGCGGACTCGGCTACAACACCGCGATCGAGGACGCGGTCAATCTGGGCTGGAAGCTCGCAAGCGTCGTCAAGGGAACGAGTCCCGTCTCGCTGCTCGACAGCTACGACGCCGAGCGCCGTCCGGTGGCGCTGCGCAACACCGACTACGCACGCCGATTTGCGGATTCGCTCGGCCTGTTTGCCGCGGTGCCCGAGATCGAGGACGCGACAGCGGCCGGCGACGAGGCTCGGCGCATCGCCAGCGCCTATCTCGATCGGCATGCGCGCGCCGAGTTCAACATCCCCGGCATCACCTTCGGCGGCCGCTACGACGGCTCACCGATCATCGTCCCCGATGGCACTCGACCCCCGCCGGATGCGGCCAACGTCTACGTGCCGAGCGCTTGTCCCGGCGGCCGCGCGCCGCATGCCTGGCTGGAGCACGGTATCTCGCTGTACGACCGCTTCGGCTTCGAATGGACGCTGCTGCGTTGTGAGGGCAGCGACCTCGATGAGGATCAACTCCGTGAGGCCATGGGGCCGCTGCGTGCCGACGTCGAGATCGTCACCTTGCCGCGGGCCTTGCGTGATCTCTACGAGGCCGACCTCGCGTTGATCCGTCCCGATCAGATCGTGGCCTGGCGCGGGAGCGCTGCGCAGGCCGGCATGCTTGGCAGCGTGCTGGCTCGGGCACTCGGAGGGGATGCACGCACTCCCTGAGCTCTCGGTCGTGCGGGGCGAAATGGACCCGCGGCGGCGCGCCGCCGATCGGCTTCTACGCCCTCACGATCAGAACCTCTTGGACATCCGGCGCGTCATCGACACCAACGTCATCGGCAGGGTTGAGCTGAGGAGCACGTCGGCACTGCGCGTTCGGCATTGGGGCGCCGTCTGCCCAAGCATTGCCCGACCTTCGTCCGGCTGCTAGCGTTCTCCCGTGAGGCACGGGCGAACGAAGCGACGATGACCGACGTGATGACCGAATCGGAAAAGGCGCAGCAGATCGTGGCTGCGCTGAGGGCGGCGGAGGCGAGCCCGCCGGAAGCGGCCCTGCAGACGTTGAACGGCCTGATGGGCCTGGTCCGCAGCCCGAGCGCGGAGCAGCCGCTCGAGGTGGAGGAGGCGCGCTCGGCGGCCTTCATGTCGATCTGTGAGGTCGGCAAGGCGCTGCATCGCGGGCAGCCGACGGAGGCGCTGTGGCCGGCGGCGCTGTCGGCCGGCGAGCGCTGGCTGGCGCTCGCCAAGTGAGCAACGACAAGTGAGCAAGGACGAGTGAGCGAGAACCAGCCCGGCGCGGGCCGCATGAGTTGGCGTGCAATGGCGCCAGGCGATCTTGCTGATGTCGATGGGATCGCGGCCCGCCTGCACCCGAACTATCCCGAGGACAGGCGTGTTTTCGCGGAGCGCCTGCGTCTCCACCCCGATGGATGCCGCGTGCTGCTCGCGGCTGGCGCCGGGATCGCCGGCTATGTGCTCAGCCATCCCTGGCAGCTCGGCCGGCCGCCGGCCTTGAACGTGCTGATCGGAAGCATTCCGTCGCCCGCATCGACCTACTACATCCACGATCTCGCCTTGCTGCCCGAGGCCCGCGGCAGCGGCTCGGCGACAGTGATCGTTGAGGAGCTGATCCGACACGCGCGTGCGCTCGGCCTGACGTCGCTGTCGCTGATCGCCGTCAACGGCTCGACGCAATTCTGGGAGAGGCAGGGATTTGCAGTCGACAAGGCAGCCGCCGCCACCGATCCGACCGGCAGCTATGGCGGCGACGCGAACCTGATGATTCTGCGGCTCGCCTGAATTGCACGCGCTTCTTTTGCGGCGGCGGTGCCATGCGAAGCGGCCCGGCGATGGGCCGGGCCACTTGCGGTTCATGACGTGCTCTATTCCGGCATCGACATCGGCCGGCGCCACATGTCGCGCCGCCGGCTGAAGCGGTTGGCGTGCAGCATCCATCCGGTGACAGGCTTGCCGTCGCGGTGACGGCCACCGCTCTCCGCGGCCGCCCAGGCTGCGACGGCGCCGAGCAGCAGCGCGGTGGCAACCGAGAACGCCAGGATGACGGTGCCGGCGCGCGTGCGCGAGATCGCGCTCTTGGCTTGTGCGATCACGCTATCCACCCGCCGCTCGGCATCGGGAGCAGCGAGACCGGTCGTGCCGCTGACCATCTGCACGAGATAGCCGCGATCCTCCGGGCTGACGCCATTGTGGCTCGACGCCGTGAGCAGGATGCGTCCGGCTTCGCTACGCGCGGGTGCGAGATCCGGGCTGGGCGCCCGCCGCGGCGCGCGGAACAGATGGTCGAGCTCATAGCTCAGGACCGACGGCTCATTGGCCGTCGCCGGCGCAGTGAGCGGATTGGTCCGTGTCGCCGTGGACGCGCCGAGCACGGCCAGGGTGGCGCCGAGCACGACCGCCAGCGCCCAGGCTGCGACGCCGTGCAGACCGTCGCGCTTTTCGATCTCTTCGCTTTCGGCAAGCCCGTGCGGCGCGCGCAGGCGGCCCGCCATGTAGCCGCCGCAGCCGAAGCTGATCAGCGCCTGCAGCACCAGATACAGTCCTGACAGGAGCCAGAGCGCCACCGAGGCGTCGCGCCATGTCGGCGCAGTGGAGCTGACACCGAGGCCGACCGACATGGCAAAGCCGATCAGGATCGAAGAGACCGCAGCGGCGGTGATGGCTCCTGCAACGACCGGCGTCCATTGCAGGGTCCAGCTATCGGCCGTCGCGCTTGCAACGGGTGACGTGACGACCGGCGCGGTTTCCATGGCCATGATGCCGTCTCAGCGCAGGCCGAAGAACGACAGAACGGCCATGATGACCACGATCAACCCCACGAGATAAATCAGTCCGTCCATGATGGTCCTCCTCCGGTTCGACATTGGTCGCCGTATAAGCGACAGCGAGGCGCAATGTTCCGCGCACGGAGCGGCGGAGGAGGAGAGGACGCGCGGCTGCCGGCCTCAGATGGGAGTTGCCGCAACAGCTAACGGATCATGGTGCCATTGCGCGACGCAATAGAGCAGGGCCAGGGGGCGTGGCGGCCAGAGATGTCGCCGCCAGCCATGTTTCAATCGCAGCCAACTTCCGATCGCAGCCATGTCTCGATCGATGGCGCTGCCCGTCCACCGCGCGAGAGGCTGATGCAATGACCCGCGCTCAATAGCGTCGGTCGTAGCCGCGCTGCCGGGCATAGGCGTAGGTGGGGTTGATACCGCAGCCGGCATCGGTGCCGGAGGCCGCAGCCAGGCACTGGCGATAGGTGGAGAATTGGCAGTTGCCCGGATAGCCCCAGATCCTGCCTTGCAGGCAGTAGCGGTCCTGCGCGGCGGAGGCGGGCGAGATCGCGGCGAAGCCCGCGAGGACGGCGGTGGCAGACAGCGAAGCAAACAGCAGGCGGCGCATGCGTTCATCCTTGCGTTGAAAGGTACCGTTGCAACGCGACGGTGCGCAGGCCCGTTCCTCGCGCGCAACATTAACTGTTGTGTCGGCGTCGCAGCTTCGCGTTCACCGACGAACGAAAATATCTGCATGTTGGCGCTTGCCCGAGTTGGCCTCTTGAAGATCTGAGGCAGCCCCACCGTCGCGGAGCTCGGCAACGCGCGTCATGGCGTGATGCCGGAACATTCGTCCACCGCCCCGGTTGCTTTTTTCGCCGCTAGTGATGGACCGATCCCATGTTTCGCCGATCCAGGACGTCAGACGCCGCCCATCGCGACTCCCCAAGCGTTTTCGCGAGCAGCCCGCGCGCACCTGGCACCGGCGGGATGCTGGCTCTGCTCGGGTTCGCGTTCCTGATCCACTATTTCGATCAGCGGCCCGAACAGGCCGGGCGCACGGGACGCGCGAGCAGGGTCGACGATGGACACGGCCGGTTGGCGCGTTTGCCCTCGGAGATTCCCGCGCGCAGCTGGAAGGACGTCTTGTTCCGGGTCTACGAGAACGTCACCGAGCACAGGATCGTTGCGCTCGCCGCAGGCATGACATTCTACACCCTGCTGGCGATCTTTCCGGCGCTGGCCGCGCTGGTGGCAATCTACGGCCTGTTTTCCGATCCGGCCAGGATCACCGGACATCTGGAGCAGTTGCAGGGCGTGATGCCGGGCGGCGCCATCGACATCGCGCGCGACCAGTTGACGCGCGTCTCCGCCAACGGCACTCAGGCGCTCGGCATCACTTTCCTGGTCAGCCTCGCGATCTCGCTATGGAGCGCCAATGCCGCGATGAAGTCGCTATTCGATACGCTCAACGTCGTCTATCGCGAGCCGGAGAGGCGTGGCTTCATCAAGCTGAACGCGATTTCGCTGCTGTTCACCGGAGGCGCGATCCTGTTCGCGCTGCTCGCGATCGGAGCCGTCGTCGTGCTCCCGGTGCTGCTGAACTATCTCGGCATGTCCGAGGCCGGCGACCTGGTGTTGCGGATCGGCCGCTGGCCGGTCATCTTCATCTGCGTCGCGCTCGGACTGGCTCTGATCTACCGCTACGGGCCGGACCGCGAGGAGCCCAGATGGCGCTGGATCAGCTGGGGCGGCGCGCTGGCAGCGGTGCTGTGGCTCGCAGGCTCGGCGCTGTTCTCCTGGTATGCGGCCAATTTCGGCAGCTTCAACGCGACCTATGGCTCGCTCGGCGCCGCCATCGGCTTCATGACCTGGATCTGGATCTCCGCCATCGTGATCCTGATCGGCGCCGAGCTCGATGCCGAATTGGAGCATCAGACTCTGCGTGACACCATCACCGGCACCGCGGGACGTCCGCATCCTGTCGAAGCCGTATCGCATCGATGAGCCGGCGGCCGCGCTCGACGCGGTGAAGATGGAAAACGTCTGGTCGCAGGCGCACATCTCCTGAGGAATACCTGATCGATGCAGGTTGGGTGGACGGAGCCAGTTGATCATCTATCATTTCAGGATGGCGCCGGGTGATCCGCACCGCCGTCCGCCCGCTCGCTCCTGTGCGACCATATCGAGGGCGCCAACCAGCATCTCCGTCACCACGACGTCAGCCTGGTCGTCGACGCGGGCGATATCTGCTGCACGTTCCAGGTCCGCTCCCGCGGCGGCGATCCGCTGATCGGCGCCTACAGCGATCCCGACCTGACGCGCCCAAGGGCCAACGAGATGGGCTGCGGCAATCTTTCCGACCGGGTGCGCCTGCAAAATGAATATGACGGGAGCGGCGGTCCGCCCTGTCAGTGCGGATCGCCGGATCCTTCCGCCCGCGATCTCTGGATGCAGCATCGTACGCTTCACCTTTGATGTTGGGGCGCCGCAGCGCAGCTTCCGCGCGGCGTCATTGTATGTCTGACATCATGCCACAACGGTAGAACTACGGAAAAACCGGATTTCTCAACGCGCTTTAACGAGAGTGGAACAAGTTGCATCAATCTTTGCGCAGACATGTCGTCGGTCGCATGGGCAACCGTCACCGTCGCCGATCATCTGAAAACGTACTCATCATCTGGAGGTCACCTTGTTGTTTCGATCGAATAGCCGCTCGGACGCCGAAGCGCAGCTTGCAGCAATCAGTCGTGCGATGGCCGTGATCGAATTCCAGCTTGATGGCACGATCATCACCGCCAACCAGAACTTCCTGAACGCGGTCGGGTATCAGTTGCAGGAAATCCAGGGCAGGAACCACAGCATGCTCGTGGATCCTTCGGAGCGCGACAGTGCCGCCTACCGCGAGTTCTGGGCCGCACTGCGCCAGGGCGAGTTCAAGGCTGCCGAGTTCAAGCGGATCGGCAAGGGCGGTCGCGAAGTCTGGATCGAGGCGTCCTACAATCCCGTCCTCGACAGCGCCGGCAAGCCGGTGAAGGTCGTCAAGTTCGCGACCGACGTCACCGAGAAGAAGCTGCGCAGCATGGCCGACGGCTCCAAGCTTGCCGCCATCGATCGCGCGCAGGCCATGATCGAGTTCAAGCTCGACGGCACCATCGTCAGTGCCAACAAGAATTTCCTCGATGCGCTGGGCTACCGCCTCGACGAGATCCAGGGCAAGCATCACAGCATGTTCGTCGAACCCGCGCTGCGCGACAGCCCGGCCTACCGCGAGTTCTGGGCTGCGCTCAATCGCGGCGAATACCAGGGCGGCGAATACAAGCGCATCGGCAAGGGCGGCAAGGAAGTTTGGATCCTCGCCACCTACAATCCGGTGCTCGATGCGACGGGCAGGCCGATCGGGGTCGTCAAGTTCGCGACCGATGTCACCGCGCAGAAGCTGAAGAACGCCGACCTCGCCGGGCAGATCGAGGCCATCGGCAAGTCCCAGGCGGTGATCGAGTTCAACATGGACGGCACGATCATCACCGCGAACGACAACTTCCTTCGCGCGCTCGGCTACACCCTGGCCGAGATCCAGGGCAAGCATCACAGCATGTTCGTCGAAGCGTCCGAGCGGGAGAGCGCTGCCTATCGCGATTTCTGGACGAGCCTGAACCGCGGCCAGTACCAGTCGGCCGAGTACAAGCGCATCGGCAAGGGCGGCAGGGAAGTCTATATCCAGGCCTCCTACAATCCGATCCTCGACCTCAACGGCAAGCCGTTCAAGGTGGTCAAATATGCGACCGACGTCACCCGGCAGGTCTTCGTTCGCATGGGCAACGAGCGCGTGCGGGCCATGATGGAATCGGTGGCGGCGGGCGCAGAGGAACTCAACGCGTCCGTGCGCGAGATTTCCGAAGCGATGACGAAGTCGCGCGAGACCGCCATGGGCGCGGTGGACCGGGTCACCGCAGCCGACGCGCAGGCGCAGCGGCTCTCCGATGCGGCTCAGTCGATGAGCGGCATCGTCGAGATGATCCACAACATCACCGGCCAGATCAATCTGCTGGCGCTGAATGCCACCATCGAGTCCGCCAGGGCCGGCGAAGCGGGCAGGGGCTTTGCCGTCGTTGCATCCGAGGTCAAGAACCTGGCCACCCAGGCGAAGACCGCCACCGACAAGATCGCGACGGAGATCGACAGTCTCAACAATATCTCCGGGGGCGTCGTCACGTCTCTCGGCTCGATCAAGCAGGCGATCCAGAACGTCAGCGAGTATGTGACGTCGACGGCCGCCGCCGTCGAGGAGCAGAGCACCGTCACGAGCGAGATGTCGTCCAGCATGGCGCGTGCCGCGGCCGAAGCTCAGGCTCTGGCCGAGCGCGCCGCGGCTTGAGGCCGGATCGATAAGCGCCGACGCGCGGCGGCCTGTCAACCCGGGCCGCCGCGCGGTTGCAGGCGATGCCGCCGGCCGGCGCGTCATGCGCCTGTCGCCCCTTTGCCGAATTCCACCACTCTCACCGGGGTGATCCGTGGCCGATATCCTCGCATTTCCCACCCGGGCCTCGTTGCGGATCGTCGGCGCGAAGGCTGCGCGATGCGGTGGCAACCAGCGAGGTCGGACGGCTGCGGTGCGAATTGGAGCTTTGGCGAAGCGCGGTCGCCAATCTGGATCGGTGCATCAGGTCGGATCCGGCCCTCGCATCCCTTGCGGCCGAGTGCGACAAGATCCGCGACCTGATCTCCGTCACCGCGGCCAAGCTTGATACATTGCTGTAGAGCCGGCCGCCCCAGGAGTTGCGAGGAATCGTGGTCAGGCCGGGATCGGCTGCTCCGGGCAGTTCGTCAGGCGAGCCGGCGTGCCCACGGCGGTGCAGCCCGACGGCACATCGGTGGTGACGACGGCACCGGCGCCGATCTTGGCAAAATCACCGATCGCGACGTCGCCCAGCACGGTCGCGCCCGAGGAGAGCAGCACGCCGCGGCCGATCCGCGGGGCGCGGCCGGGCAGCGCGTCGTGTCGTCCGATCGTAACGTTCTGCAGAATGGTGACGTCGTGGCCGATGCTGCTGTGGGCGCCAATGACGATGCCGGTGGCATGATCGAGAAACACCGAGGTGCCGAGCCGCGCCGAGGGGTGGATGCTCACCTGCAGGGATGTTGAAGAGTCCGCCTGCAGCAGTAGCGCCAGGTCGGGCTGCCCGTTGCCCCAGAGCCAGTGCGCGACGCGATAGGCCTGCAACGCGATGTAGCCTTTGTAGTTCAGCAGCGGCGGCAGCAGCGCTGTCGTCGCTGGATCCTGCGTCGCGATCGCGCCGAGGTCGCGACCCGCCGCCTCGACGAGCTCAGGCGCGGCGGCATACGCCTCGCGCGCGACCGCGGCAAATCGGGCGCGCGCGGCATCGCCGCTGCCGAGGCGGATGCCGATCTGCTGCGCGACGGCACTGCCGAGATCAGAATGGTCGAGGATTGCAGCCGACAGGGCGCGGCTGAACACGGGATCGGCCGCGGCGATGCGCCGGGCCTCGTGCTGGATCGACGGCCAGAGCTCGGGACTGGATGGGTGTGTGTCGGCCATGGCAAAGCCTGCTCGATAACAGGTGACGGCGGCAATATAGCCTGACCTGCGCGTTGCAGAAACCTGGACGACGCCTCGCGGGCGTTGTCAGCCGATGTGGCCGGCGACAATCCCTGCCGAAGGTCGCAGCCCGTTCAGTTCTGCGCCGTCCGCGCCGCCGCAGCGGCGACGCCCGCACCGATCAGAAGGGTGCCGCCCGCCTTGTTGAAGATGCTGATCACCTTCGCGCTCCCTACGAGCGCGCGGGCGCGCGAGGCGATCAGCGCATAGCCGACGGCATTGGCGAAGGCGAGCACGATGAAGGTCGATTCGAACACGACCATCTGCGTGAGGAAGCTGCCGTTCGGACTGAGGAACTGCGGCAAGAACGCGACGAAGAAGGTGATGCTCTTCGGGTTCAGCGCCGTGACGATCCAGGCGTGACCGAGCATCTTCAGCGCCGAGGTCCTGTCGGTCCGCGGCACGGCGTTCAGCGCGCCGCCGGCCTGCCACAGCTTGATCCCGAGCCAGACGAGATAGGCCGCGCCGATCCATTTCAGCACGGTGAACAGCAGCGCCGAGGTCGCCAGCAACGCACCGACGCCCAGCATGGACAAGGTCATGGCGGTGAAGTCGCCCAGCGCGACGCCGACGGCCGTCGGCAGCGCGGTTCGCCACCCCTGGCCCAGCGCATAGGAGACCACCAGCAGAACCGTCGGCCCCGGGATCACCAGGAGGATGATGGACGTTCCCGCAAATGCGAACCAAGTCTCGATCGTCATGCTGATCGTCTCTCGCGAGGACATATGCGAGGTTGGTATATCGAGGCGGATAGGACCGCAATGATCTTTGTTGCGAGAGCCACTTCGCAGTTCTCCTCGACGATCACAATCCGTCTTCCAACGCAAGACGTGTCATGGACGACCTTCGGTCGCTGCGGCGCTCCAAAAAACGCTTTCGCTTTTCCAGAAAATGTGCTCTACTGCGTCCATCCTGCTTCGCCACGAGGGGCGTATCGCGATCGTCACGACACGTGAGGCGGGGAGGCGATGGCCGCTTGTCTGCCGCAGCGTGCTTGCACGCGGACGAACGGCAGCTGGCGGACGTGAAGTCGTGTGGTCCTGGCGCCGCGACGCTGGCGCCAAGCTTTCGGGCGATGATCCCGAGGGCGACGGTGGCTAAAGAGCCGTACACCGGGGAGATCACGGTATAAGCGTGAAGACCATCGCGCGGGGAATGCCGGGATGTCTCGGCTGAACCTGTGGTTCCTGCCGCCTGCATTTTTTTCGCAGGCGGGCCATGGGGGCGGCCAGCTCCCGGCATTCCCTGCGCCCTCGTGTTTCGCGAGGGCTCATCGATCCCATCAGCCCGGGCGCGCTGCGTCGCGGGATCTCGCCGATGCGCGCCAGAAGGCTCAGCCTGCGCGCGCGCGAGGCAGAACGAGCGGGAGGACGCCCCATGAGCCGACGAGCGACCTTCCCAGTGGCCGTTTGCCCAGCGCCCGGGTGCTCGCGCCGCAGCCGGATTTGATCTACACGGGGGCGTTTATGATGGACCATTCATGACGTCTCGCGCGCACCGGCGCGGGGGACAATCCGGAGTTGCATATGTCGCCCAGCCAAGCATCGCCCCTGACCCTCGTTGCGGAAGCGGCCGAGATCCTGACCTCGCTCGGCGTTGCGCCGGAGCGGCTGCGCGGTGGGACGCGCGCCGCGCGTTCGCCCGTGACCGGCGAGGTGTTGGCCCATGTGCACGACGACACCAGGGCGGATGCGACCGCGGTGATCGCGCGCGCCCATGCCGCGTTCTTGCAGTGGCGCCTCGTGCCCGCGCCGAAGCGTGGCGAGCTGGTGCGGCTGTTGGGCGAGGAGCTGCGCGCCCACAAGGCTGCGCTCGGTCGCCTGGTCTCGATCGAGGCCGGCAAGATCGTCTCCGAGGGGCTCGGCGAGGTCCAGGAGATGATCGACATCTGCGACTTCGCCGTCGGCCTGTCGCGCCAGCTCTATGGGCTGACCATCGCGACCGAGCGCGCCGAGCATCGCATGATGGAGACCTGGCATCCCCTCGGCGTCACCGGCGTGATCTCCGCCTTCAACTTCCCGGTGGCGGTGTGGGCCTGGAACGCGGCGATTGCGCTGGTGTGCGGCAACAGCGTCGTCTGGAAGCCGTCGGAGAAGACGCCGCTGACCGCGCTCGCGACCGACGCGCTGCTGGTGCGCGCGCTGCAACGTTATCGCCGCGAGGGCGGTGAGGCGCCGGAGGGGCTTGCCGGCCTGCTGCTCGGCGGCCGCACGGTCGGCGAGATGCTGGTCGACGATGCCAGGGTGCCGCTGGTGTCGGCGACCGGCTCGACCGCCATGGGCCGCGTCGTCGGCGCCTGCCTTGCCGGCCGCTTTGCCCGCGCCATCCTCGAGCTCGGCGGCAACAATGCCGCGATCGTCACGCCGACGGCCGATCTCGGTCTGACCCTGCGCGCCGTGGCGTTCGCCGCGATGGGCACCGCGGGCCAGCGCTGCACCAGCCTGCGCCGCCTGTTCGTGCATGCCGACGTCTACGCCCAGCTCGTGCCACGGCTGAAGCAGGCCTACGCCTCGGTGGCGATCGGCAATCCGCTGGAGCAGGGCACCCTGATCGGCCCGCTGATCGATCGCGGCGCCTACGACGCCATGCAGGACGCGCTGAGCGCCGCGCGCGATCACGGTGGCCGCGTGTTCGGCGGCGAGCGCGTCGCCGTCGGCGGCTTCGAGCAGGCCTATTACGTCCGGCCGGCGCTGGTCGAGATCGAAGCGCAATCAGGCCCGGTGGAGCGCGAGACCTTTGCGCCGATCCTCTACGTGATGCCGTATCGTGATCTCGATGCCGCGATCGAGCTGCACAACGCCGTGCCGCAGGGCCTGTCGTCGTCGATCTTCACCAATGATCTGCGCGAGGCCGAATTGTTCGTGTCCTCGCGCGGCTCCGATTGCGGCATCGCCAACGTCAATATCGGTCCCTCGGGCGCCGAGATCGGCGGCGCGTTCGGCGGCGAGAAGGAGACCGGCGGCGGCCGCGAGTCCGGCTCGGATTCATGGAAGGCCTATATGCGCCGGGCCACCAACACCGTGAACTACGGCCGCAGCCTGCCACTGGCGCAGGGCGTCAAGTTCGACGTCGGCTGATCGATGCGATGGGCCTTCCTCATCGGCGGAACCGCTTCGATGGGTCGTGCGTTGCGCGCTGAGAAGGAGATGCACCATGGCAACGAAGAAGAAGGCCTCGACCGCAAAGTCAGCGCGCGGACGCAAGCAGGATCGCGCCCGCGTCGCGGGTGGACAGGACTACGAAGTCCGCTACGAAGCCAAGAAAAGCGGCCGCTCGTCGTCCGCGGTGAAGAAGGCGGTCAAGAAGGTCGGCAACAGCCGGAAGAAAGTCGAGCGCAAGCTTACGCGCCAGTGACGTCAATGTTGCTTCGGCCGCTCCGGCGGCCGAAGCGATCCCCTCGCCCAGCGGAGCGCCTTGGGCGAGTGCAGCGGATCGGGCCCATCGCAGGTCGGGCAAGTAAGCTCGCGGCGCCCGCCCTTGCCCTCGCGCACCGCGAGCGCGCGACCGCAGGTCGGGCATGGCTTGCGCAGCAGCCACGGGACCGGATGATTCGGCATGATGGCGTCTCCCGCTGGAGGCCTCAGGCTAGGGCATCTTGGGGTAGCTGCGGAATCACTTATTTGAATCGCGGCGGATCTTCCGGCTCTCCGTGCCGTGAACAATCAGGGCAGGTGTCGCCGGTCGCGGCCAGGACGTCCTCGATCGCCGCGACCGCTTCCGAGCTACGCAAGCCGCGTGGCGGATCGTCGCGTGCGATGCGAAGCGCAAGAGACAGCGCATGCGGATCGCCGCGCTCGCGCATCCAGCCGTGCTGTTCGCATTCGACGATCGCGCCGGCCTCGCGCAGGGTGGCGACCGCCCAGCGCTCGAGACGCTGGCTCTTGGAATGGTGTGTGACGGCAGTCTGCATCGGCCACGCTCTCCCGCCGGGAGAATCCATGAATCGGCGGGTGTTTCCAGGCCCATCCTGCAGGGCAGGGATTCCAAAATGGAGGGGCTGGCTTGCCGCGGATTGTTCGGCGGTCCGGCTTGAGATTGCCGCGGGCTGGGGCCATCCTTGACGGAGTACGCGTGAAACGGATGCAGACCGGAATGCAGATCAAGGCCAACGAGGATTTGCTGCTCATCATCGATGTGCAGAACGATTTTTGTCCCGGCGGCGCGCTCGCCGTGGCCGACGGGGATGCCGTTGTGCCGGTGATCAACCGGCTGAGCGGGAAGTTCGATCACATCGTCCTGACCCAGGACTGGCACCCGGAGGGACACAGCTCGTTCGCCTCGAGCCACCCGGGAAAGACGCCGTTCGAGTCCGTCACGATGCCCTACGGGCCGCAGACCTTGTGGCCGGACCATTGCATCCAGGGCACGCCGGGCGCGGCCTTCCATGCCGATCTTGCGACCGACAAGGCGCAGCTCATCATCCGCAAGGGCTTTCGTGCCGCGATCGATTCCTACTCGGCGTTCTTCGAGAACGACAAGACCACGCCCACCGGCCTCGCCGGCTATCTGCGCGAGCGCGGCCTGAAGCGGGTTTTTCTCGTCGGTCTCGCCACCGACTTCTGCGTGCACTATTCGGCGGTCGATGCGCGGCGGCTCGGCTTCGCGGCCATCGTCGTCGACAACGCCTGCCGGGGCATTGACCTCGGCGGCTCGATGGCGGCGGCCAAGGCGCAAGGCGCGGAGGCCGGGGTCGAGCGGATCGCCGAGCTGGCGTGATGACAATGGACTACGCCGCCGCGCCGATGGTCGGCTCGGCGATGGCGCCGGCGACGCGAACACGGACGCGCAGCGCGTTGCCGGGGAGGTAGGCGATGGGCATGTCCTCGACGTCGACCGTCTTGAGCGTGTCGGGGGCGGCGCCGGCCTGCACGGCGCGTGCCTCGGCGATGCCGCGCGCGGCGGCGATGGCCTCGTCGCGGGTGAGGTCGCGGAAGACCTGGTCGGCCTCGCCGGAGACCTGGGCGATGGCGGCGCCGACCGCATTGGCGCAGTCGCCATGGTCGACGCGGACGATGTTGGAGATGCCGGCGAGGCGCTCCGGCACCAGGAAGGCACCGCCGCCGACCGCGAGCAGCGGCACGTCGCCGGCCTCGGTCTTCATGCGGTCGATGTCGCCCTCGAGCTTGCGGTGGGCGTCGGCGAGCGCGGCGTCGATCAGGCCTTTCGGCAGATGCGCGACGCGCGATCTGTCGCCGATGTCGATCAGCCCCGCCGCGACCGCGATGTCGGTCGCGGTCAGACGGTCGCCGCCAAATACCAGCGCGTCGGATGTCAGCCGGTATCCGACGCTGAGCGGGCCGACGCGGACCGGATCCTGCTCGACATGGCTGCCGCCGCCGAGTCCGATCGAGAGCAAATCGGGCATGCGGAACAGCGTGCGGACGCCGCCGACCTCGACGACGGCGTTGGCCTCGCGCGGAAAACTGTGGCGCAGCTGGCCGATGTCGCTGGTGGTGCCGCCGACGTCGACCACCATGGCGTCGTCGAGGCCGGAGAGATACGCGGCACCACGCATCGAGTTGGTGGCGCCGGAGGCGAAGCTCATGACCGGGAAGGCGGTCGCGATCTCCGCCTGCATCACGGTGCCGTCGTTCTGCGTCAGGAACAGCGGCGCATCGATGCCGGACTCCGCGATCGCCTTGCGGAAGGCGGCGACCGTCGTGACCGCGAGGTCGTGGAGCGCGGCATTGAGCAGGGCGGCGTTCTCGCGCTCCAGCAGTCCGATGCGGCCGAGGTCGTGCGACAGGGTGACGGCGACCTCGGGGCAGATCTCGGCGAGGATCTCGCGCGCAGTGTTTTCGCAGCTCGGGTCGAGCGGCGAGAACGACGAGGCGACCGCGACCGCGCGCAGGCCCTTGGCCTTGATCGCGTGCGCGGCGGCCCTTAGTCCGGCCGTGTCGAGCGGCATGAAGGGGCGGCCATCATAATCGTGGCCGCCTTCGAGCATGAAGGTCTCGGCGCTGACCAGCGCGGCGAGATCGGCCGGCCAGTCGCAGAACGGCGGCAGCGAGGCGGAGGCGGGCATCCCGATTCGGATGGCGCCGATCCTCTGCAGGTGCCGCCGCTGCACCACCGCATTGATGAAATGCGTGGTGCCGATCACGACCGCGTCGACCGGCACGGCCGCCGCGGGATTTTCTCGCAGCGCCTTGAGCGCGGCGAGAATGCCGGAGGTGACGTCGGCGGTGGTTGCGCTCTTGACGGAGTGGACGACCTCGTCGTCGGCAATCAGGACGGCGTCGGTGTTGGTGCCACCGACGTCAATGCCAATCCGCTTCATTCTCAGGGAGCTCCAGGGGGCGCAAACAGCGACCGGAAATCGAGGTCATAGCCGAAGGCGCGCGGGCCGACGAATTCGAGCCCGCGCGGGCTGGTCAGCACGGCCGGTGCGGGCAGCGCGATCACGGTGACGCGCTGGCCGTAGCGCACCGTCTCGGTGCCGATGCCGTGGCCGTTGACGCTGTCGAGCACGCAGATCAGGTCCGGCGACATCGCGATGGCTTCGCCATCGCGCCAAGCCACGATCCATTCGTTCTGGAACGACAGTTTGAGCCGGGTGCCGCGATCGTCGTCGCTGCCTTCGACGACGGCGCTGCCGCGCAGAAAGCCCTCGGTGGTACGGCGCTCGACGTCGACGATCTTGCCGCTGAACAGCCGCTGGCCGCCCTCGCAATCGAGGATCGCCGCGATCGGATCCTGGTGGCTCCGGTTCGCAGCCTCGACCGCACGGCCGATCGCAATCGCCTTGGTGGTGGTGAAATGGATGCCCCAGTCCTTGACCTCGCGGCCCGTGCGCGGCGCCTTGCTGGTCGAGGCGATCGAGCCCATCTCGACGCAGATCTTGCGGCTGGCGCGCTCCATCCACTTCCAGCTCGGCACCTTGGTCACGACGGCCTCGATGCCGCGCGGATCGTAGAGCGTGCAGGGATAGGGCTTGAGGTCGCCGATCGCGACCGACGTCATCTGCGCCTCAGGAAAGGCGCGGCCCATGCAGTCGGCGTCGACCACGGGGATGTTCAGATGCGCCGCCGCCATCAGCGCCTGCATGCCGTTGCCGCCGCCGATCTCGACCGACATCACGGCGCGAAATGTGATGCCGTTGATCTCCTCCTGCATGCGCACCGCACGCGCGATGCTGCGGCTGTCGGCCAGCCGTTCCTGCCCGACCAAGGGGGCGCCCATGTTGGAGACAACGGCGACCCAGTCGTCGTCTGCGAGGTCGAGCGGCGACATCATCTGCACGCGATGTCCTTCCGCATAGAGCCGGCGCAGGTTGAGCAGGCCGAGATAGGGACTGCCGCCACCGCCGGTGCCGAGGATCCAGGCGCCGACCGCGAGCGCCTCGATGTCGTCGATGCTGATCGTCTTCATGACGGCTGCGCTCACGGCACGAGCTCTTCGACGCTGCTCTGTGACTGCAGCGCACGGTACTGCTGCGGGAATAAGAATCTAACGTTCACAATATCAATCCTCGAGAATGACGAGATCGGCCGGACGCCAGTCGAGCGTGACCGTTTGACCGGGCGCGTGGAGCGGACCAGCTCCGGAATTCGGCTGTTGCGCCAGCACGTGCTGTCCGCTCTCCAGGGCGATGCGGTACAGCACCGCGCCGCCGAGGAAATTGGTGCTCTCGACGGTGCCGCGCACGGACATGCCCGTCCGCTTGGCATCGGCCACCTCGGCTGGCGACACCGATATCTTCTCCGGCCGCAGCGCGACCGACAGAACCTCGCCCTCGGCTGCTGCGACCGTGTCCGCCAGGGCCAGCACCAGACCGTTGCCGACGGCTATGCCGACGCCATTGTCCAAGGTCACGCGCTGGCCGCGAAAAATGTTGGTGTCGCCGATAAAATCCGCGACGAAACGCGTTCGCGGCTGATCGTAGATCTCGACCGGGGTACCGATCTGCTCGATGCGGCCGGCGTTCATGACCGCGATACGGTCCGACATTGCCAGCGCCTCTTCCTGGTCGTGGGTGACGAACACGAGGGTGAGGCCGAGCGTCTTCTGCAGCTGCTTGAGTTCGAACTGCATTTGCTGGCGCAGTTTCTTGTCGAGCGCGCCGAGCGGCTCGTCGCAGAGCAGCACGCGCGGCGAGATGACGATGGCGCGGGCGAGCGCGACGCGCTGCTGCTGTCCGCCGGACAGTTGCGCCGGCCTGCGGTTCTCCAGGCCTCCGAGTTCAACCATCGCCAGCGCTGCCTTCACCTTCGCGGCAATCGTCGCCTTGTCGATCTTGCGCATGCGCAGGCCGAAGGCGACGTTCTCGGCCACGGTCCGGTGCGGAAACAGGGCGTAGTTCTGGAACACCATCGCCATGTCGCGCTTGTGCGCCGGCACATGGGTGATGTCGGCGCCGTCGAGGCGGATCTCGCCGGCGCTTGGGCTGTCGAAGCCGGCGATCATGCGCAGGGTGGTGGTCTTGCCGCAGCCGGACGGGCCGAGCAGCGAAAAGAACTCGCCAGGCCTGATGTTCACGGCAACCGCATCGAGTGCGCGTACGCCGCCGTCATAGATCTTGCTGACCGCGGCGATCTCGATGGCAGCGCTCATGCGCGGAAGATCCGGTTGACCCGGCTGTCGATCTCGTCTTTTCGTGCATTGTACCACTTCCAGTCGACCTGGATCAGCTTGCTGACCTTCTCCGGCGTCGTCAGCAGCTTGGCGTCATACTTGGCGTCGAGCTTGACCTTCTTGTTGGCCGGCGAATACCACACCGTCTCGGCGAGGCGCTTTTGGACCTCGGGGCGCAGCATGTAGTTGATATAGGCGTTGGCGAGCTCCTTCACCTTGCTGCCGGGCGTGATGCTCAGCACTTGCTCGAGCGACAGCACGCCCTCGTTCGGCGTGACGAAGTCGACCGGCTGGTTCTGACCGTCGTAACGATAGATGCCGGAATCATGCAGGATGCCGAGGCCGACCTCACCGGACAGGATCAGCTTCTCCATCGCGCCGGTGAAGTCGACCAGCTTGATCGGCTTCAGCTTCTCCAGCGCTCCATAGGCGGCGTCGAGGTCGGTCTGGCCCTTGCCATACAGCGCGCCGCACATCATCACGAACGCCTGTCCCAGGCTATTGGCTGGGATCACATAGCCGCCGCGCGCGCCATTGAATTTCGCATCCCAGTAGTCTTTCCACGACGTGACGCTCCCATAGCCCTTGTCGGTGCGCATGCCGAGACCGATGGCGCTGGTGAAGATGCAGACGCCGACGATCTTGTCGCTGACGGCGTAAGGATAGACGTCGGCAACGTTCGGAACCAGCTTGGGGTCGACCTTGGGCTCGACGAGACCCATCTCCACGGCCGCCCACTGCTCGTTGGAGTTGGTGTGCAGCACGTCGTAGACCGGGGCCGAGCGTGAGCTCGCCTGCAGTTTTGGCAGGAACGGCAGCGCGGTGTCGGTCTTGAGCTTGCACTTGAACTCGCTCTCGAAGGCCGGACCGATCTCGGCCTTCATCACGTCACCCCATTTGCCACCCCAGCCGGTGACGTTGAGAACGAGCTCATCCGCACGCGCGACATAGGGAGCAGCGACAACGCCGGCGCCGAGCGACGCAGCCGCGGTCAGCAGGCGGCGGCGGCTCAGAGGAAAACGACGCGATGAGGCGGTCATGTCCGGGATCTCCCTTAGAGTTTGACGTAGGAGCGAAGACCTACGGTGCGGTCGAGCGCGATGACGACGATGAAGGCGAGCAGGATCGAGACCACCGAGGCCGCGCCGATGGTGCCGTCGAGATCGAACTTCAGATAGTTGAACAGCGTGATCGGCAAGGTCTCGCTACCCGGCGCGACCAGGAACAGCGACACCGGAAACTGGTCGAACGAGACGATGAAAGCAAAGATCGCGCCTGCCAGAACGCCGGGCTTCACCAGCGGCAGAGTGATCTCGAAGAAGGCCCGGGTGGGGCTGGCGCCGAGATTTTGCGCGGCTTCCTCCAGCCTGACATCGAAATTATGCAACACCGCGAGCGTGGTGCGCACGACGTAGGGAATCGTCACGAGCGTATGGCCCGCGACGAGGCCCCACAAGGGACGCCCGACATCGAGCAGCACGTAGGACTGGAACAATGCAAGACCGGTCAGGATCGCGGGCAGCATCAGCGGCGACAGCATGGTCGCCACGATCAGCCGAGAGCCTGGCAGGTTGCCGCGGGCGATCGCCAGCGCGGCCGACGCGCCAAGCACCGTGGCCGCGACCGTGGTCATGGCCGCAACTTCGATGCTGAAGAGCAGCGTGTGCATGAAGTCGCGCGAGGCGAAGAACTTCTCGAACCAGCGCAAGGAGACGCCGACCGGCGGAAACTGGATGAAAGGCGTGGGGTTCAGCGCGAACACGATCACGATCGCGATCGGCGTCAGCAGGAAGGCGAGGATGCCGGTATTGGCGGTGAGATAGAGCCTGCGACCCCACCGGAGCGGCCGCGTCTTGCTGCGAAGGGCAGGTGTGGCCGCCAGATCGATCGGCGCAGCAAGCGGCGGCCGCGATCCTGGAGCAAGGCTCGTCATATTGGCCCTCATTGCAGCTCGCGCTGGCCCGAAACGAGGCCGAGCACGTGATTATACGCGACAACGAGCGAGAGCGAAATGATGAGCAGCACCATGCCGAGCGCAGCCGCGAATCCGACGTTGAAGTTCGCGGAGATCTGCTGGTAGATCAGGATCGGCAGGGTCATGATCTGGAAGCCGCCGAGCAGGATCGGCGTGACGTAGGCGCTGATCGCGAGCGCGAAGACGAGCAGCGAACCGGCGAGGATGCCGGGCAGGCTGAGCGGCAGGGTGATTTCGAGAAAAGCGCGCCACGGGCTGGCGCCGAGATTCTCCGCCGCCTGCTCCAGCCGCTCGTCGATGCGGCCGATCACGCCAGTCAGCGTCAGCACCATGAAAGGCACATAGATGTGGACGAGGCCGATGATGATGCCGGTCTCATTGTACATCAGCTGCAACGGCCTGGTGATCAGCCCGAGCGCGGTCAGGATCTGGTTGATGACACCCTTGTCGGACAGCAGCGTCATCCAGGCGAAGGTGCGCACCACGATGCCGGTCAGCATCGGCGCCAGCACGGCCATCAGCAGCAGCGCATGGCCGGTGCGGCTCTTGATCCGCGCCATCCAATGCGCGAGCGGGTAGCCGATCACGAGCGCGGCCAGGGTCGTCCAGAGGCCGATCCGGATCGTGGTCCAGATCACCTCGAGATAGTAGCCGTCATCGCCCATGCGGGCATAGTGCTTGGCGGTGAGGGCGACGTTCGGCATGACCACGGGGTTGCCGGTCAGGACGCTCATCAGCGCCATCAATCCGATCGGCAGGAAGAAGAACAGCGCGAACAGCAACGCGCTCGGCAGGATCAACAGCGCCATGCTGTTGACGCGCGGCGCGCTGCTGCTCGTCATCAGGAGGCCAGTCCGGCCAGTTGCTCGATGGTCTGGCCGAGCGGATCGCCGGTCATGCGCCGCAGCTTGGCTGCCATTGCGCCGAGCTCGCGGCGGACGTTGGCGCGCTCGATCTCGGTGGTCGCCTGCACCGAATAGGAGACGGCGATGCCGATCAGCTCACCGCTCTCGCCGCTCGCCAGCGCAAAGCCCTGCGAGCCGACGCCCTCGATGGCCTCGTCGGCGGCGTCCGAGATGCCGGTCCGGCGGATCTCGTTCAGCCGCGCCATCAGCTCGGTGAAGTTCTGCGGCGAGTTGGCCGGGACCTTCGGGTAGTCGAGCGGCACCCGCGCCCGGATCTCCTGGTCTGACAGACGCGCCAGCATGGCGCGGCCGTTCGAGGTGATGATTGCCGGCGTGCGCTGGCCGGGCGGGTTGACGACGCGCAGCGGATTGGAGCCGGGCACGATCCGCAGCACCACCTGCTGATAGCCGTCGAGCACGGCGATGTAGCCGGTGTGGCCAGTGCGCGCGCAGACATCGCGCAGTTCGCCCTCGGCGGTGGCGATCAGGTCGTCATGGGCACGGTGAAGCCGCCCGAGCTCGAAGGTCAGCAGGCCCGGGCGGTAGCGTCGGCTATGCGGGTCCTGCTCGAGCAGGCCGCAATCGCGCAGCGAGCGGAGCAGACGTGAGGTCGAGCTTTTCGGCTTGCCGGTCAGGACCTGGACGTCGGCAAAGGAGAGGTCGGGTCGCGCGGTCGAAAAGCAGCGCAGGATGTCGATGGCGTTGGTCAGGGCGCTCATGATGATACCGTTTGTTCCATTTTTTGGAACATAGTCTCAAATTCTAGAAGCGGCAGGGCGACTGCCGCAAGGCGAAATTACTGGCAAGGAGGTGCCCGAATGCGCGTCAGGGTGGTGGTCGGGGCGCCGGGCGCTGAAGGAGCATGCTCGGCCTCACTGCGCCACGGCGGACCTGATGCGACCGACGGCGGCGTCGACGCCCGTCCAGGCCGGCTTGTCCGGGGCAAATTGCTGACGGAGATAGGCGACGAGTTCGGCGAGCTGGACGTCGCTGAGATGCTCCTTGAACGCCGGCATGTAGCCGAGGTCGGACGAGGCCGGCTTCATGATCCCGTGCAGGATCACCTGGATCAGATTGTCGGGGGTGGCGCTGTGCAGGTTGCTGTTCAGCGCCAGCGAAGGCCGGCTGCCGAACAATGGCAGGCCGCCGACCTCGTGACAGACCGCGCAGGCGCCGAGATAGAGCCGTGCCGCCGGAGACGGCGTCGAGGTCACCTTGGTGCGCGCTTCCAACTCCGCGGCCATCGCCTCCAGCTTCGCTGCCGCGGGCGAGGGCGTCTGGAACGAGGCGAGATAGATCGCCATGGTCCGAATGTCGGCATCGGGCAGCGTCGCGAGATCCTTGACGATCGGTGCCATCGGACCGGCGGCCACGCCATGGAAGCGCGACTGACCGGAGCGGAGATAAGTGTAGAGCTCGTCCTCGGTCCACGGGATCGGGGCACTCGAGAGCGAGGTCAGCGCTGGGGCTTCCCAGCCATCGGCGAAGCCGCCAGCGAGATATGCGTTGCGTTGCTCGGCGCCGAGCGCGTTGCGCGGCGAGTGACAGGCGCTGCAATGGCCGAGGCTTTCGACGAGATAGAAGCCGCGATTCCACTGCTCTGATCGTGTTGGATCACGCCTGAACGGCTGCGTGTCGTGAAACAGTGCATTCCACCCGGCGACCAGCGGCCGCAGGTTGAACGGGAAGCGCAGCGCGTTGTCCGGCGCCTGCTGTCGGACCGGTGCCTGTGCCATCAGGTAGGCGTACAGCGCCTGCAGGTCGGCATCATCGGTTCGTGCGAAATGCGTGTAGGGGAACGCCGGATAGAGCTGCCGGCCGTCGCGATGCACGCCCTCGCGCATCGCGCGCTCGAAGGCGGGATAGGACCAGGCGCCGATCCCGGTCTCGTCGTCGGGCGTGATATTGGTGCTGAACAGCGTGCCGAACGGCGTCTCCAGTGCGCGGCCGCCGGCATTGATCAGGCCGCCATCCGCGGTATGGCAGACCGCGCAATTGCCGAGCGCCGCGAGCGCCTCCCCGCGCGCGATCGTCGCAGCGGAATAGACCGAGGGATCGGGGCGGGTGATCGGCGCGATGGCGCGCCAGGGCAGCACGGCGGCGGCGACGCCGATCGCCGCGGCGCAGGCCGCGACGGCGGTGGCGATCACGCCGCCCCGCTTGGCAAAGGGCTTGAGCCACGTGGTCGCCGGTCTTTCGGGGGCGGGCAGCGACTGCGGCGCCGGCGTCTCCACCCGTTCGCCGCGCAGTCCTTTCAGGATGCGCTCCGGCGTGAATGGCGGCTCGCGGAAGCGGACGCCGGTGGCGTCGTAGATCGCATTGGCGATCGCGGCGGCGCTTGGCACGGACGCGGACTCGCCGACGCCGAGCGGCGGCTGATCCGGTCGCGGCAGCATCAGCACGTCGATCTCAGGCACGTCGGGGAAGGTGATGATCGGATAGGCGCCCCATTCCCGCGCCGCGACCTTGCCGCGCGCAAACGGAATCTCCTCCATCAGCGCCCGGCTGGTGGATTGGATGACGTTGCCTTCGATCTGGTGGCGTACCCCGTCCGGATTGATCATCAGGCCGGAGTCCTGGCCTGCGATCACCCGCGTGACGCTGACATCGCCGGTCGTCGTATTCACGGCGACATCGGCGATCCAGGCCGACCATGCCGCGCCGTAGCCGGGAAACTTGCTGTGGACGTAGAGCGCGTAGGCGAAGCCGCGGCCATGGACGACGCCGTTCTCGGGCGTCTTCTCTTCCCGCACGGGGCGCGGCGTCCAGCCGGCGCGTTCGGCCACGGCGTTCACGAGATCACGCGCGCGCTCGTCTTTCAGATAGCGCAGCCGGTATTCGATCGGGTCGACGCCGGCCTCCGCAGCGAGCTCGTCGATATAGGACTCGTGCGCGAAGGTATTGGGCAGCGCCGAGACGCCGCGGATCCAGGAGGCGCGCACGATCGGCGGCATGTCATGCGCTGTGATGCGCATATGGTCGTAATCATAAGGCGGAATCGCGGTGCGGTCGCCCATCTCGAACACGGCGGGCTCCGGCGCGATGCGGCCGGTGAGCAGCAAGGCCAGCGTCGGCGCGCCGTTCGAGGGATAGCGCGTGGCGAATTCATAGGCCGCAACCGAACCGTCGGCATTGAGGCCGCCATTGACGTCCATCAGCTGCGCGGTGCCTTTGGGCTCCCACAGATGCTCCTGCTCGCGCGTCAGCTGCACGCGCACCGGGCGGCCGACCGCACGCGCCAGCAGCAGCGCATCGGCCGTGACATCGTCGGCGCAGTTGCGGCCATAGCAGCCGGCGGCCTCCAGCCGGACCAGCTCGATGTGATCCTCTGGACAGTCGATCAGCATGGCGAGATCGCCGCGCAGGATGTGCGGATTCTGCGTGCCGGAATAAATGCGGATCTGCCCGTCGCGATAGTCGGCGACAGCGCAGGACGGCCCGATCGAGCCGTGCATCTGATAGGGCCAGAGATAGGTCCTCCGCATCGGCTTGGCGGCGTCGGCGATGGCGGCGTCGACATCGCCCTTGTCGAGCAGCCGGCGCGGAGCGGACGGATTGGCTCGCAGCGCGTTCTCGACATCGTCGAGATCGCGCAAGGTCGGCACCGGCCTCCAATTCACCTCGAGGCGCTCGGCAGCCAGGATCGCGTTCTCCTCGCGCTCGGCGACGACGCCGATGAAATCGCCGATGACGACGACGTCGACCAGACCCGGGATGTCGCGGATCGAGTCTCTGTCGACGCCGAGAAGGCTGGTGCCGATGAAGGGACCGGCATCGACGCCGGCATAGGGTGGGCGCACGACGCGGCCGTGCAGCATGCCGGGCACGCGCACGTCATGTACGTAGGTGAGCTCGCCGGTCGCCTTCGCCGGCAGATCGACGCGCGGCACCGAGCGGCCGACGACCTGATAGTCGTTCACCGACTTGACGATGATATCGTCGGCGAGCGCGAGGCTGATCGTCTCATCGCCGATCAGTTCGCCATAGCTGAGGACGCGGTTGTTGGGCCCGCGGATCAGCCCGTCCTCGACCGTCAAATCCTGAACGTCGAGGCCGAGCTGCGTGGCCGCTCGCGCCAAGAGGAAGGCGCGCGCCTGCGCCGCCGCCTTGCGCAGGGGTACGGCGGTGATCTGAATTGTCTCGCTGGCGATGGTCGCGCCCTGGTTCGGCACGACCGCGGTGTCACCGAGCACGACCACGACGCGGGCGAAGGAGACGTCGAGCTCTTCTGCAACGATCTGTCCCAGCGCGGTGCGGATGCCGGTGCCGAGATCGACATGGCCGTTGAAGGCCGAGACCTCGCCTGCCGCCGTGATCCGGATGAAGGTTTCGAACCGGCCATTGTTGCCGGCCATGGGACGCTCGACGACCAGCCAGCCGCGAGGCATGTCTTCGTCCTTTGTGAGGCGATCGTTCATCAGTCCAGCGCCTCGAGCGTGTGGCCGGCCGCCCGCATCGCCGCGCGGAGGATCTCGACATGGGCGCCGCAGCGGCAGAGATTGTAGCGCAGCGCCTGCTTGATCTCGTCGCGTGACGGATCGGGCTTGATCGCCAGCAGCGCCTTGGTCGTCATGATCATGCCGTTGAGACAATAGCCGCATTGCGCGGCCTGCTCGGCGATGAAGGCCTGCTGCACCGGATCGGGCGCCTCGCGCGAGCCCAGCCCTTCCAGCGTGGTGACATCGCGGCCGATGCAGCCTTCCACCGGAATGACGCAGGAGCGGGCGGCGCGGCCGTCGATCAGCACGGTGCAGGCGCCGCATTCACCCAGGCCGCAGCCGTATTTCGGGCCGTTCAGGGCGAGGTCGTTGCGCAGCACATGAAGCAGGGGCGTGCCGGGCGCGGCGGCGACGTCGTACGCCCGTCCGTTCACGGTCAGCCGAATCGTTGCTGGCGTCATGCCCTTCTGTCGTCCGCTATGCTATCGTTAACGAGGATGCGATGGCGATCGCTCCGAGCGTATCGTTTGTGTACTAACATGCAAGTGCCACGTTTTGCGCTGCAGCGTATGCACGATTTGTCGTCATTGTGCAGGGCAAACTGATCGTTTATCCGGCAATCGTGCTTTTCGTTCGCGGTGGCGCTTGACAGTCGGCGGAGGGGCGCGACATCATTCGTGTACGAACGAATTGCCGCGGCGTGTGGACGTTTGCCGCCAGCTCCGCTTCAAGATAGGCTTCTCTGCATGGTGACCGAAACGGCGAGCGACGGTGCCGCGGACAAGATCCGCTGCGATGCCTGTCCGGTGATGTGCTACATCAAGCCGGGCGCGGCAGGTGCCTGCGACCGTTATGCCAATCAGGACGGTGTGCTGGTGCGCGTCGATCCGCATATCCTGCTGGAGCGCACGGTGTCGCATGGCGGCAAGCTGGTGCCGTTCCAGGCGAGCGGCGACTGGGACGGCAAGATCGTGCATCAGCCCGAGCTGTTCGTTACCGCGATCGGCGCCGGCACCACCTATCCGGACTACAAGCCGGCGCCGTTCATCGTGTCGTCGGTGGTCGATGGCGTCGACATGGTCACGGTCGTGACCGAGGGCATCTTCAGCTATTGCGGCGTCAAGGTGAAGATCGACACCGACCGCTATCTCGGACCGGAAGCGGCGACGGTGCGCGTCGACGGCGAGGCGGTCGGTCACGTCACGACCAGCGAATACGGCTCGCAGATGCTGTCGCTCGGCGGCGTGCATCATCTCACCGGCGGCTCCAAGAAGGAGGGGCGTGTCACCTGTGACGCGCTGATGGACCTCAGTAACCGCAAAGCCGTGGAACTCGTGGTCGACGGGGGCTCCAGCGTGATCGTGCAGGCGGGGCAGCCGCCGATCGTCAACGGCGTCAAGGAAGAGCGCATGCGCGTCGGCTGCGGCTCGGCCACGATCGGCATGTTCGCCAAGCAATGGCAGGGCAAGGTCGACGAGGTCGTCGTGGTCGATGATCACATCACCGGCGTTCTGTCGGAGCACCAGGCCGGCAAGCTGCTCGACATTCCCGCGACAGGCATCAAGATGAAGGGACGTCGCTCCACGCCGGGCCGCTACTTCCAGGTGGCGCAGCCCGGAACCGGCTGGGGCGGCACCGACATCTCCGATCCGCTGTCGATCCTCGGGCCATTCGATCCCAAGACGGCGAAGCCGGGAACGACGCTGCTGATGGTGTCCACGACAGGCGAGCATGCCGGATACTACGTACTCGACGAGATGCTCAGGCCGGTGCAGCGCGAGATGCCGCCGGAGCTGCAGTTCTCGGTCGAGCGCATCCAGGAGAACTGCGAGCCGGCGCTGTGCACCGTGCTGTTCATGGCCGGTGCCGGCGGCTCGCTGCGTGCTGGCGTCACCGACAATCCGGTGCGGCTGACGCGCTCGGTCAAGGATACGCTGACGCGGGTGACGAGCGGCGGTGCGCCGGTCTATGTCTGGCCGGGCGGCGGCATCACCTATATGGTCGACGTGACCCAGATGCCGGCCGGCGCCTTCGGCTATGTGCCGACGCCTGCGATCGTCGCGCCGATCGAGTTCACGCTGAGACTATCGGATTATGCGGCGCTCGGCGGGCACATGGACTACGTCCAGCCGCTCGCTTCGCTGAAGGATGTCAGCAAGGACATTCGCCAATTGCCGTGGCCGAGGCCGGGCTCATGAGCCGGCGGCCACAGATCGCCTTGTTGCCCGACCGGCGGCTGCATCTGCAGGACGGGCCGATCGATCTGATCATCGGCGCAGATGCGGCCGATGGCGATATTGGTGCGGCCTATCGTGCGGCGGCCGAGCGTTTCACGGGGCTGCTCGACGAGCTGTGTGCGGAACTGTCCGTGCTGCGCAGAGGGGCCGATCAGGATCGCTGCCCGTTGAAGGGCGTCGTCGCGCAGCGGATGCATGCCGCCGTGGTGCCGTTTGCGCGCGAGATGTTCATCACGCCGATGGCGGCTGTCGCGGGTAGTGTCGCCGAGGAGATTCTCGGCGCAATGCGCGGCGCGGCGAAGCTGACGCGGGCTTATGTCAACAATGGTGGTGACATCGCACTCCATCTGCGGGATGGCGCCACCTTCAGCGTCGGGCTGATGGACCGTCCCGACGGCGCGGGCGTGATGCGGAGGATGACGCTTCGTGCTGCCGACGCGATCGGCGGTGTCGCCACATCGGGCCGCCACGGTCGCAGCTTCTCGCTGGGCATTGCCGATGCGGTGACGGTGCTCGCGCGTAGCGCAGCGCAGGCCGATGCGGCTGCGACGGTGATCGGCAACGCGGTCGACCTTCCGGGGCATCCGGCCGTGCTTCGCCGACCCGCGTGCGAGTTGCAACCGGATAGCGATCTCGGTGACCGCCTCGTCACATGCGAGGTCGGAGAGCTTCCTGATGCCGAGATTGCCGAAGCGCTGGCCGCGGGCGAGCATCGTGGGCAGTCGCTGCTGTCGGCCGGTCTGATCGAAGGCGCTGTTCTGCAGCTCCGCGGCAACATTCGCGTTGTCGGTCCGCGCGCGGTCGAGATCGTTCGTCGGCCGCAGTTGCGGGCGGCGGCGGCGTGAGGTTTGATGCATGATGTGCCAGAATACGAAGGGTCGACGATGAGCGCCGTCATCAGAAAGATCGTGACCGTGGTCGAGGAAGTCCATCAGGAGATGGGCCGGACCGTGTCGCCGCCGACGCGGCGGGCTGCGGCAGTGGCGGTGATCGAGAATCCGTTTGCCGGCCGCTATGTCGAGGACCTGTCGCCGCTGATCGCGATCGGCGAGGAGCTCGGCGAGATGCTGGCCAAGCGCGCGGTTGCCGCGCTCGGCATCGAGGGTCCGGCCGCGCACAGCTATGGCAAGGCGGCGGCCGTCGGCAGCGATGGCGAGCTGGAGCATGCGGCCGCGATCCTGCATCCGAAGATGGGGGCGCCGGTGCGCAAGGTGCTCGGCAAGGGCGCGGCGCTGATCCCCTCGTCGAAGAAGCGCGGCGGCGTTGGCTGCACGCTCGACATTCCGCTCGGCCACAAAGATGCGGCCTTCGTGCGCAGTCATTTCGACGGCATGGAGGTGCAGATCAACGACGCGCCACGCGCCAATGAGATCATGGTCGCGCTCGCGGTCACCGACAGCGGCCGTCCGCTGCCGCGCGTCGGCGGGCTTACGGTCGCCGAGATCAAGGGCGAGGACGGTCTACGCTAATTCGACTCAACATGGAGGCTGAAGGGATGCGACGGAGAACGATGCTTGCGGCAGGCCTGGGCCTTGCCGTCGCGGGACTGACGAGCGCGGCGCGCGCCGAGGACGTCATCAAGATCGGCGAGATCAACAGCTATTCGCTGCTGCCGGCGTTCACCGAGCCTTATCGCAAGGGCTGGCAGCTTGCGGTCGAGGAGGTCAATGCAGCCGGCGGCATCAACGGCAAGAAGCTCGTCGTCGTCTCCAAGGACGACAGCGGCAAGCCGGCCGATGCGCAGACCGCAGCCAACGAGCTGGTGTCGAGCGAGAACGTCGCGATGCTCGCCGGTACGTTCCTGTCGAACATTGGCCTCGCCGTCAGCGACTTCGCCAACCAGAAGAAGGTGTTCTTCCTGGCGGCCGAGCCGCTGACCGACGCCATCACCTGGGCGAAGGGCAACAAATACACCTTCCGCCTGCGTCCGTCGAACTACATGCAGGCGGCGATGCTGGTGGAGGAGGCTGCCAAGCTTCCCGCCAAGCGATGGGCCACCATTGCGCCGAACTACGAATATGGCCAGTCGGCCGTCGCGGTGTTCAAGAAGCTCTTGTCGGAGAAACGGCCCGACATCCAGTGGGTGGACGAGCAGTGGCCGCCGCAGGGCAAGATCGACGCCGGTCCGGTGGCGCAGGCCGTCGCCGCCGCCAATCCGGAGGCGATCCTCAACGTCACCTTCGGCGCCGATCTCGTGAAGCTGGTCCGCGAAGGCAACACCCGCGGCCTGTTCAAAGACCGCAAGGTCGTCAGCTTCCTGACCGGCGAGCCGGAATATCTGGATCCGCTCAAGGAGGAGACGCCCGAGGGCTGGATCGTCACCGGCTATCCCTGGTACTCGATCAAGACGCCCGAGCACGACGCGTTCCTGAAGGCGTATCAGGCCAAGTACAACGACTATCCGCGGCTCGGCTCGATCGTCGGCTACCAGACCATCAAGTCGGCGGCCGCCATTCTCGCCAAGGCCGGCTCGACCGATACCGACAAGCTGATCGCCGCGGCCGAGGGACTGTCCGTGCCGTCGCCCTTCGGTGAAATCACGTTCCGTAAGATCGACCACCAGTCGACGCTCGGCGCTTACGTCGGCAAGACCGCGCTGAAGGACGGCAAGGGCATCATGGTCGACACCGTCTACCGCAAGGGCTCGGACTATCTGCCTGGTGACGCGGAAGTCGGCAAGCTCCGGCCGAAGGACTGATCCACACGATCCTGCTTCTCCCTCTCCCGCAGGGGGAGAGCGGGCGGGGTGAGGGAATACGACGCCTGATCTACAGGTTCGGGCCGAGATCCCTCACCCCACGCTTGCTCGTCAGCTCTCTGAAGGAGCGCCCGAGCGCAAATGCGGCTCATCGATTCGACGATCTCCTCACGCGGACCGCCCATGGCCTTCTACTTCGTCCAGTTCCTGACCGGCCTTGCCAGTGCAGCCTCGCTGTTCCTGGTGGCGTCGGGACTGTCGATCATCTTCGGCGTCACCCGCATCGTGAATTTCGCCCATGGCGCGTTCTACATGCTCGGCGCCTATGTGGCCTTTTCGCTCACTGAGAGGCTGTCCGGTCCGCTCGGCTTCTGGGGCGGCATCGTCGTGGCGGCGCTCGTGGTCGCGGCCATCGGCGTGCTCGTCGAGATCGTGCTGCTGCGCCGGATCTATCACGCGCCGGAGCTGTTCCAGTTGCTCGCGACCTTCGGCTTGACCCTGATGGTCGAGGATCTCGTCGTGCTGATCTGGGGACCGGATGATCTGGTCGGCCGCCGCGCGCCGGGATTGAAAGGTGCGGTCGACTTCTTCGGTCAGAACATCCCGAGCTACGACCTGTTCCTGATCGCGCTCGGTCCGATCGTGCTCGGTGTGCTCTGGTTGCTGTTCCAGCGGACTCGCTGGGGCATCCTGGTGCGCGCGGCGACGCAGGACCGCGACATGGTCGCGGCGCTCGGGGTCAATCAGAAGTGGCTGTTCACCTCGGTGTTCGCCGTCGGCGTCTTCCTCGCCGCGCTCGGCGGCGCGCTGCAGATCCCGCGCGACGCGGTCCATCACGCGATGGATCTGCGCATCATCGTCGAGGTGTTCGTGGTCGTCGTGATCGGCGGCCTCGGCAGCATCCTCGGCGCCTTCGTTGCCGCGGTTCTGGTCTCGGAGCTCAATGCCTTCGGCATTCTCATCTTCCCCACGATCTCGCTGATCCTCGTGTTCCTGGTGATGGCCGTCGTGCTGGTCGTGCGGCCCTGGGGCCTGTTCGGCAAGAAGGAGGCGCCGGCGCGGCGCACACCCGGTCTCACCGTCATTCCCTGGCGTCCGCTGAGCTCGGTCGAGCGGCTGGCGTCTCTCGTCGCGCTGGCGCTGGCGGCGATGCTGCCTTTCATCGCCGGCAACTACGCGCTGACCGTCGGCGCCGAGATCGCGATCTTCGTGATCTTCGCGGCGTCGCTGCATTTCCTGATGGCGGTCGGCGGCCTCGCCTCGTTTGGTCATGCCGCCTATTTCGGCCTCGGCGCTTACGGCGTCGCCTTCCTCGCGAAGATGGCGGGGCTGCCGATGATCGCCTGCCTCTTGCTGGGGCCGCTGCTCGGCGCGCTTGGTGCGGCCGTGTTCGGCGCCTTCGCCGTCCAGCTTTCGGGCGTGTATTTCGCGATGCTGACGCTCGCATTCGCACAGATCGTGTGGTCGATCGCGTTCCAGTGGGTTGCGGTGACCGGCGGCGACAACGGCATTCTCGGGCTCTGGCCGGAGAAATGGGCCGCGTCGCCGTCGCACTTCTACTGGCTCGCGCTCGGCGTCTCCGCGTTCGTCGTCAGCGTGCTGCGTCTGATCACCTTCTCGCCGTTCGGCTACGCCTTGCGCGGAATGCGCGACTCTCCGCTGCGCAGCGAGTCGATCGGCATCAACGGCAAGCGCATCCAGTGGACGGCGTTCATCATCGCCGGCACGACGGCCGGCCTCGGCGGTGCGCTGTTCGCCTATCTCAAGGGCAGCGTCTTTCCGGACAACATGGGCATCTCGCTGTCGGTCGATGCCCTGGTCATGGTGCTGCTGGGCGGCGTCGAGACGGTGCCCGGCGCGATCTTCGGCGCCATCGTCTACAAGGCGCTCAACATCTGGCTGGTCAGCCAGACCGACTGGTCGAAGCTCGTGCTCGGCATCTTCATCGTGCTGATCGTGGTGGTGTTCCCGAAAGGCATCGTGGGCGTGGTCGAAACCGTCATGCATCGGCGCCGCGCAGCGGCCCCCAAGGGGGCTTCGCTGTCGGCCAAGATGGAGGGCGCACAATGAGTCTCGGCGTGTCGCTGCTCTCCGTCGAAGGCCTGTCGAAATCCTATGGCGGCATTCACGCCGTCCGCAACGTGTCGTTCACGCTGCAGGCCGGCGAGATCCTCGCGCTGATCGGTCCGAACGGCGCCGGCAAGAGCACCTGCTTCGACATGCTCAACGGCCAGAACGTGCCGGACAGCGGCCGCATCACCGTGATGGGGCAGGAGACCACGGGGCGCAAGCCGCGCGAGGTCTGGCGGCTCGGAGTCGGGCGGACCTTCCAGATCACCGCGACCTATCCGACCATGACGGTGCGTGAGAACATCCAGGTCGCGCTGGTCTCGCATCATCGCCGCCTGTTCGATTTCTGGAGCCCGATGCTTGCCATCGAGCGGGACGAAGCAGATCGCCTGCTCGATCTCGTCGGCATGGCCGGCTATGCCGAGCGTCCCTGCGGCGAGCTCGCCTATGGCGACCTCAAGCGGCTGGAGCTCGCGATCGCGCTCGCCAACCAGCCGAAGCTGCTGCTCATGGACGAGCCGACCGCCGGCATGGCGCCGCGCGAGCGCGTCGAGTTGATGCGGCTGACCGCCGGAATCGCGCGTGAGCAGTCGATCGGCGTCCTTTTCACGGAGCACGACATGGACGTGGTGTTCGAGCATGCGGACCGCATTCTCGTGCTCAATCGTGGCAGTCTCATTGCCGAGGGATCGCCAGCCGAGGTGCGGGCCAATCGCGAGGTGCAGGCGATCTATCTCGGCGAAGGCCTGCTGTATGATGCCGATCATCGCGAGGGAGCTCCGGCATGAAGCTGTCCGTCGCCAATCTCAACAGCCACTACGGTCCTGCGCATATCCTGTTCGACATCGGCCTCGAGGTCGGCGAGGGCGAGGTGGTGGCACTGCTCGGGCGCAACGGCGCCGGCAAATCGACGACCTTCCGCTCGATCGTCGGCCTGGTCGAGCTGCGCGAAGGCCAGATCATGTTCGAGGGCAAGGACATCTCGTCCGCGCCGACCCATGAGATCGTCCGTGCCGGCCTCGGCTATGTTCCGGAAGAGCGCAGAATCTTCACCGAGCTGACGGTGGAGGAGAATCTCGAGGTCGGGCGCCAGAAGCCGCGGCCCAATGCCCCGCAATGGACCCGCGAGAAGTTGTATCAGCTGTTTCCAAATCTCGGCGAGATGAAGAGTCGCCCGGGCGGCCGCATGAGCGGTGGTGAGCAGCAGATGCTGACCATCGCCCGCACGCTGATGGGCAATCCGTCGCTGGTCCTGCTCGATGAGCCCTCGGAAGGCTTGTCGCCGAAGATCGTGGAGCAGATGGTCGATGCGATCCTGACCATGAAGAAGGAAGGCGTCTCGCTGGTCGTCTCCGAGCAGAACCTGCATTTCGCGAAGCTGATCTCTGACCGCGCCTACATCATCGAGCGCGGTCGCATCTGCTTCTCCGGCACCATGGCCGAGCTCGACGCGCGGCCCGACATCCGCGACGCGCATCTGTCGATCTGAGGCGAGGAAAGATATGGCCAAGAGCGCCCCGCTGAAGCGGTCGACAAAAGCGGCGACCAAGACGACGCCGAAGCCACAGGCCAAGCAAGCCGCGAAGGCTGCGCCAAAGCCGGCCCGCACGGCCTATGTGCTGGACGACCAGATCGGCTTCATCCTGCGGCAGGTGTGGCAGCGCCACACCATGATCTTCGCGCGCGACATCGGCAGCAACCTGACGCCGACGCAATGGGCGGCGCTGTCGAAGCTCGTCGAGACCGGACCGTGCTCTCAGAACCAGCTCGGACGGTTCACGGCGATGGATGTCGCGACCATCAAGGGCGTGATCGATCGGCTGACGGCGCGCGGTCTCACTGAAACCAGCCCGGACCCGCAGGATGGTCGCAGGCTGTTAGTCAGCCTGACCCGCGCCGGCCAGCAGCTCGCGGAGAAGACCGCACCGCTCGCGCTGGCGATCTCCAAGGAGACACTGGCGCCGCTCGATGCGAAGGAACGCGAGACGCTGCTGTCGCTGTTGAACAGGCTGCGGTAGTCGCCACGAGCGCAGGTCGTGTAGGGTAGGCAAAGACGCATTCGCGTAGCGAATACGTCGTGCCCACCATCTATGCTGCGACGAAGACGCTGGGTGCGTCGCACACGGCGCTGGCGCGTCGCGCGCGCCTTTGCCCAACCTTGCTACGCAATCTTCATCAAACTCACGGCGTCATTGCGAGGCGCCCTTGCGCCGAAGCAATCCAGAGCTTCACATGCGGCCCTGGATTGCTTCGCTGCGCTCGCAATGACGGCGGAGAAAGCCGGTCGATCCTATTTCGCCACGATCTCCGGGATCTTCGTCGCCGGCGGCGTGTTGCGGCTGCGCTGGGTGCGGACGATGCCGTCGATGATGGTCATGCCGATGCCCGGGAGGTCGCCGAGCTGGACGCTGTCGAGCAGCGTCTTGGCCGGCGAGTGCTGCGCCTTGTCCATGATGACGAAATCGGCGGAGCGGCCGATTTCGATCAGGCCGCAGTCGAGCTCGCGCATCCGCGCGGTGTTGCCGGTGGCGAAGCAGAACGCGATCTCGGCCGGCACGTCGCCGAGCGAGGACAGCAGCGACACCATGCGCAGGATGCCGAGCGGCTGCACGCCGGAGCCGGCCGGCGCGTCGGTGCCGAGGATCACGCGGTTGAGCTCGTTCATCTCGCGCGCGGTGCGCAGGGTGAACAGCGCCGAACGCTCGTTGCCGTTGTGCACGAGCTCGAGCCCGGCCTTGCAGCCCTCGCAGATGCAGCGGATCTGGTCGTCGGGCAGGGCGGTGTGGCCGCCATTGATGTGCCCGATGACGTCGGTGCCGGCCTCCAGCACCACGTCCTTGTCGATCAGGCCCGAGCCGGGGATCGACGGACCGCCGGTGTGGATGGTGCTCTGGATGCCGTATTTGCGTGCCCAGCCGACCATCTTGCGTGCGGTGGGGCCATCCTTGACGCCGCCGAGACCGACCTCGCCGAGCAGCTTGACGCCAGCCGCGGCGAGCTCCTTGAAGTCGTCCTCGACCATCTCGCATTCGATCACGGGCGCGCCGGCATGCACCTTCACGCCGCCGGGCCGCAGGGTCCAGAACGCGCGCTGCGCGAAGATCGCCATCGCCTTCAGGCCGACGACGTCGCGCGGACGGCCGGGCATGTGCACCTCGCCGGCGGAGATCATCGTAGTGACGCCGCCATGCAGATAGGAGTCGATCCAGTTGGTCTGGTTCTGCCGCGGCGTCCAGTCGCCGGCGACGGGATGGACGTGGCTGTCGATCAGGCCCGGCGCCACCGTCGTGCCATGAGCATCGACGATGGTCGTCGCGCCTTCGGTGTCGACGTCCTTGAAGCGGCCGATTCCCGTGATCTTGCCGTTCTCGGCGACGATCGTGTCGGCATCCAGGATGGGCCGTTCCAGTGCGCCGGACAGCATCAGGCCGATGTTGCGGATGACCAGCTTGCTGGGACCGGTCGCTTGCGGCGCGTCATGGGCCATCGGGATATCCTTCTCTCCTGGCAAAGAATTTGCGGCAGTTTGCGCCTGCACGCGGCGCAGCATCAAGCCGGTTTCGGTCATTCGTACACGAATGATCAGGGCCGGCAAGCTGCGGCCTGCACGAAGATTTGGCGCGGGTTGCCTACCCTTCAGACACAGCGCGGGCCCTATGAGTGCGGCTTCGGTCCTGTGTTCGACATTCCCGTGCCCTGTGCTTGTGGCGGTGGTCTACGCGCTGGTGATGAACCGCACCCCTGGACGTTGCTGCCGCAATCCGGCATCACCTCGTGCGATTCTTTTGCGACGTCGGTGACGGCAATGAGCGACGACCTTCATACGATCAGCGCGGGCGGCATCACTGCCGCGGTCAAGGCTGATGGCGCCGAGCTGTGCTCGTTGAAGACCGGCGGGGGCCTGGAGTTGCTCTGGCAGGCCGGAGCCGTCTGGCCGCGCCATGCGCCATGGTTGTTTCCGATCGTCGGCCGACTCAAGAATGACCAGCTCCACCACCGCGGCCAAACCTATCCGATGACGCAGCACGGCTTCGCCCGCGACCTCCGCTTCACTTGGCTGGAGCGCGGGGCCGAGTCATGCGTGTTGCAGCTGACCGACGACGAGACGACGCGGGCGTGCTATCCGTTCGCCTTCCGTCTCACGGTGAGCTACCGGATCACCGCTGATGCGCTGGACGTGGCGGTCGAGATCGCCAACCCCGGCGCGGAGGTTCTGCCCGCCTCGTTCGGATGCCATCCCGCCTTCAACTGGCCGCTGCTCCCCGGCCAGCCGAAGGAGAGCTACCGGCTAATTTTTGCAGAGCCGGAGCCGGCGCCGATCCGCCGTCTGACTGGCGGTTTGCTGCGCGAGCGGCCGGAGCCCTCACCGATCGAGGGGCGCGTTCTCCCGTTGAGCGAACGTCTGTTCGACGACGATGCCGTGATCCTCGATCAGCCGGCCAGCCGTTCGGTTCGCCTCGTCGGAACCACAGGACCGGCGCTTGAGTTAACTTGGGATCATTTTCGTCAGCTTGGAATCTGGTCGAAGCCCGGCGGCGTGCCGTTCCTGTGCATCGAGCCGTGGCGCGGTTTCGCCAGTCCGCTCGATTTCGACGGCGAGTTTGCGGCCAAGCCCGGCGTCATGCACATCGCCCCGGACTCTGCAGAGACGCTGCGATGCCGCATCCGGGTCGACGGATTGCTATGACTAATGCTCGCAGCGCCCATTTGCGTGCACAGCGGTAACTGTGACTCGCAGTTTTGGGCCTGGAAATGACGGCGCCGTGACCTACATCAGAGACGAGCGCGGAACTTTGGCTATGATGCGTCGAACGACCGGCGGTTGGTGGGCGCTTTCTCCGAACTGATAACGGTCGATCACCGAACATGATGTGCGGCGTGATGTCAGGCGCTCTTAGCTGGCTCTTGCAGCCGGGCAGCGCTGCGAGTTCGCCATCGGCCGGCGTGCAGAGATCTCGCGGCGGGGCGCGTAAGTGGCGTTACGCGGGGAACGGGAGGATGGGATGGTGTTGAGAGCTGTTATCGGCACGATTACATGCGCCGTGTTGCTCACGGCGAGCGATGCTGTGGCGGGGGCCTATCGGCCGGGCGACTTCCTCAAGCTTGATCTGTCGAAGGCCGTGTTGTCGCCGGAGCCGCTCGGCCCCGAGGCGCATTTCGAACCTGTGCCTATCGAAGCCAAATCAGATCGACCTGCGGTCGCCGTCCGTTCCGCGATCGACCCGGACGAGCGCTCCGGCATCCCGCGCGCCGTCGCCACCCGGCGCGCTCATGGCACCAGGACGGCCGAGCGGCCCCGCGGCGCCGCTCGCACCAAGCTCGTCCATCGGCGCGGCAATCCGCTGGACGCGCAGGCGATGGATACGCGCATCCAGACCTGGCCGTGCCGGCCCGGCAGCGGCGGCATCTGCAACTGGCGCTGAGCAGACAGGCTCGGCGTGCGCCTGCACGCCGGAACCGACCTCCCGACATCTTGATTGAGGTGGATGCCGGCTCGCTTGAACTCGCAAGCGGAGCGACGGCAAGCTGAGCACTTCCCGCCAAGGTCTTGATGTTTCGAGGCTGCCGCCGGCGTTCGCTGGCGAGTGGTTCGCGCGATTCCAGGAGAATTCATGAACGCCATCGACACCCAGGGTATTCGTCTGCCCAAGCTCGGGCTCGGCACCTTTCGCATGCAGGGCACCGTCTGCCGCGAGGCCGTCGAGAGCGCGCTCGCGCTCGGGTACCGCCACATCGATACTGCTGAGATGTACGCCAACGAGGACGCGATCGGTGCTGCACTTGCGGCAACAAATCTGCCGCGCGCCGAATTGCACGTCACCACCAAGGTCTGGCCGGAGAACCTCGCGCCGGACGCGATCCGTCGCGCATTCGACACGAGTCTGAGGAAGCTCAGGCTGGAGTTCGTCGACCTCTATCTCATCCACTGGCCGGCCAAGGGAATGGACCTGCCGGCTGCGCTGGAGACACTGTTGAAGCTGAAGGAGGAGGGGCGCACGCGCGCGGTGGGCGTCGCCAATTTCACCGTCGCGCTGCTGAAGCAGGCGGTCGAGGAGATTCGGGCGCCAGTGGCGTGCAACCAGGTCGAGTATCATGTGATGCTCGATCAGTCGAAGCTGATGGCTTACATGGCGAGCCGGTCAATTCCCCTGGTGGCTTATTGCCCGCTGGCGCAGGGACGCGCCGCCGCCGACGAGACGCTGGGGGCCATCGGCAGGAAGCATGGCGCCAGCGCCGCCCAGGTCGCGCTGAAATGGCTGTTGGACCAGGATGGGGTGGCGGCGATCCCCAAGGCAGCGCGCCCGGAAAGTCAGCGGGCGAACTGGGATGCGACGAAGCTTCAACTCGATGATGAGGATCGTGCCACCATCGCGTCCCTCCCGAAGGACAAGCGCTTCGTCAATCCGGCCTTTGCGCCGGACTGGGATCGCTGACGACCGTGCCATCGGGCCGGGGTGAATGGACCACAGAAAATGGCCCCTTGCGGGGCCATTGCTGCGTCGAAGTCCGCGGATCAGTCGCGCTTGATGATCACGGTGCGGTCATGATGGCGGTGGAGCGGCCGGACATAGTGGTGAGGCCGGTACTCACGATGCATGCGGTATTCGGCGTGGGAGCGATCCCAGCCGTGGTGGTAGTGATGGCCACCACGCTTGATGACCACCGTCTCGGCGTTGGCGATCGACGGTGCCGCGAGAGCGACGACTGCAAGGGAAGCGAGCGCGAGAGCGATTTTCTTCATGTTGTCCTCCAGAATGAAAGTGCGGGATCAACTTGAAGTGTGAAAGAACGTTCCGCAGGACCTTCCACGAAGTTGCTGAATACACGTTCAGATTTGGTCTTCACGCTTGCGGGCGAGCTGCGTCTCGAGCCTGCCGCGTCAGTCGCACTTCCTGAGCGCTGGCGTCGGCTTGCCGTTGGCGACGAAGCGCGCCTCGCGAATGGTATAGCTGCCGTCCTCGCCACGATTGAACACCGAGCGGATGCCGCCGTCCGTCGTCTTGATGATCCCATTCTCGCGCGTCTGGCGCGCCCTCGACAGGACGATCGAGAGGACTAGAGTCTGGTCGGGTTCGATCCGCGCGGTGGCGACCTCATTGACGTCGGAGGGATCATGGTCGCGGCGATAGACCAGGCTGCCGTCCGGCGAGATCTCGTAGGAGATGATGGCGCCGCGGCCTCTGACCGGAGGCGCACTGCAATCAGCAGCCCAGGTTCCGATCAGGCCCCACGCACGTGCCACCTCGGCCGTATCGTCCGCCGAGGCGGCCGGCGCAAAGGATGATGCGAGCAGGAGGATTGCGAGCAGGCGTTGGGAGATCGAGGTCATGGGGTCTCGCAGGAATGTCGTCCGTCCATCTTAATGCACCGCGTCAACGGCGCAATGTCGGACCTGCGAGATAGGCCCGAAGCGTCGATCTTCCGGTGCGGGTCTTGCCGGAGCCGCCGACAAGGCGCATGCTATCGGCAACTACAAATAAGATGTGGGGGAGGCTGAGCATGTCCGCGCTGTCGCGCCGTCATTTCCTGTTGTCTTCCGGAGCGGCCGCCATGGCTGCGGTGTCGGGCCCGGCTCACGCGGCGATGGGGCCGGCCGACAAGTTCGACCTTCTCATCAAGGGCGGCGACGTCATCGATCCCAGCCAGGCCCTGCGCGGCCGGCGCGACATCGGGATCCGCTGGGGCGTGGTCGAGGCCCTCGAACCGGACATTCCGGTCGAGCGTGCGCTGCGGTCGATCGACGCTGCCGGCCGGCTGGTGATGCCGGGCCTCATCGACCTCCACAGCCACGTCTATCCCTATGGCTCGGCGATCGGGATTCCGCCGGACGAGCTCGTGCAATTCCAGGGCACCACGACGGTCGTCTCGGCCGGCGATGCCGGGGTGAACAATCTGGCGGCGCTGCGCCGCTTCATCGCCGCCCAGTCGCGCGCCCGCATCTACGCCTTCGTGCATATCGCCAACAATGGTCTGTCGGCATTTCCGGTCGCGGAGCTCTATAACATCGACAACGCCCAGGTGGATGCCTGCGCCATGGCGCTGGCCGAGAACCCGGACTTTCTGCTCGGCGTCAAGGTGCGGATGTCGGAGAACGTGATCTTCAAGCATGGGCTCGAGCCGCTGAAGCGCGGCATCAAGGCCTGCGAGTTGTGCGGCTGGCCGGCGCGGATGATGGTGCATATCGGTGGCGTCGAGACCGGTGAGTTGATGTCGCAGATCCTGGACCTGCTGCGCCCCGGCGACATCCTGACCCATGCCTATTCCGGCGCGCCGAACATGGGCGGCGCCTTCACCAACATCGTCCAGGACGGCAAGCTGCTGCCCGCGGCGCTCGCCGCCAAGCAGCGCGGCGTGCTGTTCGATGTCGGCCATGGCGGCGGCAGCTTCGATTTCACCGTGGCCGAGGTCGCGATCCCCGGCGGCTGCGGCCCGGACACCATCTCCTCCGACATCCACGTGTTCTCCGGCAATAGCCCGGGCATGCCGTTCCTGCCCAACGTGATGGCGAAATTCATGGCGATGGGACTCTCGCTGGAGCAGGTGGTGAGCATGGCGACCTCGGCGCCGGCCAAGATCATCAACCGTGCGCCGAAGATCGGCAGCTTGCAGGTCGGCGCGCCGGCCGACGTCGCAATCATGGACCTGGTCGAGGGTCCCGTCAGCTTCGTCGATACCCGCGGCAACAAGCGCGAGGGCAAGCTGCAGCTCAAGCCGGTGCAGACGGTGATCAATGGCGTGCCGTTCGGACGGCCCTACCAGTCGCCATTTTCGGTGCGATGAGCAGCGCGCGATCACTCGATCGCGCGCGTCCGCTCCACATTGGACGAGCGCAGTGGCACGCCGAACTCCTCCCGGCAGACGTCGGCGAGCACCGCGATGCCCTCGCGGATGTCCTGATGCGAGGGGCTGGCGAAGCACAGCCGCAGGCGGCTCCGCGCATGCGCGGCGTCGGTGGACCATTCCGGTCCCGGATTGATCGACACGCCGCGCTTGAGCGCGGCCTGTGACAGCTTCATCGCGTCAACCTGGTCCGGCAGCTTGAGCCAGAGGAAGATTCCGCCCTTCGGCGCCTCGAACTCGGCGGCGATGCCGAACTCGGCGTTGAGCGCCTCGATCAGGGTGTCCAGCTTGGCGCGCAGGCCCCGCACCAGCTGCGGCACGTGGGTCGCGAAATGCGGCCTGCAATATTCCGCAAGCACCATCTGTTCCAGCGCGCCCGAGCCGGCATCGGTCTTGAGGGACAGCAGCACCGACATGATCTCCCAGGGGGCGACCAGGAAGCCGACCCGCAACGCGGGCGCGACCGACTTCGAGAACGACCCGAGATGGATCACCCCGCCATGGTCGGACATGCCGTGGATCGCGCGGGGCCGTTTGCCATCCCAGATCAGGTCGGCGTAGCAGTCGTCCTCGAACACCGGCACACCATAGGCGCGCGACAGCCATAGCAGCTCGGCCCGGCGGCTTTCCGGCATGATGGTGCCGGTCGGGTTCTGCACCGTCGGAATGGTATAGATGTATTTCGGCCGGATGCCGCGATCCCTTAGATCGGCCAGCACCGTCGCCAGCGCATCCGTTCGCATGCCGTCCTGGTCGAGCGGGATGCCGATGACCTTGACGCCCAGTCGCGCCAGGCGCGTCAGCGTGCCCTGGTAATTGTCCTGCTCGACCAGCACGGTGTCGCCGCGCGTGAGCAGCGCCTGGTTGACGAGGTCGAGGCCCTGCAGCGAGCCCGAGAGGATCATGATGTCGTCGGCGCGCGCCGACATGCCGGCGTCCCGCGTCAGCTTGGCGGCAAGGAATTCCCGTAGCGGCCGGTAACCTTGAGGCCCATGCGCGAGGCCGTAGGTAGCCAGCGCGCGTCCCTCGCGGGCGAGCACGGCGTCGGCGGCCGCGCGCAAGCCCTCCACGGGCACGGCATCGGCGTCGTTGTTGCCACCGACGAAGCTGTATTTTGCGAGTCCCGTCCAGCGCGCGGCCGGTGCGGGCAGGCCGGGGCTGAGGAGGGGTGCAAAATCGAATGCGGCCATGAGGCGCGGCTCCCTTGTTCTCGATTTGAGGCGACTTTAAACAGATACCGGGGCGCTTGTCCTCGCAGGGTAGGTCCTTTTCCCGGGGGAAGGCGACCTTCGAACGGCGGTTCCACCGCTCTGGCGCGCGCCTGCGATCCCGGCTAAAGCAGCCCGGAAAAGCAGCGAGACTTGCAATGGCCGACTCGATCCAGGAAGTTCTGTACGCCTTCGCCAAGGGTGAGATGGTCGTCGTGACCGATGACGACGACCGCGAGGGCGAGGGCGATCTCATCGTCGCCGCCTCGCTCTGCACGCCCGACAAGATGGCGTTCATCATTCGCCATACCTCGGGCATCGTCTGCGCGCCGATCACGGCCGACGACGCGCGGCGGCTGCGGCTCGACCCGATGGTCGCGCACAATGATTCCAACCACACCACGGCCTTCACCGTCTCGATCGACTACAAGCCGGACGGTGGCACCGGCATCTCGGCCGAAGAGCGCGCTTCCTGCTGTCGTGCGCTCGCCAACCCGAATGCCGGCGCCGCTGATTTCGCGCGCCCCGGCCACATCTTCCCATTGATCGCGCGTGACGGCGGCGTGCTGCTGCGCTCCGGCCACACCGAGGCGGCGGTCGATCTCTGCAAGCTCGCGGGGCTCCCGCCGGTCGGCGTCATCTCCGAGTTGATGAACGACGACGGCACGGTGATGAAAGGCGAGCAGGTCGTTCGTTTCGCCGCGGCCCACAATCTCAAGCATGTCACCATCGCCGATCTGATCTCGTACCGGCAGGCGCGCGAGAAGCTGATCGAACGGGTGTCGACCTTCACGACCGACAGCCCGATCGGGCCGCTGCAGGGCTTCGCCTACCGCTCGCCGTTCGATCCGATCACCCACGCCGCGTTCGTCTATAACGGCATCGGCGACGGCAAGAACGTGCTGACGCGGCTGCACAAGCCCAACATCGTGAAGGATCTGATCGCAGGTCCGCAGCGTATCCAGGCGGTGCTGCAGCACTTCAAGCAGGCCGGTCGCGGCGTGCTGATCTATCTGCGCGACGGGGCGGCCGGCGTTCCCGTCGAGCCGGTCGAAGAGCCGCACACCGCGGAGGCCGATCGCCATCGTCAGTGGCGCGAGGTCGGCGTCGGTGCGCAGATCCTGCGTGATCTCGGCGTGACCTCGATCCGGAACCTGACGTCGTCGGCGCATGACTACAAGGGCCTGTCGGGTTTCGGCATCGAGATCGTCGCCAACGAGCGGCTTGAAGGCTGAACTTCCAGGATTTAACCTCTAGACTGCTGCGACCCGTGCGCAGCGAGACGCGAAAGGACCATTCATGAGCGCGCGCCCTCAGGCAAAGGACAAGCCGGCCCAGTCGAGCTTCCAGTGGGACGATCCCTTCCTGCTGGACGATCAGCTGACCGAGGACGAGCGCATGGTGCGTGACACCGCGCGCGCCTACGCCCAGGACAAGCTGCTGCCGCGCGTGACCAAGGCCTATCTCGAAGAGAAAACCGACCGCGAGATATTCAACGAGATGGGCGAGCTCGGCCTGATCGGCATCACCTTGCCGGAGGAATATGGCTGCGCCAATGCGAGCTACGTCGCCTATGGCCTCGTGGCGCGCGAGATCGAGCGGGTCGATTCCGGCTACCGCTCGATGAACTCGGTGCAGTCCTCGCTGGTGATGTATCCGATCTACGCCTATGGCGACGAGAGCCAGCGCAAGAAGTATCTGCCGAAGCTCGCCAGCGGCGAATGGGTCGGCTGCTTCGGCCTCACCGAGCCGGATGCCGGCTCCGATCCGGCCGGCATGAAGACGCGCGCCGAGAAGGTCGCCGACGGCTACCGCCTGACCGGCAGCAAGATGTGGATCTCGAACGCGCCGATCGCCGACGTGTTCGTGGTGTGGGCCAAGTCGGCCGCGCATGACAACCAGATCCGCGGCTTCATCCTCGAAAAGGGCATGAAGGGCCTGTCGGCGCCGAAGATCGGCGGCAAGCTCTCCTTGCGCGCCTCGATCACCGGCGAGGTGGTGATGGACGGCGTGGTGGTGCCGGAGAGCGCGCTGCTGCCCAACGTGTCCGGCCTGAAGGGGCCGTTCGGCTGCCTCAACCGCGCCCGCTACGGCATCTCCTGGGGCGTGCTCGGCGCCGCCGAGGACTGCATGCACCGCGCCCGCCAGTACACGCTGGACCGCAAGCAGTTCGGCAAGCCGCTCGCCGCCACCCAGCTGGTGCAGAAGAAGCTCGCCGACATGGAGACGGAGATCGCGCTTGGCCTGCAGGCGAGCTTGCGCGTCGGCCGCCTGATGGACGAGGGCAAGATGGCCCCGGAGATGATCTCGATCGTCAAGCGCAACAATTGCGGCAAGGCGCTCGACATCGCCCGCGTCGCGCGCGACATGCACGGCGGCAACGGCATCTCGATCGAGTATCAGGTGATGCGCCATGCCGCCAACCTCGAGACGGTCAACACCTACGAGGGCACGCATGACGTTCATGCGCTGATCCTGGGCCGCGCCATTACCGGCATCCAGGCGTTCTTCTAGTCTTCGTCGTTCCGGGGGCTCGGCAGGAGTCCCCAACTGTCATCGTCCGCCCCGGGTCTCGCCTTTGGCGAGCTTGAGGACAGGCTCCAGCGGACGATCCGGTACTCGGAAACAACAGGATCAGTCGAGATGTCGCGGCGTACCGAATGCCCCGCCTGCGCGGGGCATGACGTCCGAGAAACGGGTCATCAAGTGCCCGTCGAAAGATGAGGCAAGCGATGGCCGAGGAAGACGTCCCGTTCAACCGTCATTTCCCGCTTCCCGCGGGCGTCGTCGAAGAGGTGCGCCCCGGCATTCGCCGCGTCCTCTGCAACAATCCGAGTCCGTTCACCTTCACCGGCACGGTCAGCTACATCGTGGGCACCGGCAACGTCGCGATCATCGATCCCGGCCCGGACAACGAGGCCCATGCGCAGGCGCTGCTCGATGCCATCAGAGGCGAGACGGTAACGCACATTCTGGTGACGCACACCCATCGCGATCACTCGCCGAACACCGGCCGGCTGAAGGCCGCGACCGGCGCCACAGTCTATGCGGAGGGCCCGCATCGCGCCTCGCGGCCGCGCTACGAGAGCGAGAAGCACAATCCGGAATCCGGCGTCGACCGCGACTTTGCGCCGGATGTCACCGTTGCTGACGGCGACGTGATCGAAGGGCAGGGCTGGCAGCTCGAAGCCGTGGCGACGCCCGGCCATACCGCCAACCATCTCGCCTTCGCCTGGGGCGAGCGCGGCACCACTTTCGTCGGCGATCACGTGATGGGTTGGGCGACCTCGATCGTGGCGCCGCCCGACGGCGCGATGGTCGACTACATGGCCTCGCTGGAGCGGCTCGCCGCGCGACCTGAGGAGCTGTATTTCTCAGGCCACGGCCCGGAAATTCTGGAGGGACCACGCTACACGCGCTTCCTGATGCGCCATCGCCAGGCGCGCGAAGCCTCGATCCTGCATCGTCTCGCCAAGGGCGAGGCTGACATCCCGACGATGGTGCGCGCGATCTACATCGGCATCGACCCGCGGCTCACCACGGCGGCGGGCTACTCCGTTCTCGCCCATCTGGAAGACCTCGTCGCCCGCGGCATCGTCGCAACGGAGGGCGATCCGGTGATCGGCGGGACGTATCGGCTGGTGTAGAGAATAGGGAATAGCGAGTAGGGGAAGAGTGCGAGCCGGGAAGACTTCATTCCCTATTCGCTACTCCCTATTCGCCATTCGCCCCGCTCACTTCTTCACCGTCTTCGCATTCCCCTTCGCCGCCACCGGCGGCGGCGTGACCTTCTTCACCGGCTTCTGCGCCTCGGCCTCGCCGGCGTTGGACAGGTCCTCGATCAGCTTGGTCACGCGCGCGGCGTTGCTGCCGATATCGGACTCGAAATAGCGCGAGGCGGAGCGGACGTCGACGCGGGAATCCTCGCCGTCGGGCTGGATGCGGATCGAGATGTCCTCGCGGAAGCCCATGATCGGTGTGCGTGCGACCGCCTCGATGCGGCCGACGCGGCGCGGCGGCTGCGGCGCGCGCTCGTCGACCACGAACCATTTGCGCCGGTTGACCAGCTTCAGGGCGATCGCGTAGGCGCGATCGGGCGGCAGCTCGATCTGCACCGGCTCGATGTCCGGATAGAATTTCTGCTGCTGCTCGGCCGAGTACAGCCCGGCATAGACGGCCGTGTTGGTGCCGTCGCCGTTGCGGAGCGGCGCCAAAGCCTCGAAGCGCGGCGGATCGATCGGGTCGGTGGTGATGTCGTAGATCTTCGGCAGCTTGCGGTACTGGAGCGCGAGGTAGGCCGGATAGGCCAGCACCACGGCGTCGATCATGAAGGCGAGCAGGATCCGGCTCATGCCGCGGCTGCCGTTGCGCCAGATCGCGACGAAGGCGGCAAGTCCGAGCAGGATCGACAGCGCGGCAAGCCCCAGCGCGCCGAAGAACGTCGCCAGCGCCGGCTTCATCTCCAGAAAATCGAAGCGCAGGATCAGGATCGAGACCAGCACGGCGACGACCGAGAACACCGCCAGATTGCGGGTCCAGGTCGCGAGGCTGGAGATCGGCTCCGACAGATAGGGGGCGTGAAACCTGCGTGCCATCGTGTCAGGAACTGCCGGGTTGGGCCGCTGCCTGCATTGCGCCGGGCGGCCGGGTCATCCGTGTGAGACCACGCGGATGGGGTAAATTCAAGAGGCGTCTGGTCCGGAGAGGGCGGATGATCCGGACACCGTCTCAGGTGCTTTCGCTGGGGCGGATACGCAAGGCCGTCAGCATCAACAGGACGGTCGCGATGGAGAATGCTGCGCCGGTCGTGAACGTCGCCTGCGGCCCATAGGCGTGCCACAGCCAGCCCGCCAGCAGGCTTGCGACGAGCAGCGCACCGCCGGTGACGAGGTTGAAAAGGCCGAAGGCGGTGCCGCGCAAGTCCGGTAGGGCGGTATCGGCGACCATCGCCGAGAGCAGCCCCTGCGACAGTCCAAGATAGAGGCCCCAAAGCGCGACGCCGATCGCGGTGCCGATCAGGCCGGGCAGGAATGCCAGCGTCAGGTCGGCGGCTGTCAGCACGACGAGGCCACAGGTCAGCACGTTGCTGCGGCCGATATGGTCGGAAAGGATTCCGGCCGGCATGGCCACGCCGGCATAGACCAGGTTCATCAGCACGTAGACCAGCGGGATCAGGAATAGGGGAAGGCCGTCGGCCTGCGCCTTGAGCACCAGGAACGCCTCGCTGAAGCGGGCCAGCGCGAATACCGCGCCGATGGCGACCACGATCCAATAGGCGCGTGGTAGCCGGCGCAGCTCGCGCGCATGGATCGGCCAATCGCGGCGCGGCACAGGCGCGGTCTCCACCGGTTCGCGCAGGCCGAACAGGATCAGCAGCACGGCAAGCGCGGCCGGCAGTGCCGACCACCAGAACACCGCGCGGAAGTCGTTGGCGTAGAGCGCCATCAGTGCCACGGCGAGGAGGGGACCGGCAAAGGCGCCGACCGTGTCGAGCGCCTGGCGCAGGCCGTAGCTCGCGCCGCGGATGCCTTCCGGCGTCACGTCGGCGATCAGCGCGTCGCGCGGCGCCTCGCGGATGCCCTTGCCGATGCGGTCGACGAAGCGCGCGGCGAGGATCTGCCACGACGTGCTGGCGAGCGGAAACACCGGCTTGGTCAGTGCCGCCAGCCCATAGCCGATCCCGACCAGAAGCTTGCGCTTGCCGATCCGGTCCGACAGAGCGCCGGAGAACACCTTCGTCACCGCCGCGGTGGCCTCGGCCACGCCTTCGATCAGGCCGATGGTCACCGTAGAAGCGCCGACCACGGTCGCGAGGAAGATCGGCAGCAGCGCGTGGATCAGCTCCGAGGAGATGTCCATCAGGAGCGACACCAGCCCGAGCGTCAGCACCGTCGACGGCACGTCGCGCCATGTCGTGCGCGCGGTCCGTGGTCCTGTCGTGTTCATCGCGACATTGTAGCGATTGGATCTCGTCGAGCCTTGCGCCACGTCAACGCTGTATGCCGGCGGCAATGCAGAACGGCCTCCCCGGTGATGGAGAGGCCGCTCGTAATGATGCGCCGTTGGACGTGGCCTGCTCAGGCCGCGGCGTTGGGGAAGCGATAGCTCTTGAACTGGTCGCGCAGCGCGGTCTTCAGGATCTTGCCGGTTGCCGTGTGCGGAATGCCGTCGACGAAGGCGACGTCATCGGGCATCCACCATTTGGCGATCTTGCCTTCCATGTATTTCAGGATGTCCTCGCGCGTCGTCGTCTGGCCGGGCTTCAACTGCACGATCAGCAGCGGGCGCTCATCCCATTTCGGATGATAGACGCCGATGACGGCAGCCTCGGCGACGGCGGGATGGCCGACCGCGAGATTCTCCAGGTCGATCGAGGAGATCCATTCGCCGCCGGACTTGATGACGTCCTTGGAGCGGTCGGTGATGCGCATGTAGCCATGTTCATCGACGGTGGCGACGTCGCCGGTGTCGAAGAAGCCTTCCTCGTCGAGGATGTTGCTGTCGACCTTGTAGTAGGCCTTCGACACCGCGGGTCCGGACACCTTGAGCCGGCCGAAGGTCTTGCCGTCCCACGGCAGCTCGGTGCCGGCATCGTCGGTGATCTTCATCTCGACCCCGAACGGGGGGAAGCCCTGCGTCTGCAGCACGTCGAGCTTGGCGTCGCCGTCGGCACCGAGGAACGGCGGCTTCAGGGTGGCGAGCGTGCCGATCGGGCTCATCTCGGTCATGCCCCAGGCGTGACGCACGCCGATGCCCATGTCGAGGAAGGCCTGGATCATCGAGCGCGGCATCGCCGAGCCGCCGCACACCACCATCTTCAGATGCGGCAGTTTGAGGTTATGCGCCTGCATGTGCTGCAGCAGCATCAGCCACACCGTCGGCACGCCGGCGGTGTAGGTCACCTTCTCGGTGTCGAGCAGCTCGTAGACGGACGCGCCGTCGAGCTTGGGGCCGGGCATGACCAGCTTGGTGCCCATCGAGGGAGCGGAGAAGGCAATGCCCCAGCTGTTGGCATGGAACAGCGGAACCACCGGAAGCATTGTGTCTGCTGCGGACGTACCGAGTGAATCCCGGCTATTGGCCATCAACGCATGCAGCACGTTGGACCGATGCGAATACAGCACACCTTTCGGATCGCCCGTGGTGCCGGACGTGTAGCACATCGCGGCTGCGGTGTTCTCGTCGAAGGTCCCCCAGGCGAAATCGCCGTCGGCCTCGCCGATCCACGATTCGTAGGCGACGGCGTTCTTGAGCGTCGTCTGCGGCATGTGTGCGGCGTCGGTCAGCACGATGTAGCGCTCGACGCTCGGCAGCTTGTCGGCGAGCTTCTCGAGGATCGGCACGAACGTCAGATCGGTGATGACGATGCGGTCCTGGGCATGGTTGATGATCCAGCCGATCTGCTCGGGAAACAGGCGCGGATTGACCGTGTGACAGATCGCGCCGATTCCCATGATGCCGTACCAGACCTCGAGATGGCGGCCGGTATTCCAAGCGATGGTGGCGACGCGGTCGCCCAGCTTGATGCCGTCGCGCGTCAGCTTCTGCGAGACCTTGAGAGCGCGGTCGTGGATTTGCCGATAGGTGGTGCGAACGATGGGGCCTTCGACCGAGCGGGTCACGACCTCCTGGGAGCCGTGGATTGTCGCCGCATGCTCGATGATCCGGTGACAAAGCAGGGGCCAGTCTTGCATCAAACCAAGCATCAGGTCGTTCCTCCGGTATTCGCTTGCAGCGAGGGTCTTTTGGTCTCTTTGGTCAATTTTAGCGCGTGCCGCATCCGACGCAAATGGACTTGTGATGGCCACGACGTCGCGCCGGGCGTGATGGTTAGCGCTGTGGCGGTGGCGATCGCATTGAGCTGGCTCATGGCGGCGCCGGCGGCGGCCGCGAAATCAGCGCACCGCAGCCCGCCCGCGGCCTCTGAGCCCGCTGCGAAGCTGGCCGATGGCGTTGCCAAGGTGCCGCTGCCGCAGCCGCGGCCGGCCGACGCGCCGGCGCGGGAGGCGGCCAAGGGCGAGGATGCCGCTCTGCGCGACGAGGCCAGCACCGGTCCAAAGGTGGATGCCAAAGCCCCGCCGCCGCCTTCGGCTTGCAGGCTGGCCCTGACCGAAGAGGTCGCGATCGCGCCGTCGATTCCGCCGATCAAGGGTCCTGGCGGCTGCGGCGGCGAGGATCTGGTGCGGCTGGAGGCGGTGGTGCTGCCTGACAAGCGCAGGGTGGCGCTGACGCCCGCGGCGACCATGCGTTGTCCGATGGCGACTGCGGTCGTCAATTGGGTGCGCGACGATGTGGCGCCGCTGGCCGAACGGCTCGGCAGCGCGGTCACCGCGCTCGACAATTTCGATTCATATCAGTGCCGCGGCCGCAACAATGTCAGCGGCGCGCAGCTATCGGAGCACGGCCGTGCCAATGCGCTGGACGTCCACGGCTTCAGGCTGGCCGACGGCCGCTTGATCGATCTCACCGACCGCACCCAGCCGCGCGATTTGCGCGAGGCGGTGCTGCACGCGGTGTGCACCCATTTCTCCACCGTGCTCGGCCCCGACTCCGACTGGTACCACGAGGATCACATCCATCTCGACCTGATGGAGCGGCGGAACAATTACCGGATCTGCCAATGGGACGTGCTCGACCCGCTGCCGAAGGTCGCGCCCTTGATGCCGGCCGCCCGGCCTGACGATGCGCCGCCGCGCGAGACCGAACAGGCCGGCACTGAACGCTCCAGGAAGACCGCGAGCACCCCGGCCGAGCGCAACGGCACCAGTCGCGGCGTCTCGGCGGAGATGGAGGCCGGAACGTCTACCGCAGCGGACGGCACCGCTCCGTCAGCTGACGAGGGGACCGAACGGTCCGCCGTGGAAGAGCGCTCTCCCGCGCAAAAACCAGCTGATTCGGCCCGCAATCGGCGCACGGCGTCAAAGCCGGCGCCCGAGCAGCAAAAGGTCGAAGCCGCTGCGCCAGAGGCGCGATCCTCGACCGCCAAGCCGCCGGCAGGCGGTCCATCCGCAGTGTCGGACAAAACCCGCGATGCAGCCGGGCGCGACCAGCGCGCGCAGACGAGCCAGAATGGGGAGCGAGCCTTGCCCTCGAAGCCGGCGTCGCGGAAGCGCCATCACAGTCGCCGAAGCTGGGATCCGTTCCGTGGATTGTTCTAGCGCGTGATGAGATGAGGTCTGGTTGCTAGCTGCGAACGAAGGTGCGCTCCCTCTCCCGCTTGCGGGGGAGGGCTGGGGTGGGGGTGTTGCCGCGATTGAGGCTGCCTGAGCGGAGAGAGCCCCCACCCGGCGCTTCGCGCCGACCTCCCCCGCAAGCGGGAGAGGTGAAGCGAGCCTGCGGTTAAGTCGATTCAACCAAGAGGCATCGCGCTCTAGCGCCCAAAACAAAAGAGCGCCGGTTGCCCGGCGCTCTCAAAGAAGGATGCTAAACGCGTTTCTCGGCTTTTGAATTTCGTCCGCCGCAGGCGATGCTTACTGCATCGCGGCGTAGGTGCCGCCGCCCTGCAGCGCCATCTGCGGCTTGTAGGGCGAATCACCCTTCTTCGGATCCAGCACCACGACGATGGTGCCGACCTTCACCCGGTTATAGAGATCGATCGCATCCTCGTTCGTCAGGCGGATGCAGCCTGAGGAGATCGAGGCACCGATATATTCCGGCTGGTTGGTGCCGTGGATGCGGAACAGCGTGTCCTTGCCGTTGGCATAGAGATACATCGCGCGCGAGCCCATCGGATTGTCCGGACCGGCCGCAACGTAGGTCGGGACGCCCAGGCGCTCGATCTCGCTCTTGGTCGGATGCCAGGCCGGCCATTCGGTCATGGCCCCGACCTTGGCGATGCCCGACCACGCCATGGCCTCTTCGCCGACGGTGATGCCGTAGCGAATCGCCTTGCCGCCATCGAGCACGTAATAGAGGTAGTGGCTGTCGGAATCGACCACGATGGAGCCCGGGGCTTCCTTGCGGTGATAGTCGACGATCGCGCGCCGATAGGGCTCGGCCACCGGCGTGTTGGTGTAGCGGATCTTCGCGAGAAGCTCCTTGTCCTTCGGCTTGAAGGCCTGGGTGTTGGTCGCCTCGTACGTCGTGGCCTGCATGCAGCCCGACAGCATCAGGCCGGCGGCCAGGAGTCCGAGTTTCACCTTCAGCGACATGTCACCAATTCCAATCGACAGCTGACGTTGCAATGACACGGCCGCGCCACTGCAGCGCGATTCCACATGTCCCATTATCGTCAAAATCGTTCTCAATTCCAGCCGCTACACGCATAGGTCACGCTGCAGCGCCGCGATTGTTGCTTTTTTGCCGCAAAGTTGCGGGCAGTCATCCACAGCTGTGCTCCGAATGGCACGGTCATGCTCCGCTGGGCGTTGCGCGAGAGGCTGCGGGGCATTGGCGAGAAAAGCCCATGGACCGGGCCCGCAGGCTGCGTCACAAGGCAGCAGCATCCCACCGCTAAGTCCCCGAAATTCACGTTTCGCGATTCGGAGTTTGTCCATGTTCTCGGTGTTCGTCCCGTCGGAAGCCGCGCTGAAGAAGATGGCGGTCACCGATCCCGCGGCTCTGCCCGAGAATGCGGTGTGGGTCGACCTGGTCAACCCGAGCAACGCCGAGGATCGGGCCGTCGAAAAGCTGGCCGGGATTGCGGTGCCGACCCGCGAGGACATGCAGGAGATCGAGATCTCCAGCCGTCTCTACATCGAGAACGGGGCCCGTTACATGACGGCCACGCTGATGTGTCACTCGGATTCCGATATGCCCAGGACCACGGCCGTCACCTTCATCCTGGCTGGCCACCGTCTCGTGACGGTGCGCTACGACCAGCCGCGCCCGTTCGCCGTGGTGGAGGCCAAGCTCGCCCGCAACTGTGCGCCCGGGATCACCGGCGAGATGGTGCTGATGGAGTTGCTCGATGCCGTGATCGACCGCTGCGCCGACATTCTCGAGAAGGTCGGGGCTGATATCGATCAGGTCAGCCACGAGATCTTCGAGCCTAACAATGAGCGTCACGGCCATGCCAAGCAATATTCGCAGATCCTGATCGCGATCGGCCGCAAGGGCGACCTGACCTCGAAGGTACGTGAGAGCCTGGTGTCGATCGGCCGCCTCGTCACCTTCCTGTCTGCGGTGGTCGAGGGCGTGAAGTGGTCGAAGGACATGCGCGAGCAGCTCAAGACCATGCAGCGCGACGTCGCTTCGCTGACCGACCACGCGTCCTACCTCGCGAGCAAGATCACCTTCGTGCTGGATGCGATGTTAGGCGTCGTCAACCTCGAGCAGAACAACATCATCAAGCTGTTCTCGGTGATGGCGGTGGTGCTGATGCCGCCGACCTTGATCGCATCGATCTACGGCATGAACTTCAAGATGATGCCGGAGCTCGAATGGGTGCACGGCTATCCGATGGCGCTGGTGCTGATGCTGATCTGTGCGATCGTGCCGTACTACATCTTCAAATTGAAGAAGTGGCTGTAGTGCCGCGGGCCTGAAAATCCAGGCTCTACGCGAGAGGGACGAATCTGCGCGAGGCCTGCGGCATTGTGCCGTCATTCCAGGCGATGCCTCATTCGCGCCCTGTTGTTAGCAGCGGCGTAGAAATGTCATTGATCGATCGTCATGCTGTCCGTCGCTATGCACTTAAGGTGACACAAGCGGTGAGATGCAACACATAATAGGAAATACTTGTTAGGCCGGCTGCAATGCCGCTGCAAAGCCGCCCCAATTCCTCAGGTAAAATTTGACGGGAACGCTGAACGTTTGATCGAAACTTCTCTGCGATAAATCTGCACCAGCATGACAAACAACGAGCGCCTCGGCGCGTGGCATGCAAGGCAGAGCTCGAGGGCGCGTTCATCGCGCCTTATCCAAGAGGCGGCGGCAATGGTTGAGAAACGCATAATGGCATCGAACAACGTGATCGATCTTGCCAGCTATCAGCGCAGCCGCGCCGACATTGTCGTGGCGTTGTCGCCGCGGACCTGCCGCTACTGCGGCGCCGAACTCGAGGACGACGAGCGCGATGATGATTGCTCCAGCGCTCTCAACGTCGAGTCCGACCGCCTGCGCTGGCGCGCCGCGCAGATTCTGCGCGGTTTGGTGTGCGAAGGCTGAACGACCGTTCTCGACCGGGCGGTATTCAGGCAATGCCGCCCGCGCTGCCAATGATCGGAAATTCGGTGCACCGATCCCATCCCATGAACAGCGTTCCCTCCGGGAGCGCTGTCTTGTTTGTGGTGGTCGGTAGGTTCCGTAGCGATCTTCGGAGATGGCGTTAATCGCGCCTTCGTCCGGTCATCCGGAACTTGCCGAACGTGGCAAGCCGCTATGAACCAAATCGAAGACGGGCAAGCGTCTCTGCGTCGATTGCCTCAGACGTGCTGGCCGCCGTTGATGTGGATCTCGGCGCCGTTCACGTAGGAGCTGGTCTCCGAGCACAGCACATAGATGATCTTGGCAACCTCGTCGGGGGTGCCGAGGCGCTGCATCGGGATCTGCTCCTGGACGATCTTCTCGGTGCCCGGCGACAGGATCGAGGTGTCGATCTCGCCGGGGGCGATCGAGTTGACGCGGACGCCGACCCGGCCGAAATCCGACGCCATCTCGCGGGTCAGGGCGGCCAGCGCCGCCTTGGAGGTCGCGTAGGCCGCGCCCGCGAAGGGATGCACGCGCGAGCCCGCGATCGAGGTGACGTTGACGACGGAGCCCTTGGCCGCCTTCAGCTCCTTGATCAGGCCGCGCGCCATCATGATCGGCGCAAAGAAGTTGACGCGGAAGACGTGATTCCAGGTGTCGAGGTCGGTGTCGACGGTGCCGAGCCGGGCGCCGCCGGCGCCCTTCGGCGAGATCGCGGCGTTGTTGACCAGCGCGTGCAGCTCGCCGCCGTCGATCCGCTGTTTGATCTCGGCGATCGCGCGCACGGTGTCCTCGGGATCGGACAGGTCGACCTGGACATGGTCCTCGGGGCCGGCGCCCCACGGGCATTCTTCGGGAAAGGGGTGCCGTGAGCAGGTGAGGACGCGCCAGCCGGCAGAGGAGAAGCGGATCACGGTGGCATGGCCGATGCCGCGGCTGGCGCCGGTCAGCAGCATCGTGCGCCGTGGCTGGTTGGAAGAGGTCGGCATGAATTGCGTCTTTCACGATCCCGGACGGATCAACTTACCACAATGGTTGTGTGTTCGGCGCCTGATTCACGCGCGCGATGGCGATTCGTTGGCGCGTCGGACGTCTAGAGGCCGGGCGCAAGCGCGCGCGGCGATCCCCTACGGATACATCCGCACTTTGGTCCAGGGCTGGCCCGAAGCCTCGCGCCGGAATTCGATGCGGTCGTGCAGGCGGAATGGCCGGTCGTGCCAGAACTCCATGCTGACGGGCGTGATGCGCCAGCCGCTCCATCCTGGCGGGCGCGGCACGTCGCCGATGATGTATTGCGCGGCGACCTTGGCGATCGCCTGCTCGAACGCGAAGCGGCTTTCCAGCGGCTGCGACTGCTTGCTGGCCCAGGCGCCGAGCTGCGCCTGCTTCGGCCGGGTCGCGAAATAGGCGTCGGCCTCTTCGTCGGTCACCGGCGTCACGAGGCCGCGGATGCGGACCTGGCGGCGCAGCGACTTCCAGTGAAACAGCAGCGCGGCCTTCGGATTGGCGGCGAGCTCGCGGCCCTTCTGGCTGGCCTTGTGGCTGTAGAAGACGAAGCCGTCCGCGTCATAGCCCTTCATCAGCACCATGCGCACGTCAGGCAACCCACTGTCGTCGACCGTTGCCAGCGCCATCGCATTCGGATCGTTGGGCTCGCTCTTGCCGGCTTCGGCAAACCACGCCGCAAACAGCGCAAACGGCTCGCCGGCCTGGGTAAAATCGGCCGATGTACCGGATGTTAAGGTTGTCTGGTGTTTGATGCTCGTGGGGTCGGTCATGTGTATGGGGAGTCCGAGTTTTGCGTTCACCCGCGGCCAGGCGCGTGCAAGTCCATTCTGGTCCGGCCCTATATAGGGCATCGGTCCGGCTTGGCCTATCCGCGATCGGTCATGCCGGCACCGCTTTGACACTCATTCTAATCGGCTTGTCCGGCAGCGGCTGCAGCCTGTCGCACCCTGAAACGGCCTTTGCCAAGATGGACGATGCAGAGGTCACCGGCGCGATCAGCCCGCCGCCCGAGCGCGAGCCGACCGAAGCCGATCTCGCTTTTGCCCGCAACGCTGCGTCGGACGTGCTGACCAAGGGGACCAAGGATTCCAGCCAGCCCTGGCAGAATCCGCAGACCGGCGCCCGCGGCTCGGTGACGCCGATCGCCAAGTCCTACACCGCGGACAACGGCCGTACCTGCCGGGATTTCCTGGCGAGCTACGTCAACGGCAAGACCGAGCGCTGGCTGCAGGGGTCGGCGTGCCGGATCGAGCGGGGGCGATGGGACATCCAGACGCTCAAGCCCTGGCAGCAAAGCTAGCTGGGATCGTCTGAAACCCGTTGCAAAAATACAACGGACTCCCCAGATGAAATGCAAAGCGGGCGGGGAGCCCATAGGTTAGTATCTGACTTTCTGTAAGGAGACGTGACGGATGCGCGACCCCTATGAGGTCTTGGGGGTGCCGCGAAGCGCCAGCGCTGCGGCCATCAAGAGCGCCTATCGCAAGCTCGCCAAGAAGCACCATCCCGACAGCAACAAGGATGATCCGAAGGCATCGGCAAGGTTTGCCGAGATCAGTTCTGCCAACGAGATCCTGGGCGACGAGGAGAAGCGCAAGCAGTTCGATCGCGGCGAGATCGATGCTGACGGCAAGCCGCGCTTCCAGGGCTTTCCTGGTGGCGGCGCCGGGCGCGGCGGTCCAGGGGGCGGCTTCGAGAACTATACCTTCCGCAGTGGCGGCGGGCCGGGCGGCGGCTTCGGCGGCGGCGGTTTCGAGGACATTCTGAACAGCATGTTCGGCGGCGCCCAGCGCGGCGCGCGCGGCGGGGGCAGCCCGTTCGAGTTCGACGCCGGCGGTGTCGGCCTCGACCTCGATCTGAAGGTTGCGATGTCGGTCTCGCTCGAGGAGTCCGTCAAGGGCGGCGAGAAGCGCGTGCGGCTGCCGTCGGGCAAGGAGCTCAACGTCAAGGTCCCCGCCGGCGTCAGCGCCGGCCAGCAGATTAGGTTGAAGGGGCAGGGCGAGAGCGCGCCCGGACACCGGCCGGGTGATCTCCTGATCACCATCCAGATCGCGCCGCATCCGTTCTTCAAGGTCGAGGGCAGCGACCTCAGGCTCGATCTGCCGATCACGCTTTACGAGGCAGTCCTGGGCGCCAAGGTGAGGGCGCCGACGCTCGGCAGCGCGGTCGAGCTGTCGATCCCGAGGAACACGTCCAGCGGCCGGACCTTCCGGCTCAAGGGCAAGGGCTTGCCCAAGAGCGATGGCTCGGCCGGCGATCTGTTCGTCACCACCCGGATCGTGCTGCCCGACGGCAACGACGCCGAGCTCGAGGCGCTGATGACCAAGTGGCGCGATCGCCATCCCTACAATCCGCGCAGCAACCTCTCCTGAGGTTGCATATTGCGGACATGTAGGCTAGAAGTTGAAGTGCGAGCTGGAAAGCCGAGAAAAAAGTGCGGCCTCGAAAGGGGGACCAGCGCGGTACAAAACCCCAATCGAGGCCGCTTCCGTGTCGATCGGCGGATCGAACACTCCTCATTTTTTCGTGAACATTTGGCGCTATATTGAGACGTACCGGTGACCGGATTCCAGATTTCCGGTGACCGAATTGCGGCGCCGACCTTGGCGTGTCCCCCTGCGCGGGAGGACGCAGGCACCGCTTCCCCTCGCTCATCTCCTGCAGCCTGCGAGCAAGCCCTTCAGATCGTATCGGGAATTGTGACGGTACTCGTGGGGGCCACGATCTCCGGCGTCTCGCCGCTAGCCGCCCGTCCGTTCGGACTGATCATAAACAAGGCGCGCAACCTGGGTGAGACGCGTCCGGTCGCTGCTGCCGCTGACGACGTAGCTGACGCCGCGCTCCGCCCAGGACAGCGCAGCGGTGGTGCCCTGCGCCGTATAGCGCATCTCGGCCGCCTCGATCCCGACCTTGGTCGCATACACCGTGAAGCGCTCGCCGGACGTGCTCTCGTACATCAGGAAGGAGGCCGGGCCGGTCGGTCCCGGCAGCAGCCGGCCACCGACGAGCTTCAGTCCTGTGGTTTCCAGCTCCGGCGCCTGCACGGTGCGACCACAGCGCCGCGTCAGCCATTGCTGCAGATGGGCCTTCTCGTCGCCGGGGACCTCGACCGGATGGCGCACCTCCACGACGTAGAGCCGGTGCGCATCGAGCGCCTCGCCGGCGAGGGCCTGCAGCGGCGACGGCGAGGACGCGGCGCCACGCGCGACCCAGCCGACCGCGCCGCCGACCGCGAAGGCCGCCACGCTTGCCGCCATCGCACCGATGACCCAGCGCCGCGGCCGGCGGTCCAGACCGTCGAGGTCGAGCCGCGGCGGCACCGGCTCGTTGACGATCGAATCGTAGCGGGCGTGAAGCGCCTCGGCCATGCTGCGCCAGGATTGCACCCGCTCGGCGTCCGCCGGATGCTCGGCCAGCCAGCGCTCGACGTCGCTGCGGCGCTCGGCCGGCAGCTCGTTGTCGACATAGGCGTGCAGCTCGTCTTCGGTGACGGGAATGGTCGGGTCGGTCATCATCGGGATCTCATGGCAATCGAGCGGCTGCGGCGATGCGCGGTCGCTGCAGGCTTGAGCAGGCGAACATGGCAGGGCGGCTTTTGTGCAGTGGTCATTTCACCCTCCGCAGCGCCGGCCGCTCGCCCTCGAGCACGGCACGGACATGGGCGCGAGCGCGGGCGAGGCGGGACATCACGGTGCCGATCGGGACACCCTGGATGTCGGCGACCTCGCGGTAGCTCATGCCTTCGAGCACGACGAGGAGAAGTGCTGCGCGCTGCTCCTCCACCAGGGTCGCCAGTGCGCGCTCGATGTCCCGGCCCTCGGCCTCGGTGCCGCTGGCGTCGGGATTGTCGTCTCGAAGCGGCATGAAGTGGGGCCGCCGCGCCAGTGAACGCCGGCGGTTCTTGTTCAGATTGGTCAGGATCGTGTACAGCCAGCTCCTGATGTCGCCGCCCAGGAACAGCCGTTCCGAGCGCAGCGCCCGCACCAGCGTGTCCTGGACCAGCTCGTCGGCCGCGTCCATGTCGCGCGCCAGCGCCCGGGCATAACGGCGCAGTGCCGGAATCATGGCCTCGACGCTCTGGCGGAACGCGTTCATGGAATGCCCTGCGGCTGTTCGCTGCGATGACAAGGGCGCAGGCCGCAGCCTGTGCCTTGCAAAGATCATAACACCGCGATGACGCGCCTATTCCGGGCCGCAAGCCCTGCGGGGAGTTTGCCACAGAGCGGGCGGAATGGGGCTGTACCGGGCCAGACCGGTGGTGTACGTCCAGTCGTTAATTTTCAGTTCGATGGGAAGCCGCATGGCGCAGATTTCAGGTTTGATGCAGGGCAAGCGCGGGGTCGTTCTCGGCGTGGCCAACAACCGCTCGATCGCCTGGGGCATTGCCAAGGCGGCGCGTGCGGCGGGCGCGGAGATCGCGCTGACCTACCAGGGCGACGCGCTGAAGAAGCGGGTCGAGCCGCTGGCGGCCGAGCTCGGCGGCCTCGTGCTCGGCCATTGCGACGTCACCGATCCCGCCACCATCGACGCGGTGTTCGACGTGCTCAAGGAGAAGTGGGGCAAGATCGATTTCGTCGTCCACGCCATCGCCTTCTCCGACAAGGACCAGCTCGACGGGCGCTACATCGAGACCACGCAGGACAATTTCTCCAAGAGCATGCTGATCAGCTGCTACTCGCTGACCGCGATCGCGCAGCGCGCCGAGAAGCTGATGACGGACGGCGGCTCGATCATCACGCTGACCTACTACGGCGCCGAGAAATGGATGCCGCACTACAACGTGATGGGCGTCGCCAAGGCCGCGCTGGAGGCCAGCGTGCGCTATCTCGCCGCCGATCTCGGCGAGAAGAACATCCGCGTCAACGCGATCTCGGCAGGACCGATCAAGACGCTGGCCGCCTCGGGCATTGGCGACTTCCGCTATATCCTGAAGTGGAACGAGTACAACGCGCCGCTGCGCCGGACCGTGACCATCGACGAGGTCGGCGACAGCGCGCTGTATCTCTTGTCCGACCTGTCGCGCGGCGTCACCGGCGAGGTGCATCACGTCGATTCCGGCTATCACGTCGTCGGCATGAAGCGGCCCGAGGCGCCCGACATCTCGCTCAGCAATTCCGTCGGCGCCAAAGAATAGCGTTCAAGGAATAACGTCAACGCGCGATGCCACGGCCCACGATCTACTACATCCGCCACGGCGAGACGGAATGGAATGCGCTCGGCCGGCTGCAAGGCACGCAGGACATTCCGCTGAACGCGCTCGGGCAGGTGCAGGCGGTCCAGGCCGGCAACATCCTGGCCGAGATTGTTGCGCGCAACGGCCATGATGCGGCGGGCCTGCCTTACGTCGCGAGTCCGCTCAGCCGCGCCCGCGCGACCATGGAGCTGGTGCGTGAGACCCTGAGGCTGCCGGCCGAGGGCTATGCGCTCGATGCCCGGCTGCGCGAGATCGGCTACGGCAAATGGGAAGGGGCGACGCTGCCGGAAATGCAGGCGGCAGATCCCGCCTTCTATGCCAAGCGTCTGACCGACAAATGGTCGCTGGCGCCCGAGGGCGGCGAGACCTATGCCGACGTCGAGCGCCGCGTGCGCGACTGGTACGATGGGCTGTCTGGCGATATCGTGGCGGTCGCCCATGGCGGCACGGCGCGGGCGCTGATGGTCGCCTTGGGCTTCGAGACGCCGCACGGCGCCGTCGACCTGCCGATCCAGCAGGGCGCGGTCTATGTGTTCGGCGAGAACGGGTTCGAGAAGTACAGTTAGTTATCCCCGTCATTCCGGGGCGCCTCGCAGAGGCGAACCCGGAATCTCGAGAGTCCGGGTCTGGTCCTTCGGACCATCCCGGAATGACGGTTTTTCCGATTGGGTGATCAGCTCATGTCCTTCAACACCTTCGGCCACATGTTCCGCGTCACCACCTTCGGCGAGAGCCATGGCGTCGCCATCGGCTGCGTCGTCGACGGCTGTCCGCCACGCATTCCGCTGACGGCCGAGGAGATCCAGCGTGATCTCGACCGCCGCCGTCCCGGCCAGTCGCGCTTCACCACCCAGCGCCAGGAGCCGGACCAGGTGAAGATCCTGTCCGGCGTGATGGCCGATCCCGACACGGGAGCGCAGGTCACCACGGGCACGCCGATTGCGCTCCTGATCGAGAACACCGACCAGCGCTCCAAGGACTATTCCGAGATCAAGGACAAGTTTCGTCCGGGTCACGCCGATTTCACCTATGAAGCCAAATATGGCCTGCGCGACTATCGCGGCGGCGGCCGCTCCTCGGCGCGCGAGACCGCGACGCGCGTTGCGGCCGGCGCCGTCGCGCGCAAGGTCCTGCCGGACGTGAAGGTGCGCGGCGCGCTGGTGCAGATGGGCCCGCACAAGATCGACCGCGGCAACTGGGACTGGGACGAGGTCGCGCGCAATCCCTTCTTCTGCCCCGACAAGGACAAGGCGGCGTTCTTCGAGGACTATCTCGACGGCATCAGGAAGTCCGGCTCGTCGATCGGCGCCGTGCTCGAGATCGTCGCCGAGGGCGTGCCGGCGGGACTTGGCGCGCCGCTCTACGGCAAGCTCGATGCCGAACTCGCCGCGGCGATGATGAGCATCAATGCGGTGAAGGGCGTCGAGATCGGCGCCGGCTTCGGCGCCGCCGAGCTGACCGGCGAGGAGAATGCCGACGAGATGCGCTCGGCCAATGACGGCACGCGCTTCCTCTCCAACAATGCCGGCGGCATCCTCGGCGGCATCGCCACGGGGCAGCCGATCGTGCTGCGCTTCGCAGTCAAGCCGACCTCGTCGATCCTCACCCCGCGCCAGACCGTCGACCGCTCAGGCCAGGAGACCGAGATCCTGACCAAGGGCCGGCACGACCCGTGCGTTGGCATCCGCGCGGTTCCGGTCGGCGAGGCGATGATGGCTTGCGTGCTGGCCGATCACCTGCTGCGCCATCGCGGCCAGGTGGGCTAGCTAGTCGCTCTCGCCGTATACATACGATGCCTTCAGTCCGAAGGTGACGATCGAGAGCGTCACCCAGAGTCGCAGCATCGCGAACGAGAAGATGAAGACGAAGAAGATCAGGTTCTTGGCGAACTGGGTGGCGTCGGTCTGTCCGAACGTCCAGATCATGCTGCGCACGGCATTCTGACCGTGGCCCAGTCCGATGTTGACCAGGCCCAGCACCAGCACGGCGGTGCCGAGCCATAGAACGCGCCGGGCGAACTCACCGAGTGCCGGGAAGAACGCAGTCCGGCCGTTGTTCCGCTCGGCTTGAAGGATCATCAGCAGCACCAGGGCTGCGATGAATGCGCTCCAGAACCGGCCGAGATGAGTTAACTGGTCGAAGGCCATGCCATCCAGCCCGGCCATCAGGTGATGGCTCCGCGCTGCATAGGGCGTGAACGCCAGCGCCAGCGTGGCGATGACCATGAGCAACGCGATCCGCCACAGCACCGCCAATGAGAGCCTGAACTGCTCGCCCAAGGTCAGGTCGCCCAGGCCGCTGGTCCCGCCGCTTGCCTCGATGCAACGCTGCGCCGTGACGATGAAGGCGTGCAGCACCGCGACCGCTGCAACGATCAGGGCGGGCAGGCTGGCGGGGCCGCCAGCGAAGGCGATCACCCGCATCGCCGCAGCAAGGATCAGCCATGGCAATGCGGGCAGCAGCCGGAGCGGTCCGAAGGAGGTCTGAGGAACGATGGTGGATGGCGCGCTGCGGAGGCTCTCTTTCATGCCGCCATGATACTGCGTGGGGCTGAATGCCCGTTCTCGCCAATGACTAAAATTGTCAGCACGCTGAGCGCGGCCCCGATGTCCGCATGAGCTATCGGGCTCGCCGCTCTTGGCCTGACCTCGCGCCATGGACCGGACCACGTATCTGGAGTTCATCTCCTGGCTGATCGCCAGCGCATGGTCTGTGCACGAGCCGAGCGAAACGGTCGGCCCGTGATGCGCTTCGCGGTCAAGTCGACCTCCTCGATCCTGAAGCTGCGCCAGGCGAGATGCCCATGGGCGAGGCGATGATGGCCTGCGTCCTCGCCGACCATTTGCTGTGCCATCGCGGTCAGGTCGGGTAGGGATGGGCTCGCCTCGACAGTTTGCCGTCGTCACGCCGCTCGCCTAATGTAGGCCCATGGACACGTCCAAGCTGCGGGACATCAAGGACTGGCTGGTCGACGGTGCGCGGTCCGCAGCGACGCCGGGCCAGATGATGTCCGAATGCTGCGAGCGGCTGCTCGGGCTCGGTGTGCCGTTGTGGCGCGTCGGCGTGTTCGTCCGCACCCTGCATCCGGACATTGCGGGCCGCAGCTTCATCTGGCGGCCGGGAGCGGAGGTCGAGACCTCCACCGTTGATTTCGGCTTTGAGAGCCGCCCGATTTACAGGAGCAGCCCGCTCGCGCTCGTGTTCGAGAGCGGGGCGGAATTCAGGGCTGATCCTCGCGGCTCGGAGGCCGAGCGCTTTCCGATCCTGATGGATGTGCGCGCCGAGGGGGCGACCGACTATCTCGCGCTGCCCTTGACCTTCGTCGATCGGGCGATCCATGCCTCGAGCTGGACCACGAGGGATCCCCGTGGCTTCAGCGAGCAGCACGTGAACGCAATCCGGTCGCTGATGCCGGCCCTGGCACGCTACACCGAGATCGTCACGCTGCGCCGGACTGCCTCGATGCTGCTGGACACCTATGTCGGCAACAGCGCCGGCGAGCGCATTCTCGGCGGCCAGATCCGCCGCGGCCATACCGATACGATGGATGCGGCGATCTGGCTGTCGGATCTGCGCGGCTTCACGCCGTTGTCGGACCGGCTGCCGGCCGAAGACGTGGTCGAGATCCTCAACAACTACTTCGACTGCCAAGTTGCCGCGATCCGGGAGCAGGGCGGCGAAGTGTTGAAGTTCATGGGCGACGGTCTGCTCGCGGTGTTTCCGATTCCCGAGCAGGACGGTGATCCGAGCGCGGTCTGCGGGCGCGTGCTCTCGGCGGCGCGGACCTCGCGCGCCAGTGTCGATGCGCTGGAATATGCGGTTGGCGGCCGGGTCGAGCGCTTTCGCTTCGGCGTCGCCCTGCATGTCGGACGGTTGCTCTATGGCAATATCGGCGGCGGCAACCGGCTCGACTTCACCTGCATCGGCCCAGCCGTCAATCTCGCCGCACGGTTGGAGAAGATGGCCGCGCGGCTGCAGCGGACGGTGGTCGCGTCCGAGGCCTTTGCCGGCGCCTGTCCCGAGCCGCTGACCGATCTCTGGACCGATCTCGGTGAATTTCCGATCGCTGGCCTCGCGACCGCACAACGTGTGTATGGGCTGCGTGAGGAAGGGAATTAGTTCGCCGCCGGCTCAGGTCTCCGGCTCGGTAGTGAACAGCAGCGGGTATCCCTTGGCGCGGCCGGCATCGGTCGCGCGCGTCGCCTTGGTCTCGGCGACGTCCTTGGTGAACACGGCCACCACGCAGACGCCGAGCTTATGGGCCGTGATCATGACCTTGTAGGCCTGGTCCTCGGTCATGCGGAATTCCGCCTTCAGGATCATCACCACGAAATCGCGCGGCGTGAAATCGTCGTTGACGAGGATCACCTTGTAGAGCCGCGGACGCTCGGTCTTGGTGCGTACCTTCGTCTTGGGCTTGGTGACGGCATCGTTCATTCTAAGGGCGCGCCTGTGTTCCTGATGCGGCAGTCGGGCCACGATACAGGCTTCGGCTGCTCCGGGAAACCACGGGCTGCATGCCTTGCGCGATGGGCGCACGCAGCTGCCTGACATCCGGGCAAACCCCGGGGACTAACCGGAATGTGAATGGATGTGTGCGTTCCCGCTTTGCTGTCTGCGGATTGCATGTCACCATCATCAGACGCGATTGGAGGGCAGCTCATGCGCTGGTGGATCTCGATCGGGGTGGCGTGTCTGGCGGGCGCCTTGGCCGGCGGCGACGTCGCCACCGTCGTGGCAGCGCCGAGGACCCAGCCGGCGCAGCCACTGAGCGAGAAGGAAGCGTCCGTCGACGTCGAGCTGATCCTCGCCGTCGATGTGTCCTACTCGATGGATCTGGACGAGCTGGCGATCCAGCGCGAAGGCTACGCCCAGGCGCTCAGCTCGCGCGAGTTCCTGCAGGCGCTGAAGAGCGGCGTGCACGGCCGCATCGCCGTGACCTATTTCGAATGGGCGGCTTCGAGCGACCAGAAGATCATCATTCCCTGGCGCCTCATCGACGGACCTGAAAGCGCCGACGCCGTGGCCGCCGAGATCATGAAGACGCCGATCCGCCGCGCGTCGCGCACCTCGATCTCCGGCGCGATCTACTTTGCCATGCCGCTGTTCGATGAGAATCCCTATCGCGGGCTGCGCCGCGTCATCGACATCTCCGGCGACGGGCCCAACAACAATGGTCCCTCACCGGTGACGATCGCGCGCGACGAGGCCGTCGACAAGGGCATCACGATCAACGGCCTGCCGATCATGGTCAAGGAGCCGTCCTACTCGACGATGGATATCGAGAATCTCGATCTCTACTACAAGGATTGCGTGACCGGCGGCCACGGCTCGTTCGTGGTGACGATCAAGAGCCGCGACGAATTCAAGGAAGCCATCCGCACCAAGCTGCTGATGGAGGTCGCCGGACGTACACCGCCGCCGCGCATCGTGCCGGTCGCCGACGATGCCGACAAGGAGCCGCGCGTGTCCTGCACGATCGGCGAGAAGATCTGGCAGGACCGCTGGGGGCGGTGACCAGCAGGCCCGGGCTGCCGAGCAGACGAGCGCGCGGGGAGGCTTGATTGGTAAGGCGCCGCCGATCTCAGCCGGCCGTCGCAGCATGGACCAACGCCTGTTTCAATTCGGCCTCGACCTCCCGCAGGCTGCGGAGCGCCGCACCGAATTCGCCATTGCCGATCGATTGCCAGATGAACTCCACGCGCGCCGCGAGACCGCCGAGCGCCAGTCCAAACGTCGCGGCCTCCTTGAGCGCACCCTTCTCGTTGATCAGGTAGCGCCCGTTGACCGCAAACAGCACCTGCGCAAGGCAGGCGAGGGCGCGATAGGCGCAGCCCGCGACGTGGGTATGGTCGCCACGCCCGACAGCCAACTCGGCATTATCGATGCTGAATGCGATTTCCCACTGGAAGCGCGCAATAATCGCGTCGCGCAGGCGGCGCGGATAGGGCGTGCAGCGCGACTTCAGTCCCGCCAGCAGTTGCGCGGGATCGTGCAGCGGGCGGCAGAGCGCGACCTCGCCCATCCAGATCGCCGAGACGAAGCCATGCGGATGGCCTGGCTGGTAGTGCATCTCGATCCGCCCTTTCCGGCAGTCGTCGATCACGCCGCCGACTGCATCGATCTCGCGATAGAGCAGGTCGACCTTGTGCCCGTCGATTCTGAGCCAGCCGCCGCCGACGACCCACTGTCCCAGCCGCCGACCGCCGTCAGTTCGACCGTTTGCGGGGCGTCGACGAGCCGCCGCACTGCTTCGCGCAGCGCGTCGGTGTCGAGGTCGTGCCTGGATGCGATGTAGAGCCCGACGTCGTAGTCCGAGCCCGCCTGCGCGGTGCCGCGCGCACGTGATCCACCGAGCGCGATGGCGCGCAGTCCCGGGACATCGGCAAGTTCGCCAACGATGCGGGTCAGCAGCGGGTCAGGCATTCACGTGTTCTCCCAGCATGACAGTATGAAGTTCTTGCGTGGAAAAACTCCACAGGGCCGCCGTTCAGGCTGATCTGTTGCCATTAAGCCACAATCTTCCAAAAACCATAGGTTGCACCTCTCGCAAATTTCCCTTTGCCACCGTGCTGCCGCGATTGGGCCGCGACCATGAGCGGGTTGAGGCGGAGGCGCACAGAACATGCGTATCATCGACCGGACAGCCCATCCCGCGCAGCGCGTCAGGCGCTCGTCAGTCATCCAAGGTCCGCGTGCAGGGCTCGCTTGCCAACTTCTCAGGGCAGCGCTGGTGTGTGCGGCGGCGGCTTCGCTCGCAGCCTGCGCGCAATCATCGGCGGTCCGGCAGGCGCGCTGGGCGGCGCCGACGAAGCAAGCCGGAGCCGAATTCCGGCCGCAGGTGCAGCGTGCGGAGACGGCGCCGGAGTCAGTGGTGCGCGTCCGGCGGGCCGAGCTCAGCCCGCCGCCGGCGCACTCCGGAGCGTCCGGTCTCGCCAGCTACTATTCGGAAGGCCAGAAGACCGCGAGCGGCGAGCGCTTCAATCCCTCCGAGCTGACGGCCGCGCATCGCAGCCTGCCGTTCGGCACCCGGCTGCAGGTCACCAACGTCAAGACCGGCCGCTCCGTGGTGGTGCGCGTCAATGATCGCGGACCGTTCGTGCAGGGGCGGGTGGTCGACGTGTCCTACTCAGCCGCACAGGCGCTCGGCATGGTCAACTCCGGCGTCGCGCCGGTGAAGGTCAGCGTGGTCAGGTAGACATGTCCTCGTCATCGCGAGCGTAGCGAAGGATCCAGGGCCAAGAAGAATGCCTGCGTTGCTTCGCCGCTTCGCTCGCGATGACGTGCAGGCATCGAGATCAGCTCACCGCACCAGCCGTGCCACCAGCTCCACATGCGGCGTGTGGCGGAATTGGTCGACCGGCACCACGGTCTCGAGCCTGTAGCCGCCGTCGATCAGCATGCGCACATCGCGCGCGAACGTCGTCACGTTGCAGGACACCGCGACGATCACCGGCACCTTGCTGGCCGCGAGCTGCCTGGCCTGCGCCTGAGCGCCTTGGCGCGGTGGGTCGAATACGACAGCGTCGATGTCGCGCAATTCCGGCGGCATCAGGGGACGGCGGAACAGGTCGCGCGTTTCGGCCTTGATCGGCTTCAGGCCGGGCGTACCGGCCGCCTTCTGCAGCGCCGCGACCGAGCCGGCATCATTGTCCATGGCGGTGACGCGCACCCGCGTAGCGAGCCGGAGCGCGAACGGGCCGACGCCGCAGAACAGGTCGGCGACGTGCTTGGCTTTGCCGATCCGCTCCAGCACCAATTGCGCCAGCGTCTCCTCGCCTTGCACGGTGGCCTGCAGGAACGAGCCGGGCGGCAGCGTCACCTGTGCCGTACCCATCGTGACCACGGGCGCATTGCGCATCAGCACCAACTCGCCATGGCGGGTCAGCCGCGCCAGCCGGTGCTGTTCGGCGAGGCGGGACAGGGCCGCGACGCGCGGCGGCGGCAGCGGGCCGGAGCCGCGGATGTCGATGTCGAGGCCGTTGCTTGTCGCGGTCGCCTGGATGTCGAGCGGCTTGCCGGTCGGCTTCAGCGCCTCCGCCAGCGCCCACGCGGCTTCCAGCGCACCGTCCAGCGCGGGGTCGAGGATCGGACAGCGGTCGATCGGAACGATGTCGTGGCTGTTGGCTGCCGAGAATCCGACGCGGAGAACCTCGTGCGTGCCCATCCGGGCGTGGAAGGTGGCCCGGCGTCGGCCGGTGCCGTGGGCATCGATCAGATCGGCCACGTCGCAATCGACCTTGGCCGCCCGTAGCGTCTCGACGATGATGTTGCGCTTCCACTGCTGATAGGGCTCGGGCGCCCAGTGCTGGATGGCGCAGCCGCCGCAGACGCCGAAATGCGGACAGAACGGCGCGATCCGCTCGGGGCTCGGAATTTCCACCGCGAGCAGCTTGCGGCGATCGGGATGGCCGGGAACGACGGCCGCCTCGACGGTCTCGCCGGCGAGCGTATAGGGCACGTAAAGCGCCTCGCCCGATGACAGCGAGGCGCCGTCGCCGCGATGGCCGACATGGTCGATGACGAGACGCTCAACCATGACGGCGTGCTCCCAGGAAGAACTCGGCGTTGCCGTCGCCGCCCTTGATCGATGATGGGAAGATCTCGATGTCACTGCAGCCGAGCGAGGCGGCGAAGGTGGCGATGTCGTCGCAGACGGCGGCGTGCACCGCTGCATCCTTGATGATGCCGCCCTTGCCGTGTGCGCCCTTCGCCTCGAATTGCGGCTTGATCAGCGCCAGCAGGCTCATCGGCGAGGCCGCGAGCGACAATGCGACCGGCAGCACCGCCTTGAGCGAGATGAAGCTGCAGTCGATCACGACGATGTCGGGGCGCTGCGGCAGGCGCTTGCCGTCATAGCTGCGGATGTCGGTCTGCTCCATCGACACGATCTTCGGATGATTGCGCAGCGAGGGATGCAATTGGTCGCGGCCGACATCGACGGCGAACACGACAGCCGCGCCATTGGCCAGCAGCACCTCGGTGAAGCCGCCGGTGGAGGCGCCGACGTCGAGGCAGACATGGTCCTCGACCTCGATGCCGCAATGCTCCAGTGCTGCCGCAAGCTTGACTCCGCCACGCGACACCCAGGGATGCGCCGGCTCCGCCTGCAGCACGGAATCAACTGGGATGCTCTCCGAGGCTTTGCCGACCTGCTTGTCGTTTGCGAACACGAGCCCAGCCTCGATCGCCGCCTGCGCCCGCGCGCGGCTCTCGAACAGGCCGCGTTCGACGAGCAGGATATCAGCGCGTTTGCGGGCAGGGGGCATGAGTTTGATCAGTCGTCATGAATTGTTGAGCACGCACACCAAATTCAGTGTCGTCCCGGGCAAGCATCAGCGCGCATCGCGCGTTGATGCGCCGACCCGGGACCCATAACCACAGGACTTAGTTTGTAGGGAGATGGCAACTACGAGTCTGCCCAACATGACGTCCTGTGGTCGGGTCCCGGCGCCGCGTGCGCAATTGCGCACTAGGCCGGGACGACAGTGGTGTGAGGCGAGATCGCGCCCCATATAGTGAGTTCGTAGGGTGGGCAAAGGCGCGTGCACCGGCCGCTCCGCAAGCTCGTATCGCAATTGACGCGCCGTGCCCACCATTTCGATTGTGGGCGCGGATCCACGGTGGGCACGCGTCGCCTGACGGCGCCGCTTTGCCCACCCTACGGCGTCTTGCCGAGGAGCCGCTCCGCCGCCAGCTTCACGCAGATCTCGAACGCCGCCAGGTCGTGCCACACATCCCCCGACCGCTCGCGCGGGAGGACCAGCGGGGCACCGTACAGGTCGAGCGCGTGGATCATCATCAGGTTGTCGGGCAGGCCGAAATCCTCGACCGTCAGGCCCTCGGCATCGACCAGGCGGCCGTCCTGCTCCGTCACCGTCGTGAAGCGGCGGGCGCAGTCGGCATAGACGGCGGGATCGTTGCAATAGCCCAGGCAGAGCTTGCCGCGGCCCGCCATGTAGCCGAGCTCGTAGACGGTGCCGGCATCGGCGCCGGGCCCGCGGAACGGCGTGAGATTGGCGATGATGGCATCGGCGTCGTCCATCATCGCCTCGTTGCCATGGAAGATCTGGCGCGAGGCGTCGGAGGAGGCGAGGTCAACGCTGTTGTCGAGGGGGTAGCGGCCGATCAAGCCATGGCGATCGCAGATCGCGACTTTCCGCCGGCCGATTTCAATGGCATCCGGCAGGAACACGTCGGGACCTGCCAGATAGATCTTCATGGCTCACCACCACGGCGGGACGCAAGCTCGCCTCAGGCGAGCTTGACCGACTCGGTCGTGTAATCCTTGCCGAGCGCCTCGAACACCTTGCGGACGATGCCCTTGGCGTCCAGCCCGGCGCGGGCGTACATCGCCGCCGGCGTGTCGTGGTCCTGGAACTCGTCCGGCAGCACCATGGTGCGCATCTTCAGGCCGCCGTCGAGCATGCCCTGATCGGAGAGATACTGCATTACGTGCGAGCCGAAGCCACCGACAGAGCCTTCCTCGATCGTGATCAGGATGTCGTGCTCGCGGGCGAGCTTCAGCACCAGCTCTTCGTCGAGCGGCTTCATGAAGCGCGCATCGGCGATCGAGGCGGACAGGCCGTGTGCGGCGAGCTCGTCGGCCGCCTTCTCGCACTCGGCGAGCCGGGTGCCGAAGGAGAGCAGGGCGACCTGCTTGCCCTGGCGGATCATGCGGCCCTTGCCGATCGGCAGCGGAACGCCAACCTCGGGCATTTCGACGCCGCGGCCTTCGCCGCGCGGATAGCGCACCGAGCTCGGCCGGTCGTTGATCGCGACCTGGGTCGCCACCATGTGCACCAGCTCGGCTTCGTCGGAGGCCGCCATGATCACCATGTTCGGCAGGCAGCCGAGATAGGCGTTGTCGAAGGAGCCGGCATGGGTCGCGCCGTCGGCGCCGACCAGGCCGGCGCGATCGATCGCGAAGCGGACCGGCAGGCTCTGGATGCAGACGTCGTGCACGATCTGGTCGTAGCCGCGCTGCAGGAAGGTCGAGTAGATCGCGCAGAACGGCTTGTAGCCTTCGGCCGCGAGGCCGGCGGCGAAGGTCACGGCATGCTGCTCGGCGATGCCGACGTCGAAGGTGCGCTTCGGGAACGCCTTGGCGAAGATGTCGATGCCGGTGCCCGAGGGCATCGCGGCGGTGATGCCGACGATCTTGTCGTCCTTCTCGGCTTCCTTGACCAGGCTCTGGCCGAACACGTTCTGATAGGCCGGCGCGTTCGGCTTGGCCTTGGCCTGGGTGCCGGTGGCGATGTCGAACTTGGCCACCGCGTGATATTTGTCGGCCGCCGCTTCCGCGGGCGAGTAGCCCTTGCCCTTCTGGGTCACGACGTGGACCAGGATCGGGCCGGTCTCCATGTCGCGGACGTTCTTCAGCACGGGAAGCAGGTGGTCGAGGTTATGGCCGTCGATCGGGCCGACATAATAGAAGCCGAGCTCCTCGAACAGCGTGCCGCCGTCCATCATGAAGCCGCGGGAATATTCCTCGACGCGGCTGGCGCGGTTGGCGATCACCTTGGGCAGATGCTGGCCGAGCTGCTTGGCGGCATCGCGAAGGGTGCGGTAGGTCTTGCCCGAGTAGAGGCGGGACAGATAGGCCGACATCGCCCCGACCGGCGGCGCGATCGACATGTCGTTGTCGTTGAGGATCACGATCAGGCGCGAGTTCATCGCGCCGGCATTGTTCATGGCTTCATAGGCCATGCCGGCGGACATCGCGCCGTCGCCGATCACGGCGATCACGTTGTTCTTGCCGCCCGACAGGTCGCGCGCAACCGCCATGCCGAGGCCGGCGGAAATCGAGGTCGACGAGTGCGCGGCGCCGAACGGATCGTAGTCGCTCTCGGCGCGTTTGGTGAACCCGGAGAGGCCGCCGCCGGTGCGCAAGGTGCGGATACGGTCGCGGCGACCGGTCAGGATCTTGTGCGGATAGGCTTGGTGGCCGACGTCCCAGATCAGGCGGTCGCGCGGCGTGTCGAAAACATAGTGGATGGCCGTGGTCAGCTCGACCACGCCGAGACCCGCGCCGAAATGACCGCCGGTTACCGAGACCGCGTCGATGGTCTCCTGGCGCAATTCGTCGGCGACCTGCCGGACCTGCTCGACCTTCAGCCGGCGCAGATCTTCCGGAGTCTTGATGGTGTCGAGAAGCGGCGTCTTACTAAATGTGGTCACGGTGACATTCCAATTTTGCAGGTCGGGTTCAAGGGCCGACATCTGAGAGGTTCATCGTAACGGGCGGCGAAACCTGAAGTCTTGAAGGTGACATCCGCGCGGATCGAAGCCGCAGTCCGGAGACTAGCCGGGTTTCGGATCGATCTATGTGATGTAAGTCACTCTTGGTGGCCTTGCCGTCCTCGTTAGTCGCCCAAGATCGCCAAGTCGTTCAGCCAAGTCAGTTTTGCTAGCTCCTGCAAGCGCTTAGTTTCCTCTCTCCAGAGAGGATAAACACTTCCAAAAACCCGCAGTTGCGAGAAGCTTTACACCAAAGTGCGTCTTAAAGCCAACCCGATGGGAGTTGGCAAGCCCGCAAACGGTACCCTTGCGCCACCTCTCAACCGCGGCGGCGTGCCGGAGGTTCCATTCAACTGCTCAAATCGACGGCAGCCGGCGCTCCGGAATAGACCGGGGAAGCCGGCTCGGTCCAGGCCTTTTCCCGCGGCGCAAAATCCGCCGATGCGGTGATTGCGCACGCCGCGGCGCCGTGAGCCATGCGTTCGCGTAAGGGATTGGTCCGTAGACGATCATGAAGAAGTCGTCGGCGTGCGGCCTTTCGTTGGCCGTCAAGTCGATGCGAAAGAGCTGCGAGCGAAGCACGTCGTCATGATTGCGCCGGATGATCGCGGACCTGGATCGGCACGATCACAGGATCAGGGGCGAACTGCCGATTCAAATCGTGTCGCATGGTAAACGAAGGACGCACCTCTGGGTCTCAAGTGGCCAACGCGGCGGCCGAGACTTCGCCGAGGGGCACCTCGCGGCCGAGCTCTTCGATGCAGTTGCACCGATCTGCGGCTGAATTGCACGATTGAGAGGCGCGCTTTGCCCGCGTCAACTCGCGCCCGGCGGCAGCGAAATAAATCCGGACTGTTGCTCGGAGAGGGCTGTTCGGCCGCAAGCCGCTATTGCACGTCGAGCGGCACGGTTCCCGTCGCATGGCCGCTGGCGTCGGTCGTGATCTTCTCGACCCGGGCCTCCGCCTGGCGCAGCAGCTCCTCGCAGCGCCGCTTCAGTGCTTCGCCGCGCTCATAGATCGCCACCGACTCCTCGAGCGGCACCTTGCCGTCCTCGAGCCGCTTCACGATCGATTCCAGCTCCTCGATCGCGCGCTCGAACGACAGCTTCTTGACGTCGGTTACGGTGTTGTCCGCCATGCGGGTTCCCTGCAGCTCACTCAACTCCGGGGCCGTGCTTTTACACCCCGGTCGCGGCCATGTCAGGCCCCGCCGAGGGTGGGATCGGCTGGAACCTGGGGATCACGCCCCGGTCAGGGCCGCAACGTGGGCCGAGACGGATTCTTTAAGTCCCTGAAGGTCATAGCCGCCTTCCAGGACCGAAACGACCCGCCCGCCGGCGGATTTGTCGGCGAGATCCATCAGCTTGCGGGTGACCCAGCCGAAATCCTCCGCCCGCAGGTTCAGCGACGCCAACGGGTCGCGGTAATGGGCGTCGAAGCCGGCCGAGATCATCACGAGCTCGGGGCTGAACTTGGTGAGCTGCGGCAGGATCAGGTTTTCGAAGGCGGAGCGGAACTCGAGGCTGCCGTCCTCGGAGGCCAGCGGCGCGTTGACGATGGTGTCGTGCTCGCCGCGCTCGCCGCGGGCGCCGGTGCCCGGGAACAGCGGCATCTGGTGGGTCGAGCAGTACATCACGCTCTTGTCGGCCCAGAAGATGTCCTGGGTTCCGTTGCCGTGGTGGACGTCGAAATCGACGATGGCGGCGCGCTCGATGCCGAAGGTGCGCTGGGCATAGCGTGCCGCGATCGCGACATTGTCGAAGAAGCAGAAGCCCATCGGCTTTGCGATCTCGGCATGGTGCCCGGGTGGGCGCACCGCGACGAAGGCGTTGCGGTGGCGGCCGGACATCACGGATTCGGTTGCCGCGACGGCGCCGCCGACGCCGCGCATCACGGCTTCCCAGGTGCCCGGCGACATCGAGGTGTCGCCGTCGAGATAGATGATGCCCGAGGTCGGGGCCATCTGGCGCAGCTCGGTGACGTAGTGCTCGTTGTGGCAGAGCAGGGCCAGCTCGATATCGGCCTCCGGGGCCTCGTCGCGGTCGAGCAGGGCGAAGCGCTCCTCGGTCAGGGCCTCCTCGACCGCCCGCAGGCGGTCGGCGCGCTCTGGGTGGCCGGACGGCGTGGCGTGATCGAGGCAGGCTTCATGAGAGAGATACAGCGTCGACATCAGGGCTCTGCCACTCGCGCGTTGCGGGAGTGCCCAATCTATGCGCTGAACGCAGCCTCGGAAAGAGCCCCGCGGGCGATATGACCGGCTTTCCGGCGGGCGCGGCAGGCGTCACGAAGCCTTGTTGATGATGCGGCCGCGCGGCGGCGGGGCCAGCGGGCTATTGGACTTGAGATAGGCGAACAGCGCCTCGTCGTCATAGGGTCCCGTGATCGGATCGCGGCCGCTCTTGAACGCGGTGAAGCCGTCGCCGCCGAGCGCAAGGTAGTTGTTGATGGTGACCCGGTAGGACGCGGCGAGGTCGATGGCCTTGCCGTCGAGCATCATGCTGGCGGCGTCGATCCGAGCGCCCGCGGACTGTTTCGCATCGAAGGCATAGGAGAAACCGCTGGAGACCTGCAGGATGCGCGGCCGCGCCGGGTCGAGCCATTGCTGCTCCAGCGCGGCCTTGATCTCGGCGCCGGTCAGGGTGACCGTCGTCAGCTGGTTGCGAAACGGCTGGCTCGCGAACACGTCGGCATAGGTCACCGCGCCGCCGTCGCGGCGAACGAGATCGGTCCGGATGCCGCCGGGATTGGTCATCGCGATGACCGCGCTTCCCTTGTCCGCCGCGGCTGTCGCTGCGAGCTGGGCATCGGCGATGACGTCGCCGAGCACGCTCTCGCCGGAGGCGTTCGGCAGCCGCGACAGTGTCGCGGCGAGCACGCCGGCGGGGCGGTTGGCGTAAGGGGCGGAGAGCTTCTCATAGGCGTCGATCAGCGCGGTCTGCGCCGGATCCTTCGGCAGGGTGGTGTCGACGACGATGTTCGTCGCGGTGGCGCTGATCACGTCGCGCGTGGTGCGGTCGAGCTTGACGTCGATCGCCGTCACCAGCGTGCCGAACTTGTCGCCCGAGGTGACGAGCCGCTTGTCGATGGTGCAGACATAGGCCTGATGGGTATGGCCGGAGATGACGATGTCGACGGCGCTGTCGAGCTCCTTGACGATGTCGACGATCGGTCCGGACAGTCCGGGGCATTCGTTCATGCCGCCCGAGGGCCAGCCGCCCTCGTGGATCAGCACGACGATCGCCTGCACGCCCTTGGCCTTCAATTCCGGGATCAGCGCGTTGACGCTCTCGGCCTCGTTGCGGAAGTCGAGGCCGGCCGCGCTCGCCGGCGAGATGATGCCGGCGGTCCCTTTCAACGTCAGCCCGATGAAGGCGACCGGGATGTCCTCGAAGGTGCGGATCTCATAGGGCGGAAACACCGTCTTGTCGGTGCCGGCGAGGAACGTCGACGCCGCGAGATAATGGAATTTGGCGCCGGTGAACGGCTGCGGCCCGCCGCAGCCATCGGTCGGATGGCAGCCGCCGTTCTGCATCCGCAACAGCTCGGCCTTGCCCTCGTCGAACTCGTGGTTGCCGACCGCCGACAGCGCGAGTCCCATCTGAGACATCGATTCGATGGTCGGCTCGTCGTGGAACATCGCCGACAGGAACGGGCTCGCGCCGATCAGGTCGCCGGCGGCGACGAAGATCGTGTTGGGCTGGCCGTCGGCGAGCAGCTTGACGAGGCTCGCCATGTGCTCGGCGCCGCCGGCAGGAACGACGGTGGTCTTGGTTGGATCGGCGGGATCGGCGACGCGGATGCCGGAGGAGGGCGGCTTCAGATTGCCGTGGAAGTCGTTGATGGCGAGGATGCGCAACGCCACCGGCTCGTCCTCGGCCGATGCCGGCGGGCCGGCGATGCTGGCAACGGCGGCACCGGTCAGCAGGCAGGCGAGGGCGAAGCGGGAGAGACGGCTCATGGCAGGGTCACGTGTGATGCAGGGGCCGCGGGACGAAGCGCGATTGCCCCGCCGCGGTCGCAATGACATAAAATGATTTCACAACAACAATACATCGGGAGGCCGGAATGAAAAGAATGATGCTGCTCGCCGCCACACTGTCGCTCGTGGCCGGCTCCGCTGCAGCGCAATCGCTGCCGGACCTGATGAAGCAGATGGTCGCGGCGTGGAATAAGCCGACCGAGCCGTTCAAGGTGATCGACAACGTCTATTACGTCGGCACCAACGGGCTCGCCTCCTACCTGATCACCACACCGCAGGGCCACATCCTGATCGATACCGTGATGCCGGAATCGACCGCACAGATCGAGGCCAGCATCGGCAAGCTCGGCTTCAAGGTCGCCGACATCAAATACATCCTCAACACCCACGCCCATATCGACCACACCGGCGGGCTGGCGCAAATCAAGCAGGAGACCGGGGCGCAGATGGTGGCGGGCGCCAAGGACGTGCCGCTGCTGGAAGGCGGCTTCTATCCGGGCCGCGAGGAGGAGCGCTATCTCGGCTTCCCGCCGGTCAAGGTCGACCGCGCCGTACGCGAGGGTGACACCGTGACGCTCGGCGGCGTCACCTTGACGGCGCACGAGACGCCGGGCCATTCGCCGGGCTGCACCAGCTGGACGACCGACGTGAAGGATGGCGACGCCACCCGCAGCCTGATCTTCTTCTGCAGCGCCACCGTGGCGCTGAACCGGCTGGTCGGCCGTCCCACCTATCCGGGCATCGTCGACGATTACAAGAAGACCTTCGCCTGGGCCAAGACGGCGCATCCCGACATCCTGCTGGCGCCGCATCCGGAGATGTACGACATGGCCGGAAAGCGAGCGAAGATTGCCGACGGCGCGCCCAACCCGTTCGTCAAGCCGGGTGAATTCAACGCCTATCTCGACAAGCTCGAGACGCAGTTCAACGAAGGCCTCGCCAAGCAGACGGCTGCGCTGCAGTCCGCAAAGTAGTTGCGGCGTCCGCTATGCTGGATCGGCGGCGGCGAGCCGGTCCAGTGTGAAGCCGGAGAGGTCGACGCACGGCGTCTCGCCCCGGGCCATCGCCGCGAGCGCTTCGCCGACGGCCGGCGAATGCTTGAAGCCGTGGCCCGAGCAGGCCGAGGCGTAGATCACGTCGGCGTCACCCGGATCGTGGTCGATGACGAAGCGGCCGCCCGGCGCGTTGGTATAGAGGCAGACCTCGCTGCGCAGGCAGCGCGGGCCGAGATCCGGCACGAAGGGGCGGACATAGGTCTCATAGGTCGCGGCGATTTCGTCCGCGGTCACCTCGCGCGCCGCGTCGTCGGGATCGGTCTCGCCGGTCATCACTTCATTTGCGATCTTCACGCCATTGTCCTGCGAGCCCAGCCAGGGAAAGCCATAGATGTCGGAGGCCGCGCGATCGCGGCCGGTGACGTCCCAGATGAACACCGGCGTGCCCGGTCCAAAATGCTGCGGATTGGACAGGAGCTCGAACCAGTACAGCACTTGCCGGGTGACGTGGACGCGGCGGCGCAGCGGCGCGATCATCTCGGTGATCCATGGTCCGGTGGTGACGATCAATTTGTCGGCCGACGCCGTCGTGCCGTCGTCCATGGTCACGGTGAGCCCGCCCGCAGCGCGGCGGAACGAGGTGACGCGCCGGCCGGTCAGCAACTCGGCGCCATGGCGCGCGGCGACCGCGAGCTCGGTGCGCACGCAGTCCTCGACCAGGAGATAGCCGCCTTCTCGATCGAGAAAGGCGCGATCGCCGGGCGCGGTGGCAAAGGCCGGATAATCCGCGCGCAACCGCTCCGCGGAAAGCGTCTCGCCGTCGACGCCGTGCAGCCGCGCCGCGGTTTCGATGTTGCTGAAGAACTGCGCGCTGCTGACGCCGTGGACCTCGCCGCCGTGCTGGCTCGGAATGAACAGGCAGCCGCATTGTTCGAACAGCCGCGTGCTGGTTTCTCGCTCCAGCGCGCGCCAGATCGCGTGCGAGCGCTGCGCCAGCGGCGTGTAGTCGACGCCTTCGCCGATTGCCGCGCGGGTGATGCGGGTCTCGCCATGGGTCGAGCCGAAGCGGTGCGGCGGCTGGAAGCGGTCGATGCCCAGCACGCGCCTCCCGGCCTTGGCGAGATGCAGCACGGCGGCGCTGCCGACCGCGCCGCAGCCGATCACGATGACATCAAACTGCGCCATGCGCGCCCGCCGCGGCCTCGCTCATTTCTTCTTCTTGCGCGATAGGAACGCCTTGAACGCGCTGACCGCCTCCTCGGAGGTCATGCGCTCGGCGAACAGATAGGCCTCCTGGTCGATGCGCCGGGTCAATTCGTCCGGCGCGGTGCGGATCAGCTTGCGCCCGATCGCCACCGCCTCGGCCGGCAGCCGGCAGATGTCGCGCGCCACCTTGTGCGCCTCGACCTCGGTGTGGCCCGGCGCCACCACCGTGTTGACGAAGCCGGCGATCTGCGCATCCGCCGCGGTCATGGTGCGCCCCATCACCAGCATCGCAAACGCCCGCTGATAGCCCATGGTCTGCGGCATCAACAGGCTCGAGGCGCCCTCCGGCACCAGGCCGAGATGGATGAAGGGCGTCGAGAACGTCGCCGTGGTGGAGGCCAGCACGTAATCGCAATGGAACAGCATCGTCGTGCCGATGCCGATCGCGACGCCGTCGACCGCGGCGATGATCGGCTTGACGTTATGCGCCAGCGAATACAGGAACTTGGTCGCCGCCGAGGTGCGCGCGGCGTCGTTGCCGGCCGACCCCGCATGCAGGAAGTCCTCGAGGTCGTTGCCGGCCGTGAACACGCCAGAGCCGCCGGTGATGATGATGCATCGCACCAGCGGATTGTTCTGCGCGGTGTCGATCGCATCGCTCATGCCGAGATACATGGCCTGGGTGATCGCGTTCTTCTTCTCCGGGCGCCTGAGCTTGATCGTCCGCGTCTCGCCCTCGTCGGTCACGATCAGATGGTCGGTCATGGGCCCCTCATGCGTGTGCGCCGGCCGCTGCGTTGCCGCCGATCAATTTGTCCAGTCCTGCATCTCGCCGCAGCCTACATCATCCGCTGGTCGCGCCAAGGGCTGAAGCGGTCATTGGTCGCGGAGGGAATGCGGGCGTGATCGCAGGCGAGCGCTCGCCATGATACTCGCCGTGGTTTACGAGTGGTTTGCAACAGCATCGGTGTCCGCTATCGTCCCGCGCAGAACTGCGATCTTTTGCAAGGCAATTCGATGACCAAGGTCTTTTCAGTGCTGCTGTCGCTGCTGCTCTGTCACGCCTTCCCGGGGATCGCTGAGGCTGCCGCCACCAACCGCGCGCTGCTGTCGCTGTTCTGCGCGCCCGGCGCGATCGCGGGCACCACCTGCAAGCGCGCCAGATCCTATCCCGACTCCCAGGGGCGCCGCTGTGACGTCACCCTGAAGCCGGAGCGGCAGCAGGGACGTTTCCTGGCCTCCAGCAATCCGCTGCTGGTCGTGAGCTATGGCAGCGGCTGCGAGCCGCACGCGACCGATTTCGGCGGCGTGGTCGTGTTCGAGCAGGTCGGCGGCGCCTACAAATTTCGCGGCTTCCAGCCGGGCATGCAGGTGAATGAATGCGTCATCTCCACCACCAGGGACGAAGCGCAGGACGTGCTCGTCTGCCTGACCGGGCATATGGGGCAGGGGGCGGTCGAGACCGGCGTGGCGCGCGTCGGCTTCGCCAGTGCCAGCGGCGGGTCCATCGAAATGTCCTACGATTTTCTGCTGCAGGCCGAGGACACGACGGGAGCCTACCTGACCAACATCGTTAGCTGTTCGGAGCGGCTCAAATATTTCGGCCTGTCGAAGCTCGCGGCCGGGCCAACCCCCGGCAGCGTGGTCGCCGCCGCCAGCTACGCCGATCGCGAGACGATCAGCACGGCCTGCGCCAAGGGCTTTCCGAAGCCGAAGGACGCGGAGGACATGCGCGAACTCGCACCGGGTGAAGCCTTTGTGCCGGACGGTTACGCCAAGAGCGGCAGCGTCATCATCGAGATTGCAAGCCGCTCGGCAAAGTTGCGCTGAGTCTGCCGCGGTCCAGTTGTCGCGCCTCAGCGTGATCCGTCCGGGCGGGGCGGGGCAGCCGGCGGGCGCGGGCCGGCGGCCGGCGATGCCTGCTGTCGGACAGCCTCGCGCCGCAGTGCCTGCTCGAGCACGATCAGCCGCGTCGCCATGCGGGTCAGCTCGTCATGCACGGAGCCCTGAACGCCCTGCACGGCATGCTGCACCTCGCGCAACGCGTCGCGCTGGGTCTCCGCCTTGAGCACCCTGAACTCGGCCTCGATCGAGGTCAGGCGGTTGTTGACCGCCCTGATCGCCTCGGCGATCTCCTTCTGGCCGTCCTGCAGCGCGCGGACATGATCGACCAGCCGCAGATGATCGGTCAGCTCCTCGACCGTCTTGCCGATATTGCTGCGGCCCCACATTACTTCACCGACCTCAGCAGGGTCCTGATCGTCGCCAGATGGTCCTCCGGCGATCCGAGCCGCGCCGAGATCGCGCTCATCAGATCCTTGCGCAGTTCCGACAGTTCGTCCTCGGGCACGATGCGCTCGACGGCCTCATCATAGGCCATCCGCCGCGGCTCGACCTCGACGGGGCGCGGCGCGACGTCGAAATAGGGTGGCCGCTCGTACACCGGGATGTGCGGCGCCTGGCGCGATGACGTGACGCGCGCGAGACTCGGAAACCGTGGTGGCGGCGTGCGCGCCGGACGTTCGATCTGATCGATCAGCGCCGCCAACGCGACGTCCATATTGCTGTCGTCAGGCTCATCGTCGACAACGTAGGACGGCTTCCGCAGTGTCGCCCCATTCGCGGGCGATGATGACGTGAATGACGATGCGTGGTCGCGGAGTCGCGCGATGACCCGGCGGACTCGCGCGCCGAGACCTGGCTTCTCCCTGGCCGGTGTTCGCATCAACATGTCACTCTCCAGCGGAACAGCTTAGGCGAGCAGGGAAAAGCTTAGCAAGAGGCAGTCGTCGAGCTGCCAACAGGATGTATGGCGGTAGCCGGCGCAGATGCTTGCGCGCGCCGGTCCCACAGGTCCGTTGCCGGGGTGTCGTCTGCGCCCGCCTATAGTGCGACAGTGTGCATAAGAAGCGACCGGCGCAGGCAGCCGGCGCTCGGGTTCCGGGGCGAGAGGTAAGGAACAACCATGTGGTCGGGCCGTTCGGACATGACTGCGTCCCCTCCAACGCTCCGAGGCCCCCGATGTATCACCACGTCAAGAAGCTGATGTTCACGGTTCGTGTCGACGAGCCCGATCCGCGCTTCGGCAACATGCTGCTTGAGCAGTTCGGCGGCGCCAATGGCGAGCTCGCCGCCGCCATGCAGTACTCGATCCAGGGCCTCAACTGCGAGGATCCCGACCGCAAGGACCTGTTGATGGACATCGGCACCGAGGAGCTCAGCCATCTCGAGGTCGTCGGCACCCTGGCGCGTCTGCATCTGAAGCCGTCGAAGTTCGATCGCGAGGCCGCCGAGGCCGATCCCTTGATCGCGATTGCCGGCGGTGGCGGTGTGAACCTGTTCAACTCGCAAGGCAATGCCTGGACCGCCGATTATCTGAAGATCACCGGCGAGCTCGACGTCGACCTGCGCAGCAACATCGCCGCCGAGGCGCGCGCCAAGATCGTCTACGAGCGGCTGATCAACTTCACCGACGATGCCGGCACCAAGGACGCGCTGCAGTTCCTGATGACGCGCGAGATCACCCACATGAAGGCGTTCGCGCTGGCGCTCGAGAGCATGGGCAAGCCGGCCTTCAGCATCGGCCGCCTCGCGCCGACGCCGGGCCTGGTCGACCAGTTCTTCAACGATTCCACGGGGGCCGGCGATCATGGCGAGATCGATACCCGCGGCCCCTGGAACGAGGGCGGCGACTGGGTCTTCACGGAGTCGCCGGCGATCCAAGCCGGTGAGCCCGGCGCGGCGTCGTCGATCGTCACCGAAAGCTCGCCGCCGGCCGACGAATCCGGCCTGAGCGATCTGCTGATGGACGAGCTGCGCGACATTCTCCATGCCGAGAAGCAGCTCACCAAGGCGCTGCCGAAGATGGCCGAGGCCGCGCGCTTCGATCAGCTGCGCGAATTGTTCGAGCAGCATCTGGTCGAGACCGAAGCGCAGATCGAGCGCATCAACGAATGCTTCGAGCTGCTCGGCAAGACGCCGCGGGCAAAGCCCTGCAAGGGCATGATGGGCCTCATCGAGGAGGGCCAGGAGATCATGACCCAGGCCGAGGACAAGGAGGACGCCGCCGCCGACCTTGCGCTGATCGGCGCCGCGCAGCGCGTCGAGCACTACGAGATGTCGGGCTACACGACCGCGCGCAATCTCGCCTCCCAGCTCCGCCACAGCGCCGTCGTCGCGCTGCTGTCGAAGTCGCTGGCCGAGGAGGAGACTGCCGATCAGCTCCTCAACCAGGTCGCGCGCTGCTTGATGTCGGTCGCCAAGATGCCGGCCGCGATCGAGCAGGCGTGAGGTGGGGAGCGGGACCTGCGCGGCGCTTGCGCCATGCAGGCCGCCGTGGCGCGCAGACGCCACCGTGGAGCGCAGTGCAGACATTGCGTCACAACAACTGTCATCGCCCGCGCAGGCGGGCGATCGAGTACTCCGAAACGGTCGACTTCAGTCGAGACGCCGCGGCGTACTGGATACCCCGCCTGCGCGGGGTATGACGACCTTTTTCAGGGCGCCGCGTGTGCCCTGAAGGAGGGGTCGAGCGTCACGCCTTCGGCCGATATGCTCTGCATCTTGCGAGCGCCGCTCTCTCCCCGGCCGTCATTCCCTGGCATTCACGCGCGAACGGCGCAGCCGTTCGACGCGGCGCGCGGGAGCCCGGATTCCATAACCACAGGCGATCATGGCCGGACGAGAGCCATCCCTTGCGAATCTTTCGCCCGCTTACTCCGTATAGCTGTGCACCCGCTCCGCCCTGCGGAAATGGTTCGTCGACAGGCAGCGCCGCGCCCGGCTGATCTGCGCATCGGTGGCGCCGCGGCTGCGCGCATACATCTCGGCCACCTCGGCCGTGTATTTCTCCACGTAGTAGCGCACCTCCGAGCAGGACATCCGGGTCTCAGGACCGGCCTCGTTGGCCGCCTGTACCTCGGACCCCATCGCCAGGATCAGAATCCCCGCACCGATCGCACCCCGCAACATCGACATCCTCCCCATTGTCGCAGCTGCCTGCTAACAGGCGTGACTCGGAGCGAGGGCGCAAATTAACAATGACACGCGCGTGACATCATCAGCGCAGTGTGGCTTCGCGGTGTCACCGGACGTGACGGTTGAGCATCGCTTGCAACCGTCGCCGGGCGGAATGGCCTGTCCCCGTGCCGCCCTGACAGTGTTGAGAGATCGAACGGTTCCGGCTTCGGAACCTACGCCTCTGGTCGAGACGGCATCATCAGCCCTGAGCGAAGGCGTGTCGCGCGTCCTGCGAGGCCTCAGGTCGTCACGGTCGAGCTCGCCGTGCCCGCGCTGCCCGAGACGCCGTTGCTCGCGGCGCCGTTGGTCGCGCCTTGCGCGTTGTAGGTCTGCGCGCCCTTGCTGCTGCCGTCCGAGCTGGCGGCAGTCTTGGTCACCTCGGTCGAACCGTCGGAATAGGTGATCGTCGTGGTGGTGACGCCGTCGAGCGTGATCGAGACGTCGCTGACGACGGTCTTGCCCGACGACGAGCCGCCGCTGCCGGAGGAGCTTTCCGACGTGCTGTCAGCCGAGCTCGTGGCCGACGAGGATGACGTCGCAGACGTCGCCGAGGTGGATGATGTGGCCGAGGTGGTTTGCGACGAAGGCGCCGCGAGGGGCGTCGTGACGGAGCTGATCGACATGGGACTCTCGCATGAAGAAAGGGCGGGTGCCGCACGGGGCGCGGCACGCTTCTTCAACGCAGCCTCCGCGCCAAGCTGGCGCAATGAGTTGCGTCTGAGTGTGTCCGGATGCTGCGGTCTTCATGCGGGGGCATCGAAACTTGCGGCCAGCCGCGCCGTCCGCGGTATAGTCTTCTGTCGCAGGGTGGCACACCGAGACGTTGCGGATCACCTTCGCGCCTCTCTTGCTCTCCCGGCGCAAGTTCGGACTGATGGCGAAGAGCGGGGAGAGTGATTGCCAAGCGCCGGCGCCGCGCTCTAGTCTCCCTCACGCATGACCGTCGCACTCTCTCCCCAGCAAGCCTCACTCGTCGCGGAAACGGGTGCGCTGCACATCGCGGCCGCGCTCGATGCGTCCGCCCTGCGCGCTCTCTTCGAGGTGCTGTCCGGCCACGCACCGGAGCAGGCGGGCAGCCGGCTGCACGGCGTCGCGGCGCTCAGGCCGTTCCTCGCCAATGCCGGACCGGTCGGCGCCGCCGCTGCCGCGGTTCTCGGTGACGCCACTCGCCCGGTGCGGGCGGTCTATTTCGACAAGACGGCCGCGTCGAACTGGGCCGTGCCCTGGCATCAGGACCGCACCATCGTCGTCCGCGAGCGCATCGAGGTCACCGGGTTCGGGCCCTGGACCATCAAGGGGGGCCTGCAACACGTCGCGCCGCCCTATGAGGTGCTCGCGCGCATGGTCACCCTGCGCGTCCATCTCGACGTCGTGCCGGACGGCAACGCGCCGCTGCTGATCGCTCCAGGCTCGCACCGCCTCGGTCGCATTCCGGAAGGCGATGTGGCCGCGACGGTCGCGCGTTGTGGCACGGCGACGTGCTGCGCCGACGTCGGTGACATCTGGCTCTACGCGACGCCGATCCTGCACGCTTCGGAGCCCTCAACCCAGCCCGGCCATCGCCGGGTGCTGCAGATCGATTTTGCCGCGGACGAACTGCCGGGCGGGCTGGAGTGGCTCGGGGTCTAGACGAAGAGAGGGGCCGAGCAGCCGCAAAGTCACCTGCGGTGGCGTGCGGGCGGAAAGCGTGTTCATTCGCCTGCGCGCTGACGATCCGCAGCCATCCTATTTGCCTATTTGCCGAGGATCTTCTCCGCCGCGGTGACGATGCTGACCGTCGGATGCTCGGCGCAGTACTTGCCGAACTTCTTGGCGTTCTCGACGAATACCTCGGTGTCGAAGATCGCCTCGTCCTGGTCGCCCTTGTACCAGCCGTCGAGCCAGATCAGCACCATCTTGATACCGTCGTCGCCGCTCTCGACGAACTGCTTGCAGCTCATGGTGGAGAGATCGAGAACGACGGCCGACGCCGGCGCGGACGACAGCATCAGGGCCGTGGCAAACAACGTCGCAACGACAGATTTCATATTCTTGCTCCGAATGGATTTGGTGAAAAACAACGAACTATGCAGAGGCTTCGCGAATGAGGAGCCGAACTGCGTGACCATGGTCGAGCCGGCACCTGAGCAGATAGAGCTGGCTGGATCGATGGCGGAAGTCAAGAACGGCAGCGGTTTCAATCAGAGGAAGCGCGGCGGGCTACGCCTTCGGCTAGCTGGCCCATGCTCGCTCCATCTCTCCGAGGTAAGCGAGCACAGTTGAAGGCGAAGTTTTCGATTGACTCAATTGCAAGTAGATCAATGACCAGCTAAGGTCTTCGTGCTGAACTTTGGGAGGTGCCGATGGAAAATCGCGAAGTACTCCTCGAGCAGGTCAGGCGCGCATACAAGGCGCGCGACACGGGGGCGTTGGACGACCTGATGGCAGAGTGTCATCCGGACGTGGTGTTCACACTGGCTGGCGACCGGAACGCCACCAAAATGTTGGGGTGCATGTGTGGTCACCCCCAAGTCAAGGAGGGCTTGGCCAAGCTCATCGATACGTTCGAGTTCGCGCAGCGAAATATCCTGACCGAACTGGTGGACAACGATCGCGTGGCCGTGCGTTCCCGCCTCACCGTGCGAAGCTGTCCGACGAATATGACGCGGGAAACCGAGATACTCGACCTCTTCAGAATTCAGGATGGGAAGATCGTCGAACTAATAGAGTTCGCCGACACGGCGCTCATCCAGACGATGGCGTCGTAAGCCGGTTGAGCGCTACGTGGCGACCACCAGAGCGGCTCGCACTGCGACCTGCGTGGTGCGGCGTCGGATCATTGTCCCGGAAATGAACATTGTCCCGGAAGTGAATGGCTGACTGGGGCAGGGCTTGAACTTTATCGGCAATCGACCTGGTTCCTTCCGGTTTGCCGGAGTGCAGGGAAGCGCGCTTCCGACCCGTCGGCCAAATCAGCTCGGTCGGGCCAACCCCTGTCAAGTCGTTCTGAAAAACATAAATCGCTTTGCGGCTTGCCCAAATCAGCATTATGGTTCGCGCATCCCGTTGCACGGTAGGGGACGGTTCGCGGTCGTCACGGACGTTGGCAGCGGGATGCGGTGGACGCGGGCGGCGCAGTGCTGTTGGCACGGACGAACGTTAGCCTGCGGACGGTGAAGGCGCGTGGTTCCGATACTCCGATGCTAGTATCCAGCGCAATGCGCGAGAAGCGCATTGTCGCGATATGGTGGCCAGAAAGCCCGGTGCACCAGGAAGAGCGCGCTATAGCCCGTTAAAACCATCGCGCGGGGAAGGCCGGGT